>CALUZC010000012.1 GCA_944325215.1 uncultured Mucispirillum sp. | reverse complement strand
GGCCGGATTTGAACCGACGGCCTCCGGGTTATGAGCCCGACGAGCTACCAAGCTGCTCTACCCCGCGTCATCAAGGAAAGACTATATACCCTATATATTATCTTTTGTCAATAGATTTTTTTATTTTTTTAAAAATTATATTATTTCTCTTCTTCAACTGGTGGATAAGGCTTATCTTTTCTATACATTGTAGCTTGAGCAATAGCTATTAAACTGTGGTCACCATCAAAAACTTTTACCTGATATGTACCTAATTTTCTAGTTTTTGAAAGTTCCCTTGCTTCTGCTATTAATGGACCTTTTGTGCCTGGCTTAATATATGAAATATTTGCTGCTGCTGTTACTGCAAATGTGCCGTAAGCTGTTGTTGCTACACCTAATGTAGTATCTACTATTGCAAAAATTGCACCACCATGAGTTATACCCATACTATTCCTATGCTGAGTTTTAAGCTCCATAACAGTTTTTGCATAGCCTTTATCAAGCTCTAATATTTTAATATTCATGGCTTTTGCAAATTCACTATGCTCTGCATGATATTCTTTGATACGCTGTAATTCTTCAGTCATATTTATTACCTCATACTTTATTTATATTAAGCTATATTATAGCAATAATTACTTTTATCAATAAAAAAATATATAATCTACAGCAAAAATACATTATTTAATATTTCAATTACTTTAATTTGTAAAATCTAAAAACGATTGCAACACATTAAGCAATCGTTTTTAGATTTTACAAATTTATTTTTCATTTCGAAAATCCTTGTATTTTAGTTCAATATACAATATTATATGGAAATGAATTTCAATGTGATAGCTTCAGGCAGTTCTGGTAACTGCTATTTTATAGATAATAACGGACATTTTATATTTGTAGATGCAGGAGCAACATTAACATCTATTAAAAAAGCATTGGGCAGCAAGGCAGCAGAAAAAGGTAAACAGGTTAGTTTATTTATTACTCATGAACATACCGACCATATTTCTGGTATTTTGCCACTTATTTCATGCTTCAGCCCTAAGGTGTATACATCAAAAGGCACAGCCTATTCCCTAATGGAAAAAGGTGTATCACCTGATATTATTTTTACGATAGATGCTAATATTACTTATGAATTTACAGATTTTACCGTTATGCCTTTCAACACTATCCATGATGCAGTGCAGCCTTTTGGATTTAAGTTTGATTTTGGCAGTAAAATACTTTCTATTGCTACAGATTTTGGTGTTATTACTGATGAAATCTATAAATCCATAGAAGATAGTAACGTGCTTATGGTAGAATCTAATTACGAAGAAGAGCTGCTTAAAAAAAACAGGAAATATCCAGAATATTTAAAAAGGCGTATACTTTCTAAAGAAGGCCATTTATCCAACAAAGATGCTTTTTATCTTTTAGGGGAGCTTAGCAGAAATAATCTTAAACGCTGCTTTTTAGGCCATGTTTCTGAAAACAATAACGACTATAATATTTTGGAAAAATATGCTGATGCTTCTTTAAATATGTTTAATGTGGAAACATCAGTTTTAAGGCAGAAAAAAAGTAAAGTTTTCCATATATAATGTGTATAAGTTATATCGTTATAGGTAATATTATAAATATTTAGTAACAAAATTTTTTTAAAATGAATTATAAATATAAATTTCTAGGAGGAAATTATGAAAGAAATGGGCTACGGCGCATCATTTGTTAAGAATTTTTTGGGTAATACGCCTGTATGGTATAAGCTTTCCATACTTGCTTTTTTAATTATTAACCCTATTCTTTTCTTATTTGTAAGCAAAACTATTGCAGGCTGGGTGTTAATTGCTGAATTTATATACACTTTAGCTTTGGCTTTAAAATGCTATCCGTTACCGTCTGGTGGTTTACTGGCTATTGAAGCGTTACTTTTAGGCATGACTTCTCCAAAAACTCTGCTTCATGAAGTGGAAGTAAATTTAAGTGTTTTATTACTTTTAATATTTATGGTAGCAGGTATTTATTTTATGAAGGATTTTTTACTTTTTATTTTTTCAAGGTTATTAGTAAAAGTAAAATCTAAACTTGCATTATCATTAATATTTTCATTTTTAGGTGCATTTTTATCTGCCTTTTTAGATGCATTAACAGTTACTGCCGTTATTATTGCAGTGGCTTACGGTTTTTATGGTATATACCACAGGTATTCATCAAATAATAGTGCAGCAGCATTATCAGATGACAGCAAAATTGATGAAGCCCATAAAAAAGATTTAGATGAATTTAGAGGATTTTTAAGAAACCTTATGATGCATGGTGCAGTGGGAACGGCTTTAGGTGGTGCTATGACTCAAGTTGGCGAACCACAAAACTTGATTATTGCAGCAGCTGCTGGGTGGAACTTTGTGGACTTTTTCCAACATTGTGCTACTGTATCTGTTCCTGTATTTTTTGCAGGGCTTATAACTGTTATATTAGTAGAAGTTACTCATCTTTTAGGTTATGGATATAAACTTCCTGATGCAGTTAGGCAGGTTTTAGAAAATGATGTTAAAGAAAATGCTGCAAAATTAACTAAAAATGCTAAAATGAAATATATTATTCAAGCAGTAGTAGGTATAATTTTAATTGTTTCTTTAGCTTTTCATATTGCAGAAGTTGGGTTTATTGGCTTAATGATTATTATATTATTAACTGCATTTAACGGCGTTACAGATGAACACCATTTTGGTCATGCTTTTACTGAAGCTTTACCTTTTACAGCATTACTTGTAGTATTTTTTGCTATTGTTGGTGTTATTCAAGATTTAGCCCTTTTTAAACCTATTATTGATTATGTTTTAAATATGGAAGGCAGCAAACAACTTATAGCATTTTTTGCAGCAAACGGTATATTATCAGCTATTAGTGATAATGTATTTGTAGCAACAGTTTATATGAGTAATGTAAAAGCTCACTTTTTAGGTGATGGTGCTAAAACTGCAGAGCAGGTAGCACAAGCTGTGGCCGCTTTAGATGAAGCTACTCGCCAGCAGTATTACAATATTGCAGTATCTATTAACATGGGAACAAATATCCCATCAGTTGCAACACCTAACGGACAGGCAGCATTTTTATTCTTACTTACATCATCACTTGCTCCACTAATTAGGCTTTCATATTTTGAAATGATGAAACTTGCTTTCCCATATGCAGTTATAATGACTGCTACAGGTTTAGTGGCAACAGCATTTTTATAAATATATAAAGGCAGGGTAAAACCTGCCTTATATTATATACACAATGAGGAATTATGGTATTTGGTAAATATAAAAAACCCCTGCCCTATGATAATAATAAATCAAGCCAAAAAGAGCAGGAAAACAAATCATCAAATATAAAAAAACTAAAACCTGTTAATTTTGCATATTCTAAAGATATTGATGACCATATGAATTATATTTTCCCTGGCAGAGAAACAGGGCTGCATATTGACCCAAGTGGTGCTAAATATCAGATAGATGTTAATATAATGTATCCTACTGATGATGAACCTTATTATGTGCTTTATACTCAGGGCATGAGCAGTGAAGATATGATACTGCCGGAAGCTGTGGAAAAAGAATACCCAGAATTTAAACGTGCAGAGCTTTTTATGATGCTTCCTGCTGACTGGGATATAGATAATATGACAAGCACTTATCCAAAACACGAAACATACTGGCCTATGCAGCTTTTAAGAATGGTGGCAAGATATCATTATGAATTTTTTACATGGGTTGCTCCAGGCTATACTGTAGAATATTCTTCATTTGCTAATAATACAAAATTAAGTGCTGCCATGCTTGTATCTTTAGGCGATGATATTGCTATTATCAAAACAAAAGATAATAAACAAATATCACTATATCTTGTTTTACCAATTTATAAGGAAGAAGCAAAATATAAAGTGGAACACGGCTATGATGAATTTATTGAAAAATACACAAAAGAATTTTCATCAAATACAGCTGAAGGCTGGGTGGTAGATATTAATAGGAAAAATTTGGGAGAGTAACAAGTAAATATTATTTACTGTTATTAATATTTTTATAATATATTTTAAAGAAATTTATCTTGTTAGCGTAATTAATATCTAAAATTCTGAAAAATTTTCAAAAACATATTATTTTCTCTTTCTATTTTTGCAAAAATTATTTATAAGTATTAATTCATATATATTATGGAGTAAATTTTTAAAGAATGCAGTTTTTTAATTTAGAGTATATAGATAAAGAAACGAAAGCTAGAGCAGGTAAAATACAAACATACCATGGTGAGATTGAAACACCTATTTTTATGCCTGTTGGCACTGTAGGTTCTGTTAAAGCCTTATCACCTGAAGATTTAAATAATGCTGGGGCTCAAATAATTTTAGGTAATACATACCATTTATATTTACGCCCGGGGTGCGATGTTTTAAAACATTTTGGTGGCCTTGCAAACTTTAATTCATGGCATAAGCCCACATTAACAGACAGCGGCGGCTTTCAAGTATTTTCTCTTGCTGAACTTAATAAAATTACAGAAGATGGTGTCAGCTTCAAATCTCATTTAGACGGTTCATCACTTTTCCTAAATCCTGAAAAATCAATTGAAATACAGGAAGCCATTGGCAGTGATATTATAATGAGTTTTGATGAATGTATCCCCTATCCTGCTACTAAAGAATACGTGTTAAATTCTGTTGATAGAACTGCACGCTGGGCAGAACGTGGCAAAAAGGCTAAAAAACGTGATGACCAGTTTCTTTTTGGTATTGTTCAAGGCGGCATATATGAAGATATGCGTAAACGTTCTGCAGAGCAGCTAACATCTATTGGTTTTGATGGATACTCTATTGGTGGCTTAAGTGTTGGGGAAGAAATATCTAAAATGTATGAAATTTGTGGTTATACTACAGAATTTTTACCACAGGATAAACCACGATATTTAATGGGAGTTGGCACACCTGAAGATATTTTAACATGTATTGGTCTAGGTGTAGATATGTTTGACTGTGTAATGCCTACAAGAAATGCAAGAAACGGCACACTTTTTACAAGTAACGGTAAGTTTTCTATAAAAAGGGCTGATTTAGCCTTTAGCGATGATAAGGTTGATGAAAACTGTAACTGCTACACATGCCGCAATTTCTCACGTGGATATTTAAGGCATTTATATAAGGCAGGTGAAATTCTTGCATTAAGGTTAAACAGTATACATAATATTTCTTTTTATCTTTCTATTGTAAAAAATAGTAGAAATGCTATAAAAGAAGGTAAGTTTAAATCATTCCAACAGGAAATGCTTTATAGATTAAAAGAAGGAAATAATAAAATTTAAAAATACTTGGAGGTATTTACTATGTTTTTTGAAACAGCAGCTTACGCACAACAAGCAGGAGCAGCAGCTCCACAAGGGGCAATGGGTGGCTTAATGAGCTTCATGCCTATTATTTTAATGGTATTAATTTTCTACTTTTTATTAATACGTCCACAACAAAAAAGACAAAAACAGCACGCAGCAATGCTTGAAGCATTAAAAGCAGGCGATACCGTTTTAACTAATGCAGGTATAATTGGTACTATTTCATCAGTTGATGGCAATATTATGGTGGTAGATTTAGGCGGCACAAAAGTTCGTATGATAAAAGGCTATATAGCTGATAAAATTGACCCAAACACTTTAAACACAGTAACTGAAGCTGTTAAGGAGAAATAAGATACTATGGGGCTTACTTCTAGGTGGATATTAATTGTATTAATACTTGGCTGGGCAATTTATGCAGTAACTCCCATTTCAAAAAGTATTAATTTAGGTTTGGATTTACAAGGTGGTATGCATATTGTTTTAAATGTGGATACTGATAAAGCCATAGAAGGTAAAATAGATAATGCTGTTATGCAAATCCGTAAAGATTTAGACAGTGAAAAAATGGCTTATACCTTTGTTAGAAAACAAAATATCTTAAATATTGCTGTTGGTATTGGTGAAAATACTGATAGAGATGCAGTTATTAAAGTTATAAAAGAAAGCTATCCATATTTAGTGGAAACTGGTATAGATACAGATGCCAAAACAATAGTTTTCTCTATTGATAATATGTATGATACTAAATGGCGAAGTGATGCTGTAGACCAGTCCATAGAAGTTCTTCGTAACAGGGTTGACCAGTTTGGGGTAGCCGAACCTTTAATACAAAGGCAGGGTGCAAAAAATATTGTAGTGCAGCTTCCAGGTCTTAAGGACCCTGAGCAGGCGTTAGATTTAATTGGTAAAACAGCTGTTTTATCCTTCCATATAGTAGATAATAGTGTTACTGGGGAAGAAGTTGACCAAAGATTAAAACCTGTTCCTTATGACTGTATTGCACTTCCATATAAAATTACAGACCCAAATACTGGGCAGGAAATTTCTACTGCTACAATGGTAGTAAAAAAAGAACCTGTGCTTACAGGCAGTTACCTTTTAGATGCTGAAGTTATTATTAACCCAAGTAATAATATGCCTGAAGTATCTTTAAAATTTGACCCAACAGGTGCTAAAATATTTGAAGATATTACAAGAAATAATCTGCAGAAAAATTTAGCTATTGTTTTAGATGGCACAATTTATTCTGCCCCTACTATCCAAACAGTAATAACTGGTGGTAATGCAAGTATTTCTGGTAATTTTTCATTTAAAGATGCTACAAATTTGGCAATTGTTTTAAAAGCTGGTGCACTGCCTGCCCCAGTTACAGTTGCAGAAAATAGAACTGTTGGTGCATCTTTAGGTGATGATTCTATTAAAAGTGGTGTAACTGCATCTATTATAGGCTTTATATTAATAGTGCTTTTTATAGGTATTTACTATCGTGGCAGTGGTATGGTAGCAAATTTAGCATTAGTTTTAAATCTGCTTTTAATTTTAGCAGTTCTTGCTCAATTTAATGCAACTCTTACATTACCGGGTATTGCAGGTATTATGCTTACTTTAGGTATGGCAGTAGATGCAAACGTGCTTATATTTGAACGTGTAAGAGAAGAGTTAAGAAATAACAGAACACCTTACAATGCAATAGAGATTGGTTATTCTAAAGCACTTTCTGCTATTGTTGACTCAAATATTACATCATTAATTGCATCAGTTGTTCTTTTCCAATTTGGAACAGGCCCAATAAAAGGTTTTGCCATAACATTAAGTGTAGGTTTAATAGCATCTATGTTTACTGCTATCTTTGTTACAAGGACTATATTTATGTCAATCCTTTTAAAACGCAATGTAAAAAGCTTAAGTATATAGGCAGGTGCAAATATGTTTGAATTAATTAAAACTGGAACAAAGATAGATTTTATTGGTAAATCAAAAATATATTTTGCTGTATCTATTGCTCTATGCCTAATAGGGCTTGCTTTAATATTTATAAAAGGCTTTAACTACGGTGTGGATTTTTCAGGTGGCACAAGCATACAAGTTACTTTTGAAAACCCTGTTAATATTGATACTATGCGTTCTACATTAAGTAGTAAGATAGATAAATCTTTCACTATTCAGTCCATAGGCGATGCTAACTCTTTTAGAATCAAAGTAGACCAAGGGACAGAAGATGAAGATTTAAAACAATTATCTAATAATATTAGCACTGTGCTTACTACTTCATTTAAAGATGGCGGCAAAGTAACAATAGATAGTATTGAGCAGGTTGGCCCACAAGTTGGTAAAGACTTAAAAAGGCAGGCTTTCATGGCTGTTTTATATGCTGTTATTGGTATATTAATATATGTTGCAATTAGGTTTGAATTAATGTCTGCTACAAGCTCTATTATTGCTTTAATTCACGATATTATATTAACTTTAGCTGTAATAATAGCTTTAAATGTTACATTTGATTTAACAGTTTTAGCTGCATTATTAACAGTTGTTGGTTATTCATTAAACGATAAAATCGTTATTTTTGATAGAATAAGGGAACGGGCAAAAATGGACCAGCACAAGCCATTAATGGAAAGTATGAATATTAGTATTAATGAAACACTATCAAGAACAATACTTACTTCTACTTCCACACTTCTTGCTGTAATAAGCCTTGCTATATTTGGCGGGGAAGTAATCAAAGGTTTTGCTATAGTTATGATAGCAGGTATTATAATAGGTACATATTCTTCTATTGGTATAGCAAGCTCCCTTGTTTATTCTATAAAAACATTGAAAGGCAAAAAAGCTGCTGCATAATATATAAAAGCCTGCTTTAATAAGCAGGCTTGATTTTTTCTCCATAAATATAATATAACCTTATCAATAGCAAAAATTATATGGAAATAATGCAAAAATAATGTTTACAACTTTTTTACTATTATATATTAATGTAAGTTATACGCAACTAATATTTCAAGATGTAGAATGTTATAATAGTAAAAATTGTTTAAGAGATACATGTGGGCTACCACAGGCTGCTTATGCCAGTATCTAAAATTATGATGAAAACTATAAACTTTTTATAAATAACTTATGTAGTAAAGAAAATAATTATTTTAAAGATTTTTGTAAAAGTGCTATAACAGAACTACCAAAAGCTGATAAAAAAATTGCTTATTCTACTTTTTTGCAAGAGAAATTATATATAAATTATAAAAACTATACACAGTGAAATCCCTTGCTCTGATAGTGATTTTTTTATTTTTAAAAAAATAATAATGCACAAATTTTACAAACCTTATTTAGCTGCTAATTTGAATAGTATATAAAACATATAGTTCTGATTATTTATTCAATAATTTTATTTTTATTAATACAGTATTATTTTATTTAATTTATAATCCATATTGTCATATACAGCTTTTATATTCTATTCTTTCTTCTACTAAATATCATAATAAAGTATAGAATAAGCACAATAAATACAAGTCCTGCACTTATTTGATACATGCAAGTATAACCAAATTTTTCCCCTGCAAAGCCAAATATATAAGGTCCAATTCCACCACCTATATCTAAAAAAATGTAGTAAGTTGATGTGGCAAGTCCTAATTTATTTCGTGGTGCATTAAAAAGGGCATAACTTTGCCCGCTTGAAAAAAATGAACCATACCCAAGCCCTGCTAATACGGCAGATAAAAGCAGTAAAAAACTGTTATCTGCAACTGAAAGTGTAGTAAGTGCTGCCATAAATATTATAATAGATGGCAGCAGCACAAAATTATGTCCTAAATTATCAAATAATCTTCCACTTGCAGGGCGGCTGAACATGGAAACTCCAGCATAAAAAATAAAAAACCAGCTTCCTGCTTCTACAAGATTAATACTTGCAGAATAATCCCCAATAAAGCTTAAAATAGGCATATATGCTGCTGTCATTAAAAACGCTAAAAATGATACAGGAAGTGCAGAATATTCTATGTAGTTTGATATGGCAAATTTTCTTTTCACATGTTCCCTTTTAACCTTCTTAACTCGCATATAAATTGATAAAAATACTGATATAAAAAGTAAAAAAGCAGGGGTTATAAACGATAAATTAATAAAATTTTTATGAATAAATAATATAGCTAAAAATGGAGCTATTGCAGAAGCAAGCACTATACTTAAACCATAATAGCCAATAGCAGAGCCGCGTATTGAAGCCGGCACATTTTGGGAAAGAATAACACCAAGACATGTGGAAGCTGTGCCATAAACTGCTCCATGTATAAATCTTAATATAAAAAGTGGTATATACTTATCTATAAAAATATATATAAAAGTAGTAAAAAAATAAATAATAAGCGTAACTATTAAAACAGGTTTTAAATAGATACTGTCAGCAATTGAGCCAAATATAAGCCTTGCAAATAATGCTCCAATAATAAATATACCACTGGCAAGCCCAGCTAATGCATTTGATGTATGCAGTATATTTATTGAAAAAGATGTGGTAGTCACAAATGTAATATAGTAAGAAAAAGCAACTGTAAAATTTACTGCCATTAATATAATAAAATGCTTGTTAAATATAGGGAATTTTTTTGCCATTATACACTTCCTAAAATTTAGTATTAATATTATATTACTTATATGACTTTGTCAACTATATATATTATACTTATATATCTTATAATCTAATTTATATTTTTTGATAAAAAAGTTATATTTATCTGTAACAACAAATATTTAAATGTATATATTATAATTATAATAATGTATTATTTTTTAAATATATTTTTTATATTAAGTATCATTGCATCTTTTCTTTTTTATTTTTATATTTTTATTATTCTATATTTTTTTCTATTTTTATATAATAATATATTTTGTTTAATTATCATAATTCTACCTGTATTTTTATAGATTTAACATTTTGTCTATATTTTTATATAACATTGTTATAATTTTACTATTTATTATCCATGTTAATATTCCATTTACATTCTTTACATGATTTTTCTTTATTTTAAAAGATAATTTAGAAATTATAAAAAAACACTTGTTTTTATTTTTAAAATGGTCTACTATAAATTTAGATGGAGTAATGGACAGTAAGTCTCACTTACCTTTACAACTGTCATGCTTTTTTTTGTTTTTGTGAAACAATCCAAAAAATATCTTTTTAATATTTTATAAATAGTATTACATAGTAAATTTTACATATATAAAATAATAAATGATACTATTATCATTTAGCTTAGATAAGCTCAACATTGAGATATATAGATGAATTAAAATTATAACTAAAACATGGGGGGTTTGTTATGAAGAATTCATTAAAGTCAGTTCTTAATGTAGAATTGTTCTATGTATTCATTGTCACATTCCTGTTTCTTACCTGTGTAAATGCTTATGCATACAAAGGTGATGAATTTATCACACCTGACAGTTGGAACAGGCATGTTACATCAAATGGGGTTCGAAGCTCTATTAACGGCATATCTTTTGGTGAAACTGGTTTGCTTAAAATGAGTTATACTACTCGTGCAAAACTAAGATTTAGCGATGAGATGGACTGGCCTATCTATCAATATGCACGCTTAAGATTAAGTGGTGTTCAGGTTGGTCAAGGTGAATTTGTGTTAAATTTAAATGTTCGTGGGGCATATGATAATGCACCAACTATTGGTGATAGAAATTATCATAGATTTTATGATGGTCTTTACGCATCTCGTTCTTATAATGAATTTACTCGCAGTGCAGAAAATCTTGATGGCGATTTTAGAATATACCAGGGTAATATGGAATTTAAAAATGTTATACCAATAACAGATATTTCGCTTGGTAGAATTTATCTTGCTCAAATTGATGGATATAAAATTGATGGTGCTAATATAAAAGTAACACCTTCTCAATATTTTAATATGAACGTTTATTATGGTTTACCTGTTAGCTATTATAGTAACTTAAAAACTCAAGTAGCTGGTACTAATATTGAAATACCAGTGGAAAGTTCCGGCACTCGTATTAAACTTGCATACAGCTATTTTATGCATGATGATGGTGGTAATTTAAATACTCATGTTGCAAGGGCAAGACTTGACCAGGCACTGAGTTTTAACCCAATGGCTGCTAATATATATGCTGAAGCTGATTTAATAGGTAAAGCTGTAGTGTATGAAGCAGGTATAGATTCTGATATTCATGCCAGCAAAACAGGTATTTCTCTTTATGTAAATGGGCAGGCTACAATTAATAATGACCCTATTAATACATACGTATCCTTATATGAAGGTTTACTTGGTTCAAGTGAATACATCATGGGGGGGGGAAAGATAACACAAGGAATAGTTGATAAACTATTAATTGGTGTTGGTTACGAAGGAAGATTTAACTTTAAAACATTATATGGTGATAGAAATTACCACAGAGTATTTGGTAATATAGACTTAGTAGGTCTTATTCATAGAAATAACTACCTTAGTTTAATTGTAGATTACTACAATGTTCCTGAAACAAAATATCAAAATGGTATATCCCAGGTTGTTGGTGGTTTTAGAATGACACAAGTTTTTACAGAGCAGCTTGAAGCATGGCTTGGTGTAAACGTTCAAAACTATCAATATAGAAATAGTCCTATTAGAATGAACGGCATGATTAATAATTTTGATTTTATTAATCAACGTGTTAATAATGAAAATACCACTTTAGCATATATTGGTGCAATTTATAAACCTGTTGAATGGTGTGCATTACAATTGGAGTATGTATTTGAATATGCAGATTTATTCAAAAATGCTGATTTACAACCAGATGTTCACACTGTTGAAATGTGGGTTAACTTTTTGTGGTAGGGAGTAACAATATGAAGAAATTACCTATTTTAATAATATTTTTATTAGTTGTATCAGTTGCTTATGCTGTTGACAGCACAAAGCCAACATACCATAATACAAACTGGATTGAACAACATGGGCAGGCTGCAAAAGCAAATGAGGCAGAATGCCTTACATGCCATGAAGAAAGAAATGAATGTATTTCTTGCCACGAGGATACACCACCTCGTAACCATACTGCTACTTTTGTTAATAGAACACATGGTATGCAGGCAAGGATAGATAAAACATACTGCCAAACATGCCATAGACAAGATTACTGTGATTCCTGCCATGAAAATGCATTTCCATTAAGCCATACAAGAGCAGGTTTTGGCGATATAAATAGTGCAGGTTTTCACTGCCAGACAAGTTGTCAGTTACCATCATCTAACTGGAGAAGCACACCAGCACAAAATTGTATTGTATGCCATAGAACAAGGCCTACAACCACAAAATCTGGTTTGCAGCACCCATAATGCATAATGGTAAATCATTAGGGAGGAAAAAATGAAAAAACTAATTTTTACATTTATGGGTTTTATAGTATTATCTGCCTGTGCTGATGGTAATGTAAACCAAGATTTATATGATAAAAACAACCCTAGTTATGTATCACAACCTGCAATACCATTTGATGACCCTACACTGACTTCAGGTGTGGCATACTTTAATTTGGCAGACCATTGGTCACTTTTTATAGATAAGCAGACAATGAGAGGTGTTTATTTTCCACATGATATACATAGAAAAACTTTACTGAATGCTATATTTGTTAATACAAGTGGTGACCAACAGATATTTATTTCAGGCTGCACATCTTGTCATGTTCAAGCAGGTGATACTTTTATACAAAATAGATTAACAGCTAATAACTTAAAAATATCTGGGCAGTCTCTTAATACTAATATGGGACATGAGTTCTGCTGGACTACATGCCATAACCAAATACCAGAGCCAAATAATGCACCAAAGCAAGATGAATGTGCAAGTTGCCACAGAGTTGAAAATATAAGAGCTGGGCAATAAATATTAAAATATGAAGGGAGGAATACCTATGAAAATTTTTAAAACTATATTTTTAACATTATCTATGGTAATGTTTATGGCAGCTTGTTCTGCTTTACCAGAAGAAGGGCAGAATATCACTACTGGTGATGGTTCTTTATCTAACCCTGATGTTCAACCAACATTAGCTGGACCATATATTGGAGATGGCGATTCTCAAAATTATTCCTATTTGGCACAGCTTCCAACATTATCAGCTGCATATGATAATGGAACTTTTGGTCACCCATTTTTAAAAGATTATTTTGGAAAAGGTGATGCATACTATAATAGTTACCATAATAACTGGTTTGACTGGACTCAAAGAGACCATAATCATGGTTTTATGGAAGATAACATACAAGTAGTTCCAAGTTTAGGTGGCACAAACGCTACTAAAGGTTCTGTTCGTTTTCCACACTCATATCACCAGGATATTTCAAAATATACTGATTTAATTGGTAACTGCACTACAAACTGCCATACAAGATATGTAGATAGGGATACAAAACCATACCAAGTTGCTCCACCATGTAATACTGCTAAGGACCCTAATGCAGTATGTACTACTCAAACACATTCTAAAATTGTATTTAAACAAAAAATACAAGTTGGTGATAGCAGTTATAATAACCCAGCTCATAATTTCTGCTGGTCATGCCATGCAAATCTGCCTAAACCACATAGAGCACCACATGGTTTAATTGTTACTAATGATGGAGTAACTCATCAACCTAATGGCTCATGCTCTACATGCCACTACTATCCTGTTGGTGATATAAATGAACCAGTAGCAGATAGCAGAGAAAAAGCTGATGCTGCTATATATGGAATAGAAGGTGCTAGAGAGGATAATTTTAAGAATAAAGCACCTTTACCATAGTTTGAACATATTCATTGTTTATATAAATTTTATAAGGGACTTTTGTAAGTCCCTTTTTTTATTATTAGAAAATATTGATTATTACTGATTTTTATAAAATAAATATTAAATAATATTCATCTCATATTTTTATATTTAGATTTATTTACATAAAAAAAATACTGCAAAACCCAAAATTGAGTTTTGCAGTAGTAAAGTAGACGAAAAACATGCATAAAACATGTTTATAATAAACTTATTTATTTACTACATTTATTCTATTTCTTCATCATCTGATAATTCAACATCGATAAATTGGATAAGTAACTGGCATATATTACCGTCTTTATCTTCTGCCACATATACAGGAAAGTAACCTTCACCATATGGAGAAGAAAAAAGCACAGCATTATTTTTATCATCTATATTAATATTTGCCCAGTCACCATCTGGGTATTGGTATTTAGGGTTATCTTTTGCACTTTTTTCTAATTCTTTTGAATATATATCTATATATGCATCAAAATCTTCATTTTCTTCTTCTGATTTTGTAAGCCTTGCTGCAAGCTTATCATAACCATCTCTATCCATAAAAGCTGCTAAACCTGTATCTATAATAATACCAAAAAAATCACCTTGAGATTCGATTTCTGATAAATCCTCATCTCCATAAAGGGCTTCTCTATATGCTGCAGGTGCATTATCATTAAATTTAATGCGAACAATAGCTATTTTACTATCCATTTCTTCCTGCTCATCTACCACAATAGATGCTGTTACTTTAAAATCACCTTTAGGAAATTTATCAAAAAAAGGGCTTATATTATGGTCTAAACAAGCAGTTGGATCACAGGCTACTATATCACCTGATGTAATTTTAATAGTTCCTAATTCTATTGTATCTATTTTACAGCCTGCTATTTCTTTATCAGTAAAGTATTTTTCAAGTGAACTTTCAGGACACATTATTGACTTTTTACTGTTATACTCATCTAACCATGATTTATCTACATTCATTATTCTCTCCATATCTCATACTTTATAATATATTAAGTTTTCCTTATTTGTCAAACATTATTAACAAAAAAGGGAGCTTTTAATGCTCCCTGATTTTATAATTTTTCTGCAATCTTTTCTGCTATTAATTTACTTGTTTTTGTGCAGTCATTTAACCCAATACCATAAAGCACATTACCACCAATATAAATATTACCCAGCTTTGATGTAATCTCTTCTATTTTTAATACTTTTTCACGGTGGCCTACGTGGTATTGTGGTATAGCTTTCATTACTTTAAAAGTCTGCACCATATATGGCTCTTTTTTAACACCAAGAATAGGTTTTATATCTTCAATGCATATTTTTAAAAGTTCATCTGTATCTTTTTCCATTAATGCGTGGTTCGTATCCCCACCAGCCATAATTCTTAAGAATTTTTTACCTTGTGGTGCCTGCACTGGAAACATACTTGATGTAAATAATGCACCTAATATACGCATACCCTCTTTTTTCGGTATTAAGTATCCAAAACCGTTTAAATCATCTATTATATCCTCATCATTAAACCCAAGCCCTGCTACAAACATTGGAGCATATGGAATAGTCGATAACGTTTGTGCAAGCTCGCCATCTAGTTCTTGTAAAAATTTTCCTGATGCATAAGCTGGTGCACATACTGCTATAATATCAAATTCAAACTCTTCACTGCCTGATTTTACAATATACTTATCACCTGTTTTAGTTACTCTTTCCACAGGGCTTGAAAGCAGTATTTTTGCACCCTTGCTTTTGGCAACATCTGCTAAATCCTTAACAGACTGCCCCATACCACCTTCATAAGATGTAAGCACGCCACCAGGACCTGCAGGGCCACTTTTCTTTTTAGGTTTTTTCAACATACCTTTAATTAAGCCACCGTAAGTTTTTTCTAAATCATGTATAACAGGAAAACATGACTGCAGGCTCATTTTTTCAGGATCACCTGCAAATACACCAGATACCATAGGACCTATTAAAAAATCTAATGCTTCCCTTCCCAGCCTTCTTTCAGCAAAAGAAGCTAAAGTTTCATCACTGTCATCTTTTTTCTGTGGCACAAAATATTCTTTTGCAATACGCATTTTACCACCAAAAGTTAAAAGTTTTGATTTAAAAAATGCACCTGCTCCCTCTGGCAGTCTTTGAAGCTCTCCATATCTTTGAATATATCTTATACGTGCTTTATCGTTGCTTCTAACAAGTTTATCTTTAAGGCCTGCTTCTTCAAATACTTCTAAAGTAAATGGTTTGCTGTCTAAAAAACCATTTGTGCCAGATTCTATAACATAGCCATCTTTATGGACTGAATCTATTGTTCCACCAAGCCTGTTATCTGCTTCTAAAAGAGTAATATCAATTTCTTTTCCCTGCTCTTTTAATATCCCCAGCTTTAATGCTAAAGATACACCAGAGATACCTCCACCAATAATTCCCACTTTCATAGTTTTACCTCAAATATAATTTATTTTGGACATACATATATATCACTTGATGAAAAAACTGGCACTGTAGCATAACTAATATCCCCTGCTAATCTTGTTCGCCTGCATACAAGTTTATAATCATCATAACTTAACATTCCAGCACCTTTAAATGATTTAGACTGCAGCTTCATTATAACTGCTTTTTCACTGCCTGCCATTTTTACTGCACTTTCTGCTATCTTTCCTATATATTCTGCTGCTGATACCCTATCAAGTTTTTTTTCATCACTTATTTGCTCATAATACCCCATAACAGCAAAATAATCTGCCCCTGCATTTTTTAATGCAGTTAAATTTTGCGAATACCAAGCTATACCTGCCTTTTCATCAATTGGCGTTTCATAATATATGTTTGCTGCAAATTTTATTTTAGGGTTATGGGTTTTTGCCCTCTCCTTTAATTCTTTAAAAAGTAGTGATAACTGCGAACTTTTCCACTCTGCCCATGTATAAAAGTTTTCTGTATATTCTGAAAAAACTTTCCTGCCATTATATGTTTTAACACTTTTAAAAAAGTTTTCACTTTTCACTTCTATACCAGTTTCTTCCTTAAACAAAAATGACGCATACCTGTCGCTGCCCTCTGTGTATTTAATAATAAAATCATCTTGAAATAAAATACCATCTATTTCATACTTTGCTAAATCTTCAAAAAGCCCAAGCAGTATATCACGCACTTCTTTTTTAAATATATTTGCTCCATAGCCTGTTTCATGACCACCTGAAGCTGATAAACTCATACTCATATTTTCTTTAGATTTTAAAAATGATAAACTTCTTGTGGCCATCCATGCATAAAGCTTAATATTATTATCATGTGCTGCTTTTACAACATCAGAAAGTAAGTCATAAACAGTGCAGGCATGTTGTGTTTCATAATATACTCCACTTTCACACTGTAAAGGCAGACCTAAATGAGCCCTGTCCTTACTATTATGAAATACTCTAAAAAAAACTGTATTTATACCTTTTTCTTTCGCCTCTTGAAAAAACTTACCAATATCGCCCTTATATTTCTCATCAAGCACAAAAACTTGGGCTCCATTTATTTTATATATTTCTTCACTACTTAAAACTGTCTGGCTGTGTGTTACACTATTTAAGGTTAAAACAAAAAATATTATTACAGCTATTTTTTTCATCATTAGTTATTTTTAGTTACAATAGGTTTTATATTAAACTCATTTGCTACTCGTTTTGCAACCTGCTCTGCCTGCTCTTTAGTTTCACTTACACCAAGGCGAACTCTATACCACGTTTTACCATTTATTTGCACCTGCTTTATAAAAACATCTGGAAATTTTGCCCTGTATTTTGCCTTTTCTTTTTCTGCAGCTTCTTTTGAACTAAGAGCAGTAATCTGCACTACAAAATTTCCTTCCTTTTTTGGTGCAACAGGTTTTACTGGCTCTTTTTTTACTGGCTCTTTCTTAACAGTTTCTTTTTTTGGTTCCTGCTTTTTAGCCGTTTCCTGTTTTTTTGGTTCCTGAGCTGGTTTTGCCTGCTGTTTTACCGTTTCTTTTTTAGGCTCTTGTGTTTTTTTCTCTTCCACTACTGGAGCAGGCTGTGCTGCACTTTCTTCTAATACTGGAACTTCTTCTTGAACTTCTATATTATCTACATTATTTTCTGCCACCTCCATATTACTGCTTTCAGGTGGTGTTACTGTAGTGATTATATCATCAACATCAGGCATAACTTCCTGCCCCTGTTCCTGCATAGTTGTAAAGGTTATTGTATCGCCTTCCTGTGGGTTAGTTGTTACTTCTTTCGGCATATCGTTTTCTGATATTTCCGGCTCATAATCTGTTGAAAATACTTTTCCTGTTAAATACGCAATACCATAAATAGTTATACCAAAACATACTAATACTACAAATATAATTAGTATCATATCTCTAAATGAATTTTTATTGTCCGACATTCCTACATCCTTTTAGGTGCTGATACACCAAGTATATCAAGCCCTTGTTTTATTGTAACAGCAGCTGCTTCGCATATAGTAAGCCTTCCGCAGGTTGTATCTACATCTTCATTATTTAATATTTTATTATTATAGTAATATGAATGAAAGCTTGCAGCAAGCTCCTGTAAATGATAACTTACTCTGTGTGGCTCTAAATACTGGGCAGAAAGCTCTATTACATATTTTAATTTTACCATATTTTTTATTAACTTTATTTCTTCACTGCCAATAGCTTTTTCTAACCCTTGCCCTCTCTTATATTCTATACCTTTTTCGTTGGCATTGTCTATTAAACTGTTTACTCGTGCATGGGCATATTGTATATAATATACTGGGTTATCATTTGATTTTGATTTTGCTAAATCAATATCAAAATCAAACTGTGCATCATGACTTCTCATGTTATAAAAAAACCTTGCTGCATCTACTCCTACTTCATTTATAAGCCATGAAAGTGGTATAAACTCGCCACTTCTTGTAGACATACTTATTTTTTCACCATTTTGTATTAAGTTTACCATTTGAATAAGGGTTGCTTTAAAACTTTCTAACTTGTGGTTCAAACACTCTAAAGCACACTGCATACGTTTTATATAACCATGATGGTCTGCTCCCCATATATCTATTAAATATTCATAGCCCCTTTCATACTTATTTTGATGGTATGCTATATCTGGAGTAAAATATGTATATTCACCAGTGGATTTTCTTAAAACCCTGTCTTTATCATCACCCATATCTGTAGTTTTAAGCCATAACGCACCGTCCTGCTCAAAAACTTTGCCTGATTTTGCAAGCTCATCAAGGGTTTTTTCTACCAGCTTATTTTTATACAAAATTTTTTCACTAAAATAATTATGGAAAGTTACTCTAAATTCTTTTAAATCGTTATCTATATCTGCCTGTATTGTTTGAACTGCTTTCTCAAGGCATATATCTAACGCTTGAGTTTTATCCATATCTAATATATTTTCATGGGTATTTAACACATCTTTTGCAATATCTATTATATAATCACCATGATACCCAGCTTCTGGAAAAGTAATATCACTTCTTCCCTTTATTTCTGCTGCCCTTGCATATACACTTAATGCAAGGTTATTCATTTGGTTACCTGCATCATTTACATAATATTCTCTTGCTACCTCATAACCTGACATTTCTAGTAATCGCGCAACAGAATCACCATAAGCTGCCCCTCTGCCATGCCCAATATGAAGTGGACCTGTTGGGTTTGCACTTACAAACTCCACCATAGCTTTTTTGCCACCACCTGTATTATTATGGAAATATTTTTCATTGTTTATTATATCCATAACAGTTTCAGCATACCACGAAGCATCTATTTTTATATTAATAAAACCAGGACCTGCAATAGTGCAGTCTAATTTTATTTTTTCATTTAGTTTACTTATTATATCTTCTGCTATTATTTTTGGGTTTTTCTTTAAATGCTTTACAAGCTGCATTGCTGCATTACATGCAAAATCCCCATGTTCTTCTTTTTCTGGTATAACAAGGCTAAATGTAACTTCTTCATTTACCCCTGCATCTTTTAACATACCCTTTATTATTTCATCAATAATATTTGTTAACTTCTCTTTCAAGTATATACTCCTAATAGCTTATTATTTAAGGTATTCCTCCACATCTATACCCATATCTCTATATTCATTTAATTTATTTCTTAATGTTCTAACAGTAATGCCCAAAATTTCTGCAGCTTTTGTTCTATTGCCTGCCACATCTTGCAGTGTTTTAAGTATAAGTTCCTGCTCTACATCTGCAATAGTTCTACCTACGGCACTGCCCATACCATCATCATTAACTTCACTTTGTTTTTTTACTGGTTCTTTTTCTTCTAATACAGTTTCACTTTCTGGTTTAGATTTAAAGCCTGCAATGGTAATTCCATGTAAAAATAAATCTTTTGATGTTATCTCTGCTGTTTTTGATAAAACTACAGCCCTTTCAATAGTATGTTCTAACTCACGCACATTACCCGGCCATTCATAACTCTGTAATGCTTTTAATGCATCTTCTGATAATGGTTTTACTGGCTTTTTATTAATTTCAGAATATTTTTTTATAAAAAATGCAGATAAGTCTGCCACATCTTCCTTTCTATCCCTAAGTGGTGGAAGTTCCATACTGATAACATTAAGCCTGTAATATAAATCTTCCCGAAAAGTGCCTTCTTCGCTCATAGCTTTTAAATCCCTGTTAGTTGTAGCAAGAACCCTTGTATTAATCTTACTTGGTTTTAATGCACCTAACCTTTCCACCTCTTTTTCCTGCAGCACGCGAAGCAGTTTTGCCTGTAAATGTATAGGTATCTCCCCTATTTCATCAAGTAAAATTGTGCCACCATCTGCTGATTCAAACTTACCAAGTTTTTTATTAACAGCACCAGTAAAAGCACCCTTTTCATAACCAAAAAGCTCACTTTCTATTAAGTTTTCTGGAATAGCCGCACAGTTTACTGCAACAAATGGACCTTTTGAATGGCCTGAATTTTCATGTATAAAACGTGCCAGCACTTCCTTACCTGTTCCTGATTCACCTGTTATTAAAACAGTAGCTTCACTTTCTGCCACATCTTTTGCCAGCGAAAACACATGCTCCATATATGCACTTTTATACACCGTGCCTTTTTGATTATGGTCTAACTGTTCCACCTGTTCATTAGCTGCACTTTTATTTTCAGTTAATTCAAATGTTCTTCTTATTAATTCTTCTATTACTTCTGGGGAAAATGGTTTTAAAATATAGTCATAAGCACCTATTTTTAATGCTTCCACAGCTCCAGTTACAGAACCATATGCTGTTACAAAACAAACAGGTGTTTTTATACCAGTAGCTTTTAACATTTCAAACATAGAAAGACCATCTATCTCTGGCATACGCATATCACTAATAATTAAATCATATACTTTTTTAGTGGCCATTTCAAAACCTTTACGACCGTTCTCAGCTGTATCCACATTAATATTCAGCCTTAAAACTGTCTCTTTCATGGCTTCACGCATATTATCATCATCATCAACTATTAATATGTTTTTATTCACCATTTTCTTCCTCCAAAGATAATGCATATGATTTTGTGGGCACACTAACAGTAAACATAGTGTAGTTTTCTCCATTGCTCTCTGCTGTAATATCACCACCATGAGCCTTTATAATCTTATACGATATGGAAAGCCCAAGACCTGTTCCCTTTGCTTTTGTAGTTTGAAATGGCATAAATAGACGCGATAACATATCCTCATCTATTCCATGACCATTATCCCTTATGTGAAGGATTGTATATTTATCTGTCATCTCTGATGTGGCTGTAATTTCTCCACCAACTCCTACCGCATCAACAGCATTACCTATTAAGTTCATTATAACCTGCTTATACATATCCTCATCACAATAAATAACATGCTCTTCATCAAGCTTGTTTATAACTTTTACTTTTTTATCCCTAATAATGTGCTGCAGGTAAAGCACAACTTCATCAACAATATCTGCCAAAACATGCTCTGATGGGTTTATTTTTATTTCTTTTGCAAAAAGCAGAGTATTACTAATAACTGCATTAATAGTTCTAACACCCTTTATTATGGAAGTAGTCAGCCTTTTTTTATCAGGCTCACTTTCCAAATCTCTTGCCAAAAGGGAAGCATAAAGCTCAATAGAACCTAATGGGTTTCTTACTTCATGTGCAATATTTGCTGCCATCTCCCCCATTATTCTAAGCCTTTCGTTTCTCTGTTTTTCCTGCTCAAATTTCTTAAGCCTTGTAATATCGTCCATAACATATACAAAACCTTCAGAATCTTCATAACTTAATGCACTAACACTAAGCCTGAAATACCTTCTACCTTCATCATCATAATCATGAACGCCAGTAGTAGAAAATAAACTTAATATATGGAAAACTTTTTCTGAACCTAACTCGTCAATTAATTCCTTTGCACGCCTGTTTTTTAAAAATACACCATTTTTATCATCTTGAGCAATAATTGCAGAATTTGTATTATCTAATACAGAATCTAAAAGACCTTGTGTATGCTCTAGTTTTTTCTGCAGTAAAGAATATGATTCTTTTAAACTCTCTGTTGTTTTATTAACAGCTTCAACAACTTCTTTTAACAAATCTACATTAATATTTGAAAAATCAGACAAATTTGCACCATATCTTAATAATTATTTAAGTTTTTACGCCAGCTATCCTCTTCCATCTCCCCTTTCGCTATACCTGCATAAATAGAATCTGGAATATTGGATACAATATCATTATAATAGTTATATCCACGCTGAACATCACCAAGGTTTATAAAAGACTTACCAAGATAATATAAAGCTTCTGCCCTTCTATCATCTTTCTCCCTGTAATTATCTACAAACTGTTTTAATGGTAAAACTGCATTTTTAAAATCATTTTTTCTATAAAAAATAAGCCCTATATCCATATAAACATTGTTACTGCCATCAAAACGAGCCGCTGAATTTGTCTTAATAGTATCATATATGCTCATAAGTATCTGCTGCCTTTTAGCATCGCTTGGAATATTTTTAGCAAGAGCATATTTTAAACTTGTAGCATATTTCATATCTTTCGTATATTTATCAAGCAGTGATACAGCCATATCCACATCAAGCTGCTCCAATTCACCTATAATATACTTAAATGTATCTGCATCAAAATTATTAACATCAACTTTTAAATTTTTATCACCTAATAAATACCCTAATATTGCATAATCCATATTTTTAGGGTTTGGTGTAATTTCTGCATAAAATGTTCTTGCCTTACTTGGAGAACCAAGCCTGTAAACACTCATGGCAACCATTGTTTTTATTCTGTCTTGAAATGCTTTATTTTTCCATGTATTTATCCAGTCACTGTTAGCATCATAAAGCTGCACTACAGTAGGGTAATCCAATGCTCTATAAATTTCTTCCATTGGCTTAAGCATTGAGTTTTCAAGTATAGCTCCAGCCTGCGACCTGTATGCACCTGTTGGAAATTTTTGCAGATACTCTTTTGCTCCAGCTCTTGCTGCAGGATAATTTTTAGAACCATATGTAACATTTAAATCTTTATATGTTGCATTATCAAGCAGGTTTTGCCACCTTGACCTGTCACCAAATTTTTCTGGCTCTTTTGTAGCAAGATGGGCATTTACAAAAGATATTACACCCTTATAATCATTATTTTTATATACAGCATCAATTTTACCATATTTTATTTCATTAAGCATTATATCTGTTCTTTGCCTGTATTTACTTTCCGGGTATTCCTGATTAAACCTATTTATTAATGGTTCTGCTGTAACATAATCCTTTTTATTATAAACATCTTGCACCTGAGAAAACATGTAATCTTCACGGATAGTATTAAGCTCTGCAAAATATTTACTTTGTGGGTAAAGCCCTAAAAAGTTTGTAATCATTTCTACAGCTTCTGCCATTTTGTTTTCTTTATATAATGTTTTAATAAGCATATATTTTGCTTCTTCATGCAGTCCATAAGAATCTGGCCTTGTAAGCAGGTCTGCAAAAAATTTGTTCCAATAATCGTATGGTTTCGTATTTAAATATTTTTGCGCATACTCAATAGTAGCACGCTGACCGCTTTCCCTGTCTGGATACATTTGTTTTAAACGTAATAAAAGCTGGTCTGCATCTGCATTCCTGCCAGATTTATTTAATATAGATGCTGACCTAAATATAGCCGTATTGGCAATAGGCTCATCTGGATATTTTTCATGTATATGAGTATATAACTTTAAAGCAGGCTCCATTCTGTTTTTCTTATATAATGTATCTGCCACAGCAGTAAGACGTGTTAATGTTACATCAGGGTCAGCCATAAGCTCATCAAGATTTAATGTAGAAAAATATTCAAATGCCAGGTTTTCCTCGTTCATATCATAATACATTTGCCCAACTTCCCCATTTATAAAATCCTGGTCTGTTTTGAAATTACGTAAATAGGAAAGGTATGTATCAATAGCTTTATCCACCTGCCCCACTTTTTTATAAAGAGCAGCCATTTTTTTCAAAGCATTTCTTTTAGTTTCTAAATCAGGCACTGTGTTATATATTTTTTGGTATGTTTTAATGGCTTCAAAATACTGGTTACCAAGCTCTTTTGCTTCAGCAGAATTTAAAAGCGCATCTGTTGCCCTAAAGTTATCAGGATACTGCTTTGCAAACTCATCAAACACTTCATATGTATTAGTATAATATAGTGCATCATACTGCCCCATAAGCATATATGTCTGCCCTAATTTATACATGGCTTCCTGCCTGTAAAACTGGTTTTGAGTAGATGATAATATCTGTCCTAAAATTTGAGCTCCTTGAGGAAATTGTTTTGCTGCAATATATCTATCTGCCGCATCAAGCATATCTTGAAGGTTTTTATCTTCTAAATCTTTCGTCTTATTATCAAGCAGTGGTTTTGCTACATTATAACTTGAAAGTGTATTGTCATTTGTTTTGCCTTTTGTAGCTACAACTTTTACACCATTAGTATCCTGCACAATGGAAAATTCATTACCCTGCTTAATATTTATAGTAAAATTATTACCACTGCCCTGAATATTAGATATAAAATCATCATTTATGTTTTGCTGAAAACCTTTTTTAATCATATTATTAAAAGTAATTACAACTTTATTATTACCTTTATTAACAGATTTGATGTTTTTAGGGTCAAGCTTTAAATAAACTTCAGTAAAATATTTATCCTTCCTAAGAAAAAGCTCTTGAGCATATAATGAGCTACAACTAAAAGTAAGGATAATTATAAGTAAACATAATTTTCTCATCATACATAATAATACTACATATTTTCAATAATATTACAAGAAAAACTTTATATAAAATATCATTTTTTTATTATATAATACAAATAATATACCAATTCTACAAAATTACTATATTTTTTTGGCTATAAAGCCTATAAATTTTATTTTCCTTATTGCAAAAGATTTAAACATATGATAGTATCAATAGTATTTAAAAGTGGAGAATGATATGGCTCTTAATCATGGTATATTATTAGAAACAGGAACTAATGAATTTGAAATTGTTGAATTTATTATTAATAATGGCGATATTGCTTATCATTTTTGTATAAATGTTGCAAAAGTGCGTGAAGTTATAGTATTCCCAGAAACTACTATACAGGTGCCAGATGCTCACCCTGCTATATTAGGCACTGCAAATATTCGCCAAAACCTTATTCCTATTATTAACCTTGGTCAGTGGATAGGTGTTAGGCAGCAGGATCCTGATTTTAGCAAATCAAAAGTAATTGTTACATACTTTAATGGTGCATATAATGGCTTTTTAGTTGATGAAGTTGTTCGTATTCACCGTATTACATGGAGTGATATTAAAGACTATTCAGCAATTAGTGACTTAAAAATAGTAGATTCTGTTTTAGGTGTTGTTACTATTGATGGCCGCCTTATTCAAATGCTTGATTTTGAAAAAATTGTTGCTGAAATTAACCCTATTACTATGGTTAGAGAAACTACTGAAATAGATATGACAAGAGCTTCTGACCGTCATGGCAAAAAAGTATTTTTAGCAGAAGACTCTCCTACTATTAGAAAACTTCTTAAAAATAGTTTTGATAGAGCAGGTTATGAAACTTCTACTTTTGAAAATGGTATAGAACTTTTAACTAGATTACGTGTTGAAAAACCAAACCTTATTATTACTGACCTTGAAATGCCAGGTGGTAGTGGTGACTACGTTGTTCGCAAAACAAGAGAAAAAGAAGTATTTAATGATGTGCCTATACTTGTATTCTCTTCTATGGTTAGTGAAGAAAATGAGAGAAAACTTTTAAGTATTGGTGCTTCTCGTTTTATAGGTAAACCAGATTTAAGTGATTTAATTCAAGCTGTTGATGATTTTGTTCTTGATAAAAAAGGCACTATAATTTATAAGAATTCATAAGGCCAATATATCTTAGTAGCGAGGTATTTAATGAAAAAGATATTATTATCTACATTAGTTGGGTTATTTGTAATGTCCTGTGCAGCAGGTGGTAATGATGCTGTTAAAAAAAGTCTTACAAACATTAATGAAGAACTTGTTGTTATTCAGAAATCTTTAACTGATACTCAAATGAATATGGAAGATGTTCAGTCTGCCAGTGGCAACCTTCAAAACGATGTTTCCACAAATGCTGATGCTATTGCAGAGCTTCGTTCTGAAATTGCGTATTTAAATAATGAGATATTAGTATTAAAGGGTAATAAAGGTGCTACTGCTTCTACTCAAGATTTAAGCAGTCAAAATGTTAGTTCCACTACTACTTCAAAAGGCAGTTCTGCTCCACTTAATAACATTATAGTTTTAGATGAAGAACCATCAAAATCAAAAAGTAAATCTTCTTCCCCACAAATTGTAGTGATTGAAGATTCTGGTGCTGCAAAAAACAGTCTTTATTCCTATGCTATCGAACTTAACAGACAAAGAAAATATAAAGATGCTAGAGGTAAATTCCAAGAATTTATTAAAAAATATCCTAATGACCAGTTAGCAGGCAATGCTCAATACTGGATAGGGGAAACTTACTACTCTGTTAATGATATGAATAATGCTATGAAATCTTTTCAAGATGTTTTAAATAAATTTCCTAAATCAAATAAAATACCTGATGCAATGTTAAAAATAGGCTATGTTCAAGAAAAGCAAGGTAAAAAGCAGGAAGCTATAGCTACTTTCCAAAACCTGCTTAAAAAATACCCTAAATCAAAACCTGCAACACTTGCAAGGCAAAAACTTCAAACTTTAGGTGCATAATTAAGATATAGAGCCTCTAAAATAATTTAGAGGCTTTTTTATTGTCATATTTTATAATTTATTATATTTAGTTTTTGTAATAATATTGTATATAATTTTAAATCAACCTATGTTTTTATTGCTAAAATATATTATATCAAGTAACATAAATTACATAATGAGTATACGAGGACAAAATGCTTATAAAACCATTTTTAAAATGGGCAGGTGGTAAGGGACAAATTCTAAATAAAATAAGACCACTTTATCCAAAAGAACTAGGAAGTAAGATAAATAAATATATTGAACCTTTTATTGGTGGTGGTGCTGTTTTTTTTGATGTAGTAACTAACTATAAATTAGATACATACATTATTAATGACATCAATAAAGAATTGATAAACACATATAAAGCAATACAGCAAGATATAAATAGTCTTTTAGGGTATCTTTCAAATATTACATCTTACTACAAACAATTATCAATAGATGATAAAGACTTATTTTATTATAGCATAAGAAAAAAATATAATAACATTATTATAGATAAATCTATCAATATTGAAAAAGCAGCTCTTTTTATTTTTTTAAATAAAACATGTTTTAATGGACTATACAGAGTAAATAGAAATAATCAATTTAATGTCCCAACAGGTAAATATAAAAACCCTACAATTTATGATGAAGAAAATTTATTAAATATATCACAAATATTACAAAAGGTTGAGATATTGTGTGGTGATTTTTCTACTGTATATAATCATATAGAAAGTAATACTTTTATTTATATTGATCCACCATATAGACCATTAACAAAAACTTCATCATTCACAAATTACTCTACTTATCTATTTGATGATAAAGAGCAAATACGTCTTTCAACTTTTATTAATGAAGCAGATAAAAAAGGTGCTTATGTTCTTGCAAGTAATTCAGATCCGAAAAATACTTCAGAAAATGATTTGTTTTTTGATGAGTTATATCGCACCAAAAATATTATACGAATAGAAGCCACAAGGGCGATTAATAGTAACTCATTAAAAAGGGGAAAAATTAATGAGTTACTTATTAGTAACTATTAAAATTATATATTCCTAACCCTACACTCTTCTAGAATTGCTTCAGCATTCATATAGCATAAACAAGTTGCTGACATTTCAACACTTTTATGCTCTTTTAATAAATAATATATTCCAAGCATTTTGATACGTTTTTTTACTACAGCATTTTTCTTATTCTCTTCTGCAATCATTCCCAAGTATATAAAAGTAATATTCTTATCTGCCTCAAGACTTTGAGTGCCAAATTTTATTTTGCATTGTTGAGTAATATACTCTAAAATTTGCGTGTCAACATTATTAGTTGTTTTTTTGAAAATTTCAAATATAAGATTATAGACCATATCTGAACCATATGTCTCATCAAGTTCTTTTATAAAAGAAAAATATTCAATATCTTTCGGTGCTTTTTTCTGTCCTGTTGGAGCAATATAATACACGCACTAATTATCAAATCTTCCACGACCAAAACCAACCTCAGAATTATCTTCAAATGTCTTAACTATCTTCATAACCACCACATCCTTAATAATATTTTTCATGAAACTAATATAATATTATTTTACAAAATTTCAATACCTACCTTAAATATATTTTAATTTTGTTAAATATTTTAGAATTTCTACCTAATACTAATCCTTTTTTATTGCTAAAAAGCATATTTTCTGCTAAACCTATGTAAATATAATAATTTTATTTAAGGATAAGTGATGTCAACTAAGTTTATTCGTAATTTTAGTATTATTGCCCATATTGACCATGGTAAATCTACCATTGCTGACAGGTTAATAGAATATACTGGTGCAATAGAAAAAAGAAAAATGAAAGCTCAAGTGCTTGATTCTATGGATATAGAAAGGGAACGTGGTATTACTATTAAAGCACAAACTGTATGCTTAAACTATACAGCAGATGATGGCAATGAATATATTATAAACTTAATTGATACTCCAGGACATGTGGATTTTACATATGAAGTTTCAAGAAGTTTGGCAGCATGCGAAGGTGCATTAGTTGTAGTAGACGCTTCTCAAGGGGTGGAAGCACAAACTATTGCAAATACTTTTATGGCTGTTGACCAAAATTTAGAACTTATTCCTGTTATTAATAAAATTGACCTGCCTTCTGCTGATGTGGAAAGGGTAAAAGCAGAAATTGAAGATTCTATTGGTATTGATGCCAGTGAAGCCATACCTGCCAGTGCTAAAGAAAATATTGGCACAAAAGAAATATTAGAAGCTATAGTTCAAAAAGTGCCTGCACCGCAGGGTGATGAAAATAAAAGCCTTAAAGCTATGATATTTGATTCGTGGTATGATGCATACAGGGGTATAATTGTTTTAATTAGAGTAATGGACGGTGTTATAAAAAAAGGCGATAAAGTCCAGTTTATGGCAACAGGTAAAGAATATGAGATTATAGAAATAGGTAAATTTTTACCACAGGCCACTCAAATGGAAAGCTTAGGACCGGGGGAAGTTGGCTTTATTTCTGCAAGTATAAAAGATGTTCATGAAGTAAAAATTGGTGATACTGTAACCCATGCTAAAAACCCTACAAAAGACCCATTTCCCGGTTTTAAAAATGTTAAACCTGTTGTATTTTGTGGGCTTTATCCAATTGACCCTAACCAGTATCAAGACCTTAGAGATGCTATTGAAAAGCTAATATTAAATGACAGTGCCATTACATTTGAACCAGAAAGCTCTGTTGCTTTAGGATTTGGCTTTAGATGTGGTTTTCTAGGGCTTTTACATATGGAAATTGTGCAGGAAAGGTTGGAAAGAGAGTTTAATTTAAACTTAATATCCACTGCCCCTACTGTTATTTATAAAATATATAAAACAGATGGCACATGTATTGAAGTAGATAACCCTGCTGATTTACCAGACCCTAATAATTATACAAAAATAGAAGAACCATTTATTGCTGCCACATTAATTCTTCCTTCAGAATATGTAGGACCAGTTATACAGCTTTTACAGCAGAGAAGAGGCTGGCAGACTAATATGAAATTTTTATCACAGTCCCGTGTTATATTAGAATATATGCTGCCTTTAATGGAAGTCGTTATGGATTTCTATGATAAATTAAAATCATGCTCAAGAGGTTATGCATCTTTTGATTATGAATTTGCAGAATACAGGGAAAGCAAGCTTGTAAAACTTGATATTTTAATTAATAAAGAACCTGTGGACGCTTTATCTATTATAGTTCATAGAGATCAGGCAGAATATAAGGGTAGAGAATTAGTTGAAAAAATGAAAGAAGTAATACCAAGGCAGATGTTTGAAGTAGCTATACAGGCTGCTATTGGCAACAAAGTAATTGCAAGAAGCACTGTTAAAGCCTTTAGAAAAGACGTTATTGCAAAATGTTACGGTGGTGATATTAGCCGTAAAAGAAAACTCCTTGAAAAACAAAAAGAAGGTAAAAAACGCATGAAACAGATAGGCTCTGTGGAACTGCCACAGGAAGCTTTTTTAGCAGTGCTTAAAATAGGAGAAGATAAATAAATGAGTAAAAAAGATAATAATAACCAAAAAGAACAGGTGCAGGAAGAAGCACCAAAAAGTGCTTCTAAAGAAATAGTAGACAGCATTATTGTTGCTTTTGTTATAGCTATATTTATAAGAACTTTTTTTCTTGGGGTTTATACTATACCATCTGGCTCCATGCTTGAAACACTCCAAATTGGTGATTTTATACTTGTAAATAAATTATCATATAAGTTTTCTAAACCTCAGCATGATGATATTGTTGTTTTTGAATACCCATTAAACCCTAGACTTGATTATATTAAAAGAGTAATAGGTGTGCCAGGTGATGTTATTGAGATAAAAGATAAAGTAGTTTATAGAAATGGTGAGAAATTAGAGCCAGACTATGTGCAGTTTATGCGTGAATACAGTTTAAAAATAGCTGATAATGTGCCTAAATTTACTGTGCCTGAAGGATTTTATTTTATGATGGGAGATAATAGAGATAATAGCGAAGACAGCCGTTTTTGGGGCTATGTATCTGAAGATGCCATCGTTGGTAAAGCCTTTATTATTTACTGGTCTTGGGGTGAAAATGGTCCAAGATTTTCAAGACTTTTTAACTTAATAAAATAATTATCTTTTAAGACTGATGGAAAATTTATGTTTTCATCAGTCTAATATTTTAAAAATATATTTTTTCACCCAGTCTTTTCGTAAGCTTGATTATTCTTTATTAAAAAACAAACTGGATTAATAAGTTTGCCTGTAAAAAAACTTGAAATATTTATAAGAATATATGAAACACGAAACTTGGATACACACTATAAGTTTAGTCCATAAGAATTTTAATACAGCTGATATTTGTTATTTTATATTTAAAATAATTTATAGATTTATAAAAATCTTACATACTTAAATATTTACTTACTAATTTAAATTTCTCATAAATCGTGATTTATACAATTTCATATGCAGTAAATAAAATAACTAATATTTAGCTAAAAATTCAGATGCAAATATTTGATATTTTTTTATATTTTCTTCTGCTTCTAATATATTTTGAGCATCTTTTACATCTGCTTTAGAAATAACATCTTCTATAACGTATGATATATCTTTAAAAGCTATTTTCCCTTTTAAAAATGCTTTCACAGCTTCCTCATTTGCTACATTCATGGCTGCCATTAAATCATTAGAGTCCTTTTCTAAAACTTCTTTTGCTATTTTTAAACATCTAAATTTTTCTAAATCTGGTTTTAAAAAAGTAAGTGATTTTTGCTCAAAAAGGTTTATAGGTTCTACTTGAGAAATTATCCGTTCAGGATAACCTAAAGCAAAAGCTATTGGTGTCTTCATATTAGGCAGCCCAAGCTGTGCTATTGTAGAACCATCTATAAAAGTAATATATGAATGAACAATGCTTTCCGGGTGGATTATTACATCTAACTTACAAGGCTCTATGTCAAATAAAAAACGTGCTTCTATTAATTCCAACCCTTTATTTATCATTGTAGCAGAATCTATTGTTATTTTTGAACCCATAAGCCAGTTAGGGTGTTTTAATGCTTCATTAATATTTACGTATTCAAAAGCATCTCCAGGACGGTATCTAAAAGGGCCACCACTAGCAGTTAATGTTATTTTAGATACATACTGCCTACGCTGCCCCATAAGGCATTGGAAAATTGCAGAATGTTCACTATCTACTGGTAAAATTTTTACACCTTTACTTTTTGCCTCATCTATAATCAACCTGCCTGCAGTAACAATTGATTCCTTATTGGCAAGTGCTATATTTGTGCCGTTATGGACAATATCATACACAAGCTTTACACAACTAACACCTGCTGCTGCAAAAAGAACTATATCCACATTTTCATTATTGATTATATCTATAATATCTTTATTATCTTCTATTTTACTAGTTAATAATGCATATTTTGCTTGAAGTTTATCTTTAGCGTTTTCAAGTCCCTTTTCATTACTGTGGGCTGTAACAAATATTGTTTCAAAAATATCTTGATTTGCATGGACTACTTCAACCCCTGCAGAACCGACTGAACCTGTTGCTCCGATTATACCAATACGTTTTTTTACCATATCTATTTACCTGCTACATAAATAAGATAAAAATATAAAACTGGTGCAGCTATGATTAATGAATCAAACCTGTCCAAAACACCACCATGCCCCGGTAAAAGCTTGCCACTATCTTTTACTTTAGCACTGCGTTTCATCATAGACTCTATTAAATCACCTATAACACCAGCAGCTATCACATCAACAGTTATGATTGCCATAATATATAGACTTTCTTTTAATAAATAATAATTCAGAACGTAAGCTATAATTAATGCACCAAGTGTTCCACCTATTAAACCTTCTATAGATTTACCAGGGCTTACCTTTGGAATTAACTTATGCTTTCCTAAAGCAACGCCTGTAAAATAAGCAAATGAATCACTTGCCCATATTACAAAACATAAAAATAATACCCATTCAAACCCAATATTTTTTAAAAGTGGTATAAAAGTAAATAAAAACGGTATATATAAAGCAGCAAAAAAGTTATATGATACTTCTTCAATAACATTTTCTGTAGGGTTTGCTGAAAACATTTTAATAAGCAGGATTAAAAATAAAAGAACAAAAGATGATAAAACAAAAGCATTAAAACCAAAAAAATAGATTATAAATGGAACTACAGCTCCAGAAAACCATATAATTTTATTATATACAATTATTGTATCATGTTTAACTATCTTTATAAATTCCCAGACACCTAAAAGACTTATTAAATATATGACTAAAAAGAATAAATGATTATGACCTTTTACAATCAAAAAAATAGATAGTGGTAATAGTATTAATGCAGTAATTATTCTTGTAATCATTTCTTTTGATTTGCTTGAAGCCATTATAAAACCCTCTTTAGCTTTTTATTTGTTCATCAGTCTTTCCAAACCTGCGAACTCGTTTATTATATTCTATTATTGCCTTATTAAATTCATCACTTGTAAAATCAGGCCATAAAACATCTGTAAAATATAATTCTGCATAAGAAAGACGCCATAGCATAAAATTACTTATTCTCTGCTCACCACTTGTGCGAATAAGCAAGTCTATCTCTGGCAGTTCCTTATTATATAAATGTTCAATAATTGTTTCTTTAGATATATCATCAACTGATAACTCACCACTATTTACTTTATGAGCAATCTTTTTAACACACTCTAATATTTCTTCCTGCCCACTGTAACTTAATGCCATATTAAGCATAAGACCTGTATTATTTTTCGTATCATCAATAAGCTTAAGTAATGAATTCCTTGTTTTTTCAGGTATTAAATTAACATTGCCAGAAACTAAAAACTTAATATTATTATCTGTTATTGATGACCATTCATTGATAATATACTCATCAAGCAAATCCATTAAAAAAGATACTTCTTCTTTAGGACGCAGCCAATTTTCAGCAGAAAAAGCAAATATACTTAATGCTTTTAAATAATTTTCTGCAGCATAAGTAATAATATTTTTTAAGGTTTTACCACCTGCTTTATGTCCTAAAACACGTGGCATTCCTCGTTTTTTTGCCCACCTGCCATTGCCGTCCATAATTATGGCAACATGCAGATTTTCTAAGCCTTCTGGCATTATATCTCCATAACTTCTTTTTCTTTAACTGCTGTTATTTCATCAATTTTCTTAACAGCATCATCTGTGACTTTTTGAACATCATCTTGAAGTTTTTTTGCTTCATCTTCACTTATTTCTTTATCTTTTTCTTGTTTTTTTATTTTATCGTTTGCATCACGTCTTTCATTACGAATAGCTACTTTTGCATCTTCCCCCATTTTTTTAACTATTTTCACAAGCTCTTTTCTTCTTTCTTCTGTAAGCTGAGGGAAAGGAACACGAACTATTTTACCATCGTTTGATGGGTTAAAGCCCATCTGGCTGTTTTGTATTGCTTTTTCAATAGCAGGTATCATTGTTGCGTCCCATGGGGAAATTGTTACAAGACGTGGCTCTGGGGAAGAAAGAGATGCTACCCCCGTTAATGGAGTAGGTGTGCCATAGTAATCGACCTTAATATTTTCAAACATAGCAACACTTGCCCTGCCTGTTCTAACACCTTTTAATTCTTCTTTATAGAAGTTAATTGACTTTTCAACTGAAGATTTAAAATCCTTTACAACTTCACTCATTATATTCTCCTAATTTTCATGTTTATTTTATTATTTTACAAGAGTGCCAACAGGCTCTCCACGAACGATTTTCATTAAGTTATTCTTACCAAACATATCAAATACTATTAACGGGATTTTGTTATCCATACACATGCTTATTGCTGTGGAGTCCATTACTTTAAGACCTTTTGTTAATACATCAATATAACTTATTTCGTCATACTTTGTAGCACTACTGTCTTTTTTAGGATCAGCAGTATATACTCCATCTACTTTAGTAGCTTTTAAAACCACATCAGCGTTTATTTCTGAAGCTCTTAATGTTGCTGTAGTATCTGTTGTAAAATAAGGGTTACCTGTGCCGCCTGCAAAAATAACTACACGCCCTTTTTCAAGGTGACGCATAGCACGCCTTCTAATATATGGTTCTGCAATCTGCCTCATCTCAATAGCTGATTGAACCCTTGTTTCTATACCGTTCATTTCAAGAGCATTTTGAACTGCTAAACAGTTTATTACAGTTGCAAGCATTCCCATATGGTCTGCCGTAACTCTATCCATTCCTTTTGCCGCAGGGGATACTCCACGGAAAATATTACCACCACCTATTACTATGCCAATTTTTACACCTAAATCATAAATAGGCTTTATTTCTGAAGCAATAAATTTAACTGTTTCTGCATCTATTCCATACTGGGCATTACCCATTAATGCTTCACCACTTAATTTTAATAATATTCTACTATATTTTAAATCCATAAAATATTCCCCCATATATAAATACTACTTAGAATACTATATTAATAGAATATAATCAAGTGGAATAATTTTTATTATTAGAACCTTAGTGATAATTTTGTTGTTTATTATGAGTATATAAGCTATACCTATAATAAACACTTAAAAAGTTTTTATAACTTATAAAATAGAAATCATTGTTTTTAATGCTGGCACATAATAACCTGATGACATCATTTCTTCGCCTATTTTTTTAGCATCTCTTCCTTTATTATCTACAAGCTTTGTATCTGCACCTGCATCTAATAAACCCCTTACCATATCTATATTACTTTTTATAACTGCAAGCATTAATGGTGTATAGCCCTGTTTGTTTTTAATATTAATATCTGCCCCTAATTTAACTAAATATTCCAGCTGTTCAATGTTTGTACTTAATGTAGCTGCATTATTAGCAATTTTTATAACAGGTGGCTCATCATAATAAGCTGCTGCATTTATATCTACGCCATTATTTATTAAAGATGTAACTATTTTCTCTATGTTGCCTAAGTATATCCTTTCAAAAAACTTACCTAATGCCGTTGCACCCTCATTATTTTGTATAGTTGTATCAATACCATTTTTTAAAAGCAGTTCTGCCATTTCTGGTGATTTTACCATATGCAGCAGCGTATCTCCATTACTGCTTTGTAAATTTATATTAAATTTTTCACCACTGTTAAAAACAGCCTCTGCCATTTTAATATCATCACTTTCAACTGCTGCAGTTAATTCATTTTCAATATTGTTCATAATAAACCCCCTATACGTGAAATTTTAAACCTTCTACCTTACTTATTGCAATGTATAATGATTCTAGCTCATCATAACTGTATACTTCTAAAGTAGCAGATATGCTTATATATTTCCCAGTTCTACTAACATTATCAGAAAAAATAACATCTTCTTTATTATCAAAAATTTTCCTGACATCTGCTGCAAATTTATTTGTATTATCCCCCATTATTTTAAATGTAAACTTATCTGGGAATTTTTGCAAATCCTTTAATGTTTTACCACTTTCTATATTTTGCATACCTTCTCCTTGTCTTTTATTACCCTGCCAAAAACTCTGCCTATACCTTCCAAACTTTTTACTGCCCTTACAAGTTTTTCAGGCACTTCTGTTGCTTTTTCATTTTCCCACTTACTGCCAGGCAGTGGGTCAAATGGGTGAGAATGGATTGTAACTTTACCTTTCCATTTTTCTATAAATTTATATGTCGCTTCATATGTTTCTTCTGTTTCATAGGGAAGACCAAAAATTAAATCCACCACTATTTCAAAATTTTTATTTAAAAAAAGTTCAATAGCCTGTTCTGTTTCAAAAAGCCCAGAACGCCTGTGCATGATTTTTTGCATATCTTTTGAAGCAGACTGTAAGCCAAGCACAATTTGCTTATTATCACAATACTGCACAAGTAACTCTACAAGTTCTTTACTTACGCCTGCAGGATCTAATTCTGATGGAAATGTGCCATAAAAAAGCTTGCCATTATTACCAATAGTTTTACGAACATTATATAAAAGAGATTCTATGGCTTCTAAATTTATACCTTTATTAAACTGGTATGATGAAGCGTCAGGTGCAATAAAACGGACATCAGCAAATCCTTTTCTGCTTAAGGCAAATTTTATTTCTTCCACTATAAAATCAATACTTCTATGACGCAGCCTGCCTTTAAAAAGCTGTGGTGTCTGGCAGTATGTGCAGCCACTTGGGCAGCCTCTTGTTATCTCTATGGGCCCAAGAGAAACCATTTTACGTGGAAATACTCTAAAATCATCTAAATTTAAAACTTTCTCACCAGTAATTATTCCTTCTACCCTGCCGTTATCTGCCATTTCAACTATATCTTTTATAGTGATTTCACCTTCGCCAGTGCATACTGCATCAAAATATTTAAGCATTTCATTACTTCTTGCACTAGGGTGAGCTCCACCACAAACAGTATTAATATTTGGCAGCATTTCTTTTAACCTTGTAACATATTCTATGTAAGCTGAACTAGAACCTGTTAAAAATGAAAATAAAGCAGTATCATTATTACTTAAGAAAGTAACTGCATCTTGTGGAGTAACAACATAATATTCCCTGTTAGGAAACCATTTTTCATAGGCTGCCAGCAAGGCTCTTATAGAATGTTTATTTGTTTTATCTCTAATAAAAACTATTCTACTCATTATTGTTTTTTTCTATATGTAAAGTAAGCCCATCTACAACTATCACTTTAACCATATCACCTTTTTCATAATTTTTTTCACTGCAGGCATTCCATATTTCACCATTTACCTGCACTTTTCCTTTATGGGCTGCACTATCCCATTCTAAAATACTACCTGTTGAGCCCTCTAATGACTCTATACCTACAACTGGCTTCCTTTTAAAATCTTTTATAATAAGCCTGCCTATTAATAATACCAGTGATATACATAAGCTTATAATTAATATGATTACCCACATTGAAACAGATATTCCTGCACTTTTTTCACTATCAAATAAAGCTTTTAAACCAAATACAAAGCTAATAATACCACCAATAGTTAAAAGACCAAAACTTGTAATAAATACTTCTGCCACAAGCAAACCAAATCCAAGAATAATTAAGCCAACACCAATCAAATTAATTGGTAAAATATTGGCACCAAAAGCAAATAATACAAGGCATACTACACCTAATGAACCAAAAATAAATGTGCCTGCCATTTTTATTTCCAATAAAATAAGTGCTATACCAATAAACAATAAAACAGATAAAATATTAGGGTTAGCTATAAAATTGTAAAGTGATTGAGTAAAATCTGGCTCAAAAAATTGTATTTCTGCAGTTTTTGATATATTTAAACTATCAGGCAGTATGGATAATATATTTTCATCTACACTAACAGCATTAATTATTTTTAAATCTAAAGCTTCCTTTGCAGTATAGCTTGCAGACTCTTCTACCATAGCTGTAACTGCCGCTTCATTTCTGCCCCTTTTTTCTGCTATGCTTTTGGCAAGTGCAATGGTATCATTTAGAATTTTTTTCTCCATTTCACCTTTTATATCTTCTCCATTTGAAGATACAGGGTGAGCTGCACCTATATTTGAACTTTCACTCATAACGGCATAATCACCAGCAATTGTAATAAACATACCAGCAGAAGCTGCACGAGCACCTTTTGGATATACAAATGTTATTACAGGAACTTTTGATGATAAAATATTTTGTACTACTAATCTTGTTGATTCAAGCACACCACCGGGAGTGTTAATGTAGATTAAAACTGGCACATTATCTCTTTCTGCCCGTTCAATATTTGCTGCAACATGCTTAACCGTAGCATCAGTTATTACACCATCTATTTCAAAAGAATATATTTTATTATATTTTTCTGCAGCATATACATTAAAACAAAAAAACATAAATAAAATTATTAAAGATAATTTTTTTAAACTAAATTTTTTCATACCTAAAAAAATATGCTCCCTCATTATTTACAAATTTTCTGTAGTATTTTGTAGGAAAATAATCATCAACCTTTCTAACATAAGGCGATGGGTAAATAGATTTTATTCCCTTAACTTCCTTTATATTTTCATTAATTTCTTCTGCATAATCATCATGGTCTGTAGCTATCTGCATTAAACCACCCTTTTTTAATTTCGATGCTATAAGCTGCATAAAATCTGGTTTTAAAAGCCTTCTTCTTTTATGCTTCTTCTTAGGCCATGGGTCTGGAAAATTTACATATACATTATTTAATGAATTATCTTTCATAAGCCTAAGTATTAATGCAGCATCAAACTGAATAATTTTTATATTACCATGCTCAACCTTGTTTGCTCTTTTTTCTGCTAATTTAAAAATCTTTTTAAATACTTCAACACCTAAATAATTTTCTTCAGGCTTCATGACTGCCATATTTGCAATAAATTCACCATTACCAATCCCAATTTCTAAATTTAATGGTTTATTATTGCCAAATATTTCTTCACCTAAAATATACTGTATTTTAATATCTGGGTATAGCTGCTCCCATATTTTGTCACCATATAGTGCATTCTTCTCAAAGGGAAGGTTCAGCTTAACACCATTATCAGCAACGTTATCGACGTAACGCTGGCCACCCTGCCACCATGATAAAAAGGCAGGTATTTCCCTAGTTTTATTTTCTGTAATATTTTCTTCCATACTTTCTTGTGAGAACTTTCTACTTATCAAGTTCTTTTAGTTTCTCCATAATTTCTTCAATATCTAAACCATGCATAAGGCAGCTTTTTTCCAGCGTTTCATTTTGTATGCCCATACAGCTTAGGCAACCCATATTTAAGCTTTCAAAAAACTCTTTTGAACCTTTTAAGTTTTTCAAAATATCTGCTGTTAAAGTATCTTTTGTAATATTCATGCGTCCCCCTTAAAAAAACACTTGCTTTTTTTATAAAATATAGGTTATCATTTTAATCCCTAAAAAGCAAGGAGGAAAGATATGGCAAGACGTTGTGATGTTTGTGGCAAAGGTCCATTAAGTGGTAATTTAATAAGCCATGCCCATAATGTTTCAAGAAGAAAGTTCTATCCAAACCTGCACAGTGTTAAAACTGTTGAGGCAGACGGAACTGTTGTAAGAAAAAAAGTTTGCACTAAATGCCTTAAAGCTGGAAAAGTTAAAAAAGCATAATTTTTAATTTATATATTTACAGCCTGATATAATTATAATTAGGCTGTAAAGGGCTTTTTCTTACAATCTACATTCTGCCGCTTCAGAATAAAAACTAAGCGGCAATGTATTTTATTTAGAAGTATATTTAAATAATTAAATATGCATTAATATTCTTGTATAAAAAGTATATATATTTATGTATTTTTCATAATTCTATTGAAAAAGACTATTTTTTAAAATCTATTCTTGAAGTATTATTTTTTTTATGATATAATTAACTCTGATATATTATGTATAACTTCTGGAGCGAACAATGCAGCAGCAAGAATTTGAACTTTCTATGGCTAAATTTTTTGAGAAAGCTGGTGTTCAAATTGTAAAGAAAGGTGAAGGTTATAGTGATGATACAAACCTACCTGCCTACATATTATTAGATAAAAAACGTAAATCATATTATGCAGCAGAAAGTGATGTTTTTGATAACGCCATTGAAGATGAAAACATTTCAAAATTTATGTCAGATGCTTCCCTTAGTGAGAATGCTGCACATGCCGTTTATACTTTAAGTAAAGCTGCAAACAGCCTTGATGACAGTTTCTCTTTGAATGATGGAACAGATTTAAGTGCACTTACTTTAAAATATTCTCTTGTTATTAGTGAAGAAAATAGTAATTTTGTAAAAGAATATCTTGAAAATAATGCTTATAAATTTCAATCAGTTCCTTTAAAGGGGAAGTTTTTAGTCATATTTATTGACGAAAGTATGAAGAAAAAACTTTCCAGTATATACAGCTTTTATAATCAAACAGATGGGCAGGAAGATGATAACATGCTTTCTGATGAAGATATTGCTCCAGTATTTGAACCAAAAGACGATACCATTGTTGATAATATTGATTTAAATACTAAAACTAATGATTTTGATGCAGAGACTCCACTTGTAAGCCCAAAAACTGATGATGAATCCAAAGAAGATATTGATGAAGAAGAAATGCTAGACAGCATTGATTTAAATGACCTTATTAAACCAAAAGAAACTGCAGATATGCCAAAAGATGAAACTGAGGCAGATTTATTATATGGCAAATTTTTAAATGAACAGACTGAAAAAATTGAAGTATCAAATACAGGCCCTGTTGAAAAAAGCCTTGATGAAATACCTGAAGGTTTAATAGATGAGGAAGATATTAAAGAGATGACTTCCAATGATGATACTAATAAATCTGCCAAAACACAAGAAAAGATGGATAAAAAAGCTGCTAAACAACAGGCTAAAGAAGAGAAAAAACAAGCTCGCCTTGCTAAAAAAAGAGAGCAGGAAGCACAAAAATATACATATGAAAACAGAAATAAATCATGGCTTGATATTCCCGGCAGGATTTTTGCCAATATTATTGGTATTCTTTTCTTTTTACCAATGTATGTTTTAAATAAATTATTAGGCAGGTTTTTGCCGCCATTTGTTTTATACTGGCTAGCAGCTATTGTGGCAGTTTTTGGTGTTTATCAAATGGTATTTTCTCTTATACCACAGCCTTTTAGCTCAACTTTTCAAGAAGCTGCTAATACTGCTATGCAGCATATCCAGTCTTTTGATACTGAAATTGAAAAAATGTATTCAACTGATAATATGACTGTTACTGATAATAAAACTGCTGCTAATGAAAGTGTAAAATACGATATTGCACAAACTTCTCTTACCATGATGAAATCTAGTGCCGTTATGTTTTATGCTTTTCTTAAAAGTATTGATGTGGTTATGAATAAAGGTATTCTGTTGCAGTATCTTTTAGGGTTTGCTGCCTCTATGCTTGTTATACCTGCATTTAGATTTATTGGTAAAACACTTACTATTTTTGCAGTAATATCCTATTTTCTATTGCCGCTTATTGCATACTCTCAATCTAGATTAATTGATTATGCATTTACATTAAATGAGGTTAATTTAACGGCAGCTGCTGTTACTTTTTTAGTTTATGTTTATCCTGTAATATTATTTTTTGTTGTCTTATATATATCATCAGCCTTAGTGCCTGATAAAGAAACTAGAAGAGAGGTGCTTCCATGAACGAAAATAATATGGTTCGTCCATTAGAATGGGAAGAATTTATGTCTATTGGCGAATACACGTTAGACAGTCATGCTAAAGAGTTTTTAAGAATGAGTAATACATTTATTGATGCAAGAAACTCTGGCAATGCTGAAGACCATATTGATTCTATTTTAAATAAATTAAATGAATATTCTCATAAACATTTTCCTGCTCAAGAAGATTTAATGGCAAGGGTTAATTTTCCATCGCTTGATGAACACAAAGCAGAACACAAAAGATTTAACCTTGAATGTGCAAAATTATTAAAAAAACGCCTGCTGCTTAAAAGAAGTGATGTGCCAGCTGATGAATACGATGAACGTGGGGTTTATGGGCTGATTACTGATATTACAGACTTTGTCACTGACTGGTACCACAGACACTTGCTTGATGCTGATAAACGATTTGCTGATTACTATAAGCTTGAATATAGAGGCTAAAAAAAGGGATAGTTTTTTGATGCGAACCCCATTTATTGGACAAATAAATGGGGTTCGCATCATTTGAGCAGCCTTTTTTTTCAAAATATAAATGATTTGCAATACCGTATTGCAAAAGCAGATAATGTTAGTAATATTATAGCTTTAAAAAACCCTGCAAAAAGTAATATGCCAATTGAATATTTTTCAAAACTTAAGGGTTATCATTTAATGGAAATATTAAGTGATAATATTTCAGCTATTCATTACTGGGATAAAGTTCTTTCATCAGGTATTCCTGTTCTACTTTTTGTAAGAGAAGAATTTAATGAAAATAATTATGGCAAACTTTTACTAATATCTGAATTTTTTGCATATATTTCAAACTTTAATTCTTTTCTTCAAACATATGCTGTTTCTGTTTCTGATAAATATTACAATGAAAATATTAATAAAGGCATCAACTATCTTGAAAATATGCCGCATATTGATAAAATAAATATCGATAACCACATTACCATAAATGCAAAATTTACAAAACCTTTTGAAAAATTAGTGTTTTCTGCTGATAATGGTGTTATAAAGCATACTGCATATAATACGGACAATGCAAGTTATAATATAAATGATGAAGATACATACGTAAGGATAACAGCTTATACTCATGACGGTTCAGTATTTTATTTTAACCCTTTTATGCGGGATAACCTTAATAATTTAAAAATAGATATTCCAGAAATAAATAAAAAATATACATATATTAAATATGCTGTTTTCATTATTATTCTTATAATTATATTAATAAAGTTTTTTCGCCTTGTTTTTAATTTTATTATTAAATTTATAAAATCATTTTTTGCCGTGATTTTCTATCCTTTTAAATTATTATTTGGTAAAAAAAGTGAAAATAATAAAAGCAATGATTATGATAAAACTGAGTAATACACAACCAAGCTACCTTAATTATTAATGTTAAATATAAATTGACTATTAATTCTTTTTTTGATAGGATTTATCATTAATTGGAGGTAAAATGGTTAAAAAAATACTTAAGATAATATCATATACACTTTTAGGTATAATTGCATTTGCACTGATTTTAAGTTTTGTTTTATGGGCTGTTATACCAGTTTATAATTTCCCAGAAGAGCAAAAATTTAGTGGTGATAAATTTTATAACCCTTATAAAGATTATGATAATACCCATTATTATAGAGCAAATTTTCATGGTCATTCAAGGCTTACAGGTGGTCTTACAAACGGTAAAGATAACTCTTTAGAAGATGTTTTTAAAGCATACCGTGATTTAGAATATGGCTATGCTACTGTTTCTAACTACCACCATATTACACCTGAATCTTTCTATGATTTTCCGTTAATTCCTGCGCAGGAATATGGCGTAAATGTATTTAAAACTCATCTTTTATTAATTGGCTCAACAAGAAAAGAATATTACGACCAGCCATTACTTCAAGATGCAAATACAATACAATTTCGTATAAATATGGTAAAACCCCATACTAATATCGTAACCCTTGCCCACCCTGCTTTTTTAAACGGCATAGAAGTTGAGCATATGAAAAAATTAACAGGGTATGACTTAATGGAAGTAGTAAACACATTTGCCCACTCCGTAACTCACTGGGATACAGCATTAACTAGTGGCAGACCTGCTTTTTTACTGGCCAGTGATGATACTCATAATGTGTTTATAAATACAGATATTGGTAGAAATATTACTATGATACCACTTGAGCCAAGTAAGTATGAATTAGTATATGACACTTTAAAGCAGGGCTCAGCTTACGGTATCACTGTTCCCCATTCAATAGCTGCACTTAATAGAGATGAAAAATTAAAAGTATTAGAAAGCCACCCACAGCTAATATCTTTACAGGTTGATGATAATGGGCTTATTAATATTAAGCTTAATAGAAATGTTGATAAAATAACTTTTACATCAGATAATGGAGTAGAAAAGGCAGCTTTTGAAAACACTGATAATGCCAGCTATAAATTTATGAACGATGAAAGTTATATCCGTGCTACTGCTTATTTTGATAACGAATCAATCGCTTATTTTAACCCAGTAATTAGAACAAGTGATGGCTTAAAACCTAATATGCCAGAGATTAGCCTAAATTATCCATTAACTATTATAAAATATCTTTTCTCTATAATTCTTGCTGCCTGCATAGTTTATGGATTATGGTATATTACTATGAAAAGGAAAAGAAATTAATTTAAAATATTTGGAGAGTTTTAAAAATAAACTCTCCAAAAAAGCCCTAAATCGTGCTTCTGCCTGTCCCAGTAGTTTTTATATTTATAATTTATTTCTATGGAATTATTCTGTGTTACAGGTATGGCATATAGTGCTTCTGCTCCAAACTCTGCACCTAAATTATCTAGTACATAATATCTGTAATAGCCTTCAGCCAGTAATTTACCACCTTTAAAACTATACATTAAACCAAGATTACCACCAAAACCAAGCCCTGTATAATAAGGGTTATAACCTTTTGCAAAAGCTAAATCCATATCTGCTGTTAAATAACTTGTAAATCCACCTGCCCCAAGTGTAAGCCCAACACCACCACGAATATATGGAGTAAAATATTTAATGCCACTTGAAAATTCTTTTTCTTCCCCTGCTATTTCAAATTTCCAGGATACATTTTTTAATGCATGAGTAAGTGGAGTATATGCTCCAAATTTAATTAATGATGCTTCTGGAATATTTATGTATCCTGTATTTGTATTCCACCGAACATTAATATCTAACACTGTTAACTGGCTGTTTGGTATAAAACCATTATCTATATCATCAAGGCTGTGAAAACCTAACTGAAAGCCTGCTTCTGTATAAAAATCTTTAAAGTTTTCTGCGCCCACACCTATTTTTACACGAGTTATATCATGCCCCATATCTGGAGATGATGGCACATCTATTTTATTTACACTTTTTACTCCAAGGCGTGCTCTTGCTGATAAAAGAAGTATGGTTTTCTCTTTATATTCATCAAATATTTCATCAGTTACTTTATCCCTTTGGATAAATTCAAACCGCATGGTTTCTATTGCTAAATCATATATTTTTACTTTTTCTTCCAGTGAATAATTGCTGTTATTTACATCATCTACTGTTTTTTTACCACGTGCTAAATCATGGGCCAAATTAATAGCACTTCTACTCATGCCGCGAGTATATATATTTAAAAGCTTAATATGAGATGGCCTGTATTCTTTTTTTACAATTAAGCCTTCATCTCTTATTAATTTTATACTATCTGTTGGAGCTTCCCATAATATACTTTTAGAAAGATTAAGGCTTGGGCGTGCTGATTCTAAAAGCATAAGCATACTATAAGAACAGTTTTCATCAAAGAAAAAATACTGGCTGCCTATATCCTGCAGTTCCCATAAGTGATTAAAAAGCTTGATAGTTTCTTCCCTAGTAAAATTTAAATCATATTCCCATATATCTCTATTATCTGCATTACCATATTCATATATTGTCTTATAATATTCTTTAACGTTATAATAACCATCATAGCCGCCAAAAAGCCCAAGCACTGCATACTTTAACATATTTGTGCCACTTTCCACACTGGCAGCAAATGTAACACTGTATGAAGTAAGCGGGTCTTTCCTGCTGTTATTTATACGCAGCATTGTATGACCAAACATACTAGCAGGGTTTTTTAAATACATAAATGGAAATATTACAGTAATACTATCAGGGTCTATTTTTTCACGGACTTTATTATAATCAGAGCAAACCTTTTTAGGAATTTTATTTCTATCCACATTAAAACGCTCAATTATCCACTCACGTCTGCCGGCAAATAAACAAACTGGGTGCTTATTATCATTATCTTTTGATAAATCATTATCAAATAATGAGAGAATAGTTGCTTCAAGCTCATCTTGTGGAGAATATTTACCGTTTTCTGATAAAAAAAACCTTTCATCATCTACTAAACTTCTTATTTTCCTGCCTGCTGGTTTTTTATACTGCATCAAAACATTCCATTCCCGCTCTAAATATGCTTTTTCATCTAATGCTTTTTTAGCAATTTCTTTACCATACTGGGTGGGTTCTGCATAAGAATAAGAATAAAAAAGAAATAAAAATAAAAAAATAAATCGTTTTTGCATAATGAATAAGAGGGCATAAAAAATGCCCTCATATACTTTTGATTAGCTTAATGCTATAATCTTATTAGCAACTGAATCAGATTGAACATCTGCACTAGGGAATATTTCACCGAAGTTTGATTGTAATCTTGAAGCAAAAGCATCTACATCGTTAACAGCAAGCATAGAACCTAAAGAGTTAATAGTATCCCCTTGTCCCATAGCAATGTCTTTTGCTAAGTTGTCCATATTTGCAGTGATGAACTCATATACTTCAATACTAACAGCTTTATTAATATGACCTCTACAGTTCATAGTACCTGTTGACATTGTGAAAGTATTAGAAAGAATACCGTTTGTAGTAAATGCAGTAGTTTGGAGCACCCAGCCACCATTTGGTTTACCAACTGTTTCCATTAATAATGTACCTACACCACAACCTGCATTATTTCTCACATTACCAGCCATAGCAAGTGACGCCATCATAGAAAAAACAAAAATAAATAATAAAGTTTTTTTCATAATTAACTCCTATATATAAGTATTGTTCTAAATTATACAAATATAATTACGATTGTCAATAAAAATAATGATAATAACTATTATTTTCTTTCAATATTTGCTTATTTAGATAATTTTTCTAATTCTTTAATATATTCTTTTTGTATTCTTGGATTTTGCATTATAGCAGCATGAGCTGAAAAATCATCATATAATATTACTTTTTTGTTATGTGCATTTGCATAAAGAGTTTCGGCATTTTTATATCCTATCATTGCATCTTTTTTTGAGTGGACAATTATTGTATTTTTTATTTTACTATTACGAATATTATCTATTGATGAATACTTTGATGGTATCCCCCAGCTTATAGGATACTGCCATGCCCAAGTAAAAAAATTTTTTGATGCTATTTCTTTTGATACACTTCTCCAAGATGTAAAAGTTGATTCTAATACAAGCACTTTAAACTTATCAGCATATGGAGAAAATGCTGCAATATGGGAAGCAACAGCACCACCTAAACTTTGCCCATGAATTATCATATTTCTTTTATCTACCATATTATCTTTCATTATGGCATCTACAAACTCTAATCCATCATCAAGCACACCTGCAATATCTGGCTTTCCTTCTGAAAGACCATACCCCCTGTAATCAAAGGTTAAAAGATTATAGCCTTTATCTAACACCCAAACCATACCAACACTTTCAGTGCTTATATTATTAGAATTACCATGTAAGAAAAATATTGTCCCCTTAGGTTTTTTTACTTTAGTTTTAAAATACCAGCCATGAAGCCTTTTGCCTTTATCTGTCTCTACTAAAATATTTTCAGGGGCATACATGCATGTTTCAGGCATATAGTATAATATTTTTTGCGGATAGAAAAAATATTTTTCACAGCCAGATATCATAAATAGAAATAAAACTAATATAATTACTTTGATTTTTTGCATAAAGTATTTTCATATTTTTACTTATTTTGTCAAGATAAAATTTATATATAAATTTCCTTGACATTTGCATGTTGCTATATATAATTTTTTTAAGGGGCGATTTATGAATAAACTATGCATTCTTTCATTATTTTTATTATCCACCATTTTAGCAACATCATCATATGCTTATGATTACCCATCAGCTTATGATTTTTTTATTTCAAGGCAGGCAGAAAAAAATAATAATTTACCACAATATATTAAGCCTGATTTTATTCGTGATGACTATAAGAGAGTTTTACCTGATGCTGATAATGAGTCACTTGGGTTTTTCCAAAAATACCCGATAGAGTTTCATTTAACTTCTAATTTTACATATTCAATACCTGCAAATACATTTAATATGCGTGAAATGTATGCTACTTTAGGCCAAACTTTTCACAATGATTATGTTCAGCTTACAGGCTTTATTACAGCAAACGGATATTTTGATACTCATTTACCTGAAAAAGATTATGGATACATTAAAGGTAACGTTGGTTTATATGATGGTGGTGTTCAAGCCATATTTTTAGATAGAATATTAGTTGCAGTTAGAGGAAGAGCAACATTTGATATTAATACTAATACTTTTATGCTTATGCCCCATTACTATGATACTACATTAGATGTGTTTAATGAAAACGCTGCCTTTTATACAGATATTCCCGGATACTACCTGCCACAAAATATGAATGGTGCAGGTATTAGGGTTGGTTTTATTGGAAAACATTATGAAATAGCATACTCTCAAGGGGACTTTATGCACGGCATACCAAAAGCAGTTTTAGCAAAATTTAACCTTCCTAATATGGAGTATAGGTTTTTATATGCCCATGAAAATAGAAATGCACCTAGAAGCTGGACAAATGAGCTTTCAAGCTCTTTAGTGCAGATTTCTTCCACTTTTAGATACCCATTTTTAAATAATAAACTATGGGTAAATGCTATTGCAGAATACACATGGAGAGAAAATGATGTTAGAGAAGTTCCACAAGATAAAGTTTCTCCTGATGGAAACCATACAGTAGATGCAAACGGTAATTTAATTCCTTTTGCTCCAGATGCTCACTATGTTAGGTTAGAACAGTCTATAGAATATTATATGCTAAATTTAGCACTTCGTGAAATTATACAAGTTAGAGATGGAGTTACTAGAGCATATTTAGAATATGCCATATATGGTAAATTTCAAGCAGCAACAGCTGAATTTACTTTAGGTTTTCAAGGTTCTACAGACGGAAGATATTATATTGCAGGGGGAATTAAGTTCTAATGAAAAGACTTTTATTAATTGTTACTCTATTAATTATGTTTAATAATTTTGCTGTTGCAGCACCTGAGGTAGATTTTAACCTTTTTACAAGCTCATATGCTTATAATGGCGAAAATACTCAGTGGGAAGAAACTAGAACTACTTTAACTTATTTTGAAAACTTTACAGAGGCATCTTTTAAAATTAAATTTAATGAACTTATTGATGTAGATTTAGGTATGGCAGTGCTTTTACCTTTTACATTTGAATTTCCTGATAATGTTCGTTTTTTTCCTATTGTAACTTCAAGAATAGGCAACGATGCAGTGCAGTTGAGAATAGGCACATTAAAAGGTGGTCATAACTTGCCTTCCCCAATTCGTGATCCACTTATGGATATGACTCCAGTTGTCCGTTCTACCATAGATAATACACTGATTAAAGATGGACCAGAAACATATAAATATAATGATAAATTAACACATGGTTATTATGAATATGGTGCATCTTTTGAATGGTTTAAAGGTGGTAGAGGTGAAGTTTATATGAACTGGCAGATACTGCATACTGAACGCCACAGAGAGCGTTTTGATGTAGGCTTAATTTATGCTTTAGATTTTGTATCCCCTATATTTACACCATATTTAGCTGTTCACTACTGGCATAATGGAGGGCATGAATTTCCACTTGTGGTAAATACTACAACTGGAGAAAGAACACCTTCTATTACAGAAAATTACACTGGTGCTATTGGTATTAATAGTAAATGGTTATCCATATTATACCTTGCAAGCTATAATATACCTGATAGAGATAATAATGTTACTCAGTTTGGACATGGTATATATCTTCGCGGCACAATACCTGTAAAAAACTGGTTTGAAATAGAACCTTTAGTTTTTGTTTCAGGCTGGTATTTAAATAATGACCACAGGTTTATAAGTGTGGAAGGTGACCCATTTTTTAGAGTGCCTTTTTATGCAGGGCTAAATGTTAAAAAAGAATTTGTATTTAGTAACGGCATAAGCTTATCACTTGGATTTATAAACGGCGTATTTTTAACAGAAACTGGAGAAGTTGGTGGCAGATACGACCAAACTTTAAGCTTTAATTTTACATATAATATACCTGTTACAACAAGATAATCTATATATTCTGCTGGGAAGAAAAACCAGCAGAATAAATTTCTTTTTTAAGCCTATTTAAACCACAAAATACCGTAAATAATACCATATCTAACTTGACAGATGTTTGGATATAAAATATTGATATTATTATATAAATTTAATGCATTTACTATCCCTAAAAACTTATTGATTTTTTTATAAGATGTATGATATATAATTAAAAGTTATATAAAATAGGGAGGAAGAATTATGGCATTAAATTTTAATCAACCTGCTAATCAAACTCAAAACACAACTACTGTTGAGGAACAGGAAACAAGTGTTGTTCCATTTGACATTGTTCAAGATAGAAAAGAAATGGCTGAAAAATATACAAATTCAGCCGAAGTAGATAAATTAGTTAGCCAAATAGAAGTATATAATATGGATAGTATTGTATCCTTTGGCAGCCAGGCAGCAGATGAAATAGCAAAATGCTCTGATGCTGTTGTTAGAAGCATGAATATGAGCCAGATTAATGATTCTGGGGAAATGTTAAATGCTCTTTCAAAAATAATGGATAAATTTGATATTAAAGAAATAAAAGAAAACCCTGGGTTTTTTGGTAAACTTTTTACAAACCTTCGTAAACAGATGGATAAAATATTAGACAAATATCAAACTATGGGTGATGAAGTTGATAAAATATTTGTTCAGCTTAAAAAATATGAAGCAGAAATTAAGGAATCAAACCGCAGTTTAGAGGAAATGTTTCAGACTAACTTAGCATACTATCATGAGCTGGTTAAGTATATACTTGCTGGTGAGCAAGGTGTAAAAGAAATTGATAAATATATTCAGGAAAGGCAGGCAGAGTTTGAAAGAACTGGTGATAATGCTATTCAAATGGATATTACAAGCTTAAACCAGTCTAAAATGCTTTTAGAACAAAGAACTCATGATTTACGTATTGCAGAAAATGTGGCTATGCAGTCTATTCCTATGCTTAAAACTACTGCTTTTAGCAATATGAATTTAGTTAGAAAAATTAATTCTGCATTTATCATTACTTTACCTATATTTAAGCAGTCTTTAGCCCAAGCTATACTTTTAAAACGCCAAAAAATACAAGCTGAAGCTTTATCTGCCCTTGATGCAAAAACTAACGAAATGCTTATTCGTAATGCACAAAATACAGCAGAACAGGCAAAACAAACTGCAGCACTTGCCTCAGGCAGCTCTATAAAAATAGAAACATTAGAGCAGACTTGGAAAACTATTATGCAGGGTATTACTGATACTCGCCAAATCCAAGAAGATGCTAGAAGAAAAAGAGAAGAAGATACTGCAAGGCTTGAAGTTATAAAAAAAGAATTTGAAGAAAAATTCCACCAAAATAGCACTACTAACAAATAGGAGATAAAATATGGCGATTAATCTTTCAAAAGGACAAAAGGTTGACTTAACAAAAACAAATCCTGGTCTTAAAAAAGTCATTGTTGGGCTTGGCTGGGATACTAATAAATATGACGGCAGTGCTGATTTCGACCTTGATGCCTCAGCATTTTTATTAAATGATAGTAGTAAAACTAATACACAGGAAGATTTCATCTTTTATGGTAATTTAAAACACGCTTCTGGTGCTGTAGAACATACTGGTGATAATAGAACTGGTGCTGGAGATGGTGATGATGAACAGATTATTGTAGATTTATCACTTGTGCCTGCAAATATATCTAAAATCGCTTTCACTGTTACAATATATGAGGCAGATAAACGCCGCCAAAATTTTGGTCAGGTTAGCAATGCTTATATTCATATATTAGATACTAATACTAATGAAGAAATTATAAGATATGATTTAGGTGAAGATTTCTCTATTGAAACTGCTTTAGTAGTTGGAGAAATATACCGCCACAATGGTGAATGGAAATTTAATGCCGTTGGTAGCGGCTTTCAGGGTGGCCTTGCTGCTCTTTGCCATAACTATGGTATAGAAACAGAATAATTTAATTAATATATAATAATGGAGGTAAATATGCCTGTAAGTTTGAAAAAAGGTGAAAAAGTAAGCCTAAATAAAGGAAATCCCGGTTTAAAAAATTTATATGTTGGTATTGGCTGGGATATTAATAAGTTTGATACGGGTGGTAGTTTTGATTTAGATTCTGCTGCATTTTTAATTGCAGATAATGGCAAAGTTACATCATCTAGCGATTTTGTATTTTTTGGTAACTTAAAACACCCAAGTGGTGCTGTTGAACATTTAGGTGATAACAGAACTGGTGCAGGAGATGGTGATGATGAGCTTATTAAAATTGATTTAGCTTTAGTTCCTGCAAATATTTCTAAAATTGTATTTACTGTTACAATTTATGAAGCAGAAGAAAGAAACCAAAACTTTGGACAAGTTAATAACTCATATGTAAGAATATATAATGCTGATAACAATGAAGAATTGTTAAGGTATGATTTAGGGGAAGATTTCTCTATTGAAACTGCTGCAGTATTTGGAGAAATCTACCGTCACAATGGTGAATGGAAATTTAATGCCATAGGTAGTGGGTTTCAAGGTGGCCTTGCAGCTCTTTGTGCTAATTATGGCGTGGAAACAGAATAATTATTTAATAAAATATAATAAAATTTATATTATTATATAAAAGGAGGCTTAAATGGCAGTAAGTTTAACTAAAGGACAAAAAGTTAGTCTTAGTAAAGAAAAAGCTGGTTTAGACAGAATTGTTATAGGCTTAGGCTGGGACGCAAAACCAGCAGGTGAAAAAAAAGGGTTTTTATCGTCTATTTTCTCAAGCACACCAAATATAGACTGTGATGCATCTGTTCTTATGCTTAAAGATGATAAGATTACAAGTGCACAAGATATAGTATATTTTGGTAATTTAAAACACCCATCTGGCTCTGTTCAGCATTTAGGTGATAACTTAACTGGAGATGGTGACGGTGATGATGAACAAATCATTATTAATTTATCATCTGTTCCAGCAGATTATAATAGACTTGTATTTGTTGTTAATATATATAGTGCAGTTAGCAGAAAACAACATTTTGGAATGATTCAAAACGCTTTTATTAGACTTGTAGACTCAAGAGATAACTCTGAAGTTTTAAGATTTAATTTAACTGATGATTATAGCAATATGACTGCTATGATTTTCGGTGAAGTATATAGAAACGAAGGGGAATGGAAGTTCAATGCATTAGGGCAGGGAACACAAGATCCTGGGTTAAAAGAACTTGTTGCAAGATTTTCATAAACTACTTTATCCTGCATATTTTATGCAGGATAATTTTCGTAAAAAATAAAGTTTTTATATCTAAATATTTAAGGTTGAATATGGAAAAGAAAATATTAGGTTTAACAGACGCTCAAGTTGAGGAGAGTAGACAAAAATATGGTTCAAATGCTATTAAAGAAGCAGAACCAGTTACATTTTTCCAAGCTTTTTTAGAAGGCTTTCAAGACCCTATGATAAGGGTTTTATGTGTTATAGCAGCACTTATGCTTTTAATGTTTGCATTAGGGCACAGCCACTGGTATGAACCTGTGGGAACAATTATTGCTGTGCTGCTTGTAAATTTAGTTTCTGCAAAAACAAGTGTATCAAATGATAATGCTTATAGAAAATTAAAAGCATCACAAAAAAAAGATACTGCAAAAGTTTATAGAAATGGTGGTATCCAAGTAATTGAAGTTGATGATATTGTTGTTGGCGATATGATTATTTTACATGCTGGTGATAAAATAGCAGCTGACGGTATATTATATAATGGCGATATTGATATAGACAACAGTGTCCTAAACGGTGAAGCTGAAGAATGTAAAAAAACAGCCAATGAAAACTTTGTTCTCCCTGAAAAAATATCTGGGGATACTTTTGTTGATAAACACAGCCTTTTTAGAGGTGCTGTTGTTTTAGACGGCGAAGGTGTTATGCAGGTTCAAAGAGTGGGTGAAGCTACTATGATGGGGCAAATGGCTAAAGATATGGAAGAAAAAGAGCCCGATTCTCCATTAAAAGTTAAACTTAATAATTTAGCTCATCAAATATCTATATTTGGTTATATTGGTGCAGTCGTTATTGCCTTAGCTTATTTCATATTCTATATTTTACAAGCAGGTGGCATAAGTTCATATTTCTCACAAGATATATTTGTTGTGCTTGGAGATATAATGACGGCTTTGGCTATTGCTGTTACAATTATAGTTTGTGCCGTTCCTGAAGGACTTCCCCTTGTTATTGCCCTTGTGTTAATGCAAAATACTGGCAAACTTTTAAGAGTTAATGTTTTAGTAAGAAAATCTATTGGTATTGAAACAGCTGGTTCATTAAACATATTATTTAGTGATAAAACAGGAACTATTACAAAAGGTCAGCTTGAAGTAGTTGATTTCTTTACAGGTAATGCAAAAGCAATAGATTATAAAAATAATGAAACTATAAAAGAAGCTTTAAGCTTATGTATTGGTAAAAATACTGGTGCTATGTTTGATTCTTCCCACAATATAATCGGTGGAAATATGACAGATAAAGCACTTTTAAAATTTTTGGGAGAAGATATTTATACTCAAATAAACAGTAATGATAAATACAGTGTTACAGAACATCAGGAATTTAACAGTGCCAATAAATTCAGCCAGGCTTATATTGAAAATATTGGAAAAACTTTCTATAAAGGTGCTCCTGAAAAATTAATAGATAAAGCAAAATTTTATTTATCAGAAGATGGTAAACTTGAAAGTATTAATAAGGCAGTAATTGATGAAAAAATCAATGAGCTTTCTAATAGAGCAATGAGAGTTCTTGCTTTTGGTTACAGCACACACAAAATGGAAAAAAATGTTATTTCTGATGAAATAGTATTAATTGGTTTTGTAGGGATTAGAGATGATGTTCGCCCTGAAGCAAAAGAAGCTATTAGCGAAGTGCAAAAAGCAGGTATCCAAGTTGTTATGATTACTGGGGATAGGAAAGAAACAGCCGTTGCCATTGCAAAAGATGCAGGGCTTATCCATAATAGTGATGATATGGTTTTAACATCAAATGAACTAAATGAAATGAGCGATGATGAAATTAAAGCCATACTTCCAAAAATTAGAGTAATCTCCCGTGCTATGCCTATTGATAAAAGCCGTATGGTAAAAATATGCCAGGAAATGAATTTAGTTGTTGGTATGACTGGGGACGGTGTAAATGACGGCCCTGCATTAAAACGAGCAGATGTAGGCTTTGCAATGGGAAGTGGAACTGATGTAGCAAAAGAAGCTGGCAAACTTGTTATATTAGATGATAACTTTAACTCCATAAAAAATGCTGTATGGTATGGCAGAACTTTATATATAAACATATTAAAATTTTGTAAAATGCAGCTTGTGATTAATGTGGCAGCTGTTGTAGTATCAGCTATAAGCCCATTTATTGGTATAAAAAGCCCATTAAAAGTTACACACTTATTATGGATAAACTTATGTATGGACGCACTTGCTTCTATTATGTTTGCTGGGGAAGCTGCTCTTGCTAAATATATGAGAGATAAACCTAGAAGACGTGATGAAAGCATTATCAGTAAACCTATGGCAGTGCAGATATTAATTATGAGTGCATGGCTTACATTTTTAAGTATTTTCTGGTTTAAATCAGGGATTTTTAGACCGTTTTTTGAAACAGAAGCTCAGTTCTACACTGGTTATTTTGCTATGTTTGTATTTGCATTTATGGTAAATGCATTTAATGTAAGAAGCGACAGTATAAATATTTTTGAGCATATAAAAGAAAACCCAATGTTTATAAAAATCTGGTTTGTAATTATTGCAGTTCAAGTGGTTGTTGTAAGTATTGGTGGTGTTATTGGTGAAATATTTAGCTGCCAAAGGTTTGGACTTAACGGTTGGATAGTTGTTATAATTATGGCTTTAACAATGTATCCTGTTGATATTATTAGGAAACTTATTACAAATAAATTAAGGGGCATTTAAATGCTCCTTTTTGCATCAGATATTGATAATACGCTGATATATTCCCATAAAAAAGAAAATATCGGTAGTAAAATCCCCTGCGAGCTATATAATGGGGAAAATATATCATTTATCACTGAATATACTAAAGAAAACCTTGAAATAGTGCATAATAATGCTTTATTTGTGCCTGTAACTACAAGAAGTATAGAACAGTATAATAGAATAAAGTTTGGTGATTTTATCCCCAATTATGCACTTACAAGTAACGGAGGTAATTTATTAATTAAAGGCAAAGTTGATGATAGCTGGTATAGCCAGACAGTTGCATTATGTCAGCATGCTTTTGATAGTCTTACAAAAGGGGAAGAATTTTTAGAAAAGGATAGTAACAGAACTCTTGAGGTTAAACGTGTAGATGGGTTATTTACTTATACAAAAAGTGCTGCACCACAGGAAACTGTTAGTAAATTACAAAAGTTGCTACATAATGAACCTGTTAATGTGCATTATTATGGAAATAAAGTATATATTTTACCCGATAATTTAAATAAAGGTTCTGCTCTTAAAAGGTTTATCAATGAATATTTAGATAATATTGATAAAATAATAACTGCAGGGGATAGTGTTTTTGATATTCCTTTATTAAATGCTGGTGATTTAGCTGTATTTCCTAGTAACCTTGAGTTTAGCCCATCAAATAATTATTTAAAAATAAATAATAATAATTTTTCAGATGAGCTTTTAAAAGAAGTAATAAAACATTTATAGGGAGTATCATGCAAAAAAATAATTTTTTATCACCATATGCAGTAGGTGCACTTCTTTATGCCCCTGCTGTTAGAGAAAATGTAATTGATAGTATTGTTAAAGAAAAACTGCCACAACCATTTTCTTTAGCATTATGTTTAGAAGATACTATTGCAGATAATGCTGTTAAATATGCAGAAGATGTTCTAGTAAAAATAATTAATGAATTATATACTGCCAGCCTAAACCAAGATTTTTATATGCCTAATATTTTTATAAGGGTTAGGTATCCTGAACAGATTTTTACACTTATTGATGCTTTTGGTAAATCTGCCTGTCTTATTGCAGGGTTTATTGCACCAAAATTTACTCTTACTAACTCAAAAGAATATATTGATGCTATTAAAAATATAAATCAAAATGATAATATATTTTACTTAATGCCTGTTTTAGAAAGCAGCGACCTTTTTCACCTTGATATGCGTTCTGCTACACTTAACAATATTAAATCACAGCTTGATAGTATCAAAGATTATGTGCTCAATATTCGTGTTGGTGGCAACGACTTTTTAAATTACTACGGGTTAAGGCGTCATTATAACGAAACTATTTATGAAATAGGTATAATAAATAGTATATTAATGGATATTCTTACCATGTTTTCAGCAGATTATGTTGTATCTGCCCCTGTTTGGGAATATTTTGATAATGGGTTTGAAACTGGACTTATTAATGAAATTAAAATGGATATAAAAAATGGGTTTATTGGTAAAACTGTAATCCACCCCAACCAAATACCATATGTTAATAAATATTTAGCTGTTAAAAAAAGTGATTTTGAAGATGCAAAAATTATACTTAATATGAGTAATAATGAAATATCACTTGTTGGTAAAAATGTAACAGGCAGCCGTATGAATGAGTATAAAACTCATTACAACTGGGCAAATAAAATAATAAACCTTTATAAAATATATGGAACTATTGATGAATAATGATGTATTATATAACCAAATGGTAAAACCAGCAAAACGAGATAATAATAAACTGCGTTCATACTTAATAGTAAATCCATGTTTATGCAAGCATATTCCTGCCTGCCCTAATATACTAATGGAAAAAGCTGAGCAGTTATCAAATAAATTATTAGAATATATCAGTAACAGTAGTATATTAGTGATTGCTTTTTCAGAAACTGCCACAGCAGTTGGAGCAGCTTGTGCTTACTATCTTCATAAAAATAATCAAGTGTATTTTATTACTACTACTAGAGAAAATTATGATAATGAAGAATATATTGATTTTTCTGAAGTCCACTCCCATGCTGCTGCTCAAAAACTTTATACGAAAAATCTTCATAATATAATAAATAATATAAAACATATTGTATTTATTGAAGATGAAATCACTACTGGTAATACTATTATTAATTTATATAATGCATTAAATAAAAAATATAAATGTGAAAATATTAATTTTTGGACAATATCTTTAATAAATGGTATGAAACAGGAAAATTTTGATAACTTTAAAAAACATAATATTACACCTTTATACCTTTTAAAAACAAATAATGATGATATATTGCAACTAATTAATAATATTGATGAAAATGGTGAAAAATATAATTGTAATACAGAAAGCAGCAGCATTAATATTATAAATTTAAAGGGATATATTAATCCAAGATTTGTAACTAGTTATGAAGATTACTATACAAAACTAATAGATTTATATGATAAAATAAAGCATAATATAAATATTAATGACACTTTAATACTTGGCACAGAAGAATGTATGTTTGCAGGTATTTTATTCGGTTTTAAACTTGGTGGTAATATTTTATTCCATGCAACTACAAGAAGCCCAATAGTGCCAGTAAAATATGAAAATTATCCATTATTTTCAAGATACAGCCTTGAAAGTTTTTATGAAAAAAATAGAGTTACTTATATTTATAATTTAAAAAAGTATGATAATATATATATTGTAACAGATTCTATTTATAATAATGATGGCGTTAATTCATTAATTAATGCATTAAAAATAAAAGACAATAAAAATATAACTATAATTAATTTAGGGGGATAATAAAATTGCAAAGCAGTTTTTTAAAAGATGATGTTACTCTGCTTCTAAAAGATATAACAGGTTTAGTTACACCAATGAGTGCAGCAGAGCGAGAACCACTAATACAATCAGGTATTCATTACTGCCAAATGCTTCCTAAAGAATATTCTCCAACTGATGATTATAATAAACTTTTTTATTCTTATTTAGATGAAGGCTCACTTATTACTGCCCAAGCTGTTGCAAATGTAAGTAAAAAAATAGTAGAAAAATATGGTAATAATATAACACTTGTTTCCCTTGCACGAGCAGGTATTCCTGCAGGTATTTTAATAAAAAGGTATATTAAATATAAGTATAATATAGATGCAGCCCATTATGCCATATCTATTATTAGAGATATGGGGATAGATAGAAATGCTGTTGACTATATATTAAAAAAACATAATGCAGAAAGTATTGTTTTTGTAGACGGGTGGACTGGGAAAGGTGCTATTAAAAATGAACTTGTAAAGGAATTAAAAAATTATCCTAATATATCTAACGAGCTGGCAGTTTTAGCAGACCCTGCTAATATTACAAGCCTTGCAGGCACTTATGAAGATATATTAATACCAAGCTCTGCTTTTAACTGCACTATATCTGGGCTTATTAGTAGAACATTTTATAAAGATAATATTATTTTAGAAAATGATTTTCATGGGGCTGCTTATTATAAAGAATTTATTAATGAAGATAAAACATATGAATTTATTGATAAAGTTGTAAGTTTTTTTCCACAGGTTACAGAGCAGGAAATTAATAGACCAAATACTTTTGGAGTAGATGAAGTTAAAGAGTTATCAAATCATTTTAGTGTAAGTAATATAAACTTTATAAAGCCGGGTATTGGAGAAACTACACGTGTGCTTTTAAGGCGTATTCCCTGGCTTGTTATAATTAATGAAAATAAAAAAGGTTCAGATATAGAGCATATATTACAGCTTGCAAAAGAAAAAAATGTGCAAGTTCAATATTATCCTTTAAAAAACTATAAAACTTGTGGTATTATAAAAAATATTGCAGATGTATGATTGGAGCTTATATGTATAACATTATATCCACCACATTTTTAGATGATTTTTTTACAGCATATTCAAAACGAACAAATAAAGGGGCATACTTACTTCGCTCATTTTCTTACGGTAAAGATATTGAAATATTCCTGCAAAAACTTATTCAAAATAGAAGTAAATATAATGTTTTATTTATTGATAAATTAACTAATCCCGATGAATTGCAGCTGGATTATTATGAAACTATATTAGGGGTAGAGTTTTCAAATAATAGAGAATTTTTTAAAAATGCTTTTGATAAATGGCTTTCACAACTTAATGCAAACCAAAAAAATGCACTTGTAGATTCACTTGAAGAAACATTTAATATGCTTTTAAAAACTGGTAAAACTGAAAGTATTTTAAAAAATATTTACGTTAAATTTATGTGCTGGTTTTACTATAAATTAGGCAATATTCTTACATTTTTAGGAAATGATACTTTTCCGAAAATAATATATACAGGTAGTATCTCAAATCATGAGCTTTTATTTATGCATCTTTTAGCAGAAAGCGGCTGCGATATTTTTCTCTTAATTCAAGATGTGCAATCTTATAAAAAAGCAGACAGTGACCACAGCCTTTCTCATATATTTGAAGATAGTAATAAACTGCCTTATCCTGAAAATTTTTCTGCAAACTATATTTTAAATAAACTTGCAAAAAATAATACAGCTGCACAACAAAACAGCCCTGCTGCTAATCAGCAGGTAAATAATACAAGCCAAAATAAAATAGCAGGCAGCAGTAAAATTACACTGCCGCCTAATATTCCTAATGTTAATACTAATGCATGGCTTTATACTACTGTAGAATCATCAAAAAATTTAGCTGCTACTCCATTAGAAATATTAAATTCATTTTTAAAACCAGAAAGTGAACGTGGGGACGGTAATACTATATATAACCTGTTTATCCGTATTAATGGTATATGGGATAGAACAGCATGTGTAAAAGATTTATTTTCATGGCAAAAAAAATTAAGCCAAAATGGCAGGAATATTATAGAAATTAATAAAATAGATATCCCTTCTATGCAGGAAACACAAAATATACCACGTTTTAATATTACTTCAAAAGAAGATATTGTTGCAGGTATATACCCTGTTTTACAAAAAACATCTGTGCCAAGACTTAATAATATTATATATAAAGCATTTTATGATGTTATTATGAATGATGATGAAGATAAATTAAATAGATTAAATAATAAAGCAATATATTTAGCAGTTTGGTTTAACAGGTTTGTAAATAAGCTTTATGCTAATTATAAAGATGATAACAATATGCCTGTATTTATTTATTTTGGTGGTGCAAAATCAAACTTTGAATGTATATTTTTAAAATTTTTATCACATATTTTATGTGATATACTAATTTTATGCCCATCAGAAAATGATAAATGTATGCTTGAAGATGGTAAACTTTTTTCTGTATCTTATGATGAATTTCTTAATATTTATGAACTGCCAAAAACACCAGATGATGCAGTTATAGGCACAGTTGCATACCATGCAGAGCAGGATTTAACAAACATTTTATATGATAATACTGGAATGTATAGGCAAATGCAATATAAACATGCTGATACATTAAAACTTCAAACAATGCTTGAGGAAATAAATATATTATGGCATGAAACAGGCACATACAGACCGGGTTTTGAAACTATGGATAATACTGTTCTGCTTCCTGTAATTGCAGCAAAAATTAATGGTATAAAAAACGGCAATAAAAAACAATACTGGGAAAATATTAAGAAAAAATTAGGTGATGATACTATTTTAATTAAATCTGTCCCTTACATTAAAAATATAAATACTACTAATTTTAAGGCAAATGAATTAATAAGAAATGGTAAAATATTAGTAGATGTTATAAAATCATCACCAAAATATAAATATAAAATCCTGCGTAATGAAACTCAGGAACATATTTTTAATAAAATACAGCTTTTACTTGATTCTAAAATAATCAAAGGCACATTTACTCAAGGTATGGAGTATAGAATATTAAATGTGCTGCTTGATTTAAATAAAGATATAATAAGGCTAATACAAAAATTTGACTTTACAAAATATATTCCAAAAGTAGTTGTGCTTGCTTTTAGTGAAAACAGCTGCTCTATTGATGATGCTATATTACTGGCATTTCTGCATTTTGCAGGGTTTGATATTGCCATATATACACCTACTGGCTATCAGGTAGTAGAATCATACTATAACGAGCCTTTATTTGTAGATTATCAGGCAGGGGAATATGATTATGATATGAAAGAAGATGATATAGATAAATCTTTTATTGGGCAGGAAATCCTTTCACGAATATTTAGAAGAAATTAAAAAAATTTAATGACCTGCCTTATATTATGGCAGGTTTTTAATACTCACCATATTCACAGCCACAGTTTTCAACCAATACTTTATCTATTAATATAGAATTTCCTTTTCTTTTTTCATAAAGTGATATTTTTCCATAACCTGTGCCGCCGTTAAAAAGCCTTGTATGCCTTTTGTATCCATCTGGTGATTCATAATTTATTAAAAGCATTTCTTCTTTTTTACATTTAATTTCTACTTCTATTTTTGCTTTAAAGGTAGAAAGTTCCACAAGCCATATTATTTCTTCATCTGTTTCAAAGCAGTTAAATTTTGTTTTAGAACCTGTCCAAAATTTACTAAAATTAAATTCATAATTTTTACCTTCATAGTAAAATGTTCCTAAAAGCTTTTCTTTTAAAGGTATATGAAATACTTTTGGTGTGCCACCACCAATTTCAAATACACTATTTTCTAATTTTTTACCACTTATTTCACTTATTAAATTGTTAGATGAAAGCCATATCCATGGGCTTGTAAAATCACTTCCCCAGTTTTTATCAGCATATCCATAACTTGTTTTTGGATTTACTATATATTTTTCTCCGTTATATATTATTGTGCCTTCATATTCTGTTTTCATTCCTTCAGCATGCCAAAACATTTCAAAAGCATTTAATTTCCTAAATAACCAAGATGCACCATACCCTACATTATATGCTATTTTTTATTGACTTTTAAATCCCAGATTATGCTTCCAAAATCACTCATATATTCTATATGGTTTTTGTTTTCTTCTTCTGTTATTTCTATACTTCCTTTAATATGTGTTTCACTTAAAAAACATTTACCTATTTCTATATCCAAAGTATTTTCATCATTTATTTTTACATCTTTCCAAGTATAGAAATTATGAAGCTGTGCATTATCTTTTCCCCAGCAGCCTGCATTCATCATAGCATAACTTGGACTTACTCCCTTATTTTGCAAGTCTTTATTATGCCATACAATAACTGGTTTTTCTTCTGCATAATATGGGTTACATAAAAAGTATTCTATATAAAATGTTTTTTCTCCCCTGTTTTTTCATTCTCTGCTGTAAAGTTATGCCACCACCAGTCATACCCTTTTTTTGAAAGTGGATCATAAAGCATAAATAAATTTCGTTTACTGCCTTTTTTATCCATAATCTACCTGCATAAAAATATTTTTTTATAAAGCAATATATGAAAACCTATTCTTCTAAACTGCCTTTTCCCAGTTTCTTTTTTAAAATAAATATAATTCTATTGCTTATTTTTTCTTTAAAAAATGAAAGCATTTTTAATGTTATACTATTTAATGCACCATTTTTTACAGCAATCTGTGCAGCATCTCTGCCACGTTTTATTACACTTTCAGCTTGATAAAAATGAAACATATCAACACCAGATACATCAGGCTCTATAACTGCCATAGCCTCACTCATTTTTGCTTTTGCAAGATAGCGTGAAACTATACCCATAGAACGTATCATCGTTTCAACTAATCCAGGCGTGCTGCCTGAATCTCGTGTATATATATACTCATGTAAATGAACTGCTACTATATTTTTATACTTATTATTATGTAAAATATCTACAGGCAGCGGGTTTGTAACTGCCCCATCTACAAAATAATTACCATTATAAAAATAAGGGCGCATTACTCCCGGCACAGAAATAGAAGCTCTTATAGCAGGCAAAATCTGTCCTTCATGAAATATATGTTCCTTACCTGTATCCAAATTTGTGGCAGTTATATATAATGGTATTTTAGTATCCTTAAATTCTGCACTGCCTAAATGTTCCTCAAAAGCCTGCATTAATTTTTTACCACCAATAAAGCCACCAGAAATAGTAAAATCTAAAGTAAAAAAAGTAGATTTTTTATTTAAACTTAATAGCCAGTTTTTTAAAACATCAAGCTTTCCTAAGCTATAATATGCTGCCACTACTGCACCCATTGATGTGCCTGCAACAGCAGTTATTTTATAGCCCTGTTCTTCAAGTTCTTCTATAACACCAATGTGAGCCATACCTTTTGCAGAGCCACTGTCTAATGCTAATGAGATTTTCTTATTACTAAATATACTCATAAATCATACACTCCACCTATATTTAATAATATAAGGTTTTCTTTATCTATTACTTTTTTTATTCGTTTCACTGGTTCACTTGCTGGTTCTGAACTCATAGTATATGTGCCGTAATGCATAGGAATAAATTTTTTACCACCTAGTATATGAAATAAAGCTGCTGCTTCTTCTGGGTTTGTGTGGTGGTCTTTCATCATAAAAGCTGGGCTGTAGCTGCCTATGGGCATAAGGCATATATCAATATTTCCACATACTTTATTAATTTCTTGAAACATACTTTTATTATAGGCAGTATCTCCTGCAAAGTAAATTTTAAATTGATGAAAATCTATTAAAAAACTACCCCAAAGCCTTTTATTTTGGTCAAACATACTTCGTCTGCACCAGTGGTCGCTTGGTAAAAATGATATTTTTACTTTTTCATCTGTAGTATATGTTTGATACCAGCCCGCTTCTTCATAATCAATATTTATACCGTTAAAAAGCATGCCAGTCTTAAGTGGCAGTAATGCTTTCATATTAGGATTGTTTTTTAAAAGTGATTTTATACTTTTTATACTCAAATGGTCATAATGGTCATGGCTTATTAAAAGGTAATCTATATTTTTTAAATCACTTATATTAAAAGGAAGTTCTGTATCTCTTTTATTAGTCAGTAAATCAAAAAATACAGGGTCAGTTATTAAAGATATTCCATTAAAATTTATATAAAAACATGAATGACCAAGCCAATAGACAGCATTTTTTTTGAAATTTTCAATTTTTTCTACTTTTGTAATTGATTTTTCCTGTAATAGCCGTGCTTTTTGTGGGTTTTTCTTAATAAACCAGCGAAGTGTTTTAAATACATGGGTTTTCTTTTTATTTTCATCTTTAGAAAACCTGCCGTTAACTAATATGTTACCAGAATAACCTGCCTTTATAAAAGGCAGGTTATTATTATATTCATACGATATCTTATTACTCATAATTTTGCCTTAAATTATATACAGGCTATTTTATAAGCATACCTTGAGCAACCTGGTCTGCTATATCTTTACCTTGAAGGTTTGATACAATTGTAAGTGCAAATTCAAATGTAGCAGCAGGACCAGCACCTGTAATCACTGAACCATCTTGAACTACATATACATTATTTTTATAATTACCACTTGGAGCATGGCTTTCCATACCAGGATACATTGTAAAATTTTTACCCTGTAACACACCTGCTTTTTCTAAAACCATAGGGGCAGCACATATGGCAGCAACTATTTTACCTGCATCATATGCTTCTTTTATTACGCTTACTACTTTATCACTATCTCTTAAATTAGTAGCTCCAGGCATTCCACCAGGGCATATTACAGCATCATAATCTGCTGCTTTAATATCATCTGCTAACTTATCTGCTACTACTTTTAAATTATGAGAGCTTGTAACTATTTCACCTGTTACTCCTGCAATAGTAACATCCACCCCACCGCGTCTTAAAATATCCACTGTTGCAAGGGCTTCAATATCTTCAAACCCATTAGCTAAAAAAATTACTGCTTTTTTCATTGTAACGCCTCCTTATATATTATTTTAATTTCTTTCTTTAATATTTGGTGCTTTTTTTAAAATATACCTTGCTCTAATTACTAGAAATATACCAACAGAAACAAAAGCAAGGCTTGCCACGTGCGGTGCTCTTAGAACACCAAGCATTAAATCATCTGCCCTAAACATAGTAACAAAAGCACGTATTAAACCATATGATATTAAGTATATACCAAAAATAAGCCCAGTGGAAATATTTTTATCATTTCGCCAAAATAAAAACATTATAAATGCACCTGTAAAATTTAATATCATCTCATAAAAAAATGTAGGGTGCACTGGCAGTGTGCCAAAATCTCTGTATGCTGCTGGCATATATTTATTTGTAAAGCTGATACCCCACGGCACATACTCTTTCAATTCATAAACCCTGCCTTGAAATGTTACTTCTGCACCGTTTTTAACTATATCATTTAGTTTTGATATACTTTCAGGATTATTATTTAGGTTAAATGTATTTAATACAGTTGCCCAAAAATCAGTAAATATTGGTTTTAATCTAAAGATAATATCAGGTGGGACAATAGTTGGAACACCGTGAGCCTCACCGTTTGCAAAATTACCCAGCCTTCCAAGCCCTTGCCCAAAAAGTACCCATGGAGCTATTAAATCACCAAAAAACATAACTTTTATTTTTATATAATGACCATATATAACTGATGCTATAAACCCTAAAATAACTCCACCATGAATGGCAAGCCCACCATGCCATACTTTAAATATTTCTAAAGGTTCGCTTTTATAATATTCCCAGTTAAATATAACATAATAGATTCTTGCTCCCAGTAAAGCTGCAATAAATACTACTATTATCATATTCTCCAAATATTCCTGTTTATAACCCATTTTTTTCATTTTTTTACTGGTTATAAAAAGCGTTAAAAGTAAGCCTATTATAATCATAAGGCTGTATATACGTAATTCAAAATTACCTATTTTAAAAAGATATGGCATCATAAAAAATTACCCCATTTTCATAATCTATGTAATTTTAATGAATTAAATTTATATGTCAATATATTAGATTTATTTAAACATATTTTATATGGATATTTTATTATTTTTAGTATATGATTTAGTTTATCTAATATATTTGTTAAATATTTGGAGTGTAATATGGAGAAGTATATTATAATTTTATTAATTATAGCAGCAGTTTTTTTTATTATATATTTTTATAAAAAAACTCGTTCCATAACCTGTATGCGTTGTGGTAGAATTACTAATTCATTTCATTCCCACACTTATAACGGAGCACTCATATGTGATGAATGCTTTAAACTGCAAACTGCTAATAATAATACTTCTAATACAAATAATACTCATAGTGCAGAAAATACATCTAACACAGACAGCAGCTTTAATACAAACAGTATTTCCAATAATAGTCATACATTTTATACAAAAAATATTTCCAGCTCGGATGATACTTTTACTATTAATATAAATAAAAATGATATTTTTACTGACGGCGATTTTACTAAATTTAATAATGAATTTAATCCTTTTAGTAAAATAAACCCATTTAATAAAGATACAAATACAGAGCCCTTTCAATCAACTTATGAAATTGCTAATTTTATTGCAATTAATGAAAATGATAAAACATGGTCCTTATACCCTTTTAATGAAGTTTTTAAATACAGTGATTTAATAGACTACAGCATAAAAGAAGGTACAACAAACATTAGTATTCCTTCTTTTAATATGAATAAGAATACTATTGATAAATTACAAGCAAACAATATTCCCTTTGATTTTGATAAATTTTTCAGTAATACAGGAAATACCGCCCCACTTAATCAAATTGAACTTACTGTTGTACTAAAAAATTCAAGGTAGTTTACAGTATCGTTTGCTTCTAATAATCAAAATAATGACAGCTCATCAAATAATGATGTGGAAGAAATTACATCTCTTTTAGAAAAGATAAAAAATAACGCATAAATATAAAGCAAATTGGAGGGATAAAGTTATGAAAAAAATACTATTTTTATTAATATTTGCTTTTATATGTAATAATTTATATGCACAAGATAATACTTTTGAAAGATATTCTTCAAACAATAAAGAATATAATCAATACGTATCATCATGGGGGTTTGACTGTATATTAACTGGTGATACATTTTTTGGTAAATCTGATAATAAGCCACAATATATATATTCAAATGCCTGTGCTCAAATATATGAAACTAAAGAAAATGATTTAAAAAAAGCATACAGCAAATTCCTTGCTAGTATTGATACTGGCTTTGGGACTGCATTATTAGAAATGCTGCCTAAAGAACTGCCTGCAAATAATACTAAAATTCAGAAAGATAATGTAGATATATCATTTAATATCTCTCAAACTACAATACAGATAACTTTTATAAAAAATAAAATAGATTATAATTTAATATTTATGAAAAAAGACGGCAAAACAATTGTGGCAGATTTTACCTTTATGAATGACAGATTTTCACCAATTGATATATCAAAAGCAAAAAATGTAGGTGAAAATATTAAAAGACTTAAAATAAGTGGTATACCTTTAGGAAAAAACTTGCATCATGTAACTACTGGGCTTACTATTAAAGATGTTTATTCTAAAAGTGAAGCAAGTAATTATGAACTTTTTATTTTAAATACTAAAGATTTAACAAAAACATATAATATATTAAGGGGATATTTTAATAAAATTTATGCTATAGAGTATGGCGAAAATTATTTTCCAGTATATTCACCTGATAAAATACAAAAAATAAATAATATTTATGAAATATCTGGTGTGGAAATGAAAAGAATTTATCTTGTAGTGGAAAAAGACCATATTTATGCATATGTGGAAACTGATACTAATTAATTTATAAAATTATTGCTTGACTTTTACAGCATTAATCTATAGAAATATAGCTTGCGACTTATCACACTGGCAAAAATAAGAGCTCGGCGTGTTCTCTTATATAAAATTATAAGAGTGCTTCATCTTATCAGTGGAAGAAAAAACGAAAGGAGAATTAATATGTCGTACATTTCAATGAAAAGCCTGTTAGAAGCAGGTGTGCATTTTGGTCACAGAACTAACCGTTGGAACCCTAAAATGTCTAAATACGTTTTTGGTGCTAGAAACGGTATTTATATTCTTGACCTTCAAAAAACTGTTCAATGCTTTAATAACGCATTTGAATTCACAAGAGATATGGCTAAACAAGGCTGTAACTTCTTATTTGTAGGCACTAAAAAACAAGCTCAAGATGCTATTAAAGCTGCTGCTGAGCAATGCAATGCTTACTACATTAATAACCGTTGGTTAGGTGGCACATTAACTAACTTTAATACTATTAAAGGCAGAGTTGCAAGACTTAAAGAATTAGAAGAAATGTTTGCTACTGATTTAATCAAACGTTACACTAAAAAAGAAGCAGCACTTCTTAAAAAAGAGTATGACAAATTAGAGAAAAATTTAGGTGGTATCAAGGATATGAAAAATATCCCTGATGTTATGTTTATAGTTGATATTAATATGGAACAAAATGCAGTTTTAGAAGCTCATAAATTAGGTATACCTATAGTGGCTATTGTTGATACAAACTGCGACCCTGAAATGGTTGATTTCCCAATTCCAGGTAACGATGATGCCATTAGAGCATGCCAGCTTATTGCAGGCAGATTAGCTGATGCTATTAACGAAGGCAGACAGTCTAGAGAAGATGAGCTTGTTGGGGAAGTTAGAGAAGCATCTAAAGAAGAAGATGTGGAAGAAGATGATATTGTTTCTATGGCAGAAGCAGAACTTGATGATATACCAGAAGATGAGGTGAAATAATGGCAGAAATTACAGCTTCACTTGTAAAAGAACTTCGTGAAAAAACTGGCGCAGGTATGATGGACTGCAAAAAAGCATTATCAGAAACTGGCGGCGATTTAGAAAAAGCTATTGATTTCTTACGCACAAAAGGTTTAGCTGATGCTGCTAAAAAATCTGGCAGAGTTGCTGCTGAAGGTTTAGTAGTTACTTACCTTTCTGATGATTTAAAAAATGGTGCTATCGTTGAAGTTAACTGCGAAACTGACTTTGTTGCAAAAACTGATGATTTTATTAATTTTTCAAATGCAATTTGTAAATTAGTTGCTGATAAAAAACCAGCAGATATGGATGCTTTACTTGCTCTTGATTTTGAAGGTGCTACTGTTGAAAAAACTATTGCAGAAAAAGTTGCTAAAATCGGTGAAAATATAAGAGTTCGCCGTTTTGCTCAATATGATGCATCTTGTATGCTTGAAGCATATATCCATGCAGGTGGCAAAATTGGTGTATTAGTTGAGTTTGATAAAGTAACAAGTGCTGATAAAGAACTTGTTAGAGATATTGCACTTCATATTTGTGCTGCAAACCCACTTTGCGTAAGTGATAAAGATTTAGACCCACAAGTTATTGCTCATGAAAAAGAAATCTATGTGCAAAAAGCTAAAGAAAGTGGCAAACCTGATAATATAATTGAAAAAATCGTTGAAGGTCAAGTTAACAAATTTAAACAGGAATCTTGCCTTGTAAGCCAAAAATTTGTTAAAAACCCTGATGAAAGCATAGCTAAATTATTAGGTGATAAAGTGGTTGTTCGCTTTACAAGATTTCAACTTGGCGAAGGTATCGAAAAGAAAAAAGAAGACTTTGCTGAAGAAGTTAGAAAACAAGCAGGTTTATAAAATATTATGGGAAGCTTATGCTTCCCATTTTTATTTTACTTTTATTGTTATTTCAAAATCATTATTTTTATCTGCAAAATATTCTATCCCTTTAGTTATTCTACCTATGGAATAAAGGTTTTGTGAAAGCCTAAAATCTTTATAAAATATACATATATTTCCCCATGGTCCGTAATAAGCAATATCAGAAGCTGATGGGTCAAACGATGAAGGCATATTGGAAGTATCTAGTTTCTCTTTTAAATATGATATTTTTTCTGTGCTGTTAAAATCTTCCATATTAAATTTAGCTGGTAGTCTTTTTAAAAAATCTTTACCTGCACTTGTGTTATATATAACACCTTCTGCCTTTTTATCAGCTATAATAATTTCAATATCTGCTATTTTTTCCATATCTTTTGCACTTGTATAATTTGCTATATTTATTATAATAAATAGTGTAATAACTATTTTTTTCATACTTCAGCTCCCATTTTATAGGCTTCCTGCAAATGCTCTGTATAGCTTACTTCACCTTTTTTACGAACACCGCCTGCCTGTATCACTCCCATTACTTTTGAGCCTGCAAAACAGCTTACTAAACCACGCATACAAAGCTCTACTATTTTAAAATTTGGAGTTTTATCACCTGCTGCAAATATATAATAAATCTCTTTATTTGTTATCTGCCTGTATATAGTAACAAGCCTGTCTATAAATGTTTTCATTTGACCACTAATAGAATAAAAATAAACTGGGCTTGCAAATACTATTACATCACTTGCAAATATTTCTTTTATAATATCTACCATATCATCTTTAATTATGCATACTCCATTATGTTTTTCGCAGTATGCACAAGCCTTGCAGTAGTTAATATTTTTATCATTTATAAATATTTCCACCACTTCATTACCACTATCTTTTGCTCCACTCATCAAAATTATGGCATAAAGTATCAGAATTACCATTTTTCCTTGGGCTGCTTGATAATATTAATACTCTTTTACCCATATTATACCTATTTTAACTTACTATATTCTGAATCACTTACTGGCTCAAGCCATTCATTTTTTGCACCTTCTGCTGGCACTTCTATGGCAAGATGAGCAAAAAAACTGTCACGCGCTGCACCATGCCAGTGTTTTACACCTGCTGGAATATGTACCACATCACCTTCTTTTAATTTTCTAGCAGGTTTGCCCCATTCTTGATAATAACCATTGCCACCAGTTACAAGTAATATCTGCCCGCCTTTATGGTGGATATGCCAGTTGTTTCTGCAGCCTGGCTCAAATACTACATTGCCAATAACAACGCCTTCTGTTGATAACATATCAAGATAACTTGTGCCTTTAAAATATTTTGCATAAGCTGTATTTTCTACACCACGCCCAAATGCTCCCATGTTATATTCTGTTATAAATTGAGCATAACGGACAGCATAATCTAACTTACTATCACTAAGCCCTGTATTTTTTGCCATATTAATATGAGCTTTAAGCTGTGGCTCTGCCCCTTTTATAACAGATAAAAATGATACTGTTGCAAGCTCTCTTTCTTGATGAGATAATATTCCACGTGCAAAAATATCAGCAAATAAATGTTCTAATAAATACTGCTCAATACCCGGAGCAAATATCTGCCATTCACCTTTTACTTCACCACCTGCAAGTTCTTCCCTTGTTTTAGTGCCTATTTCACCTTTATTATCTTTTGATGTTAATACTTTTGGTGACTGCCCTTGAATATCTTTTATACCTTTTGATTTTCTTTCCTTTACTACATTAATAAAAGTAGATATTGCATTTAAGCTTTTAGGAAAGCCACAGTAGGCATAACTTTGGATTAATATTTCATTGATTTCATTAATAGTCATTTTATTATCAAGAGCCTTATTTAAAGCAGTTGATAAATTTTGTAAATCACCAGCTGATGTGTATGCTGAAATCTCCACAATACTTTTTTCCTTATTATTTAAACTTGACTGCATAGCATAAACCTCCATATTTAATGCTAAAAATATTACTATAAATAAAATCTTTTTTACCATATATCACCTCGTTTTTTACTATATTAAATAAAATAAGCTTTTTAGCAATGTATGATACACTCTAATTTTTGCCTAAAACTATCATAAAATTTATTTAATATAATAATAAACAATTTCCTTGACATTCCCCCCCCCATGATATAATGACCATATTTTATTTTTAAGGGGAAAAATATGAAAAAATTATTATTTAGTATTTTATTTATTTTTACATCATTTATCGTATCTGCACAGGAAGAGCCTAAAAAGAAAGAATCATTTGCTGATGAATTTAACCGTGAAATAAAAAGTATTGGTAAGCTTAATTACAAAGATTACCCTATGACATTAGGGGTAAGTGGTGGTGTATATTTTCCAACTAGCGTATCTTATGGTTTATCAGATGGAGCTGTTGGTGGTGGTGCTGCTTTGAAATATAAATTTAATTTTAATAGATTTTTTGCAATAAGCACTGATTTAGGATATACATATGTGAAAGGACAAGAGCAAGATTATTTTAAATATACAACCATATCAAATATGTTTGATATAAAAATAATGGGTATAATACAATATGAAAGAAAAAAAGATGAAACAGGTTTTGTTCCATGGTTTGGAACTGGACCTGTTATATCCTTTGCAAAATCAGAAACTATACAGCATTATAGTAGGCAGGATGTTGTATTTGATTATAATGGTGCATATTTTGGTTATGTTGCTGCTTTAGGTTTAAAATATAATTTTAAAAAAGCATATGCAGGAGTAAATTTAGATTATACTATTACAGCACCTGGAGGTGTTGATTTATCAGGTTTTAGAATATATGCTGAAGCTGGATATAGATTCTAAAATTTTATACCCTGCTTTTAAATAAAGCAGGGTTTTTATTAACTTTACTTAATACAATTTTATACTTCATTTATTTTATTATTAATAGCCTCATTTAAAGCAGTTGATAAATTTTGTAAATCACCAGCTGATGTGTATGCTGAAATCTCCACAATACTTTTTTCTTTATTATTTAAATTTGACTGCATAGCATAAACCTCCATATTTAATGCTAAAAATATTACTATAAATAAAATCTTTTTTACCATATATCACCTCGTTTTTTACTATATTAAATAAAATAAGCTTTTTAGCAATGTATGATACACTCTAATTTTTGCCTAAAACTATCATAATATATACAGTAAATTCTAAAAACGATTGCGAAAAAAGTAGTAAATAAAAAAGTGGTTGTTAAATCTCTTTAAATAAAATAATAT
>CALUZC010000011.1 GCA_944325215.1 uncultured Mucispirillum sp. | reverse complement strand
CATACAAATATCATTGTATTCCAAAAAATTCTTACCTAACTAATTACTAAGCTGTCTATCACTATTTAACCTATTCTGTTGTCAATTATCTAAATACCCCTTGTATCACACAAGGGTATTCCTTATATCATAATTTAATTTTACTTGTCAAGTAGTTTTTTTAAAAAAATTTTATTTATTAAAACATTTTCTTAAATACCAACTATTTCCACAAGCAAGAGTTAGTTATATATCAAACTAAAATATTTTTGTCAACAAAAAATTTTAATGTTTTTAGAATTTACCAATTGTATAGCACATCATAAAATCACTTGAAAAACATTGTAATAAATCATAATATTACTTAGTAAAATTTTTTAGCAGGTTAATTTATGAGAATATTGGTTTATAATCAACACAGGGCATTAGGTGACGGAGTTTTCTTCACAGGGTACTATAAAGCATTAAAAGAGAAATATAAAGATATTGAAATCGATGTTTTTTGCACACCAATGCATGCTAATGCTTTAAAAAACAACCCATATATTTCAAATATATTTTACTTTTTAAACTATTATAAGCCTTGGAAAACTGTTCGTCAGGAAAAAATAATATATAATGTATTTCTTCAAAAATATTTTGGGGATTTAAGGACGGCTGCTAAAAATAAATATGACTATATTTTAGATATTGACAGCCACTACAAAAAACCAAACCTTGAAATGCTAGAATATTTAAAAGAAAAAACATCTGCAAAACTAGTTGCAAAAACTAACCCAAAATCTGCTAAATTAAAAAATAAAAACCTTTTTGATGAATTTACCTCTGGTTATCCTTTTGAAGCACTAGGCATTAATGAAATACCTGTGCCAGAGCTGTATGTAAGTGATGAATATAATAAAAAAGCAGCTGACTATTTTAATAACTATAAAAAAGATGGTACTTATAATATTATTATCAATGGGGAAGGCTCTGGGTTAAAATCATTGCCAGCTGATGAGATAATTAATATTACAAACGCTATCCTTAACCAATATAATAATATTAATATATTTTTTATGGGCTATAATGGTGCTGGTGTTATTGAAAAATATACTAATATAATTAATGCTACCAATAAAAACCAAGTTTTCCTCACATATAAAACTAATGTGGAAGATTCTTTTGCACTTATAAATAATGCCGATTTAGTTATTTCTGTGGATACTGCTGTAATACATATTGCAACTGCATTAAATACAAAATTTATAGAAATATGTGGCTATGCAACAAAAAACTATATACCTGTAATACCTATTGATGCTGCTGATAAAAACTTATATAGAGTATCTTATAAAGATAAGCTGACTAATAAAGTGATTATTGATGATTTACTAAAACAGCTTGAAGTTATATCAGACTTATAACATAATTTTTTTTGTTAACCACCAAGATTTTATTATATCTTCTAATTTTTGGTTATGATATTTATAGGCATAGTTGTTGACCAACTGTCCAGCCTGCTGACTTTCTGTTATTTTTACTGCTAGTAGACCCTCTGACTGAGTTAAATATCTTAAAAGCATACCGCCTGTAATATAAGATTTATACCCACACGCAATATTTTCAAAATCGGTAATCTCTAATAACTTACGTATTTGATTTTTTATAATGAATGAAGAAGATAATGATAATATATTAATACTTTCTGCCTTTGGAATAATAATATTATTATTCCTGCATATATCATATGCAGTATCAGCAAGTTTGATAATATTATTAAACTTGATACCATGGAAAAAATCAAAAGGTATAGCCATACCTATATAATTATGTTCTGATATATAATGACACAGATTTTTATTATAAGAGTTATTTCCTAATAATGATAAAAAAATATGTTCAAACAATATAAAATTAATTTCTTCTGGTAAAAAATCTCTGTAAATTAAGCCAATATGCGTATAAAAATCAAAGTTATTACTTTCTTTTATATTATTTAATATATCTTTAAAGCTATCAGTTTTAATATATTCAATATTATCTATAAACTCATACTTATTTTGTAACTGTTCTATTATTTTATGGCTTTTGTCATTATATGATATTAAATATTTTATTGAAAACTGCCTATTTTCATTATACTTATATGCCTCATCAATTATTACATTATTATTTAAACAGTAATCCATTCTATCAAATGAAAATTCTCTTGATAAATTTTTATAAATTTGCCCTATATTAAAACTTGTGTTGTGTTCTATATAATTGAATAGATTAATATTGCTTAACCCATGATTAAAACCATATTTTTTACTAAACACTAGCTTTCTTCTTTTTAAAACAGGGCAGCCATTTTTTATAAGTGAAAGCACGTCATGGCTGTAGCTACCATTAATCTTTTCATCCATATATGAACCTGCTTTATATCCATAATTGATAAGATAATTAGTTAGTTTTAACTCCACACTTTCCACTGCATCTTGATAATTTTTTATCTCTTTCATATTTTGAAAAAAAGAAATGAATTCTTTGCTTGTCACTACGTTTTCTTTAAATAAATAGAAATAAGACTGTATATGAAATGGTATATTGTCATGTTCATCTATACTTGTAATACCCCAAAAATCATACTCTTTATCCATCATTGTATTAAGCATATCATCAAATGGATAAATTGGTGCAAAAAATGAATTATTGCACATTATCAACTCTTTATCTAATAATTTTGCATTATATAAATATAATATACCTTCTTTATATGCTGAAACATCATATCCTTTATTTTCACGGTGAAGTACTTTGTTAAAATACTTATCTAAAATATCTGAACTATGTACATTTAATGTGCCATTAACAACACAAATCAAATTAGAACTATGTCTTTTAAATTCATTAAATAAATTTTCATACCATTCATCTAATATGCCATCTCTCTCATATATCACATAAAGAATTACTCTATCTTTATACATTGCTATTATTTGCCCTCTATTTTCCAGCTTAATGCTCTAAAAAATCTTTTCTGCCATTCATAAAAATATCGTTTTGACTTTGATAGATATGGTGTAAGCTCATTAATTGATTTATACATTTTATAACCTTTAAAAGGTGAAAATGTATTTGATAATGCACAAGCATAACGATAATTTACCGCTAGTACTTTTAACCATTTTTCATGATTGAAAAACTTTGTTTTTTCATTATGTTTTATCAGCTTTATAAACCAGTTTCGTATTTCTTCATGTTCACTTTTGCTAAAAGTATCAAGCCTGCAGGCAAGTTTTACATGAAGTTCTGCCTCATCTTCTGATACATCTGCCATAAAACGTTTTAATGACTGCTTTAATACTATATGTTTTTCTGCCACTTTTTCCTTTACTAATACTCTTGATGTGTTACTTGCATGCCTTCTATATTCAATTAAAATATTATCAACACATATCCATTTGGCTCCATTTGATAGTGTTTTTTCAAAAAAATCCATATCTGCACTAACTCTATATGTAACATTATAACATTCTGGAATATTTTCTGTAATTGATTTTCTATACATTATAGTTGGGTTTGAAATAATACCACCCCACATTGCTTCGCAATTTACCTGCTCGTAATCTGCATTTATAGTTATTTCTCTGCTATCTATTGTTACTGGTTTTACTATACTGCTGTCAATATGTTTTACTCTGCCTGATATACCTGTAATATCTTTATGGTTTTCAAGATAGTTATAACACACTTCTATTCTATTTGGTAATGATAAATCGTCATGGTCAGCCTGCACAATATATTCACCTTGTGATAAAGAGATACCACGATTTGTAGTGTAAGCAAGCCCATGATTTTTATCATTCTTATATATTTTTATACGGCTGTCATTTTCTGATAATTTTTGTACTATCTCTAATGTATTATCTTTTGAGCCATCATCAATAACTATTATTTCAATATTTTTATAAGTTTGATTTTGCAGTGATGCAATAGTATATTCTATATATTTTGATGAATTATACGCTGGCAGTATAACTGATACTAATTTTTCTTTCATATTACCTCATTTATTAATAGTTTTAAATTTTGATTGTTTATAATCTTTTTTTACTATTGTTATCCCAAAAATCACTATTTCTTTTCTATATGGTTTTATATTAAGAGTAAATAATTTTTTCCTTAAATGTTTTAAGTTTTCTATTATTGTTACTACTGCATAAGCTATATTATTAAAATTATTTTTACTAATATTACATGAGCTTAAGTATCTGTCTATTAAATAGATATCATATGTATTATATTTTGCAACAATATCTTCATATTTATATAGTGTTTCGTATTTCCTATTATATTCTTTATTAGTGAATTTGGATTTCTTAATAAATGGTGAGCCTGATTTTAATATACTTTTCCACTCTTTAAATGGGTCATAAAGTTTTTCTACTATCTTTTTAATTGCTACATTATTTTTAATAAGTATTTTTGATAGTTTCTTTTCTCCATTCAATACGACATCTGCTTTTGACGTGTATAAAGTGTAATCATGAAAAAATTGTTTTATATATTCCTGCATAAATATATTTTTCTTTATAATAACAAAATAACTTTGTATAAAATTATTAATACTATATTTATCATTATTTTTTTCTATATAACATTCTTCTGTTATACCACATACATCCCACTGCCTATCCTTTTCTATTTTTTCAAATAATTCTTTTATCGGATAAAGTGGTCCAAATACGCTGTCATTTGTAAGTATTAATTCATCATATTCAGCTAATTTTTCCCAGCCTATTATTTTTATTAATTCCTGCCATGAGCCAAAATCATATTTTTTATGATTAAAGCCATATGCTTCTTTTACATATGGAGCAATTTTTGCTTTTTCATGCTCACTTATTTCATTATCTGCCATGTAATATACATCTGCAACTGTTGATAATTCTTTTAAGTAATAAACTACATAATCATGAATTATGTTTTTATTGTCATATCCTGCAAAAAGACAAATTCGCTTCATTTATTTTCTTTTTTCCCATAATTTTTCTACTGCTGTGTATGGATCTAATCCTGATTTCAGTAATGCTCTTATTTCATCTTCTTTAAATATTTCTTTTACTATTTTTTCTCGCACTACACCATATGATACATGTAATAATCTATCTTCCATATGGCTTGCTTTTACATTTTTATCAAAAAATTCAGCATGATTTGATATTGCTTCCACCACATTATCAATACCTTCATCTCTTGCTGCAACTGTTTTTAATACCTGCACGTCCCACCCTGTTCTTTGGTGAACCATTTCAAGCATCATTTCTAAATCTTTAACAGTGCGTTCTACACCTTCCCTGTCTGCTTTATTTACAATAAAAATATCTGCTATTTCAAAAATTCCTGCTTTTATAGCCTGTATATCATCGCCAAGTCCAGGCACTGTTACAACAATACAAGTATCAGCTACCATAGCAATTTCTACTTCGTCTTGACCTACACCTACTGTTTCTATAATAACCACATCTTTTCCCATAGCATCCATTACTGCTACAATATCCATCGTGGATACTGATAAACCACCTAAATGCCCACGTGTTCCAACACTGCGAATAAATACTCCCTCATCTGTTGCGTGGTTTGTCATTCTAATTCTATCACCTAAAATAGCTCCACCTGAAAAAGGGCTTGTTGGGTCAATAGCTACTACACCAACAGTTTTTCCCATCGACCTGTATTTTGCAATTAACTTATCTGTCATGGTAGATTTACCAGCACCGGGAGCACCAGTTATACCAATAATATGGGCTCTGCCTGTATGTTTCCACACTTCTTTCATGTATTCTTCATAACCTTCTGCCCTGTCATCAACAAGACGCATAAGACGAGCTGATGCTCTCACGTCACCATTAAATACTTTATTGCAAAATTCATTCATAAATTCACCTATAAAAAATGGGGCTTTACGCCCCCTTAAAAACTTTATATTTGTTGTTTATGCTCTGCTTTTTGGTTTTACATTTTCTTCTAAAAACTTAACTGCTTCATCAGTTGGGGTACCCGGTGTAAAAATATGAGCAACACCTGCTTTTAAAAGCCCCGGAATATCTGTTTCAGGTATAACACCACCACCAAATACCACAATATCTGATGCACCTTTTTCTTTTAAAAGTTCTATAATACGTGGGAAAACTGTATTATGAGCACCTGATAATATAGATAAACCAATTGCATCCACATCTTCTTGTATAGCTGTAGCAACTATGGCTTCAGGTGTTTGACGAAGACCTGTATAGATAACTTCATAGCCTGCATCTCTTAATGAACGTGCAACAACTTTTGCACCTCTATCGTGGCCATCAAGCCCCGGTTTTGCTATTAATACTCTTATTTTTGACATTGCATTGACCTCCGCAAAGAAAATACCACTTATTTATATAGAATGGAGCAAGGAAAGAAAATTGTCAATAGTTTATTGTTTTATAAAAAGATTTTTTATTTGATGTACTATCCTGTATATTTCCCTTTTTATCTTAAATATTATTGTATTTGGTTTAATATACTTGTAATTATTATCTTTAAATATTTCTATATCTTGCAAATACTTAGTTCTTGCTGTTTCATCATCAATAAACAAAGCCATATTTTTAAGATTTAGTTCTTTACCAATGATATTCAGACTATTATCTAATTTTTTAATGTATTCTTTTGCACGTTTTCTGTAATTTTCCTTTATTTTCTTATCTTCAATACGATTATACCAAAATAAAATATTTCCATCTAATATTTTATAAAGGATATGTATTTTATTTTTTATGTTGTTTCCTTTTTTATTTATTATACTATTTAATTCATCATATGCATCAAATAGCTCAATGTAGTTTTTTTCATTCATTGTAATAGAATTCCCCCCCCCCATATTAGATTTATCCTTGATTCGCATATAGAATTTATTATCTGTATGATATATAATGGGTCTGTTTACCAAACAAAAATCTACCCAAAACGGTATATCATCATATTTTAATTTCTCATTATTTCTTATCTTTTTGATCTGCTTTGATTTAAATATTTTAAGAGGTAACATGGTTGTAGGTATATATATATTATCGGTATTAATTATATATTTTTTGTATTTTTTACTTATCAGTGTATTTTCTTCATTTGTTTCACTATATGTATATATATCTATATTATTATTTTTAAATGTTTTTATTGCTGTTTCATAAGCATATATATTTGCTAATTTATCATCACTATCTACAAATGTAATATATTCTCCTGTTGCTACTTCTATACCTGTATTTTTTGCTGCACCAGCTCCTTTATTTATGTTATGTCTAATATATCTAATTCTATTATCATTTAGTTTTATATTATTGATTATATCTTCCGTATTATCTTTTGAACAATCATCTATAACTATAATCTCTAGATTATCATATGTTTGTGCTTGAATACTTGATATACATTCTTTTAAATAATATGCTCTATTATATGTGGTAACTATTACACTAATCATATTTTTCATTTTCATTTCCTCAAATTAATTATAACGATATCATCATGTTTTTTTATATACCCTTTATTTGGATACTCCGGCATATTATCTGATATATTCTTTAATTCATCACTAGATTTTGACGAAGTAATATGTCTTGGTAATCCTACTAATTTCAGAAAATTTAATATATAATCTGTTCTATATTCTTCAAATGGAAACGCAAATTGTGATAATCCAAAATTTTCTTTGCCCTGTAGTAAATCATAAGTTTTATTATCTATCTTCCCATATGTTAATAATTTATATTCTTTATTATAAATTTCAGGACATTCTTCATATAAGTCTTTCAAAATGTTTGATGCAGTAATTACATCTTGTTTGTATGTTAAATAATATGCCGTTTGATATTTGATTATATATACACTATGATTTACTATTATTAAAATTCCAATTATTGATATTATATTTTTCATATATTTGGTATTTACTAAATTATATAATATAAGTATTACTATTGCTCCATAAAACCCAACTGCAATATCAACACGCGAACCAATCCATGTTCCAATTAATATTTCCAAAGAAAATATGGCAAGAATAAATAAAATTATATATGTAATAATTATTAAACTTTTCTGTAAATTTTTATTGTATATTATATAGTATAGTAATGAAATAAACAGTATTATTGTTATATATTTATAAGCACTATATTCCCAGTTTGAACTATGACCAACCATTATACGCCATATTGTAGTTAAAACATTGCCTAATACATCTATTATATTCTTACTTGTATATGAAATCATATTTATATGATATTCATCATTTGTATTCCATATAAAATGCATAACTGTGTATTGTATTGTAAAATATATTATTGTAGCAATAACTAGTATCACTGTAGTTTTTATAATTTCTTTTATGCTTTTTTTGAAACTTTTATTTATTAGTAAATAGTCTAATATTATATTGATCATCATTACAGCTAGAAATACAGCTATATTACCCTGAAAAATTGATAGTGAAAAGGTAAGTATTATTACAGATAATATGTTTCCTATTATATTGTTTGTTTTTACTAGTTTATAGGCAATTACTGTCAATAATACGCTTAAAAAAATATAAAATGATTGAAAGTAATAATATTGCATAAATGCTATACTTGGGTATGTTACAAACAAAAGTGTAAATAAAGTTTTTTCTTTATTATTGAAATTATAACTATTTATTATAATTAAGCATGTAAGAATTAGAGATAAAAGCCCAAGTATTTGTGAAATAATTTGATAAGAACCTATGGGAAATAATATATTTAAGATATAAAGTCCAAATCTTCCACTTAATTTGAACATTTCTTGTGTACCTAATATGGCTGCATGTTCACTATCTATTCCATATTTTATTGTAACAATATCTACAATATTTATCGCAAATACTATTATAGCACATATTGCAATTATTTTACTATTATTTTTGAAGAAAATTTGAGTATTCTCTGATATATTTTCTAATTTAATTATTTTTGCATTCATTATTACTCCTAGATTATTCTATATAAAACTATTGTTATGTCAAGTTTTTGTTGTTTTTTATCTATTATTTAAATATATATATTATTGAGGTGATTTATGATAAAAGGTCTTTGCTCTATATGCTGTCTTTCCTATAATCATGCTGATTATATTCAATATTCAATTGAAAGTTTTTTAAATCAGTCCTATAAAAATATTGAAATTATTACTTTAGATGATGGTTCTAGTGATAATAGTGTGGATATTTTAAATAATTTGAGTCAAAGTTCTTCTGTGCCTTTTACTGTTATTGCTCAAAATAATACAGGTAATATAGGCGCAAATTTTAATACTTTATTAAAAAAATCGCAAGGCGAATATATTATTTTTATAGCTTTAGATGATGCACTTACCCCTGATTTTTTAAAAGAGCAAATCGATATTATGAATAGTGATAGAACTATTTTAATGTCAGGAACAACTGCTCCATTTATTATTGATGAACATAATAATATCCAGTCAAACAAACCATTTATAAATGATTTTGAAAAATCTAATAGTATTATAACACCAGAAATTTTACTGGAGCTTGAATATAATAAAGCACACTCTGTGTTTATTCAAGGCTGTATTTTTAAAAGAGAACTTATAGATAAAATTGGTGGATTTGATGAGGATATATTAGGTGATGATATTGTTTTAAGAACTAAAATATATAGATATATAATAAATAATCCGCAATATTCACTATATATTCAAAGAAAATCAGGATTTTATTACAGGCGTCATAGCTCAAATGTTAGTAAAAATTTATCAAGATTTTTATTACTTTTAGCCCAGTATTATGATAGATATTGGAATGATAAGCCAGTTTCTAAAGTATTTAAAAAATATTTTATAGAATATTTAGGCTCAAATAGTGAAAGTGATATTATATCACTTATTAAATCACATAGCTATTTCATAAAAGTATTACTTGAAACACCTGATGCTTCTAAACTTTATTACTCAATGATTTCTAATGGTAAAAATAAAGGTAGCTATAACTATTATACCTATTCGATACCTTTTTTTTCTATAAAAAAATATAAAAATTTTATTACTGGAAAAAAATACAAAGAAATATGTATTTTAGGTATAAAATTTATAGTCTAAATAATTCTGTTATGCTAAATTATTATGAACTAATATTTATTTACTATTTCCACTATCTTTTCAACTTCTTCCTGCTTAATTACAGGCGATATTGGCAGACTTAAAATTGTGGAATGTATTTTTTCACTTATTTCATAGCTTTCACCCAATGCCCCTTTATAGCAAACCTGCTTATGTGGCGGTATCGGATAATGTATTAATGTTTCTATATTATTTTCTTTTAAATATTGCTGTAATTCATCTCGTTTTTCTGTACTAACTACAAATAATATCTTCTATAATATGATATAATTACTGTTACATTATTTAATTATCAACTATAAATGTAACATATTTATTATTTTATAATATTTTTTATATATTCGTCTTGTAATACGTAATTTTTTATAAAGAAACTTTATTTTTAGTGTTAATATTAATGAATTTATAGTTCCCTTTTTATCATCTAATATATCAACTAATATTTTATCACCATAATTCTTATAAAGTTCTCTATAATAATTAATTAGCTCTTGTGGCAGCTCTCTAACTTTATCTATCTTACTATTTAATATTTTATAATTTTCTGCTGCTTTCAGTGCTATTTCCCCCCCCCCCGTGTTGAAATATCTTCTTAGAATAACTTCCTGTTGTTAACATCATTTTTTCTATTTCACTACTTTGAGTCCATATTCCTTTATTATGTACTATATAGTTAAATATTATTTTATCTTTATTATAGTATATTTTACTTTTTTTATTTTCTTTATCTCTATAATCAAGCATCATTAAGGTAATATTGCCATCATCTACTAAATGATTTTCTCCTAAAATATTTATTAGTTTTTCTTTATCCTCTGACCTAAAAATAAATGATGCAACATGGTGCCATGATTTTAATTGATAATATTTATTATTAATTATATTATGCTTTTTATTATATTCATTTTTCTCTAGTGTTCTCAGTATAATTTGATGTTCATTTTCTATTAGTACATTATGAGTATAACATATTCCTGTTATATCTTTATTTATATCTAAAAATTTTACACCTTCTTCTAAACATTTTTCATCTGTATAATAGTCATCACCATCTATTAATGTAAAATACTCACTTTTATGTTTAAACATTTCTCTAAAAAGCCTGTATCTATTATCACTTGCTCTTGCTGCTTTACTGTGTATCGTTAATAACTTTTCTTTAGATGGCTTATTGTAATATACTTTAATTAAATTAGGATATCTTTCCTCTAATTCTCTTAAATATTCCACACTGCCATCGGTTGAGCCATCATCTCCAATTAATATTTCATATTCAAATGGTATATTTTGTTTTAAAATTGATTGTATCAATTTTTCTATTTCATATCTTTGATTATAGCATGTGGTTAATATACTTAATTTCATATATTCTCCTAAAACCTGTTTATTACTTCTACTACCTTTTCCACTTCTTCCATTTCTAATACAGGCGATATTGGCAGGCTTAAAATTGTAGAGTGTATTTTTTCACTTACTGGATAACTATCCCCAAGCTTACCATTGTAGCAAACCTGCTTGTGTGGCGGTATTGGATAATGTATTAAAGTTTCAATATTATTTTCTTTTAAATACTGCTGCAACTCATCTCTTTTTTCTGTTCGCACTGTAAATATGTGATATACATGGTCATTACTATAATTTGGCAGTATTATTTTTTCATTTTTAATGTTTTCTATATAATATTTTGCTATTTTTCTTCTATATTCATTATCAGTATCTAATGTTTTTAATTTTATATTTAACACAGCAGCCTGCACTTCATCAAGCCTTGAATTTAGCCCAATATACAAGTTTTCATATTTTTTATGGCTGCCATAGTTTCTTAATGCTTTAATTTTATTATAAAGTTCTTCATTATTTGTGGTAACTGCTCCACCGTCCCCCAGGCAGCCTAAATTTTTACCTGGATAGAATGAAAAACCTGCTACATCTGCTAAATTTCCTGCTCTTTTACCATTATGGTATGCTCCATGTGCTTGGGCAGCATCTTCTATTAATTTTAAATTATATTTATCAGCTATTTGTGATATTTTTTGCATATTTGCAGTTTGACCGTATAAATGCACAGCCAATATTGCCTTAGTATTTTTAGTGATTTTTGCTTCTATTTTATCTGCATCAATATTATATGTATTAATATCAGGTTCCACCAAAACAGGTGTGCAGCCACATTCTGATATTGCTAGAATTGACGCAATATAAGTATTTGATGGCACTATTATTTCATCACCCTGCTTAAACCCTAGAGCCATTATTGCAAGCTTTAATGCGTCGAGCCCATTTGCTATCCCAACTGCATATTTTACACCACAATATTCAGCAAAGTTTTTGCAAAATTCTTCATTTTGTTTGCCTAACAAATACCAGCCACTATCAAGAACTTCCTTTATGCTTTCATCTATCTCTTTTCTATATCTTTCATTAATCTTATGCAAATCTAAAAATCTAATCATTTTATATATCCTTTAATTCTATAATTATTTTATTTTTATATAATTTATTTGCCGGCACATCTTTTGTTACAATACTTCCTGCTGCTATCATTGCATTTTCTCCAATAGTAACTCCCGGTAAAATGGTTGCATTTGCACCAATTGATGCACCTTTTTTTATTACAGTAGTTAAAAACTTTTCAGGATACTTTTTAGACCTTGGATATAAATCATTGGTAAAAGTAACATTAGGTCCAATAAAAACATTATCTTCAACACGCAGGCCGTCCCAAAGCTGAACTCCGCTTTTTACTGTTACATTATTACCTATTACCACATCATTTTCTATTAATACATTAGCACAAATATTACAGTTTTCACCTATTACTGCTTTTTCAAAAACTACACAGAACTGCCATATTTTGCTGTCTTTTCCTATATTTTTACTTTTAACATCAGAAAGTGGGTGAATATACATTTAACTATTACCCCCCCCCATTTACAATTTCTATAAATTTATTATAATCTCTAATATATTCTTTAGGGTTATAATACTGACTAGCAATTACCATTAAAACACAACCCTGAGAAAAATCATACATTTCACGCCATATCATTTTTCCAATATATAAAGCCTGCTCTGGAGTATTTAGTTCATAAACTTCCTGCTCTTTTCCATTATCAACTTTTATTTTACATGAACCGCTGACACATATTAACATCTGTTCCAAATCTTCATGAGCATGAAAACCACGTGGCACTCCCCGTTTTGTATCATATATATAATATACTCTTTTTATATCAAAAGGCACATTATGTTCTTTTTCTAATGCAATCAAACTTCCTCTGTTATCACCATGACTTATTAACTCAATAAGTTTTATATTATTCATTAATTGTTTCCTTTTTCATAATTCCATGCATCTGTACACATTTCTAATATACCATATTTTGTTTCAAAATTTAACTCTTTTTTTGCCTTTTGACTATCTGCATAATATTCCCCTATATCGCCACCCCTTCTTTCTACTACTTTATAAGGAATTTTTATGCCTGTTGCTTTTTCAAAATTATTAATTATTTCTAATACTGAATAGCCCTTACCTGTTCCAATATTGTATATATTTACATTACTTTCAAAATCAAATGCCTTTATTGCTTTTATATGTGCAGCTGCTAAATCTACTACGTGTATATAATCTCTTACCCCTGTGCCGTCCTTTGTATTATAATCATCTCCAAACACCCTTAAATATTCCAGCTCCCCTTTTGCAACTTTTACAATATATGGCATTAAATTATTTGGTATTCCATTATTTTCTTCCCCAAACATTCCACATGGGTGAGCACCTATTGGGTTAAAATATCGTAAAATTACTACTTTAAACTCATTATCTGCATGTGCTATATCCTGCAATATATCTTCTATTATTAGTTTACTTCTACCATATGGGTTTGTAACCCCAAGTGGCATATTTTCAGTTAGTGGCAGTATCTCACTTTCTTTATATACAGTAGCTGATGAACTAAATATTATTTTTTTCACATTATATTTTTCCATTAATTTTAAAAGATTAATGGTTATACCGATATTATTATCATAATATTTTAAAGGTTTTTTAACTGATTCACCAACAGCTTTATAGCCTGCAAAATGTATTACTGCATCTATTTTATTTTCTATAAATACTTTCTCAAAGTCTACTATATTTTGCATATCTGTTCTGTAAAACTTTATATCTTTATTTAAAAATTTATTTAGACGGTGAAGTACTTCTATTGATGAATTATAAAGATTATCTACAATAATAACATTATGATTATTACTAATACATTCTATAACTGTATGGCTTCCTATATAGCCTAAACCACCTGTTATTAATATATTCATTTACTTACCCATAATTTTTATTTTATTTGTTTCATAGTTTACCCTATTTAATAAATATATTCCAAAAATACGTATTACTTTCCTATCTTCTTCCATAACTATTTTTAAAGCACCTTTTAGTGCGTATTTCCAAAAGTTTTTATTAAAAAGCAGCCTGGCATAACTTGTGTTTTTATAAAAATACTTTATATGTTTTTTTATAAGGTTAATATTAAAATTAGTATATTTTTTTAGAAAAAAACTCCACCCAAATGCTCTGCTTAAGAAGAAAAGTTCATAACTAAATACTTTTTTCTTAATAAATGGACTGCCCTTTATTAAAAACTTACGCCATGAGATATATATATTTTTCTTAAAATCTACTATACTTTTAACATTATAGCCACTTTGGATTAATAATCTGGATAAACCTATTTCATAATTTTCTATTACATTTTCTACACTTTTTTCTTTTTTAATGCTTTTAATATATTCCTTAAACATATATGATGTGAAAACTTCTTTTTTGAGTATTAAAAAATAACTGCTTAAATGCCAGCTGTGGTAATCATATGCATAATTAATTCCACAGGCCTGCCATTCTTCATCTAATATTGTTTTATCTATTAATATTTGGATATTATATAATGGGCCCATAATACTATCATTTGTTAAAATAAGCTCATCATATTCTTCTAATTTTTCCCAGCCTAAAATATTTATTAATTCCTGCCATGAACCAAAATCATATTTTTCATGCTTAAATCCATAGGCTGCTTTTACATATGGCGCAATTTTAGATTTTTCATTATCTGGTAAATTATTATCTGATAAATAATATACATCAGAAATTAAGGACAACTTTTCTATCAAGTATACAACATAATCTTCAATTATCTCATCTGAGTTGTAACCTGCAAAAAGACATATCCTTTTAACGTTTCTGCGTATCATACCTACTCTTTACTGGGTTAATATACTATATTTCTGATTAGCTTTCTTTACATACCAGTCTATAAAATTATATGTTATACCTGCTTTTTCTGGTTTTACATTTTCAAACCTTTTGTTTAGTGCAATATGGACATAAGGAAAATATAAAAATGTATACGGCTGCTCATCTGATAATATTTCCTGCACTCTGTCGTAATATGCCTTTCTTTTTTCAGTATTAAACTCTTTCTTTGCTTCAGTTAATAAGTAATCTACTTCCTCATTGCTGTAGCATATAAAATTTTGCCCATTGTCTTTACATCTTTCACTTGCCCAAATATCATACTGGTCAGGATCAAGTGGTGTTGACCAGCCTAATATAACAGCATCAAATGCCCCCTGCCTTGTGGCACTAAGCATAGTTGCCCATTCTAAAGACCTTATCTGCACATCAATGCCAATCTTTGACCAGCTTTGCTGAACTATCTCTGCAACTTGTGCACGAACTTCGTTGCCTTGATTTATCATTAATTCTATTGTAAATTTTTTTCCATTATATTCTAAAATTCCATCACCATCTGAGTCTTTTAAACCTGCTTCTGCTAAAAGTGATTTTGCTTTTTCAATATTATAACTCATTGGAACTAAATTTTGATTATACCAAATTGAGTTAGGTTGATATGGACCTTCTGCTACATACCCCTTACCATATAATATACCATCTATAATACTTTGTTTATTAACTGCATACGTTAATGCTTGACGAATAAGTTTATTATTAAATGGTGCACGCCTTAAATTATAACCTATATACGTATATGAAAAGTCTAAATACGAATATGTATTGTAATTATTCTGATATTTTGGTGTGTTTGTATCTAATGCTTCCTGCTTTGCATTCATTCCCATAATATCTATAGAACCATTTAAAAGTTCCATAAATTGAGTTGTTTGGTTTGGAATAGTTCGTATAAATATTTTTTCTATTTTTGGTCTTCCTTCAAAATAGTCATGAAAAGAAGTTAGAACTACAGATTTATTGGGAGTCCAGCTTTCGAGCATATATGGACCTGTTCCAATTGGTTTCCTTTGCAGTGGTGACTTACTTGGCTTACCTGTTAATGCGTGGTTTGGCATCATCCATATACTCCAGCTGCTAAGAGAAGTGGCAAATGCCTCTTTATATTTTATTTTAACTGTATATCTATCTATAACTTCAACACTTTCTATAGTTCTAAAATCACTGTCATATACTGTTGGTGTATCATCTGATATCATAAACTCATATGTAAATTTCACATCATCAGCTGTAAATTCAACACCATCATGCCATTTAACACCTTTTCTTAAATAAAAAGTTATTACAGTATTATTATCACTTACTTCCCAGCGTTCTGCTAAATTACCCACTAAATTAAGGTCTTTATCATACTTTACTAGTCCATTATAAATATATTGTGTAACATTATGGCTTGCAGAATCTGCTGCCATTGCAGGAATAAGATTTATAGGCTCTGCTATCTCACCTGTTGATAAAGCATCACCATAATCAGTAAATTCTTCAACTACTTCCTTTTGTTCATTTATAACAGTAGTGTTATCTGCAACTTCTTCTGTTTTCTTACATGAAATAAACAAAGTTGAGATAATTAGATACAAAGACACTAGTAAAATATTTTTTTTCACATTAACAACCTTATAAAATTAATTTTACTACTCTGCTGGGGTAGTAGATGGTGTAGTTACAGGTGCTGAATTTTGCACAGGTGCAACAGGTGCTGTTTCCACAGGCACATTCATTGTTGATGGTGTTTGTGGCACAACTGCATTAGACCTTTGCATAATACTTTCTTCACCTAAACCAGACATAACAGCAAGTATTAATGATAATATTAAAAATGCTGCAGCAATTACTGTTGTAATTTTATTCATAATACTTGATGGTGTTTTTGGACCAAACATTTCACCACTTCCACCACCTAATGCTGCTCCTAAATCAGAACTTTTACTGTTCTGTAAAAGCACAGCTATTATTAATAAAACACAAATAAATACGTATAAAGCTAAAATAATTGTATACATTTTTTCCTAAATACCATGGGAAAAACCCATATTCCTCCAATTAATAATCTAATATTTATTTATCAAAATTAATTATTTTTAAAAAGTCAGCAGCTCTTAAGCTGGCACCGCCAACTAACCCACCATCTATATCTGGCTGAGCCATTAACTCTTTAGCATTATCTGGTTTCATAGAACCACCATATAAAATACGAATATTCTCTGCCTGCTCTTTACTGCGTATTCTTGATATATATTCTCTTATAGCTTTATGCATTGCTTCAGCATCAGCAGGGGAAGCTGTTTTTCCTGTTCCTATTGCCCACACTGGCTCATATGCAATAACTACATTTGATAAGTCTGTAACACCTTCAAGACCTTTACCAGTTTGTGCAAGGACAGTTTCTATTTCAGCACCAGCCTCCCTTTCCCAAAGTGTTTCACCAACACATAAAATAACTGAAAGACCATCAGATAATGCTTTTTTCACCTTTTTATTTATAACTTCATCTGTTTCGCCAAAAATACTTCTTCTTTCTGAATGACCAAGTATCACCCATGACGCACCAGCTGATTTTACCATATCACTAGATACCTCACCAGTAAATGCTCCATTTGCTTCAAAATAAATATTTTGTGCAGCAACCAATGCTTTACCACCATTCTTTTTCACAGCTTCACTTACAGCATAAATACTTGTAAATGGTGGTGCAAATAAAACATCTCTAGTAGAATAATCAATCTCTGCACCTGTGATTTCAGAAGCAAGTTCTGCACCCTCAGATACATTTTTGTTCATTTTCCAGTTACCTGCAATTAATGGTTTACGACTCATAGTAAGCCTCCTTATTTAAATAATAACCAAATATAATAAATAACTGACATGTTTTATGCAGCATCTCATTATTTCATTGTTAATACTAAATATGCTATAACTATTCTAAAATATACTTACACTCTATAAATATACTATGAAAATAACAATTACCTATTCTTCTTTTTTACCTGTTAATGGTTTATTTCTGCCGTTATCCATTTCAAGAGTGCCGTTCATAACAACACCTTCTTCAATTTTGATAACAGGCGTTCTGATTGTGCCAGAAATAACTGCTGGTTTATAAAGCTCCACTTTGTTTTTTGCAACCACTAAACCATCAAATGTGCCAGATATTTTTACAATACCTGCCTCAATTGTCGCATTTACATTACCACTTTCTGCAATAACAAGAGTGTCATTACTTTTAACATTACCTTCAAAATTACCATCTAACCTAACAACACCTTCAAATACAAGTGTTCCATTAAATGATGTACTTTGTCCTAAAAAAGCGTCAATTCCGCCACCAGTTTCTTTAGCCACTTTTAGCATTGTTCCCCTCTAATTTTTTTTATAATCGTATCAAGCTCATCATCAGAATTATAACGTATATTGATAATTCCACCTTTTTTTGATGGCTTAATATCTACTTTTGAATTAAAAAATGTTTCCATCTCTTTTGCAATACCCTGCATATTTGCATCTAAAACTTTCTTTTCCTTCTTTGTGCCTTTATTTTGTATGGCTTTAACCATATTTTCCACATCACGAACAGATAAGTTTTTTTCTTTTACTGCATTAGCAATAGAAATAATATCACTTTCACTACTTAGTGAAAGTAATGCCCTTGCATGCCCTTCACTAATTTCTTTATTTTCTATTAATGAAAGAACCGTTTTAGGAAGATTTAAAAGCCTTAACCTGTTTGTAACTGCAGAACGACTTTTACCTACAATTACACCTAAATCTTCATGTTTGTAATTATGTTCGTCCATTAATTTTTTATATGCAACAGCAAGCTCAACAGGATTTAAATCCTCCCTTTGAGCATTTGTAATTAAGGCAAGCTCTAAACGCTCTTTTGCTGTTTCTGTATTTCTTACAACTACTGGTATCGTTTTTTTACCAGCAAGCCCTGAAGCACGCCATCTGCGTTCACCTTCAATTATCATATACTTGCCATTTTCAAGCTTAGTTACAATAATTGGCTGAATAACACCTTTTAAACGTATACTTTCTGCTAACTCTTCTAAAAGTGCCTCATCAAAAATACGTCTAGGCTGATTATCGTTGGGTATAATTTCTGTAACAGCAAGCTCAAAATAATTGGACGTAACAACACCAGTGTGTTTTGCCTGTGCTTCCTCACTGCTCCTTGGAATTAAAGAATCCAACCCTCTGCCTAATGGTTTTTTCATCTATATATTACCTTTTCCTAAATTTTATTTAACTTTTTCCAACATCTCTTTTGCAAGCTCAATGTAACACTCTGAAACCTTAGCTTTAGGCTGATAAAGTAATACTGGTTTACCGTAACTTGGAGCCTCACTTAATGCTACACCACGCGGCACTACTGTATTAAATGCTTTATCAGGAAAATGTGTTCTAACCTGCTGCATTACTTCTTTTGAAAGATTATTCCTTGAATCATACATAGTAAGTAAAATACCTTCTATTGATAATTCTGGATTTAAACTCTCTTTTATTAAGTTTATAGTATTTAAAAGCTGTCCTAAACCTTCCATAGCATAATATTCACACTGCATAGGTATTAAAACACTGTCTGCTGCAGTTAGTGCATTTACTGTTAAAAGCCCAAGGGAAGGCGGGCAGTCTATTAATATAAAATCATAATCACTTGTAATAGAACTAATTGCCTGTTTTAATTTCTTCTCTCTTGCATTTTCCTGTATTAACTCAACTTCTGCTGCTGAAAGCTCAATACGTGCAGGAATTATATCAAGCCCGTCTATTTCTGTATGTAAAATTGTATCTTTTATATTTACATCATTAACAATAACATCATAAATATCACTGATTATTGTATCTGCAGTAAAACCAAGACCACTGGTAGAATTGCCCTGTGGGTCGAAATCTATTAGTAATACTCTTGCTTCTGCCACAGCTAATGAAGCAGATAAGTTTACTGCAGTGGTAGTTTTACCTACCCCACCTTTCTGATTTGCTACTGCTATTACTCTACAATTCATCAGCGATGATGCCTCCATACTTAATGATTATAAAAATCTTGCATGGGATTATACCCTAAAAATTTATAATAGTCCATAACTAATATCATTATATTTGTAAGCTTGCAAGCAATACTTTTAAATTTATACATTTTTTTCATTTTTATCTTACTTGTTAAAGGCGTAACCGTTCCTTCCTGAAGACTTTACTTGATAAAGCATTTCATCTGCTTTTTCATATACTTCTTCAAACCTTTTTTCATTATGAATTTGTGCTACACCTATACTGCATGTTACTTTCATAGCTACCAGTGGAATATCAAGCATATCTTTTTGAAAATTCTGTATTCGCTCTATTAATGACTGCTTATCTATTTCCTTTGTAACAAATACTGCAAATTCATCTCCACCAAACCTTGCTACATAGCCTAAATCTAAAAAATATTTTTCCAAATACATGGCAACATTTACTATAACCCTGTCCCCTGCAATATGCCCAAAGGTATCATTTATTACTTTAAACTTATCTATATCTATAATCATAAAATAAGCATTACTCTTATCCTGCAATAATGCCTTACCATACTCTAATGCTGCTGCCTTTGTATGTAAACCTGTCATTAAATCTTGGTCTGAATTATTTATTCTATATGCAGAATACACTCTATATGCAACAACTAATAAGCCTATTATATAACTTAAAGCAGCACAGCCTACAATAAACTGTGCCGATGAATTAATATATACATGATATGTAGCCCTGTCTAACAATATATTTTGTATTCTCATAGCCTTTACAATTGTAGACTCTAAATTATACATTAGCAAAAGATTTGTTAAAAAGACAATTGTTCCTACAGCAACACCTTCCAGCTTAAATCGATTTGTAAAATAAGCATGTCCACCGTCACTTAGTATCTGCTCAAACTTTCTAAAAGATTTTGATATACTTATTTTATATGATATATACATAACACTACAAAGCACTATTGCCTGTATAAGCTCTTTTAATGAAAAAATATCTTTCATAATAAAAGCTGTATTTATACCTGTTTCTGGAAAAAAATAAACAGCAGTCAGCAGCACAATTACTGAATGAAACATCTGCAATAAAACAGAACATACTAAAAGCAGTATTATTTTATGTGATTTAATTTTCTTAATAAATTTAAAAACAAGCCCTGCAACTATACCAAATAATATTCTTGTGCCAGTGCTTAACATTATACTTTCAAAATGGGCTCCAGTTGCAAATGGAGAAAACAATGCATCAAATTCATCTACTCCAACAACAGATGCTTTCCACATGCTTGTAAGGCCAAATATAAAACCTAAAAAGCCAGACGCTAAAACTCCATAAAAATATGCCGCCAATATAACAGGTATATACATCAATGTGGCATAAGGAATTAAATAACCAAGACCAGAAAATGCAAGAACCAGCTCTAAAGCTGTCAATAATGCTATTTTCTTACCAATAAACTTTACAGAATATTCATTCATTTCTTTACTCATACTCCAATATGAATGTATTTTAAAAAATTTATATCTCTATTGCAATAATTTTTGATTAATTTTTGAAAAAAATTATTTTTTATATTTATTTTTAGTAAAATTTATTATAAATAGAATTTTTATACTTATATATTAGTTAGGTGGTTTATATGAAAATTTCATGTAGAAAAAAAATTGCAGTTGATTCTAAAAAAGATGCTATCATTATACCTGTATATAAAAATATACGCTCATTAAAAAATATTACTGGGAAAAAAATAGATGATGAACTTCAGAATATTATCCAGTCTGATTATTTTAATTTTGATGAAAAAGAATCTAAAAGCTTCTATATTGATGTTAATAAAAAATTAAAAAAAATATATATTATACATATACCAAAAGAAAAAGGTGAAGCAAGATTTTATATGGAACTAGGTGCAAAAACTGCCTCCATATTTAAAAAAGATAAAATATCATCATTTTCTCTTATTTCCTTTGAAGATATATATAATGAAAAGAAAGATTTATATATTACAAAAGCCTTTTTAGAAGGATTTATGTTTAATGATTATACATTTGATAAATATAAATCAAAAAAATCACCAGAATATTTTTTTGAGGCAGAAATTATTACTGCTATGCCTAAAATGAAAAAATATATTGATGAAAATACTGATAGATGGAATGCTGTATTCACTAATATTAATATTATGAAAGACTTGATTAATACACCATCAAACTATCTAAACCCTTATGATTTTACTGAGTTTGTAAAGAACAATATTGCTGATAATGTGGAATGTATTATATGGGACGAAAAGGAAATATTAAATAATAATATGAACCTGCTGTATAATGTTGGTAAAGGCAGTGTTAATAAACCATACTTTATACAGTTAAAATATAAAGGCAACCCAGAAAGTGATAAAAATATTGCACTTGTTGGTAAAGGTATTACATTTGACAGCGGCGGCTACTCTTTAAAACCAGCCTCTAGTATGGCCCATATGAAAGACGATATGGCAGGGGCTGCCTTAATGTTTACACTTACAAAACTTATTTCAGAGCTAAATTTAAAAATAAATATTAATACATATATTCCACTGGCTGAAAATTTAATAGGGGCAAACTCTGTTCTTGTTGGTGATGTTATTACTTCTGCCAGCTCTAAAACAGTTGAAATACTAAATACTGATGCAGAAGGCAGGCTTATTCTTGCTGATGCCCTTTATTTCGCCACAAAAACTGACCCTGAAATAATAATTGATGCAGCAACATTAACAGGTGCATGTGTTGTTGCTCTTGGACCATACTGTGCAGGTATTTTCTCTAATAGAAAATTTTTAAGCAAACAGATTAGTGATGTTTCATATGAAGTATCAGAAGATGTATGGGAGCTGCCACTTTATGCTGATTATGAACAGGGAATAATAAGCTCTGTTGCCGATATTGCAAACATGAGCAGCTTTACAAGGGAAGGTGGGGCAATTCATGCTGCACTTTTTCTTAAACAATTTATAGATAATTACCCTTGGATACATATTGATATGGCAGGACCTGCATACTTAGAAAAAAGCCACCCTGTTTTTGGAAAAGAAGCTACTGGGTTTGGATTAAGGCTTTTGTATAACTTTTTACTAACTCACTACTCTGAGGGTGAAAATGAAAGACATTAGAGATACTATAATAGAAAACAAAACAATTATAAAAATATATAATAAATATAAACAATTGATAAATTATATTAATTTTCCAACAAAACATTCAAAATTTGTACTTATTATATATATAGTTGCAGCCCTGACTGCATTTGCTGTATCTGTAAACGGCAGGTATAATCAGTATGATTTTTGGAAAGAATATAAAAATGAGTTTTTCTATAACAATACTCCTATGATGACGACTTTAGATGCATATAAATATATTCGCCATGCTAAAGAAATTAATAATAATGAATACGTTCCCGGTGGTAATGATGTTAAGATTTTTTACCCAGAAGGTGTTCCATTTTATGATCCTGCTCCACTTTTAAGTGTTATGCTTGCAAAACTTCATAATATTACAGGTTATGATTATTATAATATTGCAATCAATATGGTTCCATGGCTTTCTAGTATCTTTATACTTGTGCTGTGTGCATATTTCTACATTATAGGCTATCCTGCTATTGGGATTGTTGCTGGTCTTTTAACCAGTTTTAGTGCCATATTTATGTCTAGAACTTCTATTGGACGTTTTGATACAGATGGTGGAAATATGTTCTTTCTCTTTTTAGCTGCACTTTTTATTTACCTTGCATCAAATGCGAAAAAAGAACGTATACTCTATATCTATTCTGCTCTTTTAGGTATAACAATACTTGGTTTCCAGCATTTTTATAACCATATATTATTTAATTTAGTATTCTTTTTAATATTTATTTTTTCACTGTTTATTAATAAAATTTCATATCGTAATATTTTAATTGCTGCAGCTACATATATTATAACATCTAACCCTGTTGCTTTTATAATGTCGTTAAATTCATTAATTGGCTCTATGGCTGTTTATATTCCATTTCTGCCAAATAATTTAGAAGCAACATCACCAATTCCATGGGTGTATAATACAATAAGCGAGGCAGCATCACAGCCATTTAGTGGTATTGTATCACTTACTACATCAAACCCCGTTACTTTTATTGCAGGGCTTGCTTTTGGTATAGTTTTCTTAATTGCTAATATTAAAAAGACTATAGGTTTGCTGCCTATATTTGCTATGGGGCTTATGGTATTTATAAGTTCTGCCAGATTTGCTATGTTTTTAATGCCGTTTATTGCTATTGGTTATGGCTATATAATATATATTATAAGTAATTATATTATTGAAAAATTTGGTAAAAATATAGAAAAACGTATAGATTTTACAAAAGCTGTAATGCCTCTTGTGCTGTCATTTTTTATGCTCTCTATTTTATTTGGTTCTAATCAAACAGCATATAGTCTAGTGCCGCAGCCATCTATTAATACCAATATATATAAGGATATTTCAAACCTTAAAAACATACTTCCTGATAACTCCACCATATATACATGGTGGGATTATGGGCTTGCTATTACTGATATTACAGAGTTTCCTGTTTATCACAGTGGTATGAGCCAGTCGACACCTAAAACATGGATGATAGCACGAAGTTTTACATCAAACCAGCAAACATTACATAATATTGCATCTTATATTGAACAAGGTGGATATGAAGAAGTAATGAGCATGTTTGATAATAAATCTTCTGTAAGTGATGTAGAAAACACTATGGATAATTTCTCAAAAGGTCCTAAAAATGATAACAACTATATTCTATTTACATATGATATGGTTCAAAAATATAGTGCTTTAAGCTATTTTTCTAAAAAAGATGATGGCATTATACAAATTATTTGTGTTGAACAAAACAGTAATGTATTAATGTGCCAGCACCAGTTAGATGCTGGAAATAGATTTGATATTAAGTTTGATGTAAGCCAGGGCATATTTTATATGGGTGATAATGCTGTTCCTGTATCATCTATTATATATACAAATAAAGGTAAAAATATAAACACTAAAACTTTTTCCCTTACAAAAGGGCTAAATGCAATAATAGAAAAGGAAAATAATGTGGCTGCTGTATATATTGTTAGTTCTGATGTGGCAAATTCATCTTTTGTGCAACTTTTTTTACTAAAAGACTATAATCCAGAATTGTTTGAACTGGTATATGATAATTACCCATACAGCACTGTATATAGACTTAAATAAATTTTTGATAAATAAATGGTTTTTATTAAAATAAAATATTATGCTTTCATAATCATAAAAAAAATGCTATATTAAAGGGATACTCATTGTTTAGGAGATTATATGCATTATAAAATCATATTAACTTTACTTTTTTGCTCTGTTATGATTAATGCAGTAAATGCAGAAACAATAAATTTTGGTAATTCATTTTTTAATAAAGATAGAACAAATACTATTAGTAAAGTTATAAATATACAAAATAATACAGAAAATACAATGGAATATAGTATTGCTTTTACTGCACACCCTTCTATGCAGACAAGTGATATAAAAATCACACCATTAACAGATGATGTTTATGATGATGATACAAAAGAATTTTTTTCAAGCATTACAAAAGATTCTTGTATCCAACATTATGGAGAGACTTTATTTAGTCTGCCTGCAAATCAAAAATGCAGGCTTCATATTACTTTCTCCCCTACAGAAGTAAAAGATTATAATGAAGAAATGGTAATAACTGCCAGGCAAAGCAATACTACTGAAATATATGCTACCACAAAATATGAAATCAAGGGCAAAGGTATACATATGCCTGATTTTACAGTTTTATACTATACAGATAATAGCGGAGAAAATTCAGATAACAAACGTGCTGAATATTCTATTAAATGGAATGGAGAAACAGCTGGTGTAAAAAGTGATGAATATGCATATATTAAAATTTTAAAAAACCCTGAAAGTAAACAGCCACTTACATTTTCTTTAGAAGGTGATAAATCTTTTGAAATTGATAAAAATTTAACCACATGTAAAATAAAAAATAATACTATAATAGAACCTGAAAAAGAACCATGTGGTATTGTTATAAGCTTTAAACCAGCATCAGCTGGGGATTTTACTTCTAAATTAATTTTTAACAAACGTATACTTTCAGGTGCAAAAGAATACCTGCTTTATGGTGGTGCTTCAGATGTTCTTGATTTTGGTACAGTTTATTTTGGTGGTAATGTTCAAAAAATACTTATACTTAATTCCAGTGATACAGACCAAAGATATTCTATATTATCTGAAAGTAAAGAAAATAATTTTAGACTTGTTGTGTTAAACGATACTAATATATCTTCTTGTATTACAAATAGTGATGAAACTAATTTTCTTCTAAAAAAAGGTCAGTCATGTTATTTAGGGTTTACTTTTGCACCAGATAGAAATGAAGAATTTTCAAAGAAAGTGATTGTAATGAGTAATACAGGAGAAAGAAGAGAAATTACACTAAAAGGTATTGGTGTAGAAAAATTACAGGAAAACTAAAATTAATGCTTGACAGTAGTTTTTTTTTGGTTTAGATTATCTTTCCTTAATAATAGGTGGAGGTTCTGCATGTTCGCAGTAATTAAAACTGGTGGTAAACAATACACCGTAAAAGAAGGCGATACTTTTAATGTTGAAAAAATTGAAGCTGAAAAAGACGCCACATACAAAATTGAAGAAGTTCTTTTTATTTCAGGTGATAACAAGCAAACTGCAGGTTCGCCTTTTATTAAAGGGGCTTCAGTAGAAGTTAAAGTGCTTGAGCACGGTAAAGCTGACCGCGTTTATATTTTCAAAAAGAAAAGAAGAAAAGACTATCGTAAACGCCAAGGTCACAGACAAATGTTTACTAAAGTACAAGTTGTTAAAATTAACGGATAGGAGATAACCATGGCTCACAAGAAAGCAGGCGGTAGTTCAAGAAACGGTAGGGACAGCCATTCCAAAAGACTTGGCGTTAAAAAATTTGGTGGCGAGTTAGTTAAGGCTGGTAATATTATTATTCGTCAACGTGGAACAAAGTATAAACCAGGCGAAGGCGTAGGTATAGGTAAAGATGATACATTATTTGCTCTTATTCCTGGCTATGTTAAGTTTGTAGATAAAGGCAGACTTGGCCATTTTGTTACTATTGAAGCTGAAAAAGCATCTTAATTATTAATAATAAAATGAATATTAAGCCGGTTATAAAATACCGGCTTTTTTTATATCTTTTGAGTAAGGTTAATGAAATTTATAGATACAGCAACAATAAAACTAAAAGCAGGCAAAGGTGGTGATGGCTGCATTAGTTTTCGCAGAGAAAAATATGTTCCTAAAGGCGGACCCAATGGTGGCAATGGTGGTAACGGTGCTAATATTTACTTTATAGGTGATAAAGCTCGCCATACTCTTATGGATTTTCGCTATAAATCAATATATAAAGCAGAAGATGGTGAAAAAGGAAAAGGCAGTGATATGCACGGTAAAGCTGGTGATGACTTAATTCTTCCTGTGCCACTAGGAACTATTATTAAAAATAAAGAAACTGGCGATATTATTGCAGATATTATTCACCATGATGAAAAAATTCTTGTGGCTCGTGGTGGCAGAGGTGGCAGAGGTAACATGTGCTTTGCAACTCCAGAACAGCGTGCACCAAGATATGCAGAAGATGGTAAAGATGGTGAAGAGTTAGAAGTAGAACTGGAGTTAAAACTTTTAGCTGATGTTGGTATAATCGGATTTCCTAATGCAGGAAAATCTACATTTATATCTGTTGTATCTGCTGCTAAACCAAAAATAGCAGATTATCCATTTACTACACTAACACCAAATCTAGGTGTAGTAAAAGATGGGCATGGTGGCAGCTTTGTTATTGCTGATATGCCAGGTCTTATTGAAGATGCTCACACAGGTTCAGGGCTTGGACATCAATTTTTACGCCATATTGAAAGAACTTCCATTTTATTGCACTTTATAGACTCATCAAGTGAAGAATCTATGATTAAACGCTATGAAACTATTAGAAAAGAATTAACCCTTTATAACAGTGGGCTTGAAAATAGAATGGAAATTGTTACTGCTACAAAAATAGACTCTTGTAATGAAGAAAACTTAAAAGAATTTGAAGAATATGTAATAAAAAATAATCTTACTCTTTTTAAAATTTCTTCTATAAGCCATAATGGAACAAGTGAATTAATTGACTACATTGCACAAAAGGTAAAAGAATATAGAGCAGAATATGAAGAAAATCAACCAGATACTTAATAGTAATAATACAGCCGTTGCTCAAATGAAGCTTATTTATAAAATATGGTATTCTTCTGTTATTGATGATATTAAAAAGGTTACCACACCTTATGATTTTAATCCGTTAAAAAAAATCCTTACTGTATCTGTTCATGATGATATATGGTATAGTGAAATGCTTTATATGGAGCATGAGTTTATAGAACTTTTGAAAAGCAATGGCTTTGAAGTTAATAAAATTATTTTTAAATTCTATCCTAAGTATGAAAAACTTGATAAAAATAATATTATTAACTATAATATATCTAAACGAGCAGAAAGCTATATTAATAACTATGCTCAAAGGTTTGATAATAAAGTTTTAGGTGAATATTTTAAAGAGTTTCTTACAAATTTTTTTCACCAAAATAATTTTGATATCTGGATATTAAAAGGGTAAACATATGATACTAGAAATAAAAACTTTTCCAAATGAAATATTACGCCAAAAGGCAAAACCTGTTACAGAGTTTAATGAAGAACTTCATACACTTTTAGATAATATGCTTGAAACTATGTATGAAGCAAAGGGGATTGGGTTAGCAGCTCCACAAGTTGGGCTTTCTCTAAGGCTTTTTGTTCTTGATGATTTACCAGAACCTAACAAAAATAACCCTATGGAAATAATAAACCCTGAATTTATTGAAAAAGAAGGGGAAATATTAGAAGAAGAAGGCTGCCTTTCTATTCCCGGAGAATATGCTTTTGTAAAAAGATATATGAAAGTAAAAGTTAAATATCAAGACAGATATGGTAATGAAAAAGTAATAGAAGCAACTGACAGGCTTTCTCGTATACTGCAGCATGAGTCTGACCATTTAGAAGGCACTCTCTTTATCGACAGGCTGCCAAATACTAAAAGAGAAACTATCAAAAAACATATTAAAAAAAGAATAAGTAGTGGTGATTATAAAATTACAGAAGAATAGATATTTTCCTACTTTTCTAATATATAATATATTTTTTTACTTCTATTTATTATTTCATCTATCATTATATTAATATTATATTAGTATTATATTCTATTAATATGATATATTTATATATTATTAGCTAAATTTATTGATTTTCTTTTTTAATTAATTTATATTTTTCAATTTAATTTCAAAAAACCCTGCCTAATTTTTTAGACAGGGTAATTTATTATAGCTTACTTATCAATTTTGATTTTCTTCTTTCTCACTAAGAGAAGCATTTTCAATATTTCTTTTTCTATAAGAAAGAACAATTAATAATATATGCAGCCCAACCATTACATATAAGAATGTTGGAATAGGTACTGGCTCGCCTGATGCATATGAATGCTTACCACTTAAATAAAAATTTACACCAAAATATGTCATTAATACTGTATAAAACCCAAGTGTTGTAGCTACTGTAAAAATATATGGTTTATTTAAAGGTTTAATTAACCTTAAATGCAGAACAATAGTATATGCTATAATAGTGATTAATGACCAGGTTTCTTTTGGGTCCCAGCCCCAGTAACGCCCCCAGCTTTCATTTGCCCAAACGCCACCTAAAAATGTTCCAACAGTAAGTAAGCCTAAACCTAAAATTAAGCTAATCTCATTAATAGCATTAACATTTAAAATACTTTGGTCAATATGTTTTCTTTCATCACTGCGTAAAATAAATAATATCATTACAACTACACCAAGCACAAATGATAAACCAAAAAAGCTGTAACTTGCTGTAATAACTGATACGTGTATATTTAACCAGTATGATTTAAGCACTGGCACTAAAGTTCCAATCTGTGGGTCCATAAAACCTAAATTTGCCACAAATAAAGTTATACCTGCAACAAAATTAGTGCCTGCAATTGCAAGAAGCGATTTTCTAAAGAAAATAAGACCTGCTGCTGCACCTGCCCATGCGATATATATCATTGATTCATAAGCATTACTCCATGGAGCATAACCTGCTATATACCACCTTAATATCAAACCAAGTGTATGCAGTGCTACTGCTATAATAGATAATATAATAATTACTTTTCCTGCTGTTTTATTAACAGGTTTGTTTTGTAAGATGGCTGTTATTACAAAACCAAATAAAATAATACCAAGTAAAATATAAACTAATGTTAAATTTTTAAATGGATTAAAAGAGTTCATAAATATTTCTACACTAACTTTAGTATCAGATGGTAGTATTTTTGCACCGTGTATTTTTTGATACTGAACTAATAAATCAAGGTTTTTATCTGCCTCTGCCCAGTTATTATTTGCTATGCCATCTCTTACGCTATTTAAGTAATTTTGCAGAATATTTTTTATTTCATTAGAGTTTTGTGCATCAAAAGTATGAACTGCCTCATCTGGTGTTAAAAAACCAGTTGTTTTACCTGTAATATCTGGTATTATTAAAAACATTTGTGCATTATATACTGTATAAGCAATATTCATCTGTTCATTAAATTTAATAAGCTCTTTTTCAAACTTATTTCTGTTATATGGGCTTACTTTATTAGCATTACTAACTGCATCACTTAATTTATATTTACCTTCTGCATTAAATACATCTTTAAATGCAACATATTCTTCATCAGGTTCTATTCCTAAAAGCTTTTTTAATTCTTTTGTTTTTATAGGAAACATTTTCATTTTCTCAAAAGTATCACGGTATAACATCATACCTAAAAATATTTCCACATGGTTCATACCATTATAACTTTCTTTTCTTATAAGCTTGTGAAGAATATCTAATGCTAATGTATCTAAAGGCTTAATCCTGCCCTGATAATCTTGGACTAATATTTTTGCAAGCTTTTTAGAATGGTCTTTCATATTTTTGCTTATATTTGATGATAATGCATCGATTTCTTTTTTATTTAATGCCTCTATTTCTTCTGGTGTTCTTTTTTCATGATATACAAATACATTACCTTGATAACCGTTTTGGTTTCCTGTATTTTCTTGAGCATAAGCATTACCAGCAAGCATGAAAAATACAGAAGAAATACCAATTAATAAAGCATATAAATTTTGCTTTTTCAAATAATTGCTTAACTGCCATATTCTACTGTGTTTACCAAAAAAGCTCCATAAAAAGCCTACTGTTAATAAAAAGTAACCAATATATGTTGGAATTTTACCAGGGTCTTTATTAACACTTAAAATCGTTCCTTTCTCATCTGTATCATATGATGACTGAAAAAACCTGTAACCTTTATAATCAAGCACATTATTCATAAATATTTCATATGAAAAATTAGAGTTATCTTCATAGTTTGTAACTGTAATTTTTGATTTATATGATGATGGGCTTTCAGAACCTGGATATCTTGTCAATATAAAATCATCTAAATTAATTTTAAATGGCACACTAAGCTGAGCAGGCCCCCATATAAATTGAAAATCTATACCACCTAATCTTACTGCATCACCAATTTGTGCATCAAGATAGCTTTGTGGTAAAGTTAGTCTGGAAGTTTCTCCATCATATGATACTGTAATATTTATTACATCAAAAGTATTCATATCACCTTTTTGGTATCCATTAAATTTAACAACTAAATTTTTTCCATGAAATGGTATTACTTCATTAAAACGAGTTTGTGTAACACTGTTAAATCTAACTGGAAATTTATAGCTGTAAAATTCGCCATCAACAACTGCTCCAATATTAATATATTCATCTAATGTGGAAATACTGTCTACTGAACTACCCTCCCTTATATGCATAAGACCTTCAAAACCATAAAATCTTGTAATTGCTGCACCTATTAATATTACTATAAATGATATATGAAGAATCATACTGTAATATTTTTTAGTTTTCCAAAATTTTCTTATTACAAATACACCTATTAAATTTAAAAGTAATAGAAAATGGACAATATTAAAAAAAGCTGTTCTGTATATTAAATCTTGAGCAGCACTGGTGCCATATGCTGCATCTGCTTCAATAAATGTAGCTACTGCACATAATATTCCATAAAGTGCAAGAAGTGCTACTGTTACATATACTGAACAAAATAGTTTAACGATTTTCATAAGCTGTAATTCTCCTGCATATGATTTTGTTGAATTAAAATTTTTATACCTTATCACAATAATATTTATAACTTCAATTATTAATTATAATATCTCCATTAATATTACATATGTTTTTAGAGTGTCAATATTTTGAATATACGTTTTAGAAAAGTTATGAAGAGTTTTACCTGTATGATGGCTTAATTATTTGTGATTTTCTATCAATTTCCTTAATAACTGCATTGCTTTGTTCTTCACTTAATTTTTCTTTATAAATATCATAAAAATTTTTTAGTATATTATACCTTATGTATTCGATATGCTTAATAGATGCACTTAAACTGTTCTCTTCAACAGCACGTTTTATAATTAATTTTCTATCTAAATAACCAATATTATAAAATAATGCAAACCTTAATGATATATCATAATCTTCACATACTTTAAGATATGTATTAAAAAGCCCTGTTTTTTCAAATATTTTCTTTTCCACCATTAACGATGATGGGCTTATTCTACATTTATCTAAAATCTTTTCAAAAATATTACCACCATATCTTTGGCTTGATTTTACTTGATTTACCCATTTATCAATTCTATACCAAAACTCATTTGTATGGCTTATTTTATAACCATTATCTTTCATAAATTTAAGCTGCATCTCTAGTTTATTAGGCAGGAAAATATCATCGGAATCAAGAAAAGCAATATATTTTGTGCTGCTGTTTATTATGCCAGTATTACGTGCAGAACTAACACCTGTATTGCTTAAATGGTTAATAATTTTAACATGATTTAAATAATTTTTTAAAATCTCTTTTGCAGAAAAAAAAGAGCCATCGTCAATAACTATTATTTCCGATGGCTTATATGTTTGTAATAATACGCTTTCTACTGCATCTTTTAAAGAACTATCTCTATTATATACTGGTATAATAACAGAAATATCACTCACAAAAACTTACACCTTATGAACTCTATTAATCATTGTAGAAAATACTAATATAGTATTTGTACTTGCAACACCCGGTAACTCTCTCAATTTACGGATTATACCTGCTAATGTATTTGTATTTTTTGTTATTACTTTTAATAATAATGTAAAATCACCTGTAACGTGGTAACATTCTACAATATCTTCATCAATATTTTTAAAAATATTTTCAGAATCATCAATATATACAGGGTTGTCCATAACAACACCAATGAAAGCAACCATGTCATAACCCATTTTTCTGTAATCTACACGGGCAGTGTAGTCGTATATTAAGCCGTCCATCTCCATTTTTTTAATACGGTCAATAACAGATGGTGGTTTCATGCCAACTTCTTTGGCAATATCTGTATATGATATTCTGCCATTTTCTATCAGCATATTTAAAATCTGCACGTCAATTGAGTCTAATGCCATGATGCACCTCACTTATCTTACTGAATATAAACTATATTTTTTTATTTTTCAAGTAAATAGTTAATTTTTTTTATTATCTACCGTATTATTGCATATATTTTTTGTTTTCAATAAGCATGTATATAATTTTTTATATGTATATATAAAATTTTATATATAAAATGTGGGCTGAAAAATTAATTTTCTTGATTTTAGTGTGGAAAAATATTATCAATATATTTGCGAGGTGAATTTATGGATATAGTAATGCAGACAGAGTTTACTGATTTGAAACTTGTTGGCAGAGGAAAAGTTAGAGATATTTATGATTTAGATGATAAACTTTTAATAGTTTCAACTGACAGGCTTTCTGCTTTTGATGTTATTTTACCAGAAGGAATAGAAGGAAAAGGAAAAGTATTAACTGCTCTTTCAAAATTTTGGTTTGATAAAACAAGCCATATTATAGATAACCATCTTATTACTACAGATGTTTCAAAAATGCCTGAAGAATGCCATAAATATAAAGATGTGCTTGAAGGAAGAAGTATGCTTGTAAAAAAAGCTAAACCACTTTTAGCAGAATGTGTTGTTCGTGGCTATATTACAGGTTCTGGTATGAAAGATTATTTAAAAACTGGCTCTGTTTGTGGTATAAAACTTCCTGCTGGTTTAAAAGAGGCTGATAAACTGCCTGAGCCAATATTTACACCATCTACTAAAGCAGATGTTGGCCATGATGAAAGTATATCTTTTGAAAAAATGTGTGAGATAGTAGGGGAAGATTATGCAAACCAAATGAAAGATTATACTATTGCTATATACAAATTTGCATCAGAACTTGCTCTTAAAAAAGGTATAATCATTGCAGATACAAAACTTGAGTTTGGGCTTTTTGATGGTAAAGTTATTTTAATTGATGAAGTTTTAACTCCTGATTCTTCTCGCTTTTGGTTTGCAGATAAATATACTCCTGGAAAAGTTCAGGATAGTATGGATAAACAAATAGTTAGAAACTACCTTGAAACTTTGGACTGGAATAAGCAGGCACCTGGTCCTGTGCTTCCAAAAAATATTTCTGATGAAACATCTAAAAGATATAGAGAAATAGCTGATTTATTAATTAAATAATTTATTAAGGTGATTTTTAATGGGTGAAATTTTAGCTTCTAATATTTTTGAAACATTAAGCCAAAATGGCATTAAAATATATAGTGACCAGCAAGACGGCATAGAACTTAAAATTCACCCACATTACCATAATAATTTTGGTTTTTTTCGTGTTGTTACTGAAGAATATGAGTTTATTATATTAAAAGGTCAGTATCAAGATAACACTAGAAATATTAGAAATAAGCACCCTTTATCGTCATTTGAAATTAATACTTTAATTGATACAATATTTAAAGCTGAAAGAGTAGTTAATGCACCATTACTTATGGATATTTACTTGTGTGAAGATAACTGCTATGTAAAAAATGCAGAAATAGTGCAGGAAGTTGTGCATTATGATGATGCTAGAGATTATACTATTCCAAGACCCCTTTCATCTAATGAATATAGTGAGCCAAAGTCTAGAATGTATGATGAAGAAATCATTTTATCCAGCTCATATTTTGCAACATATTTTCCACAGGTTTTATCTCACTTATCATCATCAATATTTAATGAAGTGCTAGATATATTAAACCCTATATTTGTTTCGTGTAATTTAAAAACCACATCTCCATCAATAGTTCCTTTATATGGAAGGCTGTATATTAACTTAACTGGTTTTGAAAAAATGATGCATACTATTGGGCTTAATAAGTCCCTTTATAGAAGAACTTATGCTCCTAATCTGTTTTTGAAAATGGGCTATTCAAAGCTTGATAAATTAAATAGAAACTTTTTTCCTGTTACTTTTGAAGAAATAAAAGAAGTGCTTGAAAGCATTAAAGAAAGTATTGATTCATTAGATGCAAATATGGTATCTAATAAATCTTTTTATGATTATATAGTGCAGATGGTTATTGTTTATGAATATTTATCTATTGAATTTATGAATAACTTATCTACTTTATTAAAAAAGTATCCTAATATATCACTTGTATTAAATGCTGTATATAAAACTAGAAACAACTCTATATTTTATAGTGAAGAAGAATTTTTACTTCCAAAATATATGGATTTTGAAAGCCCTGTGGAAAAGGTAGTATTTAATGTGGAAAAAAAGGTGGATAAAATGAAAATCCATATGAAAAGGTTTTCCATATTTTCTAGAACTGCTAAACTAAAAAAAGCTATAAAAAATATGCATAAACTTTTAGATATGAGAGATGAGCTTTATTTAACAGCGTCTAAGTTTATAGTAAAGTCTAAAGATGCTTTTAAAAATCTTACAGAAATAGGTATAAATAAAAACAAGCTTGTTAATGAGAATGATATATATTACCTTGACCATGATGAAATAAGAAGAATGTTAAAAGACACACTTTTTGGCGATACAAGTGATATAATATGTTTTAGAAAATGGCGTAATAAAAGATATGCTGCCCAAGTTATGCCACCTGAAATATATGGCTTTGATATATCAGATACGCCTCATATTGCTGAAGATATGATTATAAAATATAAAGAGAGAGAAGCTTTTGCAGCATATGGTTTAAATAGAATTGAATGTAGTGGTAAAATAGAAACAAATTTAAATCTTGAAGATTATAGTAATAAAATAATTGCTGCTTATAATCTGCCTGTTACAAAATTAAATAATTATAAAACAGCAAAAGGATTATTAGTTGAAAATATATCACCATTTTCTCTCGCTGCTGAATTTGCTGTTTTAAATAATATTCCCTTATGGACAGGGGTAAGATTTGGTTCTTTATTTTTAAAAAATATTGCTATTGAGAAAAATACGTTATTTCAAATAGATGAGCAAAATGACTAAAAAATTATTTTTTTTACTACTTATACTGTTTTCTTATACATATGTTTATGCATCAAATGCATTATATACCCCATATGAAGGTGTTGATTTTAGATACAGGTGGCTTGATACTGCTAAATCAGATACTCATGCAATTGAAATTTCAGGGCTTCATACAAGCACGCCTCATCAGTTTGGATATGAATTTCAACAAGTTTTAGGAAACGATACACTTACTAAATTAGGCTTAACATATGCATATAAAGCAGGCAGCCACTGGGCAGGTTTTGGGCTTTCATCTAACAGTGATAAGCCTATGACTTCACTTAATTTAATAGATTTCGATGTATTTTATGCTTTTAAAGTATTCCAGCATGTTACAGAATATGAAAATATAAAAGGTAAAGCATTAGCATATTATTCAAGATTATATTTAGGTGTTGAATATTCTACTAACAGGTTATTTTTAGATGGATATCCTTTACCTGTTATTAGGTATGAATATTCAAAACCGGGGCTTGATGTTATTTTTGGTATGCCTTTAACTTATATAAAAGTTGATTTTTTAAAATACAGTTCTGTAGAGTTTAAATATGTGCCTGTATTAGACATGTTTTTTTCTTACAATTTAGGTATTAATAAAAATAATATGCTGCAGTTCCAAGTAGAAATGGAAAACGACATGTATAGACTTTCTAGTATGATAAAAGATGTATATTATACAGAGCAGGAAAAGTATTATACTGATACAATATCAATAAGATTTCGTTATGCTTTAACTATAAAAAATACTGTTCGCATAAGCCCTTTTATAGAGTTTATTGCAGACAGTCACAGATATACTTCTAAAGAAGTAAAACTTTTTAGTAATTCATCAACAGGAATTGGCTATTCTGCTGGTATAAATATAACTGCATTTTTTTAGGTGATAAAATGAATAATAAATTTGATGCTTCGTGGGATACTATATTATCTGATATTAAAGGCAAGATACAGGACGCAGAATTTTTTAAATGGATAAAAGATTTAAAAATTCTATCCTTTGAATCAAATGTAATAACACTTCAAGCTGATAATAAGTTTATAAAAAACTGGGTGGAAGATAAGTATTTAAATAAATTAAAATCAGCTTTAAAAGAATTTTATCATCTTGAGTGTGATATAAAAATTACACTTAAAGGTGCAAAACAGCTTAAGAAGGAAGTGCAGGAAAACATTGTTTCTGAAGTTGTTAAAAATAATGATAATTATGATTCATACAGTATACCGCTTAATAAGGATTACACTTTTGATACATTTGTGGCTGGTAAGTCAAATTCTTTTGCTCATTCAGCATGTTTAAGTGCTGCTAAAGGGTTTGATAAACTTAATAACCCTATATATATTTATGGTGATGTTGGGCTTGGAAAAACTCACCTTATGCATGCAGTTGGTAATTATATAAGGCTTAATTTTCCTAAAAAGAAAATTTTATGTATTACAGGTGAACATTTTCGAGATGAGTTTGTTTCTTCACTTACAAAAAAGAGAATGACAGAATTTAAGGAAAAATACTGCTCTTTAGATGTGCTGCTTTTTGATGATGTGCAAATAATATCAAGAAACCATGCTACAACAGAAGAATTTTTCTTTTTATTTTCAAAGCTGCATAGTAATGAAAAGCAAATAATTTTAACATCTAATTCATCACCAGATGAAAGCTTAAATATGGATAAAAGATTAAAAAGTCGTTTTTCTGGTGGTTTAATTGCCCATATTGGAACACCTTCAGTTGAAGAAAAGGTGGCTATATTAAAAAGTTTTTCTTCCCAGTATGGTATATTTATGACAGATGAAATAATATACTATTTAGCTGAAAATATTAAATCTGACAGCACAAGGGATTTACTCGGTGCTGCTAAAACTGCTTTTGTTCAGTCTAAATTTCATAATGTGGAGCTGACTATTGACTTTTTACAAAACCATATAGCATCAATGCTTGTAAAAAGAGATAAAACTTTAACACCACAAAATATAATAGATATAATATCTGAATACTTTAATATAAAACTTGTTGATTTAAAATCTCCAAGCCGTTCGCAAAATATAGTTATACCTAGAAACCTTGCAATATATCTAATATATAAAAATACACCATCTTCTCTTAAAGGTATAGGTGATATTTTTAATAGAGACCACTCAACTATAAAAAACTCTATTAGTAAAATAGAAAAAGATATAAGTAATAATAATGCATATATAGTTAATACACTAAACGAATTAAGTAATAAAATGAAAATGTTTTCAGTATAAAAAAGTTATACACATTTTATCCACATAATATTATTATATATATCAACAAGTTATAAAGTTATAAAAGTTTTTAAAAGAAAAAGTTTTCAACATACTTATTTTTTTAAAAAAATTTTTTATTAAAAATTATGTTTTTTAATAAATTACTTGAAATTTTTTTAATAATTTTTTAAAATTAATGAAAGTTATAACATTTTATTATTGATTAAATTCATTATAAAATATATACTTTTTAAGGTTAATAGTAGTTATCCACACTACTACAATAACAACAACTATTTATATATAAGACATATATATATTTATATTGAGGTTAAAATGCAATTTAAAGTTCTTAAAGAAGATATTTTAAAATATTTACAGTATGCTAACAGTTTTACTAATCCTAAAGGTTTAAATGATATACTTCAAAATATCTACATTGAAGTAGAAAATAATACAGTAAACATAAAAGCTACTAACTATCAAATGGGTTTTTCATGTTTTTTTGAACCAAATTCTATAGAAAAAGAAGGTAGAGTTACAGTTAGCTGTAGAAAACTTTTAGATATTATAAAAGAACTTCCAGATGGAGCTTTAATTGATTTTCAATATGATGATACAAGGCTCAATGTAATATGTGGTAAATCAAAATTTAAATTATCCACATTATCATCTGAAAACTTTCCATCTATTAGTGAGATTATACCAGAATATTTTATTAAAATTAACGCAGCTAATTTTATAAATCTTATGAAAAGAACATATTTTTGTATATCTAATGATTCTACAAAATTAGAATATACTGGTGCGCAGGTTAGAATTAATAGAGATATTGTAGAAACATTTGCAACAGGTATGCAGCGAATTGCAATAGCTTCTTCTAATATTAATGCAGAATATTCAAATGATTTTATAATAAATATACCTAAGAAAACAATTACTGAAATATTAAGAATATTTGAACCAAAAGGTGAAATAGAAATACAAACTGATAGAAAACAAATTTCTTTTAAACACGATAATATAATTATATATTCTAAACTAATAGAAAAATTTATAAAAAACATTGAAAGATTATTTAATAATGACTACCCTATAAAAGCAAAACTTGATAGAAAATCATTTATTGATGCTTCTAAAAGAATATCTGCTATTACAAGTGATGAAACACCGGGTATTATATTAAATTTTGATAATTCAACGTTAAAAATATCATCATTAGAAACTATATATGGTGAAGGCTCTGAAACAATAGATGTAATTGAATATAATTCAGAACCATTTGAAATTATATTAAATGCTAAACACTTAAATGAAATATTAAATAATATTGATACAGAAGAATTTATATTAGAAATGGCCGATAAACGTTCACCAGTTCTTGTAACACCTAATAATACTAACTACAGGTATTTAGTTGTTCCTATATCAATAGATAAAATATAAATGCAGGTATTAAATTTAAAACTAAATAACTTTAGAAATCATATTTCTTCAAAATATGACTTGGAAGATGAAACTATATTTATTGGTGAGAATGGCACTGGTAAAACATCAGTTTTAGAAGCATTATATATTTTATTTGGTGTTAAAAGTTTTAAAAAACAGCCTTTTTCATCTATAATAAATTTTAACAGTGATTTTTTTCGTATAGAAAGTGATATTACAGAAGAAAACTATAATTCTAATATTATATGCCTATATAAAAATAAACGTTCTACAATATATAATGGTGATGAAATAGAAAATATTGCTGATTTCATTTATAAATATCCCATTGCTTTTTATACACCAGAAAATTTAGGTATACTTTCTAAAGACCAAATTGATAGAAGAAATTTTTTAGACAGGTTCATTTTTTACTATGATAAAAATCATATTTATGATATAAAAACATACACTAGAATTTTATCACAAAAGACTGCAGAATTAGAAAAAGATAATATTGATTATACTTATTTAGATGTTCTTAATGAAAAAATAATCAATTTATCAAATACAATATATTTTAAACGTAATAAAATGGTAAAAGAGTTAAATAGTTATCTTAATAATGTTTATAACAGGCTTGAATTTAAATATGAAAAAGTTTTTATAAAATATAACAGTAATATTTTAGATGAAAGTTTATTAAATAAAGAAAAAGTAATAAAAAAGATATTATATGGCGTTCACAGGGATAAAATAGAAATGGAGCTTGATAATAAAGTAATAGAAAAATTCTCATCTACTGGGCAAAAAAAGACATTTTCTCTACTTTCATTATATTCTTTTATAAAAATTATTGAAGAAAATAGAAAAATAAGTATAATTACTCTTTTAGATGATTTTGAAGCTGCTCTTGATAATGGCAGAGCTTCATTTATAAAAGATTTGTTTTCAAAAGGAAGACAGGTTTTATATACAGGTGTTGATAATTCAAAATTAAATTTTAAAAATACAATTAAATTAAATTAATATAAGGATAGGTTATGTCAGAAAATTATAGTGAAAGTAGTATTAAAGTTTTAGAGGGATTACAAGCTGTTAGGCAGCGTCCTGGTATGTATATTGGCTCTACAGGTGTAAGAGGTCTTCATCATTTAGTATATGAAGTTATAGATAACTCTATAGATGAAGCAATGGCAGGCTACTGTAAAAATATTACAGTTACTCTTCATGTAGATGGTTCAGTTACTGTAGAAGATGATGGACGTGGTATACCTGTGGGAATTCACCCTACTGCAAAAGTATCTACATTACAAGTTGTATTAACAGTTCTTCATGCTGGTGGTAAATTTGATACTAATTCATATAAAACTTCAGGTGGTTTGCATGGTGTGGGTGTATCTGTAGTTAATGCATTATCTGAAACCTTAACAGCAACAGTTCAAAGAGATGGTGGAATATATACTCAAAGTTTTGAAAGAGGTAAACCTACTTCTGAAGTGCAAAGAATTGGTGACAGTAATAAAACTGGAACAAAAATAACTTTTAAACCAGATGGCCAGATATTTGAAACTTTAGAATTAAGCTATGAAACACTTGCTAAAAGATTTAGAGAGCTTGCTTATTTAAATAGTGGCATTAGAATTAAAATAGTTGATGAACGATTTGATGTAAGTGAGGAATTCCATGCAGAAGGTGGCGTACCAAGCTATGTTAAATACTTAAATAAAACTAAAAACTTGATATTTGATGAGCCTATATATATTTCTGGAGAATCTGGTAATATAGTAGTAGAAGTAGCTATTATATATAATGATTCTTATAATGAAAGCATATATTCATATGTAAATAATATCCACACAGAAGAAGGCGGCACACACGAAGCAGGTTTTAAAGCTGCCCTTACTAAAGCATTTAATTCATATGTTTCTAAAAATAATTTAGTTAAAGAGAATAATTTAAGCGGTGAAGATATTAGGGAAGGTATGTCATGTGTATTATCTATAAAAATGACAGACCCTGTATTTGAAGGACAGACAAAAACTAAACTTGGCTCTAATAATGCTAAAACTGCCGTTGAAGCTATTGTTGGCCCTGCAATGCAAGACTATATGGAAGAAAATGGTGTTATTGTTAAGAAAATATTAGAAAAAGCGTTGCAGGCTTATATGGCAAGGGAAGCAGCTAGAAAAGCAAAAGAGTTAACTAGAAGAAAATCTGCTTTAGAGCGTGATTCATTACCTGGTAAACTTGCAGACTGCCATGAAAAAGACCCTGCTAAAGCAGAAGTATTTATAGTGGAAGGGGATTCTGCGGGAGGTTCTGCTAAACAAGGTAGAAATTCAGATTTCCAAGCTATTCTTCCATTACGTGGTAAAATATTAAATGTGGAAAAAGCTCGCCTTGATAAAATGCTATCTTCTCAAGAAATACGTAATATGATTACTGCTTTTGGTGCAGGTATTGGTAAAGATGCTTTTAACCCTGAAAAACTTCGTTACCATAAAATTATAATTATGACAGATGCCGATGTGGACGGTGCTCACATTGCAACACTGCTTCTTACATTTTTCTTCCGTCATATGAGAGAGTTAATAGAAAGGGGTTATGTATATCTTGCAAACCCACCTTTATATAAAGTTACAAGGGGTAAATCAAGCCGTTTTGTAAAAAATGATGATGAACTTGAAAACTTCCTTCTTGATTCTGCTTTATCTGATTTTACTATGGATAACTTAAGAGCAGAACGTTCAAAACCTTTATTTATCCAGCTTTTAAAATATCAGAAGTTAATGGATAAGTTTATTAAAAAAGGATATAATGAAGAAATGGTAGAAACTTTTGCTACATATGCTGATTTTGATGGTAAAATATTTGAAAATAAAGCAGAAGTTGAAAAATTAAAATCATATCTTGAAAAAATTAATGCCTTTGATGATTATAATAATTTAGATATTATATATAATGAAGAATTTTCAAAATATGCTATTTCATTTGAACTTAAACACAGGAAAGTTTTAATTGATTCTCACCTTGTTTTATCTACTGATTTTAAGGATTTAAGAAGAATTGGCTCTTATATTAAAGAAATAGGTAACGCTCCTTATAAAATAAAATTAAAAGATGAAAGCACTATGGAATTTGAAAAACTTTCATTATTAATTAATTTTGTAGATACAAGGGGCAGAAAAGGTTTAGATATTTCACGATTTAAAGGTCTTGGTGAAATGAACCCTGAACAGCTTTGGGAAACTACAATGGACCCTGAAAAAAGAAGTTTATATAAAATAAATATTGAAGATGCAGAAGCAGCTGATGAACTTTTTTCATTATTAATGGGTGATACAGTTGGTCCAAGACGTGAATTTATTGAAATGAATGCGTTAAATGTTCGTAACTTAGATATATAGTGGTGGTTAGATGAGCGAAATAATTAATAAAAATATTCAAGATGTATCAATAGAAGATACCCTTAAAAACAGTTATTTAGATTATGCTATGAGCGTTATTGCAGGAAGGGCATTTCCTGATGTCAGGGACGGTTTAAAACCAGTTCACAGGCGTGTGCTTTTTACAATGAACGAAATGGGTGTGCAGTATAATAAGCCTAATAAGAAATCTGCCAGAATTGTTGGGGATACTATGGGTAAACTTCACCCACATGGTGATAGTGCGATTTATTATGCTTTAGTTCGTTTAGCTCAAGATTTCTCTATGAGATATCCGCTTGTTATTGGTCAAGGTAACTTTGGCTCAATAGATGGGGATAGTGCTGCAGCATCTCGTTATACTGAAGCTAGAATGGCTAGAATTAGTGATGAGCTTATGGCAGATATTGACTGTAATACAGTAGATTTTATACCAAACTATGACGGCTCTATGACTGAACCTACAGTTTTTCCTACAAAAATACCTAACCTTTTAATAAACGGTATTTCAGGTATTGCTGTTGGTATGGCAACAAATATTCCACCTCATAACTTAACTGAAGTTATGGACGGACTTTTATATATGATAGATGAAGAAAACTATACTGAAGAAGGTTTATTTAATATTATTAAAGGTCCAGATTTTCCTACAAGTGGTATAATTATGGGAAAAGGGGATATTATTAACGCTTATAAAACAGGCAGAGCAAGTATCCGTATTAGAGCAAGGGCTGAAATTGTTGAAGTAAAAGGTGGAAAAGAACAGATTGTTATTACTGAAATTCCATATCAGGTAAATAAATCTGTGCTTGTTGAAAAAATTGCAGAGCTTGTTAATGAGAAGAAAATACCAGGTATTACTGATATTAGAGATGTATCTAGTATGAAAGGTATTAAAATATTAATAGATGTTAAAAAAGGCGAATCTGCTGAAGTTATATTAAATAGATTATATAAATTTACTGCCTTAGAATCATCTTTTGGTTTTAACATGGTTGCACTTGTTGGTGGCAGGCCGCAAATCTTATCTTTAGAAAATATATTAACTGAGTTTTTAAACCATAGAATAGAAGTTGTAACTAGAAGAACACGCTATAAACTTATGAAAGCCGAAGAAAGAATGCATATTGTTGAAGGCTTAAGAATTGCAGTTAATAATATTGATGAAGTTGTTAAAATTATTAAAGAATCAAAAGATACTCCAACAGCTAAAAAAGCATTAATGGAAAGGTTTGATTTATCAGATATTCAGTCTCAAGCTATTTTAGATATGCGTCTTGCTAAAATTACAGGTTTGGAGATTGATAAATTAAACGAAGAATATGAACAGCTTAAAAAAGATATAGAATATTATAACTCTATACTTAATTCTAAATCTAAACTTATGAGTGTTATTAGGGAAGAAATAGTCGATATTAAAAACAGATATGGCGATGAAAGAAAAACAGAAATTGCTGACAGTATAGATGATATTGACTATGAAGATTTAATACCAAATGATGAAATGGTTGTAACTATTACCCATAATGGCTATATTAAAAGAACTTTACTTAATAATTTTACAGCTCAAAAAAGAGGCGGTAAAGGTAAAATTGGTGCTGCTAATAAAAGCGAAGATTTTGTAGAAGAAATAATATATACTACAAATAAAAGCCACCTTTTTATATTTACTACAAAAGGTAAAGTTCATTTCTTAAAAGTTTACCAAATACCAGAGCAGTCAAGAGATTCTAAAGGCAGGCATATTTCTAATCTTCTTTCTTTAGATGAAAATGAAAAAATTGCATCATTTTTAACACTGCCTGAAAAAGATGAAACAAAATCTATTTTCTTTGCTACTAAATATGGTGTTGTAAAAAGAGTTAAAACTGCAGAATTTAAAAGTGGTAGAAGTGGTATAATTGCTCTTAATTTAAGAGATAATGATGAAATAGTAACAACTCTTTTAACTGGTGATGATGATAAAGTTTTCCTTGCAACAAGGGACGGAAAAACTATCCAGTTTAGTGTGGAAGATGTTCGCCCTATGGGTAGAACTGCTACAGGTGTAAGAGGTATTATGCTTGAAAGAGATGATGTGGTTGTATCTGCTGAAGTGGTGGAAGAAGATAGTCCACTTTTAGCTGTTACATCTCTTGGTTATGGTAAAGGAACAAATAAAGATGAATATAGGCTGCAGTCTCGTGGTGGTAAAGGTTTAAAACTTATGAAACTTACTTCTAAAACAGGGCTTGTAGTAGGTGTTAGGCAGATAAATCAAGAAGAAGATGATATTATGCTTATTACTAAAAATGGTAAAACCATTAGAATATCTGCTGCAGAAGTATCAGTTATTGGTAGAAATACACAAGGCACAAGGCTTATGAATACATCAGGCGATGAAATTATATCATTTACTGTTGTTCCAAAAGATGAAAATGAAAATGAAGAAGAAAATATGGGAGAAGAAAATGGCAGTAATTCTTGATGGTAAAGCATTATCTGCTAAATTTAGGCAAAATATAAAAGAAGAAACATCAGCTTTAAAAGAAAAAACAGGTAAAGCTCCCGGCATTGCTGTTATTTTAGCAGGTGATGATGCTGCAAGCTCAGTTTATGTTAATTCTAAAGAAAAAGCAGCAATAGAATGTGGTTTTTATTCTGTTGTTGAAAGAATTGGTGCTGATGTTACAACTAGTGATGTATTAAAACTTGTGGAAAAATATAATAATGATGAAAAAATACATGGTATATTAGTGCAGCTGCCACTTCCTTCTGCCTGCGATGAAAAAACTATTTTACGTGCGATAAAGGCAAAAAAAGATGTAGACGGCTTTCACCCATATAATGTAGGGCTATTAAATATTGGTGAAGACTGCCTTATGCCTTGCACACCTTTTGGTGTTATGAATATGATGGCTGATTATGGTATTGAAATAGCTGGTAAAAACGCTGTAGTTGTTGGTAGAAGTAATATTGTTGGAAAGCCAATTGCTGCTATGCTTTTAAAAGCTAATGCTACTGTTACAGTATGCCATTCTAAAACTAAAGATTTAAGCGGTGTATGTGCTAAAGCTGATATTTTAGTTGCTGCCATTGGTAAAGCTAAGTTTATTAAAAAAGAATTTGTGAAAGATGGTGCTGTTGTAATAGATGTTGGTATTAATAGAGTTGACGGTAAACTCTGTGGCGATGTGGATTTTGAAGATGTAAAAGATAAATGTTCATATATTACCCCAGTTCCTGGCGGTGTTGGACCTATGACTATTACTACATTAATGCAAAATACATTAAAAGCATTTAAAGTTATAGAGAAATTATAATATGATTAATGATACTATTGCTGCCCCTATTACGCCGCTTGTAGTAAGCCCTGTTATTAGTATTAGAATATCAGGAAGTGATGCATTAAAAGTTTTTTCTTTAATGGAAAAGGGCGGCTCTAGTGTTGATATTGCAAATATTAAACCCAATTATGTATCATTATATAAATTTAATATAAAAGATGAAGATTTATATGATGATGTGCTGGCAGTTTATTTTAAAGCACCCCATTCTTTTACAGGGGAAGATGTGGTGGAGATTTCTTTTCATGGAAACCCTGTTTTAGTAAATGCTGCTTTATCTAGCATTTATAAGCTTGGCATTAGAAATGCAGAAGGCGGCGAATTTTCTAAACGTGCTTTTTTAAATGGTAAAATAGATTTAACTCAAGCAGAATCTATTCAAGAATTAATCTCTGCAAAATCAATTGACGGCGTTCATTCTGCTTATAACCAGCTTCATGGAAGCCTTAAAAATAACCTTGATTTTATAAAAAATAAGCTGTTATCTATGAAAGCTATTATGGAAGCTAAAATTGATTTTCCAGATGAAGATACTCTTGATTCTGAAAGTGAAGTATTAAAAGAAAACAGCTTAGAAGTTATTAAAAATATTGATAATCTTCTTGAAAGTTATAAAAGCTATAGAATGCATAATAAGGGTATAGATATTGTTATTGCAGGGAAACCAAATGTTGGTAAATCATCCCTTTTAAATGCACTTTTAAAAGAAGAAAGGGCAATAGTTTCTGATATTGCAGGCACAACAAGAGATTTTATTAAGGAAAACTTATATATTGGCGGTATTCCTGTACATATTACTGATACTGCAGGAATTCATTCTTCTTCTGAATATGTGGAAAAAATAGGCATAGATAAAAGTATAGAAAAAATAAATAACTCAGATATTGTATTTTTAATACTTGATATTTCAAAGCCATTATCCAGCGAAGATAAATATCTTCTTGATATTACAGCAAATAGCAATAGAATTATAATTGGTAATAAAATAGATATAGGAAGTGTTGATAATTTCAGTGATGCTGATATTTATATATCAGCTAAAAATAATGAAAATATGGATAAGTTTATAGAGCTTATTAAATCTCGCGTAAGCATTTCTAATAATGATATAAAAACTTCTGCCACAGCCATAACCCAAAGGCATTATACTCTGCTTTTAGAAGTAAGGCAGATAATAGAAAAAATATCATCATCAATATATATCTACCCTATTGATATGCTCTGTATTGATTTAGAAAGAGCCATTAATCTAATTTCAGAAATAACAGGGGATAATTATACAGAGAAAGTGCTAGATATTGTATTTTCATCATTTTGCATTGGTAAATAATAACTTGTTTTAATTTATTTTTATTAGTATATTCAATATATGTAGTAAATATAATTTTAGGTTATTACTATGAATAAATTTCTTACAATAATTATACTATTAGTACCTTTTATCACTTATGCCCAAAATAACGGTGATTACTGTAAAAATTCTAATCAAACGATTCAAAATTTAATTAACTCTAATGATTATGATGAAATTTATTATTTTTTAAATGACTATTATGTAGATTACCATAATAAATGTGGCAATACTGATAATTTGAAATCGTTAATTGATAAATATATTTTATTAACAGCTAGTGATTCTAATACTGTTTCTCCTAATGATAATCTTAAACTTTCAAAAAATATAAGACCAATTTTGAAAGATGATAAATATAATCAACTAAAAAAAAATATTATAATGGATATTGTTAAAAATAAGAAGTCTGAATTGTATCATTATCAATACTCAAGTATTGATGATGATACTTTGGGACATTATAACAATGAGTTAAAAGATTTAGATGAAAAATTTATAAGCTACTATAAAATAGATAAAACTAAATTTTGTGGTATTGATGGCGAAGGTTTTTCAATATGTTCTTATAAATATACTTATAATAAACCATTAAAATTAAGTGGAACTCTTACAGTCTCTAATTTATATAATCAAGACAATACAAACGCTCCTAATTACTTTAAAACATCATTTAAAGCTAATAATTTAGATATTGATTTTAGTAAATTTTTTATTGTTCCCATAAATTATAAACTTAATACTAAAATACCTAAAAATTATCTTCAAACAGGTGCAGTTGGAGAGATAACTTTTAATGTTGATTTTATATTAGATAAAGATAGTATTATTGAAATGGGAAAGTCATCAGTAGGAGATATAGTATCAATATATGTAAAAGACTTAAATATTAATAGTGTAAAAAACATTAAGTATTATGATAAAACTGATATAGAAAGTTATGCTTTTTCAGATGTTATAGAAACATATGAACTTACTGCAAAAGATAGTTATACAAATTTAAGAGATAAACCTAATGGTAAAATTGTTTACCAAATCAATCATAATGATTCATCTGGTGATAAAGTTTATTTTTATGAAGGATATAAAGAACCAGGTATAGATGGTTACAGGCTTGGAGAAGGTTATCCACCATCTAGATATTTATATAATTATTATAAAATATTAGGTTTTTCAAAACCTATATCTAATAACTGGTTTTTTGTAACATATTTTCCTAAAAACAGTACAAAACCAGTATTTGGTTATATCTATTCATCAGAGATAAATCATGATGCTGATTATTCTAGTATTCTTGAATGGGTTAATAATATTGAAAATATTAATACTCTATCTTATAAAGAGATATTTGATATATTATATGATTTTATAGGTGAAGATGTTCATATTAAGCGTTTAAATTATGTAAAAAATCAAAAACTACAAACACTTGTAGATAGATATGTATCGTTTTTGCTTAGTGATAATTTTATTATGAGAGATGATGTTTCCTTTGATGTATATTTTATTAATAGTTTATATTATTATGTTAGTGATGATAATTATTATAAAATAATTAATAAATATTTAAAAGATTTTGTCATATATGATAAATTATATGATGATACTCTTATTTCATCTTGTAATTATACTTTAAAAAGTATTTTATCATCAAAAAATTTCTCTAATTTTAAACTTGATTTTTCACAAAGTGCTTTTATGCATAGTAATGATAATGATTTATTTATTAATAATCTTTATGGTATATATGATGCCAATAAGTTTATTAAAGATGCAAAAATTGGTAGTTGTAATTATAGATATACTTCATCTACTCCATTTACCATACAAGGTAAAATTTTAGTTGATTCAAAATCTGGTAATTTGACTTTTAGTTTTAATGATTTTTTAAGTAGAGATATTAATATTTATCCGCTAAATTATAATATTAATAATTCTATTTACTCTAATTTGTTAAATAAAGGATATTTAGGTAAAGTTTCTTATGATGTAGAACTTACTCTTTCTCAAAATACAATATTTATAGTTAGTTCTGATACTCATAATTTGTTTGTAAATAATATCCAAATAAAAGGTGCTAAAAATATTACATATTATAATAAGGAAGCTTATAAATCTAGTGATAATGAAAATGTTTCAATTAGTTATTATAATATATCATCTAAAAATGGTTCTGCTGCATTACTTGATTTTCCTAATGGTAAGGTAATTACTAATCTAAAAAATGGCAGTGTAGTATATTCTGTTAATTTTGATATTGATATTGTATGGGAAAATATTATGGACTACAATAATAATAGTTCAGATAAATATACTAAAGTAATCTATTTTCCAGATGGAGTAAATGATGGCAGTAAAGCAATATCTGGCTATATTGATTCATCTTTACTTAAAAAAGTTGAAAAGTAGTTATAATATATGAGGTGATTTTATGAAAAAGTTACAAGTTTTATCATTTATTTTATTATTTATTCTTTTTATTCCTTTTACTAGTTTTACTTATTCTATTAGTAGTGAAGCTTATAAATACTATACTGAAAAACTAATTAATGTAACAGGTAATAAAAATATTACTAATTATTATAAGATAGATAATTCATCTTTTTGTGGTTCAGAAACTGAAGGTTATTATGATTGTTCTTATAAATTTCTTCCTAATAAACCATTAAAACTTTCTGGTACACTTACAGTATCTAATTTTTATAATTATAAATGGGTAGATAATGAGTCTGGTAAACCTTTTCCTTTTTTTAAAACTTCATTTAAAGTAGATAGTGGCAATTTTAATCTAGATAATTTATTTATCGTTCCTTTAAATTATAAATTAAACACTGTTATTCCCAAAAGTTATTTACAAAATGGTATAGCAGGAGAAATTTTATTCCAAGCTGATTTTGTCTTAGATAAAGATGCAATTATACAATATGGTTCAGCTGGTGAAAGTATTTTTGTATTATATGTAAAAGACTTGAATATAAATAGTGTAAAAGGCATTAAATATTATGATTATTCCGAAATGATTAATACAATGGAAGATAATAATATAGTTTATTATTTTTATGATTATGATTCTTTTTTTGTAGAAGTTAGTCTTGATACTGATGATAAATTTGTTAATGTTAGAGAGAGCCCTAATGGTAAAATCATACATAAAATTAATGTAAATAACGAAAATTATAAGATAACTCATCAAGTAGGTTATTTGGAACCTAATGAAATTGCTTATGATTTTCATTTAATGTATAACTTTCCTCCAAGAAATTTATTTTATAGTTGGTTTAAAATATTAAAACCTTCAAAATCTGTTTTTAAAGACTGGTATTTTATAACCTGCACTTATAATGATGGAAGGGTAGTTCGTGGGTTTATTCATTCTTCTCAAATACATTTTTATGATACTTATCCTGCTTATGATGAGCGTTTTTATGAAATATTTAACAATTATACAAGCAATATTAGTGATTTAAATAAATTGAGTAATGATGAAGTTACAGATTTATTCTATAAAATTTTAGAAGAATCTTCAATACTTAGAATTAGTTATGAAAAAAATGACGATATAATACAGCTTTTAAATAGATGTATTTCCTATGCTCTCAGCGATAAATATAAGCTAAGGAATATGAATATTGTTCGTTCGTTTTATAATTTTTATGATGATGATACTTATTATAAACTTTTAGATAAATACATAAAAGATTATGATGAAAACTATTCATATTATGAATAATTTTCATCTATAACTTAAATGCAAGGCCTATTGTGCCTATAAGTATTAATAGCAACCCTATAACTTCTTTTGCTTTTATTTTCTCATTGAATATGAAGTATGATAGAACTACTGCTACAAGCACACTTAATTTATCTATAGCTGCTACTGCTGAAGTTGGGCCATTTTGCAGTGCTTTATAATAGTAATACCAGCCAACTCCAGTGGAAAGCCCAGATAGTATTAAAAATAACCATGTCTTTTTATTTATTAAATATATTTGACCTTGTGAGCCTACTATTGCCACAATTATAATACTAAATATTAAAACTACTAATGTTCTTAAAGCTAAAGCCACACTTGTATTAGTTGTGCGTACTCCTTTTTTTAAAAATATAGTTGTTATGCCTGATGCTATTGCAGAAAGTGATGCATAAATTATCCATATATTTTTTCCTTAAAATTTCTACTTAATTATCAGTCATTTATATATACCAATTCATATTTTTAGTTTTAAGCCATTTTTTTAATTTTTATTTATAAATATACTCTAAAGCTCTTTCTAGGGCAAATTATGATGTTAGTTAAATTTTCCCTTTAATACCAATAAGATTTAAGAATTTTCCACCATCTGCCTTTAAAAGTTCTACATCTTCTACTGCATATGGATTATCTGTTGCAAGCCAGCTGTCCCACGCTTCATTAAAGCATTTCATTTCTTCTATTTTTATTTCTTTTATACTTTCTTTTAAGATATTATTCCAATAATCTATACTTTTAAAATGTTTAAAATCATCTTCACTTATTTTTTTTGATAAATCTTCAGGCACATTATCATAGTCTTTTTTCACTCCGGGAACAGATATAAATATTAGACCATTTTCTTTTATATAAGGTTTTATTTTTTCTTTAAAAAATAATTTATCTGTTCCAAAATAATGGTATGCATCAACACTTACTATCATATCAAAATAATGATATGCAAATGGTAGATTTTCTGCTGATGTATTAAGTGGAATTATCCTATTTTCATAACCTTGCTCTTTGAAAAATTTATAGTTATCTGTTGCTTCCACCCATAAATCTGCTGCAAATATTACTGCATTTTTATATTTTTCTGCTAAATATATTGATGTTAAGCCTTTACCACAACCTAAATCAAGTATCCTTATTTCGTCATTATTCTCATATCCCTCTAATAATTCATTTAAAATAATTGTGCAATCTGGTCCCATTAATCTGTTAATTGTTATATTTCTTTCCATTTTCTTTCCTTATCTTTTCGTACCATTATATTATTTTTGTTATCATTTGTATATTATTTTTTTAATATTTCTTGCTTAATGGGTATAATCCTGTTGGTTTTGTTTTTAAAGGTTGGTCTACAAGTAAAACTGGTGGTGTAGAATATATGGATAATTCTACTGTTTTTTTTTAATTGTCTTTATAAATTGTTTCACGTGAAACATTTTTAATTTTTCCTTTATTTACGGTTGCAGAGAACAGATTTTATTTATTATAATGCTTTATAATATCCTTTTTTATTTTTATACTTTTATAAATTTCTTTACAAAAATAGATTATTTATTTATGATAAATAAATTTTTTTTAAAAGGTATTTTATGAGTTTTGAAAAGATTTATGATGTTATAGTTATAGGTGGTGGCCATGCAGGATGTGAAGCATCTTTAGCAGCTGCTAGAATGGGGGCAGATACTTTACTGCTTACAATATCTGTAGATAATATTGCATTAATGCCATGCAACCCTGCTATTGGTGGAATAGGTAAAGGTAATTTAGTTAAAGATATGGACGCATTAGGTGGTGAAATGGGTAAAAATATTGATGCCACTGGTATTCAGTTTAGAGTGCTTAATAAAAGAAAAGGTCCTGCTGTATGGTGTTCAAGAGCTCAGGCAGATAAATATTTGTATAAAGAACGATTTCAGAGTATAATATTTAATACAGAGTCTCTTTCTGTAAAACAGGGTATAGTAAAGGATATATTGGTAGACAATAATGAAGTGAATGGTGTAACCACTGAATGTGGGCAAAAATTTAGATGCAAAAAAATTGTAATATGTGGTGGAACATTTATTGGTGGTGAAATATTTATTGGAGATAATGTGATGAGTGCTGGTAGAATGTATGAGCCTTCATCGACCTCTCTTTCTGCATCACTTAAAAAAATAGGGTTTAACCCTATTAGGTTAAAAACAGATACTCCAGCAAGGCTGCATATAGATAGTCTTAATTTTGATGGTTTAGAGATATATAAAAGTGATGATGTTATTATTCCTTTTTCTACAGAAACTAAGGAGATAACGTTACCACAAATTGAGTGTTATGGAACTTATACTAATGAAGTAACTCATGAAGTAATACGTAAAGCTGCTGAAGAAAGTATGTTTTATAATGGTGTAAGGGAAAGTAATGGTCCAAGATACTGTCCAAGTATGGAAGATAAGGTTTTAAAATTTCCTGAAAAAACAGGACATAAGCTTGTAATTGAGCCAGAAGGTTTAAATACTAAAGAAGTGCATGTTAATGGGTTTTCATGCTCCATACCGGTTGAAGCTCAAATTAAAGCATATAGAACAGTTAAAGGAATGGAAAATGCAAAATTTATTCGCCCAGCATATGCTATTCAGTATGATGCGTTTCAACCAACAAACCTATATCACAGTTATGAAAGTAAGATTGTAAAAGGTCTTTATTTTGCTGGGCAGGTTAACGGAACTAGTGGATACGAAGAGGCAGCAGCACAAGGATTTATGGCTGGAGTTAATGCAGTATTATCTCTTGATAAAAAAGAGCCTTTTATATTAGGTAGAAATGAAAGTTATATTGGTGTTTTAACTGACGATTTAGTGTTAAAAGGTGTTACAGAACCTTATAGAATGTTTACTTCTCGTAGTGAATATAGGCTTTTAACAAGAGAAGATAATGCAGAAGAAAGACTAATTGAGTATGGTTATAAATTTGGTTTAATATCAAAAACAAGATATGAAAGGTTTAAAAAAGAACAAGAAGAAATAAATAAAGAAATTGAAAGATTAAAAAATACTCTTATAAAAAAATCTGATGAAATAGATAACAGGTTAAAAGAGTATGATGTAGAGATTAGTCAGTCATTTAAAGCTGAAGAATTGCTAAAACGACCACAGCTTAATTATGAAGATATTTTAACTTTTATAGGTGGTGGTTTATCTGGCAGGCAGGCAAGGCAGGTTGAAATTAAAGTTAAGTATTCTGGGTATATATCAAGCATGAAAGAAGAAGATGATATTGAAGATGTTGTGATACCTGCTGGCTTTTCTTTTGATAATATTTCTGGATTAAGGCATGAGTATTCAGAAAAGTTAAAAGAAATAAAACCAAAAACATTAGGGCAGGCATTAAGGATACCAGGGCTTACAAAAACAGCTATCTCAGTTTTAGCAGTGGAAATATATAAATATAATAAAAGCAAATAATGTTTTTAAATTATAATTTATGTACAAGTATTGGTTTGAGTGCTGTTTTTAATAAAATGTATGTTGGATTGTTTAAAAATGTTTCACGTGAAACAATTTAGGAAAATATGGAATAAAGAAATAAATATAATATTTTTAATGCTTATGAATGTAAATATAAACTATAAAATATTACAAAAATATAGATGCTATTAATGAAAAATAGTTGTAGTATTTTTATAAATAATATGGGTTAGCATATTGTTAAACATAAATATAAAAATATAAAAAAATTATAATAAAGCTATATTGTAAGTAGTAATATAAGTGGCAATTACATTTTTATATTAAATAAATATAGCACAATTTCCTTCCACTATGATTATATTATATAGAATATAAGTTATAGATGAAAAAAATAGAAATATAAACCATGAAATAATAGTTGAAAAAGATTTAAATAAAAAGTTACAATAAAAAGTAATAGTATAAGCAATAATGGGGTATGATATATGATTATTACAATGGATTATTGTTTGTAAAAATATTAGAAGATTAAAAAAATATGGAGTATGTAGAAAACAAATAAAATAGAACAATAAAAAGATATAGAAAAAAAGAGGGAGCTATGAATAAAAAAGAAAATATAATAAACAGGTATTTACCATATACTGTATATTTAATGCCAATTGCATATGCATTTAAAGATGAGATAAATGATGTTACTAATAAATCACTTGCAGATGAGATTAATATAATAACAAGTATAGGATTATTTCTAATAATTGTAGCAATAAGAATATATAAAAATAATAAAAAAATAAAAGAGAATTATTACAGATTTTTATTATATATTGGAATAGTTAATGTAGTAATAACTGTATTAATAATAATACTAATTCCTATTATAGGTTATATAAGTAATATAATGATACTTCTATTAATATTGTTAATAGAAGCATTGATACATAAAATTACATATAAAGAAACTAATAAAACAGAAAATAAAGATGAAAAGATAAAATCAGTAGAAATAGAAGGAATAGTATGTGGCATCATCGCATATATTTTAAGTAATATACAAAATATATTACTTATATTGTTTATATTAGTTGTAGCATTATTATGGCCTACATATTAATGAGATATAGAAGAAATTTATGAATAAGTTTAAAGCAATTAAAATAATTATGTTTTTTATACTTTCACTTGTTACCATAACAGGTGTGTTAGCAGCTGCCATTAGAAGTATGATGGATACAGGGTATAAACATATATATCTTGTAATATTAATAATGGTATTATTTAATTTTACATATATATGGCGAGGAAAAAGCCAAAGAAATAGTTTTATAATGGCTGTAATTGTAGCGATAATAACAAGTATATTATTAAGAATATATCAAGTGTAAGCAATATATAAAAGATATTATAAAATATAATATTATCATAAATAAGTAATCTATAAAAATAAAAGAATTAACAAGCAATATAAATAAGTATAAAGAAAAAATAAGAAATATTATATAAAAATTAGTACTTTATTAAATATTGCTTGATATATAATAAAAATTTATATAAATAAATAAAATAAAAGTAGTAATTATATCACTACAAAAATAAACTTATACAGATAAAGATAATAAAAAGAGAAAATGAATATTATATTAAACAGATATGATGTAATAGTTATTGGTGGTGGACATGCAGGCTGTGAAGCAGCACTTGCGTCTTCACGAATGGGTGCAAAAACACTGCTTTTAACTTCTACAATAGATAGTATTGCACAAATGAGCTGTAACCCAGCGATTGGTGGGCTTGCAAAAGGTAATTTAGTTAAAGATATTGATGCATTAGGTGGAGAAATGGCTAAAAATATTGATGCATCATGTATCCAGTTCCAAATGCTAAATAGTAAAAAAGGAGCAGCAGCTCAAAGCTCACGAGGGCAGGCAGATAAAAAAAGATATATAAAAAGAATGATAGATACACTTATCAGCCAAGATAACTTAGATGTAAAACAGGGTGAAGTAAGTAAAATAATAACTGAAAATAATGAAGTTAAGGCAGTAGAGAATATATGGGGGGAAATATTTTCCTGCAGGAAGATTATAGTATCAACAGGGACATTTTTAAATGGAAAAGTATTTATTGGGGAAACATCATATAGGGCAGGAAGGACATATGAGATGCCATCAATTGCACTTGCAAAATCAATACAGGAAATAGGGTTTGAACCTGTTAGGTTAAAAACAGGCACTCCAGCAAGGATAGATTACAGAACAATAGATTATTCAAAACTAGAAGTTTATGAAATGCAGGGAGAAAAAATACCTTTCTCATTTGAAAATACAGAATTTCCACTGCCACAGATAAAATGTTATGCAACATATACAAATGAAGAAACCCATAAAATAGTTAGTGAAAATATACATAGAAGTATATATTATAATTCACAGGATAAGGGAATAGGTCCAAGATACTGCCCAAGTATGGAAGATAAAATAGCAAAATTTCCAGAACGCCAAAGGCATCAAATTATATTAGAACGTGAAGGGTATGACAGTATAGAAGTATATCCAAACGGTTTTTCAACATCTTTACCAGTAGATGCACAGCTTAAAGCATACAGGACAATTAAGGGGTTAGAAAAATGTGAGTTTATACGTCCAGCATATGCAATAGAGTATGAGGCGTATCAACCAACTATTCTTTATGGAACATATGAAACAAAAATAATTAAAGGGCTATACTTTGCAGGTCAAATAAATGGAACAAGTGGATATGAAGAAGCAGCATGTCAAGGGCTTATGGCTGGTATAAATGCAGTCTTAAGTATTGATAATAAAGAACATTTTATATTGGGAAGAAATGAAAGCTACATTGGAGTATTAACTGATGATTTAATTACTAAGGGAGTAGATGAGCCATATAGAATGTTTACTTCCCGTGGAGAATACAGGCTTCATCTAAGGGAAGATAATGCAGAATATAGATTAATAGATTATGGATATAAATTTGGATTAATATCAAAAACAAGATATGAAAGGTTTTTAAAAGAAAAGGAAGAAGTATATAAAGAAGTTGAAAAATTTAAGAACGAAACAATAAGGTTAAAAGATAATAGAGAAAAGCTGGAAAAATATAGTATAAATTTAGAACGTGGTATATCATGCTATGAATTTTTAAAGCGGCCAGAAACAAATATTAATATGATTTTGGATATGGGGCTGACATCACTTACAGGTAGAAGTGCAAAGCAGGTGGAAACAATAATAAAATATGAAGGATATATAAGCTTGCAGGAAGAGGATATAAAAAAATATCAATCTTTAGAGAATAAAAAAATACCCGATAATATTGACTATACAAAAATATCAGGATTAAGACGAGAGTATGTGGAAAAGCTTAGTAAAATAAAGCCAAAAACTATAGGGCAGGCATTAAGAATACCTGGAATGAGCTATTCAGCATGTTCAGTTTTAGAGATAGCAATTAATAAAGAGTATAAAAATAATGGATAAAATATTAAAAACTGATGAAAAAATACAAAAAAAACTTGCATATTTTTATAATATGCATATAAACTGCCAAATAAACCTTACAGCAATAAAAGAGCGAGATGAGTTTTATTTAAAACATTATTATGACAGCATATATTATTTTCAACAGTATGGAAAACCGGAAGGAACTTTAGCAGATATAGGCAGTGGTGGTGGTTTTCCCGGTATAGTGCTTGGAATATACTATCCTGATATTTCTATAACATTAATAGAAAGTATTGGTAAGAAATGTAAATTTCTAGAGCAGGCAGTAAAAGAACTTGAATTAAAAAATATAGTAGTGTTAAATACAAGAGTTGAAAATATAAAAGATAGAAAATATGATATAATAACAGCAAGAGGAGTTTCCACTGTAAAAGAGCTGCTTAAAAATACAAAAAATATATCACACTCTAATACAAAATGGATAATGTATAAGGGTGAAAAATTGCAAAGTGAGCTTGAAGAAGCAAAACCCATATTGCAAAAGAGAGGTCTAAATGTTACAAATATTAGGATTGAAGAACCCATTACACGCACTTACTGTATTATTAACCATTAGTTTACTATTAATTTTATCAGGTTGTGGATTAGGCGGTAAGTCTGGTAAAGCATTTTATCCAGAATATTATGCAGCAAGGCAGCTTCAAAATCAAGATATTGTAAAATTAAGGGAGCTTACAGTTAATCCAGATTTATTTGTAGCAGACTCGGCTACATTATTATTAGGTTCATATTACTTATATTACGGTGATGAAAATTACGGAAGATTATTAATAGATAAAAGTTATAACTCAAAAAACTTAAATGAAGAGATGAGTATATTTGGTAAGCTTTGGAAAATGGAATCTCTATTAAGAGAGGGAGAAAAAGGTGCAGCCATAAATTTAAGTAATCAAGTAAAAGAGATGAGAAGAACACCTGTATATATGAGAGTTATGCAAATATATTGTAACCAATATGGAGTGCTTGTTATTGGTGATAGTGAAATAAATTCATGTATAGATGTAGCAGTAAACGGCAAAAAGAAATTTCAAGAAATAGCAGCAAAAGAAATTAAAAACCAAGATTTACCTATTGTAACAGATGATATGTCATATGAAGACTATTTAAAAGCTTTAGGAATTGGTGGAGCAGTAGATAATATTGATGGGAAAGATACAAAAAGTGAAGATTTAAAAAATATAGATATAGAACCAGATGCTAAAATAAAAATAGCAGGTGGAGATATATTTGATGATGTTGCATCAGGTATTATTTATGGTATGGGTAAATATAATAATAATTACCAGCTTGAACCAGTGTCAGATTTTGCAGCAGATGAAAAAAGTAAAACAGATATGTTACTTAGGTTAAATAATTACGACTTATTTATAGGTGGTATAAAATCTAACCTAGGAGTTGACTATTTACAGCTTAGCGAAGTGGCTACAGGGCTTAATATTGTAACAAATAAAAATATGGCAGTAGTAGTAACTTCAGAAAACTATAAAGCACATGGCAAGATAATTGCTGATAGTTTTCAAAGCAATGGTAAAAAAGCATTTATTATTGATATAAAGAACCATCAGGAAGAAATGCGAAATGTATTACAAAATAGCAGTAAAGGTTCCTATGTGATTATAATTATTGCAGATGAGAAAGAAATACTTGATGTGCTTCCGATTGCAAAATACTATCAGGTAAATCCATCAAGACAAGATGTGTTAATAATGACGGCTTTTATACCTGAATATGAAATATCTGATGACCAAAAAAGTTACTTTAGAGGAACTTATATATTAACATCATCATATTTAGTTGAAAACCCAGAATACAAACGTGTTGCAGAAGATTTTAAAGGGTTTTATAGAATGCCTTTAAGTGGTAAGGGTGCTTTAGGTTATGATATTATAACATATATAAATAAAATGGTTAATAAAAATAAAGATGGAAAATATATAACAGGTATAGAAAAGGTAGTTGACGGTTATGCTGTAAGACCTGCTGTATTATTATATTCAAATGGAAATAAATTAATAGAAAAAGCAAGATATAAACCAAAGGAATACGAAGGGGAAGAATTACTTCCATAGGTGGTGGAAAATAAATGAAAAAAGGTAAGTTAAGTTTAGCATTAATAGCAGCATTACTGATAACAAGTTGTGCAGGAACAGGAAACCAGCAGGCTAAGGAAACATTAAGAGAGGCAGGTAGAGTAAGTAAGGAAAAAGGAGAATATTATGAGATTTTTACAGCAATTGACGAGCATATTCTACCACTTCCTGATTTGACTATTTATTCATCATACCAGGCAGAAAATGTAGATAGTGGTGAAACATATTATAAGGAATTTAAAGAGTTTAATGTGCCAATGGCCATGACAGGCAGAGTAAATGCTTATATTCAATATTTTACAGAGCGAGTTCCTTCAACTACACAAAGCTGGCTTAACAGGTCCAACAAATATATGTATCTTGTTCGTGATATATTTTTACAGGAAGGTTTGCCAAGTGATTTAGTTGTGCTTGCTTTTACAGAAAGTGGTTACAATACTCATGCAGTAAGCCATGCTGGAGCAACTGGTATGTGGCAGTTCATGCAGGGCACAGGTAAAATGTATGGAATGGAGCAAAATTTCTGGGTAGATGAACGCAGGGATTTTGAAAAAGCAACTAGAGCAGCAGCAAAGTATTTAAAAGCATTATATGAACGATTTGGTGACTGGTATTTGGCACTTGCAGCATATAATGCAGGTCCTACACGTATGGCAAGGGCAATAAAAAAACATGATACAAATGATTTCTTTAAAATATCAAGCAGGAACACATTAAAAATGGAAACAAGGGACTATGTTCCTAAATATTTAGCCCAGTTAATAATATACAAAAACTATTTAAAATATGGGTTTACACCACCTACAGATATGCCTATGCTTTTTTCATCTATAAAAGCACCTGCAAATACAAATATATACTGGCTGGCAGACAAGTTAGAAGTAAGTTATGAAGTGATGAGAGATTTAAACCCAGCATTAAAACTTCCATTAACGCCGCCAGCTGAATATACAATAAGAGTTCCTTATAAAAAAGATAAGCAGGCTCAGGCAATAATTGCAGCGGCCAGCAAAGAAGAAAGAATAGGATATAAAATTCATGAAGGAAAACGCGGTGAAGAAATAGCAGCCATAGCAAAAAAATATGATGTAAAGAAAGAAGATATTTTAAGAGTAAATGGCATACATAGAGAAACACTACTTACATCGAGAAAAGTATTTATACCGATACCAAATATGACAAATGCAAAAATTGATAATGCTTTTGCACAAGTTTTAGGAAAAATTGATCCTAAATACTATAAGGTAAGAAAAGGTGATACTTTTATAGGCATTGCTCACAACCATAATATGAGATTAAAAGACTTACAAAAATTAAACCCAAATATACGACCAAGCAGAATATATCCTGGACAGTATATAATGGTTACAAAAGATGGATATAGTAATGTTCGCTATGCATCAAAGAAAAAATCAAGGCAGGTTGCTGTAAAATATAGAGTTCGCAGTGGTGATTCTTTATGGTCTATTGCAAAGAAATTTAATACTTCAGTGGCAAGCATAAAGAAAACAAATAAAATTGCAGGCAATAATATATATGCAGGAAGAATGCTTACAATAAGAAAAAATTCAAAATAAATATTATGTGAGCTTATGCTCTTTTTTGTTATATAAACTAAAATATCAGTAAATAAAACGGCATTAAAAGCTGGAGAAAAATATGAAAGAAAATAATTTATATGAGCAAAATACAGGTGCAGTTCTTAGTTTTTTTCAAAAAGAATATAAACACATAGAGCCAGAGTATTACAGACCATTAATCAGTGCTGAATTTGGTGGAGATTTTCTGCTTGATAGTGTTGTGTTATATAAAACAAAGGAGATAATTGAATTTGTAACATTAGGTTTTTCTGATGTAGCAGAAAAAAAAATAGAAAACGGCGAATACAGTGGATATGGGTTTGAGCTTGCTGTAAAACTAAACATTAAAGATATGAATGAAGATAATATAAGTAAAGAATGTAATAATATATGTAGTATATTTAATTATTTAGCAGGTTATGTATTTGAAAGCGGGAAAGTTTTTAAAGAAAACCAGTATATTTATACTGGTCAGACGCAAGGAATAGATGCCGAGCGTAAATCTGCATTAACAGGCTTTGTGATTACTGCACATAAAGCAGGGACAGTGGATACTGTAAATGGAAAAGTGAAAATATTACAGCTTACAGGTATGACAGATAACGAATTAAAAGCGGTAATTGATAAAAAAATAGAAGTATATAAACTGCTGGATATGATAAAAACAGATATAACAGATTACAGCAGGAAATCAGTTATATAAAATTATTTTTTAATTAATTTATCAGCAAAAATGGATTCCATTTTAATCGATTTATTATCTGATGAATAGTGATATTTAGAAATAGTTTCATTATCAGCATCTATATATACACTAAAAATATTATTATAAAGGAAAACATTATTCTTATAAATAAAAGAGTAATAATATGTTGCTAATGGTTCATAACGTCTTTTACCTTTAACAGTAATAATATTATTAGCAATATTCACCTGTGGATCATAAATATTTAAAATATTTGAACCTACACATTCAATATATCCTTGGTGCTGTTTCCAAAATGATATAAAATACTTACTTTCGCCACGAGTAGCACCGTCATATTCTGCATAATAAAGGCTAATCAATATAATATTTTCTCTATCAAGTTTAATAGTTTCAGTTTTTAAATGAGTATTGCTGGGAAATTTAGGATTTATTACTCTATAAATATAATCAACAGCCATTTGAGAATCAACTGCTTTATAGTTATTAATAAATTTATATTCAAAAGCACTTTGAGAAAAAGAAAATGAAGCAAAATAAAAAATAAATAAAATAATAATTAAAAATCTATACATCTAATTACCTTTATTACCAGCATACAAAAAACTGTTTATATGGTGTCTTATTTCTTCTACACCAATATCCATCATACATTTAAAATGTTTTTTTGGGCATTTATTAAGTCCATGTATATGGCATGGTCTGCATTTTAAACCAATATACTCAATAACTTTTACATTATTAAAGCTAGGATAAAATCCTAACTCTTTTGTAGTTGAACCAAATATAGCAATTGTAGGAACATTTAAGGCAACACCAATATGAAGAGGACCAGAATCAGTAGTAATAAAAACATCGGCTGAAGAAATATATTCTTTTAATGCAGAAAGAGAAATTTTACCAGTTTTATTAACAACATTATCTTGTAAATCAATAGCTCCATCACCAATTACAGTAACTAATACGCCATCATCAATAAGCGCAGAAGCAAGTTCTGAAAAGAATGGCCATTGTTTAGTATATTTTGAAGCAAATGGGTGGACTACAATATGCTTAAGTTTATTATTTTTTACAACAGACTGTGCAGGAAAATATGGTCTTAACTGCTCAAGAGCTGGCATTTGTAAATTAAATGATTTCATAAAAGGCTTAAAATATTTTATAACAGTATGTTCTTTTAAATATGATTTACATAATCTAAATTTAACGAATAATCTTCTTGCAACAGCATTTTTATTATAAACAAAATTATTAGAATTAGAAATAATGCGGGTAAATAAAGAGCGAATATTATCATGTAAATCAAAAATATAATCATAGTTAGGCATAGTGGATATTACTTCATTTAGTTTTATTAATGAATCGCCTTTATTAATACAATATACATTACGAATATAAGGAAAGTCTTGCAAAATACCTGCAAAATGAGATGAAGTAAGAAAATCAATATTAAGTTTTTCTTTTGAATTTTCAGAAACGTATTTTATAACACCTGTTGTTAAAACTATATCACCTAAAGAACTAAATCGGATTATTAATATATCAGCCATTATTTAATCCTTATGTAATATAGAAAGTGCAGCATTAAATATCTGAATAGGTTCAATATCCAGCATACATTGAAAATGCTTTTTAGGACATTTATCACCACCATGTTTACCACAAGGTCTGCATGATATATTATTATTTTCCACAACAATACTTTTTTCATCATATGGAAAAAAACCAAGCTGTTTTGTAGTAGGTCCAAATACAGCAACACAAGGTGTTTGAACAGAACAGGCAATATGCATAAGCCCGCTATCATTTACAAGTAATAAATCAACCGATTTTATAATTGCAGGAAGTTCACTTAAAGATGTTTTGCAGGCAAAATCATAATAAGGGTATTTAAATGATGAGGCAAATTCATCAAGGCTTTCTATATCATCTTTACCACCAAATAATGCTATGGCATACCCATTTTCATATAACATTTCTGCCACTTTAATATAACTTGAAGTAGGGTATCTTTTAGTAGCCCAAACACTACCTGGTGCAATACCTACAACTTTTTTATTAGGAGAAGTAGATAAAAAATATGAAGTAGTATTATTATATATAGTTTTATCAACATATGTTTCTAAACCTGCACCTAATTTTTTTGCCTCATCAAGCGTAAAATCATCACACAAGTCACTTAAAAACATTAAATTACGCTCTACTTCACAAAGTTCCTGCTTTTTTTCAATACGCTTATTAAATAAATAGCTTAAAACAGCAGTAGAATAGCCAATAAGATATGTATCTTTAATAAGTGAAAGCAAAGTAGTAGAACGCAGTGATAAGTGCAGGTTAATTATCAAATCAAATTTAAAATTAGATAATTCATTGGCGAATTTTAAAATACCTGAAAAACCTTTTTGAGTATTTCTTTTATCAAATAAAATAACATTATCAATAAAAGGGAGATTATAAAATAATTTAGCATGTTCTGGACGAACACAAAAAGATATTTGAGCATTAGGGAATAATGCCTTTAAAGCTTTAAGCAGCGGGGTAGTAATAACAGTATCCCCTAAAAATGCAGGATTAAAAACTAAAATATTGTTATAATACTTCTTTATTTTCATAGAGATATTGATACACAAATTTATGGGATAATTCAAGAGTTTTAATTAAATTATCCATAAAAAAAGAAATTTTTCCTGTAAATGAGAAGCTTTTATTAGTAAATTTATCATAAAAACTTAAATAGATACATTCTAAAGAAAGCCTTTTATCATCAATTTTTTTATTATATAAAAAGTCATAATAAAGTGGAGCTTTTAAAGCTTTAAGATGAATTCTAATTTGATGAGTTCTTCCAGTATAAAGTTTTGCAAGAATTAATGATGCATTACTATTTGAAGAAATATTATAAAATGAAGTAATGGCTTTTTTACCACTTTTAAAATTAATACTATACTTACCATGGTTTTTTTTAGCAATAGGAAGCATAACTGTTTGGTTATATATGGCAGCAGAAGCAACAGCAAGATAATATTTTTGCACCTTATTTTCTTCAAAAAGTTTTGATATATATGTATGAGCATTTTTATTACGAGCAAAAATCATAAGCCCTGAAGTGCCAGCATCAAGTCTGTGGCATACATATATTTGGCTGCCATATTCTTTTCGAAGAATATCAATTAACGGAGTATGCTGCATTTGTCTGTCATTAATAACATATATACCATGTTCTTTATAGATTATAAGATAGTTGTTATCTTTATATATTTCTTTATATATTAAATCCATAAAAAATTTATAAATAAAGAATAGAGATAAGTCAATTAAATAATAAGTATTGAAAAAATAAAGATATCATTGTATAAGCATAAAAAAACAACAAGGAACGGCATATATTATACGGTAATTTAGAGGGCATATCCCAAAAGACAATTAAACAGATGGAAAAATTCCTGCATAAGAAAAATCATGGCAGAGAATTAATATCCATAGATATATTAAAACAGCTTTGTTTTTATTCCTATGAAACAGGCAGGCAGCTTGGTTTATTAATAGACAGGGCAGGAAAAATAGAATATGTTCTTTCAGGAACAGCAGAAGATATTACAATTCCAGTTTTATCAAGATTTAAATTAGCACCAGGCAGGTTAAGAGGGTTAAGATTAATACATACCCACCCAAAAGGCGATGGGCTTGACCATGACGATTTGGCAGATTTAGCACTATTAAGGCTTGATAGTGTAACAGCATGCGCTATGGATAATAAAGGGTTGCCAAAATCACTTGATACTTCCTACATATTACCACCAGATATAAATATATCAGAAACTCAGTTTGGAAGTTTAGAAGATAATGACCCATATAACCAAAAGATAGATTATCCATTATTTATTGAGGCTCTTGATGATGAAATAGAGAGAAAAACAGAAAGCCTGCATACTATTAAAGATGGTAATTATGCAGTAGTTACAGGTGTGTTTAAATCAAAAGAAGAAAGTGAAATATACCTTGATGAATTAGAAGAATTAGCACGAAGTGCAGGGTTATTTATAATTGCAAGAATGCCACAGATAAAAAAAGAAATTCACCCAAAATACGTAGTAGGACCTGGAAAATTAAGGGAGGCAGTAATTAAGGCATTATTATCAGGTGCTGAATATATTGTTTATGATAACAGCTTATCACCATCGCAGTCACGAGCAGTATCAGAATTTACAGAGTTAAAAATATTAGATAGAACTCAGCTTATTTTAGATATATTTGCACGCAGGGCAGTAAGTAATGAAGGAAAAATACGTGTGGAGCTTGCCCAGTTGAAATATATTCTTCCACGTTTAAATGTAAAAGATGACAGCTTGTCACGTCTGACAGGTGGTATTGGAGGAAGAGGACCGGGAGAAACTAAACTTGAAATTGATAAACGAAGAATAACAGAACGAATAGCATTTTTAAATGAAAAATTAAAAAAAGCAGAGCAGGCAAGAGATATACAAAGGGCAAAGAGAGAGAAAAATTCACTGCCAGTAGTATCTATTATAGGTTATACAAATGCAGGAAAATCAACATTACTTAATAGCTTAACAAAATCAGAAGTATATGCAGACAACCTGCTTTTTGCAACGCTTGATACATCAAGTAAGAGAATACGTTTTCCAAAAGAAAAAGATGTAATAATTACAGATACAGTAGGTTTTATAAGAGATTTACCTGCAAATTTAGCTGGTGCATTTAAATCTACATTGGAAGAACTTCATAATGCTGATATGTTTTTACACGTTGTAGATATTAGTGATAAACATTTTAGAAAGCACATAAAATCAGTGGAAAAAGTGCTGGAAGAAATGAATTTATTAGAAAAAGAAAGACTTATTGTATTTAATAAAATAGATAAAATAAGCAGTGAACAGCTTGAAGAAGTAGAAAAAGAGTATTATAATGCGGTATATGTATCAGCTATAAATAGAAAAAGTTTTGATAATATGCTTGTAAAAATAAGCTATTATTTTTTTAAAGAAGGATTAGGAAGTTTAGATGAATAATATAGAAAATATAATAAAAGATAGAATAAGCCACTTTAAAAATAAAGATTATGAAAAAATATACGATATTTATAGTATTGACAGTGAATTTAGGCAGTTTTTTCCAAGTGTAGAAGTTTATAGGGAACATTTTTTTAAATTAATAGATATTTTTTTACCTGTTAATGTTGAAATTTATAAAGTTTTATATAATAATGAATGGGCAGAAATATTATTTACGGAAAATGTTGAAAATATAGAAGATGGTAATATAATAACATATTATGCAAAAGCGTTTTTTATAAAAGAAGATAATATTTGGAAAATAATAAACGAGAAAAGAGAAACATCATATAAAAAATGATAGAAGGGGCAGTTTATGAAAAGAATATTTTTAGCATTTTCACTTTGTTTTTTATTAGTATTTAGTGCAGCAGCACAAAGCGATGAATCAGTAAAGAAAAGTATAAATAATAATAGTAAGAATAAAGAGTTTTTAGGAGTATTTTTTTTAGATACATATCCTGTAACAGGCTGTGAAATAATAAAAATACGTCCATCAGTAATCCGTTCTACTACAGAGTTTAGAGCACCAGAACGTGAAGAATTTAATAATAATAAAAACTTTAGTAAAATAATCCACTCATATCAGGGTGATTTAATTAACGATGCACAAAGTATAGCAGAAAAAGAAGGTTACAATGCTATTATTGGCAGTAAATTTTATATGAATACGCAGTATCAGGGTGTTGCAAACCTTGGGGCAGTAGATGGCAATATTGGTTATGGATTAGGCTCTATTACATTTATTGGACACCCTGTATATATTGTGTGTGAAGATTTAGCAGGTCAGTAAAATTTATACTTGCATAAATTAAAATAAATAATATATTTCATGATATTAAATAGTTTTGAGGGAATATTATGCCAATTTATGAATACAAATGCAGCTCTTGTGGTAATGAGTTTGAAAAAATGCAAAGTATTAATAATGATGAAAGGATAACAGAATGTCCAAGCTGTAAAGGACAGGCAGAGCGAAAAGTATCAGTTACAAGTTATCATTTAACAGGCAGTGGTTTTTATAATACTGATAAAAATGCTGCTCCAGCATGTGCTACTGGTTCATGCTGTGCAGGTGGTGCCTGCCCTGTAAATAAATAATTCTATATTTTTATATGAAGAAATATAGTTTTATTTCTTTTAATATGGTTAAGAAATTCATGCCTTATATAGAAAATATATAAGGCTTTTTTATTATCCTTGCTATTTTATAAAATATTTATTATTTTAGTTGGTATAAGGAGCTTATATGAAAGAGTATATAAAAGATATATTAGAAGAATCTATTAATGCGCATAAAGAATTTGCACTTGATAATGTTGAGATAATAGAAAAAATAGCATTAGAGATAGTAGAATGTTTTAAGCGAGGCAATAAAGTAATTTTAATGGGCAATGGTGGTTCAGCATCAGATGCATTACACATTGCAGCAGAATTTGTAGGCAGGTTTGAAATGGAACGCCCTACTTTACCAGCCATAACATTGACAGGCAACACTTCAGCAATTACAGCTATTGGTAATGATTATTCTTACGATGAAGTATTTGAAAAGCAGGTGGCAGCATTAGTCAATGAAGGCGATGTAGTATGGGGAATTTCCACAAGCGGCAATTCTGAAAATGTTATTAGAGGCTTAAAAAGAGCGTTAAGAGAGGAAGCTGTTACAATAGGTTTTGCAGGTAGAGATGGTGGTAAAATGGTTGGTCTTTGTGACCATCTTTTAATAGTAAAACATAAAAGGACAGCACGTATTCAAGAGCTTCATATATTAGCAGCACATATTATTTGTGGTCTTGTTGATGAAAAAATGTTTGGTAAATATTCAGGATAAAAATGGGAGTATTTGAAGAATACCATAATGCGTGGGGAGCATCTGCGGCATTTTATGCAATAAGTAAGAAAAAAGCAGGTGTTCCTTTAATAGTTTTACTTCCCGAAAATAAATCCGTTATGGAATCAGTATATAATGAAATGTCATTATTAAGCAGTATAGATGTATATCAGTTTCCTTCATACAGCCAAAATCCTTTTGAAGAGGCAAGGCCACTTAATGATATAATGGCAAAAAGAAGCCAAACTCTATATAATATCACTAAAAAAAATGATTTTATCTTATTAATAGCTCCTTATGGGGTTTTAAAAAAGATACCTTCAAAGAATGAGTTTTTAAATAGTATTATAAAGATTGAAAAAGGCAGTATTTATGGACGAGAAAAGCTGGAAGAATCACTGGATAAATTAGGCTATATCCATGTGGAATATGTAACAGACGCTGGTGAATATACTTTTCGAGGTGATTTGGCAGATATTTACCCTATTAATAATGAAAACCCAATAAGAATAGAATATTTTGATGATGAAGTAGAAAATATATATGAGTATAATAAAGAAACACAAAGCAGAATAAAATCATATGAAAAAATAGATTTACTTCCAGTAACAGATTTACTTATTTCCACCAGTGAATTTCAAGAAAAGGTTGATGAAAGCTTAAAAGAAAAGGCAGAAACTTATGGTAAGTTTGCAGGCTATCACTGGCTTGCACCATTTTTAAATATAGAGCAGTCAAATATATTTGAATATTTTGATAAATACAGCACTGCATGTTTGATGAGCAGTATGCAGGAAAGTATTTATGGGTATTATGAGATAATAAAATCATCTGCTGAAAATGAAAAACAGCTTTTAAATTTTATAGAAGCTTATAAGGCAGTAGAATATATAAGTAAAAATGATATTTACATAATATCAGAAATAACTGACAGCGTATCAAGCCAGGGGCTGGAATATTCAAGTACAAATACTCGTTTTGCCTTTGAAAAGAAAAATTTATACCAGTCTATGACAAATGCTGCACAAGTAATCTTAAGCCTGTTAAAAGAAAAAATAAAAATAGTATACTGTGTTGAAAGTGAAAAATTTGCAGGAATATTTAAAGATTTTTTAAGGGATTATGATATTTTCCCAAAAGAGATTAGCCATATAGATGAAGCAGAAAAAGTAGATGTATATATTTATAAAAAGCAAATAACAGGTGGGTTTATAAGTAAAAAGGATAAGCTTGCCTTAATATCAGATATGGATATTTTTGGTTTTATAAAACGAAAACCAAAACCTAAAAAGAAAGATGCATTTAATACAAAACTTTCAGATTTAGAAGAAGGCGATTATGTAGTGCATGTAAACCATGGTATAGGAATATATCAAGGAATAAAACAAATGGTAATAGGTGGAGTTGAGGGAGATTTTTTATGTATATTATATGATGGAGATGATATATTATACGTTCCACTTCATTCTATTGGACAGATTCAAAAATATATTGGACTGCAGGACAGCAAACCAAAACTAAACAGCTTAAAAAGTTCTGCATGGCAGAAACTTAAAAAGCATGCAAAAGAAAGTGCAAAACATATAGCAGAAGATTTACTTAGGCTTTATGCAGAGAGAAAAGCGAAAAAAGGTTTTGCATTTAATGATGATGGTGTATTAACAGAAGTATTTGAACGAAAGTTTATGTATAATGAAACAGAAGACCAGCTTTCAGCTATATATGATGTATATAGGGATATGGAAAGCAGTATTCCTATGGAAAGGTTGATTTGTGGAGATGTTGGCTTTGGAAAAACAGAAGTTGCCATGCGTGCAGCATGTAAGGCAGCAGCATGTTCTAAACAGGTGGCAGTGCTAGTGCCTACCACAATTTTAGCAAGGCAGCATTATGAAACATTTATAGAACGGTTTAAGGGATTGCCTGTTAATATAGAGTTTGTATCACGTTTTAAAACAAATAGTGAAGTAAAAGAAATATATAAAAAAGTGGAAGAAGGAAGCATTGATATATTAATCGGTACTCATAAGATATTATCAAAAGATTTAATATTTAAAGATTTGGGGCTTTTAATAATAGATGAAGAACAACGGTTTGGAGTAAGCCATAAGGAAAAAATAGCTTCCATTAAAAGAAATGTAGATACTCTTACAATGACAGCAACTCCAATACCAAGAACATTACAGCTTTCTCTTTCAGGTATTAGGGATATGAGTATAATAGAAACACCACCTGAAAACAGGCTGCCTGTTGTGGTAAAAGTTATTAACGGGCTAGATGAAAGAATTAAAGCTATTAGAAATGAATTAGAACGTGGTGGGCAGGTATTCTTTTTGCATAATAAGGTATCAGATATTCATGAAGTAGCCCAAGAGATTAAAATGGCACTGCCACTTGCAAAAATAGATTATGCCCATGGGCAAATGGACGCAAAAACTATGGAAAATATTTTATCTTCATTTTATAGTGGAGAAATAGATATACTTGTGGCAACAACAATTATAGAAAATGGTATAAATATTCCAAATGTAAATACAATAATAATAAATAATGCAGCACATTTTGGGCTTGCCCAATTATACCAGTTAAAAGGGCGTGTTGGTAGAAGTGATAAACGTGGTTACTGCTATTTATCAGTTCATGATTTTTCCCGCATTAACCCTGTGGCACAAAAAAGGCTTTCTATAATTCAGCAGTTATCAGATTTAGGGAGTGGTTTTAAAATAGCAATGTATGATTTGCAGTTAAGAGGGGCGGGAAATATTTTAGGAGCAGAGCAGTCTGGTTTTGTGGTGCGTGTAGGTTATGAATTATATGTTGCAATGATAGAAGAAGCAGTGCAGGAAATGCGTGGAGATTATGCAAATATATCAGATACGGAGATAAATTCTAATATTGCATACTTCATTCCAGCAGATTATATAGAAAATCCACGTATTAGGTTTGATTTTTATAGACGGTTTGCTGCAATTTATGATAATGATAATAGAATAGAGCTGCTCAAAGAAATAGAGGCAGGTTATGGTGATATAAGGCAGGAAATAATTAATCTGTCATATATAATGGTTATAAAAAATTATGCCTGCCTTCTTGGTGCAGAAAAACTTACTATATCTAAATCTGGGGCAGTGAAAGTTCAGTTTGTAAAAGAAACAAGGCTAAACCCTGAATATATAGAAAAATGTGCTGGAAATAGAAAAATTATATACAGGTTTAATTCAGAATATGAAATAAGTTTATCTATTGATAGTAATAATATACTTCAGGCAATATTAGATTTTTTTGGTGAATTATATATATTAACATCAAACAAGTAAAATAAGGAGAATAAATGAGAAGCTTAAATTTAGTTGTTTTAGTATTAATCTTTGCTGTGCTTTCTGGGTGCAATCTTTTTTCAAAGCAGGAAGAAGAAAAAAATGAACAGGATAATAAAACAGCATATATAAAGATTAATGGAATCACATATTATGATACTGATTTTTTTGATTTTGCAGGTGTAGCAATCAGAGAAATGAGTGAAGAAGATTACAAAAATGCTGATATAAAAAAATATTTAGTAGATGGTTTTATAGAGCATAAACTATTGTTACAGGAAGCTCAAAAGCGTAATATAGCTGTTGATGAAAAAAGGATTAATGCAGTTACAGATTCATTTTTAACAGAATCAGGCACACAGGATTTAAAAGTATATTCTGGTTCTTATAATACAGATGCTAATGCATTATCAAACATGCTGCGTGAAAAATTTATGATAGAAACACTTATTTATGATACAATTAATGCAAATATAGATATTAGTGAAGATGAGATAAGAAAGGCGTATAATGATAACTACAGCAATATGCCAGTATCAAGAAAGGCTCATTTATTTCAGATTTTTACAACAGATAAACAGCAGGCTGAAAAAGCAATGGCAGAGCTTAACCGTGGCCTTTCTTTTAACGAAGTAGCTTCAAGATATTCAGAAGGTCCAGAAAAAGAAGATGGAGGTGATTTGGGAATGGTGGAAGATACAGTTTACCCAGAAATCTTTTCTGAAGCTTTTAAGCTCAGGGTTGGTGAATATAGTGATATTATTAAAAGCGAATATGGATACCATATTTTCCTAGTAAAAGAATATGGGCAGGCTAAACAGGCATCTTATGATGAATTAAAAACAGATATCCATTTTTCATTATATAATAAAGAGCAAAATAAAAAAATAGAGGAATTAATAGATGAACTTTATAAAAATGCACTTATTGAGTATCTTACTGATATTAAGCTTTCTGATTATACCATCAAAAGCAGAAGTGATAGATAAAATAGAGGCTCATGTAGGCAGTAAGATTATTACATCATATGATATAGAAATGCTAAACCCTGCAGTTTACAAGCAGATTATAGCTATTAAAGATGAAACAATTAAGGAAGAACAGCTAAAAGCATATAAAGAGCAGGCATTAAATTTTTTAATAGATATGTATGTAATGGAAATAGCTGCCGAAAAAGACGGTATAAGAATTAGTGATGAAGATGTGGATAGAGCAGTCAGTGAAATTGCTGCAAGCAACAAATTAAGTATGGCAGATTTTGAAAGGACACTTGCTGCACAAAACCTAAGTTTAAAACAATATCGTTATCAAATAAAAAGCCAGCTAATATTACGCAGTAAAATAAATGTTCCACAAATAGTCATTACAGAAGAAGATATTATGAATATGGTGGATAAGAAGCAGGAAGAGTTTGGTTTAAAAGATATGTATGAAATAAGTATGATTACAATGCAAAATAAATCAGATATTAATAAAGTAATCAGCAGAATAAAAAAAGGTGCTTCATTTGAAGATGAGGCAAAAAAATATTCACTTGATACAAGTGCAGCAAAAGGTGGATATTTAGGGATTCAAGATTCCACATATATGCCGTTGGAAATGGAAGAGGTTCTTAAGCAAACAAAAGTAGGAAACCTTACAAAACCATTTAAATATGAAGATAAATGGGCAGTATGTTTTGTTAAAAAGTTTAAAAGTAAATATGAAATGGACGATGAAGTAAGAGAAAAGATAAGAGCAGCTATTGGTGAACAGCTTTTTAATGAAGCTGTTGAAAAATGGATGAAAAAAAGCAGAGATTCTGTTGTTGTCCTGCGTGCAGCAGATAAATTTAAGGTTAAATAATGCGACTTGATAAATTTTTAAAAACAGTGCAGTTAATAAAAAGAAGAACAGTTGCTAATGAAGCATCTGATGAAGGATTTGTAAAGGTTAACGGAAGGCAGGCAAAACCATCATGCAATATTAAGCAGGGTGATATTATAGAAATAGATATGTGGAACTATTATAAGAAAATAGAAGTTTTAGAAAATATAGAAAAAAACTCTATACCTAAAAAAGATATAGATAAATATATAAAAGTTGTGGAATACAAAACAAAAGAAATAGAATTTTAAAATAATTGGAGGATATTATGGTAACAAAATTTCAAGACATTAACCCTATGGAGATGGTTGCACCAAGAAATGGCAAAGGTGTAGCAAATAACTTTCCTTATGAAATATTAAAGTCAATAGAAGGGAAAGTAAAAGCTTTTAATCACATGAGGTTAGATGCAGATTCTGCTATTGGATACCACCAGCATGTAGATGATTTAGAAATATATATTATTACAGAAGGTGAAGGAATATATAATGATAATGGTAAAGAGGTGGCAGTTGGTGTTAATGATGTAATGCTTTGCAATAAAGGTGAATATCACGGACTGGCATCTAAAAATGGAACATTAGATTTTATTGCCATTATTATAGGGTAATTTTATTATAATAATATAAATAACTTGAAATATAAAATAAAACATAGTAAAGATATGTAAAAGAAAATAGAAGGAGAAGTAAATGTTGGAAAAAACTTTTGCAATTATTAAGCCAGATGCAGTTGCTGCCAAAAATGCAGGTAAAATTATTGATAGAATAGAGGCTGAAGGTTTTACAATTAAAGCTATGAAAAAAATTCATATGACGAAAGCTGTTGCAGAAAGATTTTATTTTGTTCACAGAGAGCGTCCATTCTATAATGATTTAACAAATTTCATGAGTTCTGGTCCATGTATTGTAATGTGTCTTGAAAAAGAAGATGCTATTAAAGGCTGGAGAGCATTAATGGGGGCTACTAATCCAGAAGCAGCAGAAGCTAATACACTTCGTAAATTATATGGTAAAAATATTGATAACAATGCAGTGCACGGTTCAGATGCACCAGAAACAGCAGCTGAAGAAGTTGCATTTTTCTTTAATGGCATTGAGTTAATGTAATTAAGATTGTTAATTATTGATAACCCGTCTTTTTATAAGGACGGGTTTTTTTATGTATCAGGTAATGTTTATTATAACATAAAGTAGGTGTAAGAAAATAAATTATTCTTGCAGTAATATCAAATTAATTATATAGTAATCATAGAATATTATTATAGTTTGCAGGAGATTGATATGAAATATAAAAGCACTAGAGGTGGAGTAAGTGGTATATCTTTTGAAGAAGCTGTTATGATGGGGCTTGCCAGTGATGGTGGGCTGCTCATTCCTGAAAAAATACCACTTTTCAATGAAAAAGATTTAAAACATTTATCAGAGCTGCCATACACGAAGCTTGCATATGAAATAATAAGCAGGTTTCAAGAGGGTATTCCTTCTGATGATTTAATGCAAATTATTCAAAAAACATACAGCAGGTTTGATAATGTTAATATGATACCTGTTAGAAAGGCAGCAGGTATGAGAATTGCAGAACTTTACCATGGACCTACTTATTCATTTAAAGATATAGCATTACAGTTTTTAGGTAATTTATTTGAATATATTCTTGAAAAAAGAAAACAGAAATTAAATATATTAGGTGCTACAAGTGGTGATACAGGTAGTGCTGCTATTTATGGAGTTAAGGGAAAGAAAAATATAAATATTTTTATGCTTTATCCATCAAACAGAGTAAGTAATATTCAAGAGTTACAAATGACTACAACAGAATCTTCCAATGTATTTTGTTTAGAAGTTACAGGCAGCTTTGATAACTGCCAAAGTCTTGTTAAAGATGTATTTAGCGACTTGGAATTTAAGGAAGAATATAGTTTAGGAGCTGTAAACTCAATAAATTTTGCAAGAATATTAGCACAAATGGTTTACTATTTTTGGATATATTTTAGAACTATTCGTAGAGTTGGTGAAGATATTAATGTGGTTGTGCCTACTGGTAATTTTGGTAATGTTTTTGCAGGTTATATGACAAAAAAAATGGGGCTTCCTATTACAAAGTTAATGATTGCAACAAACCGTAATAATATATTAACAAGAACTGTAAAGTTTGGTGATTACAGTATTGAAAGAGTGCACCCTACAATTAGTCCTGCAATGGATATACAAATTGCCAGCAATTTTGAACGATATTTATATTATCTATATAATGAGGACTGTTCAAAAGTAAGTGAGGCGATGGAAAGATTAAAAACAGACAAAGAAATAGATATACGTGGTCATCTTTTGGGCCAACTGCAGCGTGATTTTATAGCAGGCGAAACTAGTGATGAAGAAATGAAAAATACTATAAGGCAGGTATTTTCAAAATCAGATTATGTAATTGACCCTCACACTGCATGTGCTGTGCATGCAGCAGAACAAATGGAACTGGTGGCAGATAATACTGTGTGTTTATCAACAGCTCACCCTGCCAAATTTCCTGAAGTAATCCATGAAGTTTTAAGTGTATGGCCAGAAATGCCATCAGGGCTGCAAAACCTTGAAGAAAGGCAAAGACGTTCAGAAAGAATTAATCCTGATGAATCAATTTTAAAAGATTTTATAGCAAAGAACGCAAAATAATGAACACGTTAGTAGATAAATTTGATTATGAACTTCCAAAAGAATTAATTGCACTTTATCCTGCAGAAATGCGGGATAAGTGCCGTCTTATGCAGGTAGATGTTCAAAATAATTTAATTACCCACCATATTTTTTCTGATATATATGATATGTTAGATAATGATACTTTTTTAGTGGTAAACAATACAAAGGTTCGTAATGCAAGGCTTTATGCAAAAAAAATTACTGGTGGAAAAAGTGAAGTATTTATTACAAATATAATAGATACAACACATTTTCATGGACTTATTAGAGGAAGTTTTAAAAGCGGTGATAATTTATTAGTAGATGATTATAAATTTAAATTATTGGAAAAAGATAATGAAGGAATATGGCTTATAGAAAGTGAAAATGATATAGAAGAAATAATGGATAAATCAGGTCATGTTCCCTTACCACCTTATATTGAAAGGCAGGATAACAAGCAGGACTATAATGATTATCAAACAGTATATGCAAAATATAAAACGTCATGTGCTGCACCAACTGCTGGGCTTCATTTTACAGAAGAATTGCTTGAGAAAATAAAATCAAAAGGAATAGAAGTATTAGAAATTACATTAGATGTAGGAATAGGCACATTTAGGCCAGTTAAAACAAAATATATGGAAGACCATATAATGCATAAAGAAAGATTTTATATATCACCAGATATGGCAGAAAAAATAAACCAGTTAAAGCTGCAGGGTAAAAAATTAACTGCCATAGGTTCTACATCGGTAAGAGCTTTAGAAACAGCAGCAGACAATAATGGAAATATAAAATCAGGTGAATATTATTCTGATATATTTATAATGGAGCCCTATACATTTAAAGTGGTTGATAATATGATAACAAATTTTCACTTACCAAAATCAACACTTTTAGCAATGGTTTGTGCATTAGGTGGGTATGATTTAATAATGAAATCTTATAAATTAGCAATAGAGAATAACTATAAATTTTTTAGTTATGGAGACGCAATGTATATAAAACGAGTATAAAAATATATAATAATGCAGTAATATTGGTAAAATCGTATAAAATAATAAATAAAATTTGCTTTTTTTATTATATAATGTTATGCTAGTATAACTTATAATATTTCTTTGAGGTCATATATGAAAAGTAAAGTACTTCTTATTGATGATAGCGTTACAATCCACAGAGTTATTGATCTTTCAATTGATTTTGACAGATATGATATTGTTAAAGTATTTTCAAAAGAAGATGCAGCGTTAAAGTTACAGTCAGAACAGTTTGATTACATTTTACTTGATAATAAGTTAGATAATATAATTATATCCGAATATATATCAGAATTAAAGCAGCAGCAAAAAAAAGCTACTATTATATTACTTGTTGGTGCTTTTGATAGATTTGATGAGACAGATTTAGAAAAAACAAAGGCTGATGATTATCTTGTTAAGCCGTTTGATTCTCAGTCTTTAAATGAAAAATTATCATCAGAAGTTGATATGATGCCTGCAGGTATTGTAGAGCGTATTGCTGAGGCTGATTTTGCACGTGATAATGATGATTATATTAAGAAAGCACAAGATGGGCAGCAGGAAACTAGTGAAGCAATAACAAAAAAAGAGTATTTAGATAATTTAGAAGAAGTTCAAATTGATGATTTAACTGATAAGGGATATGTGGAAGAATTAGACCAGACAGAGCCAGCAAGTATGGCATCAGAAGTTCCTTCTCCGGTTATTACGCCAATAGTAGATAAAGCACCAGCAAGTATGGCTTCAGAAGTTCCTTCACCAGTTATTACGCCAATAGTAGATGAAGCACCGGCAAGT
>CALUZC010000010.1 GCA_944325215.1 uncultured Mucispirillum sp. | reverse complement strand
AGCTCCCCGAGACGGGCTCGAACCGCCGACCCAGTGATTAACAGTCACTTGCTCTACCGACTGAGCTATCGGGGAATTTACATCAGCTTGGGGGATACCCCCTTAATGTTTGAGAAGTAAACCATATTTTTAATTTGTTGTCAACAACTTTTTTTATTTTTTTTATATTTCTTCTTCAGGGTCCATTAATGTTAAATCTGCAATGCAGCCACCCCATGAAAGCCCTACACCAAAGCCCATTAATAAGGCGCGCCTTCCAAGTGGAATATTTAATGACTGCATTTTATTAATTGCTATAGGAATTGTTGCAGAAGCAGTATTGCCTGTATCCTCACAGTCATTAAAATACCTGCCATCATCTGGTATTTTACATACTTTTTGAATAGTCTGAAGCATAAATTTATTAGCCTGGTGAAATACAAAATTATCTATATCATCTAATGATAACATATTTTTTTCTAAAATAGAATTAAGCATTGGTGGAACTACTGTTTGAGTAAACTGAACAACACCTTTACCGTCCATATATACTGTAGCATCTGTTCTAACATTGCCATACTGGTCTTCTATTTCCCTGTATGCTTCTTCTCTGTCTGCATATTTCATACGCATCATACCATAGTTTACAATGATTTTCATAAAATCAACACCATTTGTTCCAAACTGAAAACCACGTAAATATTCTGTTCTTGAATATGTAGAAGATACAAGTGTAGCAGCTGCTGCATCACCAAAAATTGGTTTTGTTCTCATATCTTTTGGGTGGATAAGCTTACTGAGAGTATCAGCAGTTAAAAGAAGAACATTATTTGCCTGACCTGATTCTATTAATGCTTTAGATAGTGATAGACCATAAATATAACCTGTGCAGCCATGATTATAATCAAATGACATACACTCTGTTTTTAGCCCTAATCTGCCATGAATTATACATGATGTGGCAGGCATAATATAGTCTGGAGTTTCTGTACATAAAATAACTGCATCAATATCGTCCTTACTAACTTTATACTTTTCAAACATAATCTTTGCTGCTTCCACTGCTAAATCTGAAGAGCATTCGTGAGGAAGTGCCACAGGGCGTCTTGATACCCCTATTTTACTTGTAATACGATTTTCTGGGTTATTAAACTCAAAATTATTTGGATAATAAGAAGTTATGTGCTTAATATAAGCTCTTTTCGCCATAATAAAAAACCTCTACAAAAATAATGGCGTGGCGGAGAAAGACAAATAAATACATTTAGTTTTTTTAATAATTGCGCCACAAAATAAAAACAATATTTGATAATTATCATTACCAAACCAAAATATAATATAATTATAATTTTTTGACAAGGGGAAAATGAAGAATATTCATTATTACTATGTAATTTGCTGCTAAATTATTTCATAAAAAAACAGCCTGTTTAATATATAAACAGGCTGTTTCTATTTTATTAACTATGCTTCTGCATAATCATGTTTTTTCTTTTTACCTAAACAGTAATAATCTGTCTGTGGCTTTCAATTAATAAACTGTTGCTTAATCTGCCATTTTTAAAAATGTTTTCAGTACAAGTTAGCTGTTTTACTGATTTTGCTATATCAAAACTTTTTAATAATGTTACGCCTGTTTCATATTATTTGAATATGCCAATATTATTTCAAGATTGTTTAAAAATGCACATTTTTTTACATATTTTTTTTATTGGCACACAAAGTATAGACATATTAAAATAGTTTAGTTCATATATTATATTTATTTTTGTCAATATATTATAACTATTCTACCTATGACTATGTAATTGAAAATTATTACTAAATTCATTTTTTTCGTCAATAAATTTTAAAGGATTTGATAGATTTAAATCATACAATAAACTAAAGAATGTTGCCTAAAAGATTATTTAGAGATGCCACCTACTACAACAATAAAAGGTGCTTTTATACCATCTAATTTTTCAAGTAAAATATTTGGATAATCGTAATATGTAGCTTCATCATGTGAGCCTAAATTAATGGAAATACTGATTTTTCTCTTAATAAATAACATATCATTAAGTGTGACTGATAATGCATAAGGGCGTTCCATAAAGACTACTGTTTCCCTGCTTTTTTCAATACGTTCAAAAAATTTTCTACGTTCACTAGTTTTTCTTGGGGGAAAGCCTGCAAAATAGAATGTTTTAGCATTAATACCTGATACACTTATGGCAGTTGTAATAGAACTTGGACCTGGAATACTAACAATTTTTATACCTTTATCTCTACACATAGCAATAAATTTATAATCGGGGTCTGATATACAGGGTGTTCCTGCATCTGAAAAAAATACTGATATACCAGCCTTTTCTACTTTTTCAAGGATTTTTTTTCTTTCTTCATCTAATGAATGTTCATTTAAAAGCTCAATCTCTGCATTACTTTTACATAGATTTTGCATTTTAGAAGTAATTTTTCTTTCTTCCCCTATTATAAGGCTGCATTGATTTATAGTCTTAATTGTTTTTTCAGGTATATCTTTTAGGTTATCACTAATAGATATACCTGCCACATACAAAACTGCCATACGAGATTAGCCTTTTTTAATAATATCTAATCCACCTAAATATGGGCGTAATACTTCAGGGATTGTAACAGAGCCGTCTGCATTTTGGTAGTTTTCTAAAACAGCCACTAGAGTTCTACCAACAGCAAGCCCAGAACCATTTAAAGTATGAGCAAATTTCACTTTACCGTCCTTATCTCTATACCTAATATTTGCTCTGCGTGCCTGATAATCTTTAAAATTTGAACATGATGATATTTCTCTATAACAGTTCTGACCAGGAAGCCAAACTTCTAAGTCATATGTTTTTGCACTGGAAAAACCAATATCTCCAGAACTTAATGCCATCACCCTGTAAGGAAGATTTAGTGCCTGTAAAACCATTTCAGCATCATGAGTTAATTTTTCATGCTCTTCATGAGATGTTTCTGCACTACATATTTTTACAAGTTCTACTTTATTAAACTGGTGGTTTCTAATAAGCCCTTTTGTATCTTTTCCGTAACTACCAGCCTCCCTTCTAAAACATGCAGTTAATGAAGTATTATATATTGGTAAGTCTTTATTATCTAATATTTCATCTGCATAAAGATTAGTAACAGGAATTTCAGCAGTAGATATTAAATATAAATTATCGCGTTCACAAATATATGCTTCTTCTGCAAATTTTGGAAGCTGCCCTGTTCCTATCATAGCCTTTGTATTTACAAGGTATGGCACACTCATTTCTATATAGCCTTTCTCCCTGTGCATATCAAGCATTAAAGAAGATATTGCCCTGTCTAGCCTTGCTCCAAGCCCAGCTAAAACATTAAAACGAGATTCAGCTATTTTTACACCACGTTCAAAATCAATAATACCTAAATCTGCACCTATATCCCAGTGATTTTTTGGTTCAAAATCAAACTTTCTTGGCTGCCCCCATTTACGAACTTCCACATTTTCATTTTCATCTTTACCAACTGGTGTAGTATCATCTATTTCATTAGGCAGATTAAGCAGCATATTTCTTATGTTTTCATCACATTTACTTAATGCCTCATCTAATTCCTGCATTTTAGAAGCATCTCGTTTTACCTGTTCTTGAAGCTCTGTTGTATCTTTGCCTTCCCTTTTTAATATACCAACCTGCTTTGATATAGCATTACGGTCTGCTTTTAATTTTTCCACTTCATTAATAATATTTTTACGTTTATTGTTTTCTGAAATTAATAAATCAAAATCAAAATCATAATTTCTATTTTTAGTTTTTTCTTTTACTACTTCTAAATTGCTTATAATATATTTTAAATCAAGCATAATCCACCTTTATATTATTTTTATTTATTTTTTAATTTTTCTTGTTTTTCCTTATATTTTTCTATAAGTTTATTTGATTTTGCCACGTATTTATCATCTTTTTTTATAACTGCTAAATTATCAGCATATAAAACAGCTTCTGATAGATTATCCTGTTTTAAAAGTAATTTAACAGCTCTATATACTGCCTCTCCATAATAGGAAGTATCACTGTAATGGTTTATAATATATTTATACCTTAAAAGCTCTGGCCCGCTTTTTAATATACGTGCATAATATTTTGCAATAATCATTTCTTTTTTTGCAAGCCTGTCTCTTAATAATTCTATCCTTAAATCTACATCGTATTCTTCTACTAAATCAGGATATTTTTCTTTTACTTCCTGTAAATAAAACAGTGAACGTTCAGTATTTGTTTGGTCTTGAGAAGCATAACGGACAATATTAAAATAAGCAAGCCCTAAACGAACAGTAGCAAGCTTTGCATTTTCCCAGCCTTTATAAACATCTATATATACTTCATATACTGCAATAGCATCTTCATATTTACCTGCTAAAAAATAACTATCAGCTAACGCCAGTTGTATTTCTGCCACATAAGCTGGAGTTTCAGCACGAACAAGTGCCTGTTCATATCGTGCTGCAGCATCATTATATTTACCTTCATTAGCTAAATTATCACCTAACTCTTTGTAATATTCAGCAGGCTTATCCACCTCTATTTCTTTTGCACAACCATATGATAGTAAAACTATTAATGCCATTATTAAAACTTTCTTCATTAATTATTCTCCAAAAAAGTAACATATATATCAGGATAAGCTACTTTATTTACAATACACTTATAAGGTCCACTTCCTTTATCTGCTATACCATCTGTTACATAAAGTTTGCCATCAGTATCTGGTGCTTGAAATATTGCCCTGCCTTCAAGTATAAACTCAAAATCATCATTAACTTTATCCACAAAACAAATAAATTCTTTCTTTTTATATTCTTTTAACCTAGACGATGTATTTTTTTTCTGTAATTTTTGCAGTTCAGCAATTCTTTTGCTTACTATTTTTTTATCTACATCATCATTGAAATTATAAGCAATAGAGCCTTCCTCTTTATAGTATGGAAAAAAACCTGCAAAATCTGGCTTCATAGTGCTTATAAAATTATATACTTCCATGAAATCATCATCAGTTTCACCAGGAAAGCCTATTATAAAAGTAGTCCTTATAAAAGCATCAGGACATAACCTGCGTATATTATTAAATACATTATCAATAGTATTTCTATCTGATGCTCTGCCCATTTTTGTAAGTATTTTATCACTTGCATGCTGCACTGGCACTTCAAAATATTTTACCACATTTTTTGTTTCTGCTACAAATGATATTACATCTTCCCTAACACCTTCTGGGTTTAAATATAACATTCTAAAAAGAGTATTTTCAAATTTAGATGTTAAATTCTTCATTAATGGTAAAAGCTTTTCTTCCCCATAAATATCAAGCCCATATTGAGTAGTATCCTGACTTATTATAACTATTTCCTGAACACCATCACCAACAAGTTTACCAACTTCTTTTTCAATATCTTCCATAGTTCTGCTTTTTAGCTTGCCACGAATAGACGGTATAACACAAAAAGTGCATAAATTATTACAACCCTCACTAATTTTCACATATGCATAATATGGTGAGTTTGTAACAGCACGTTTTATTTCGCTGCTGCTTTTTTCTATATGGAAAATCTCACGTAAGTAATCAGCTGCTTCACTTAATTTTCCTACACCTGTAATAAAATCTATTTCTGGTAATTCTTTTAATATTTCCTGTTTATAACGTTCAACCATGCAGCCAGTAACAATTAATTTTGCCTTCTTACTAATAATATTATCCATTTGTAAAATATTATCTACAGCTTCTTTCACTGCTGGCTCTATAAAACCACATGTATTAATAATAACAGCATCACATTTTGCAGGGTTAGTTTCTGAAATAAAACCATCTGCAGAAAGCTCCCCTATTAAATATTCAAAATCTACCTGATTTTTTGCACAGCCTAAACTAACATAACTAATCTTTATATTTTTTTTCATTTATTACCCTAAATTTACCTTGTAATCATCAACCTGCTTTAAATAAGCACTTACATCTTCTTTATCTTTACCCATTTGAATAATTAATTCATCAATAGAATTAAACTTTATATCACCACGTATATATTTATACAATATAATTTCTGCATACTCTCCATAAATTTCCTTATTAAAGTCAAAAATATTTGCTTCTACACGTAATTCCATTTTATTATTTATAGTAGGCCGCATACCTACATAAGCCATAGCATTATAAAATTTACCACCAAGCATCACTTTAGCTGCATACACTCCAAAAAGTGGTAGCATTTCATTTTCCACATCTAAATTGATAGTAGGATATCCCAACTGCCTGCCCCTTTTATCCCCATGTATTATCACACCTTCTAAAGAATAGGGCATAGATAAAAGACGCGAAGCCTCATCTACTTCACCGTTTATTAAAAGCTCTCTTATTCTTGAACTTGATATTATATTACCTTTTCTATCATGAAGTTTATGAGCAAACATAGTGTCTACACCATATTTTCTACCAAGTAAACTTAAAAGCTCTGTATTACCACTTTTTCCACTGCCAAATTTGTAGTCCTGACCTACTACAACCAGTTTTGCATGAAGTTTATCTACCAATATATTTTTAAAAAAATCTTCTGGAGAAAGATTTGCAAGCTCACTATTAAAATCTAATATTACAAGGTAATCTATTTCCTGCTGATAAAATTTTTCAAGCCTTTTTTTAGGCGTAGAAATTAACTTAATTTCCTTATGAAAAAACTTAAATGGGTGGGGATTAAATGTTAAAATTACACTTTTTAACCCCCTTTCAACTGATTCTTTCTTTAATACAGAAATAATTGACCTGTGCCCTAAATGTAGACCGTCAAAATTACCAATGCATACTGCACTGTCATTATATATATTAATATTTTCTACGCCTTGAATAATTTCCATATAAAGTTAATCCCTTCTACAGCATGATTTTATTATGCCAGAAACCCTGTCTTCTGCACTATGAAATGTTTTATACAGCCTTTCTGGTGCAGTGTGAACATAATAATCCCATACTAAAAACCATATACCTAATGTAATAAAACCAAATATGGTATATTTTATAAAATCTTTTTTTATTGTTAAATCCATATAATATATTATTGGATCATCAATAAGTTTTAATGATATAAATGCTTTGCTTATATATTCATACATATCATATTCAAATCTTTGAATATCGTCCCATACTTTATTCATTTTATAAATATATATAATAATAACTCCAAAAGCAAATACTGCCCATATGGCTATAATAGTAATAAGTAAATTTACCTCAATATTGTTTATACCAGTTATTAAAATATAAAGTGCAAAAAATATTGTTAGTATAATAAGTGGTATAAATGCTTTTATAAAATATGGCATTATTAAAATATTACTGTTTCTAAATTCTTCCAGTCTTTCTTTAAGACCATTCATAATTTTATCATAATCATCAAGACCACGTTCGTTTGCTTCAAGCTCTATAAAATGTATAACTATATCAAAATACTCACTTTTCCTGCGAATATATTTATCTACCCTTAATATCCTTTTTATAAAAGTATAAATAAGTGCTATACCTAAAGTTAACCAGCTTAATACAAATGTAAGTAAAAACCAGTTTAAAAGGGGCTTATCTACTTTCCTACCCTGCCTAATATTATCCTGCAGCTGCTCATAAATTAAATTAACCATACATATACCTGTCTATTATATATTTATATTTTTTCAACTTTTTATGGATACTATATTACTAATAAAACAAAAATAACATATATTAGTTCTAAAATACCAATAATTTACCCTGTCATAAGTATATTACTTACTGGTTATTTTTTATAAAATTTATTATTAATTGAATAGCTTTATTAGCACTTCTTAACCTTACCTGCTGCCTTGAACCGTTAAATATGTTTTTATAAACTTTTGTATTATTACCATCTGTAATACCAATATATACAAGCCCTAAAGGTTTATCTTTTGTAGCACCTGTTGGACCTGCTATTCCTGTAATTGAAATAGCATAGTCTGTTTTCATAAGGCTTTTAACACCTTCTGCCATAGCTTTTGCACATTTTTCACTAACAGCACCATCTGTATTTAATATATCTTTTGAAACTTTTAATACATTTTCTTTTATGCTGTTATCATAACTTACTACACTTCCGTAAAAAACACTAGAAGCTCCACTTACATCTGTTATATATTCTGATAATAAGCCACCTGTGCAGCTTTCAGCAAATGATATTGTTTTGCCATGCTCTTTAAGTAGGTTTATTAAATATTCAGATGGAGTAATTTCTCCCCTGCCAATAAAATTTTCTGGAAATGCTTTTTCTAGTTTTAATGCATATTCTTCTGCAAGAGTTTTATTTTCACTGCGAAGTTTTACAACAACCTGCCCCTTTCCTGCATTAATAATACACTGAACTTCTTTAGATATATTTAAACTTCTTATAAAAACATCAATATCTGATTCTGCTATTGATAAAAAGTGTAAATCAATATATGACTGCTCTTTAAGGTTTAATTTTTCTGCAATAAAGGCAAGCACTTCTTGTAAAAACATATCTTTCATTTCTGCAGGAACACCAGGCATACATATAATATCTGCCTTATTTACTTTTAATGAAAACCCCATAGCAGTTCCTACATTATTATTAAAAAGCATGCAACCTTTTGGAAGCATAGACTGGTGCTTATGCTCCTGCCTTATGGTAACACCTGCCCTTTCAAGACATGATGCCATGTGATTATATGCTTTTTCATTAAGCTCTAAACTAACACCAGCACTTTCTGCTAAACATTCTGCTGTAATATCATCAAAAGTAGGACCTAAACCACCTGTTGTAAGAATTATATCATATTTTTTTGAATATTTTTGAAAAAGTGAAACTATTTTCAGCTTATCATCTTTTACCATACGAATAAGGTCAACATTAGCACCATAACGAGTTAAATTATTAGCTATAAAGGCAGAGTTACTATCAATAACACTGCCTTCTAGTAATTCAGAACCTATGCTTAATATACAGATAGACATATTTAACCTAATACTATATTAAAATATTTTAATATTTTTAAGACAATAAACCATACTAAAACTGCATAAAGCCCTGCAATAATATCATCAAGCATTATGCCCCAGCCGTTTTTTATATTATCAAAAAAACTAACTGGGAAAGGTTTTAAAATATCAAAAAAACGAAATAGTATAAAACCTGCAATAATATATATCGGTTTAAAAGGAAATATTAAATAGAAAAGTAAAAGCCCAGCTACTTCATCTATAACTACACATGATGGGTCCTCAATACCTGTAATAGTTGAATACCTGCCTGCAACATATACACCAATAAAAAATACTACACCTAATATTATCCAGCCTGCATAAAATGGCAAAAATGTACATAAATAACCAACAGGTATGGCTACAAGGCTGCCAAATGTGCCAGGCATAAATGGGATTTTACCCATAAAAAAACCTGTTGCCAAAAGGTCTGTAATAAAAGGAACTTTTTTCATATTTCCACCTATATAAAAACTTCTTCTAAGTTGATTTTATTTTCATAAATAGCTTTTCCAATAATACATCCTTTTACATTATTATGTGCCATATTTCTAAGAGCCTTAATATCTTCTATACTTGATACACCACCAGAAGCTATTACACCAAATGGTGATTTATCTGCCACCTGCTTAATCTGTTCTTTATTAATACCTGAAAGCATACCATCTTTTTCTATATCAGTGAAAATAACACTTTCAATACTGCAGTCTTTATATTTGTTTATAACATCAAAAACAGATAACGAACTTTCCTCATACCAGCCTTCTGTGGCTACCATTAAGTTTTTAGCATCAATTCCTAAAATTATTTTATTAGGATATTTTTCACATGCTTTCATAACAAAATCTGGGTCTTTTACAGCAACAGTGCCAAGTATAGCATAACTTACACCCATATCCATATAAGCATCAAGGCGAGCCATATCCCTTATGCCACCACCTACTTCAATTTGCAGCTTAGACTTTTCAACAACTTGTTTTATAATTTCAAAGTTTTTTGTTTCACCACTTCTAGCACCATTTAAATCTACAACATGGAGCCTTTTAACACCAAGTTCTGCAAACATTAATGCTACATCTCTAGGATCATGACCGTATTCTGTGGCGTTTTCCATAATCCCTTTTTCTAAACGGACTACCTTAGCATCAATTAAATCAATTGCTGGTATAACTAACATCTCTCAAACCTCAAATAATTTGTATATGATTATAAATTACAAAAATTTTCCAATAATTTTAAGCCTGCCTGCTGGCTTTTTTCTGGGTGAAACTGAACACCAGTTATGTTTTCATAAGTTACTGCTGATACAAAATCAATTCCATAATTTGTTGTTCCTAAAATATTCTCTTTATTACCACATTCTGCATAATATGAATGGACAAAATAAAAATATGAATCCTGCTTAATACCACGAAATACAGGGTGATTTTCATTAAAATGAACACTATTCCAGCCTGTATGTGGAATTTTCATACCTTCTTTAAGTAGTTCATCTGGAAATCTTTTTACAACACCCTTTATATAGGAAAGCCCATTATGAACACCAAACTCATAGCTTTTTTCAAATAAAGCCTGCATGCCAATACATATACCTAGAAAAGGGTTACCTTTTTTTATTACTTCTTCCACTGCTGAAATAAGCCCAAGTTTACCCATAGCAGATATACAGTCGCCAAAAGCACCATTGCCCGGAAAAACTAAATGGGTAGCTTTTCTTACAATCTCTGCATCATCTGTAATTTCAGCTTCAAACCCAACATACTCTATGGATTTTTGAACACTTCTTAAATTACCTGCACCAAAATCTATAATCGTTATCATAATTATTCAATTATTCCTTTTGTAGACATAAGCCTGTCGTTTTCTATAGTCAATGCTTGACGCATAGCTCTTGCACAAGCCTTAAAAGCTGCTTCTGATACATGGTGAGAGTTACCACCATGACGCATTATTAAATGAAGATTGACTTTTGCATTGTAAGCAAAAGCTCTGAAAAATTCTTCTACTAACTCCGTATCAAAATCACCACATTTTGGAGTTTGGAATTCAAGATTATATGAGAAATAAGGACGGCCGCCAAAATCTATAACACATTCTACAAGCACTTCGTCCATTGGTATTACAATATTACCATAACGCCTGATACCTTTTTTATTTCCTGCTGCATGGTAAAATGCCTGCCCTAATAAAATACCTGTATCTTCTACTAAATGATGGCAGTCTATATGAGTATCACCTTTTGCATTAATCTTTATACTAAATAAACCATGATGTGCAAAAAGCTCTAACATATGGTCAAAAAAACCTACACCAGTATTTATTTTATAATCATATTTATCAAGATTAAGTGTAATATCAATTTGGGTTTCTTTTGTGTGGCGGCTGCCTTCATATTCTCGTTTCATATCTACTCCATTTTTTTAATTATTCATATAATATTATATATAACTGAAAAAATAAAGTTTTATTTTATATTTCAATATAATATTTAATATATTCTTATATTTATATATTTTTTGGCATGTATTTTGATAAGGATTTTTTATTATATATTATATGAGGTGTTTTATGGTTATCCAAAATGTAAATACTGCTTCATTACTTGAAAACAATAGCTATACAAAAGAAATGAAAGCATCTAATGATGAATTAGCCTTATCAAATAATCAAAATCCTGATGATATTTACCAAAGCAGCCTTAAAACTATTAGTGTTCCTACTAAAATTTATGTTGATAAAATTATCAGCAATGCACTAGATAATATTGCAAAAGGTAATAATGTAGAAGACAATAAAAGAATTGTAAGGCTTTTTAGTAACTTAATAAAAGAAAACTCTGAAAATATGTTAAGAAAAGCTTACGGCATATAGAATCTGGCTAATATTACCTGCTTACACACTCTAAAACCATATCTAGTAAGTCATTTTTTCTAATTGGTTTTAAAAGCCTGCCGTCAGCTTCTGGAACTTGGTGACTATCATCGTTAAATGCTGATACTACCACTATTGGTGTGCTGTTTATTTCCCTAATATGTTTTGACAGCTCCATACCGTCCATAACAGGCATCTGTAAATCTGTTATAATAATATCAACCTTATTTTTTTTAAAAATATCAAGTGCTTCAGCACCGTTGCACGCCACAAGAACTTCCTTAAATCTTCTTTTTAGAAGCGTAACAACAGATTCACGCATCATGTCCTCATCTTCAACATAAAGCACTGTTATTTCTTTTAATTTTTCATAGCTCACAACCATATCCACCATATGACACTACTTCTCGATATCCTTTCCTACAGACTGCCACAATAAAATACCACCCTGCATATTTTTTAAATTTTTATATCCAAGTTTTTGTAACATATCTGCCGCATACATACTTCTTGCACCACTTCGACAGTATAATATGTAAGTTTTAGTTTTATCAGGAAATTGTTTTTCAAATATAGTGCTGAAATTATCATCATAATAATCAATATTTACAGCACCCTTAATGTGACCTGAAGCAAACTCCCTTGCCTGCCTAACATCTACTAAAATATACTCTCCAGATGATATATACTTTGATGCCTGATTAACATCAATATTTTCTACTTCTGCCTTTGCAGTATATGGAATTAATACACAAACTACTAAGCAAAACTTGATTATGCTTGTCCTCACGTTCATCATAAAACCTCATTAACTGCTAAGACTATATTATTACATATTAGTGTTTTTTTCAAGAACTATATTTAATTTTTAACAATTAATTTTACAGCGTCTAATAATGTGTTAGCAATATTATCTGGTTTTACTTCCCATTTGTGAGATTTATTTATTAAATCACCCTGCCCATAACCTGTTTTTACCATTATGGTTTTACAGCCCGATTTATGACCAGATAAAATATCTGAATGCTTATCTCCTATAAAATACATATTTGACTTATCAATATTAAAATCTTTAAAAGCCATCTCCACAAGCCCAGTTTCTGGCTTTCTACAGTTACACACTGCTTTATATTTTTCTATTTTTGCATTGGGATCATGTGGGCAGAAATATATACCATCTATTACAGCCCCCTGTTCTTTTAGTGTTTTTACCATATAATTATGTATTTCTTCCAATGTTTCTTCATTAAAAAAACCTCTGCCAAGCCCTGACTGGTTTGTTATTACTATTACATAATAGCCACTCTTATTTAACATTCTTATGGCCTGAGCAGCGTATGGGTACATAATAAAATTATCTATATGGTTAATATAGCCTGCATCATAATTTATTGTGCCATCTCTGTCTAAAAATACTACACCTTTATATTCATTCATTATCTACCCCCTTTTCATAAACGTATCCACTTAATGAGCCGTCTTCTAATTCCACCCTTTTAAATCGCCTGTGAATTAAATACCACTGTTCTGGATACTGCTTGTAAACTTCTTCATATACCTTATTTATATCTTCTATAAATTTTATAATTCTTTCCTTTGGTTTTAGTGTTGTATCTGGAAATATCGGATTTTTAACTATTACTTTGAATTTTTTCCCATTATATAATGTAAAGAAAAATATAGCAGGATAATTTTTCCTAATACAAAGTGCAGGTATGCCTGCAATTACTGGAACTTTATAGCCACAAAAATTTGCATTAATACAGTCTTTGCCCATAGCTGTATGGTCAATATAAACTCCCGGCATATAGCCCTGCTTAATATATTCAGGAAGTTTTTCCATTGCTCCCCTGTGAGTAACATATTTTATACCTTCAAAATTTCTAAGCACATCTAATAGTTTATCTATTGCAAAATTTTTTGTAGAACGACCTATTGTAATAAGCTTTATACCTGCAATTTGATACGCAATAGTTGCCATTAATGACCATGCACCAAAATGACCACTAATAAATGCTATATCTTTATACTCTGATTTTAATTTTTCATACCTTTCTATATCTTCTATCTCCACATATTTTGATACAAATTTCTTATCTATCCTGTGGGCAAAAAATATATCAATATAAGCCATGAACGTATAATCAAATGACTTCCTGGCAGTTTTTACAGGGTTTTTTGCACCTAAGATTTTTGCATTTGTTATTGCTACATGCCTTCTGTCACTTGATGCGTGCCATAAACAAAATGACATAAATTTTGCCATACCTACCAATATACACCTTGGAGTATGCTCTAATATAAAAAATATTGGTTTTAAAACCCAGTAAAGTAACATTATTTTACTGCTCCATTTCTAATTTAAAACTGTTCCTATTGTTTCCATTATTATTGATAAAGTTTGGCTGTTATCTTTATCAATCTCAGTAAAAAACTCGTTAAAATTAGCATTATTTTCTGTATTTTTTATATATTCTATAAAATCATCTTTATTTTCAATAGTTGTAACTAAATTATATTGCTTTGCTTTATCATATATTTCTTTAAATGAAAACATATTGCTTCCTGTGGCAACTATTTTTTCAAACTGCAAAGCTTCATATATATTATGACCACCTATTTTTATAAGTGAACCACCTATAAAAATTTTATCTGCCATTAAATAAAGGCTTTCAAGCATACCAAAAGCATCAATTATAATCACTTGTTTTGATAAGTCATTTTCACTGTATAATGAACATGTATATCCTTTATCTCCAACCATATTTTTTATTGATAAACTTCGTTCTATATGGCGTGGAACTATTACAATTTTATCATATCCATACATTTGTTTATCCATATATGATAATAGCATGTCTTCCTCTTTTTCATGGGTGGAAGCAAGCAGTAAAAATTTATAATCTTTTAAACTATCTATTACTTTCACATCTTCTTTTTTCTTTCTTTCTTGGAATTTTATATTGCCTGCATTTAATACTTTTTTATCCGTTCCTGTAATAGATATAAAACGTTCTTCATCAAGCGGGCTTTTTGTAAATATGGCACTAAAACTATTAAGAACTTTTTTGAATATAAACTTATATTTTTTATATGTTTTATATGTTTTATCAGAAATTCTTGCATTAATTAAAAAAACAGGTATTTTTTTAGAGGCTGTAAATATTAGATTAGGCCATAATTCTGTATCTACAATTATTAAGCATGCTACATTCATATAAGATATAATTTTTGAAAAAGCATTGCCATTTTCAATAGGCAGTAAAAAAGCCTTGTCTGCCTTAATATAATCATAAGCAGTCTTTCTGCCTGTTGCCGTCATAGTTGTAATAATTATGCTGTAATCACTGTGATTTTGACGGATATTATCTACAATATTTTTTATACTGCGAACTTCACCTACACTGGCACAGTGAAACCATATACTTTTTTTAGGGCTGAAATCACCAGTTTTGATAAAACCAAACCTTTCAAAAAAATACTGGTGTTTATTTTTTGAACGCATTATAAAATACATTATAAAAGCAGCAAATGGTGTAACAAATACAAGTATAAAATTATAAATAATAAGCAATAATTTCATAAATTCTCGCAAGTATCATACAAATTCTTTACAGATTTCTTCTGTTTTCATTAGCATATAATTTTGCAGCCTTTCTGTATCTGCTTTAAGCGAAGCTTCATCTTTTGCATCACTTACATAAAAAGCATCAGAATACCACACTTCTATTTTAGCAAATGGTTTTGGAAGGATAAATTTATCCCAGCTGTTAAAACGTATAAAACTATCTGTTTTTAATGTAAGCACAAATATTATCTTATCAAGATTTTTAGCAATAAATACGGCACCACTTTTTACTTCATGACGTGGTCCTTTTGGACCATCAACAGTAATAGCAGCAGGGCGTTTATCATTTCTGCAGTTTTTTATAATATTCATGGCAGCTTTAAGCCCACCCCGTGTTGATGAGCCACGAGCAACAGAAAAACCCCATTTCTTAAGGATATATGTAATTAATTCCCCATCTTTAGAATCAGAAGCTATTGTGGCAATATCATTTTTATAATGACTAAATGCCATAGGCAGTAATGAATCATGCCACAAAACTAATACTGGGCTTTTGCCTTCCTGCCTGCACTTAATAAATGCTTCATTGTTTATATTTTTCATACGCCATGTTTTTACAAATAATGTTCCCAAAAAATAAACAATCCAAAAACCTATTTTTCTTCCCAATGTAATTTTCTTTTCCTGCATATTACAATAACAACCTTTCTATATTTTTTAAATTTCTTTCTTTTGCATAATCTAGTGCTGTCTTTCCACTATTATCCTTAATATTTTTATCTGCTCCATGTTTTAGTAAAACCTTTACAATTTCTTGATAATTTTTATTATCATTTCCTAAAACTGTTACTTCTAAAAGTGCTGTCCAGCTAAGCTTATTTATATGGTTTACATTTATGTCTGTATTTTCCAGTAAAAAAATTACAGTATCTAAATGACCTTTTTCACAGGCTGGAATTAATGCATTACCACCATATATATTTACAACATTTCTTGTATCTGCTTTTTTATATATTAACTTTAAAATATCTAGATAGCCTTTTGCTCCAGCATATAAAAAAGGTGAATTTTTTGATTTATCCTGTATATTTACATCAGGATTATATTTCATAAGCGTTCTTACCATATATACATCATTATTATATACTGCAGTCATCAGTGCTGTTTTTCCATTTATATCCTGTGCGTTTATATTAACACCATTATTTAAATATTCCACTACTTTTTCTGTATTACCATTATCTACATATTTAAAAAAATTTTTATTAGTTTCATTAGCATGTAAATTTATAGAAAAAAATAATATATATAAAAATATAAAAAACTTTTTCATACTTATCCTGTTATATTATATTATTTAGCATGATATCATAAAACTATTACATATACAATTATAAAAAAATTATATATGTATTAATTTATAAGTTTGACATCTTTGTAACTTATTTATATATTATAATACATTTATATTGACTATAATTTTTTGAGGTAAATATGGAACATAATCCCAATACAATACAAGCTACCACAATAGTTGCAGTTAGAAGAGGCGAAAAAGTTGCTATGGCAGGTGATGGACAGGTTACTTTTGGTAATACTGTTATGAAAGATAATGCTAGAAAAGTTCGCCGTTTAGCAGGCGGCAGTGTAATATGTGGTTTTGCTGGCTCTGCTGCTGATGCTTTTACTTTAATGGAACGCTTTGAAGCAAAACTGAAAGAAAGTAATAATCAGCTTGCACGTGCTGCTGTTGAACTTGCTAAAGACTGGAGAAGTGATAGATATTTAAGAAAATTAGAAGCTATGATGATAGTGGCTGATATTAAAGATACTTTTGTGCTTTCAGGCACTGGCGATATTATTGAACCTGATGATGGCGTTACTGCTATTGGTTCAGGTGGGCCTTATGCACTATCAGCAGGGCGTGCTTTACTTGAAAATACTGACCTTAGCCCAAAAGAAATAGCTGAAAAAGCTATAAATATTGCAGGTTCAATTTGTATTTATACTAATAGAAATGTGATAATAGAAGAATTATAAGGAGAAAATAATGGCAGAACATCTTACACCGAAAGCTATTGTAGATGAACTTAATAAATATATTGTAGGGCAAAAAAATGCTAAAAAAGCAGTTGCTGTTGCTTTAAGAAACCGTTGGAGAAGGCTGCAGCTGCCTGAAAAAATACAAGATGAGATTACACCTAAAAATATTATAATGATAGGCTCCACTGGTGTTGGTAAAACAGAAATTGCAAGGCGTCTTGCCCGTCTTACAAAATCTCCTTTTATTAAGGTTGAAGCAAGTAAATATACAGAAGTAGGTTATGTGGGCAGAGATGTGGAATCTATGATTAGGGATTTAGTAGAAATCGGCGTAAATATGGTAAAAGCTGAACAGAAAGAAGTGCATCTTGAAAAAGCAAAACAGCTTGTAGAAGAAAAAATATTAGATATATTGCTGCCACCAAAACCTATTACTTATTCTTTAGACGGCCATGAAAGCACAGGCAGTGATTCAAGAGAAAAAATGAAAGAAAAACTTAAAAATGGCGAGCTTGATGACAGGTTTATCGAAATAGATGTTGATGAGCCTACACCTCATATTGAAGTTTTAACAAATGCAGGCTTTCAAGATATGGGCGTTGATTTAAATGATATGATGAAAAATATGTTTCCACAAAAGAAAAAACGCAGGAAAATAAAAATAAGTGAAGCACGCTCTATTTTAGAAAACCAAGAGTTAAACAGGCTTATTGATATGGACGATGTAAAAAGCACTGCATTAAAACGTGTTGAACAGTCTGGTATTGTATTTCTTGATGAAATAGATAAAATTTGTTCTTCTTCCACCTCATCAAGCAGAGGTGGTGATGTTTCAAGGGAAGGGGTGCAGCGTGATTTACTGCCTATTGTAGAAGGCTCCACTGTTAATACAAAATATGGTATAGTAAAAACTGACCATATACTTTTTATAGCAGCAGGTGCTTTTTCTATGGCAAAACCTTCTGATTTGATACCAGAACTACAGGGACGTTTTCCTATTAGAGTAGAACTTGATGCTTTAACTAAAGAAGATTTCTTATGTATATTAAAAGAGCCGGAAAATGCCATTACAAAACAATATGCTGCACTTTTAAAAGCTGATAATGTTTCTATTATATATACTGATGATGGCATTGATGCAATTGCTGAAATTGCCTGCAAAGTAAACTCTACTAACGAAAATATTGGTGCTAGAAGGCTTCATACTATTATGGAAAAATTAGTTGAAGATATAGCTTTTGAAGCTCCTGAAAATGTATCTGGCGAAGTGATTATAAATGCTGATTATGTGCAGGATAAATTAGGGGAAATCAGCACAAATGTTGATTTAAGTAAATATATACTTTAATTATAATAAAAAAGCAGGTGTAAAAACCTGCTTTTTTTACAGCAAAATATATTTTTATTATATTTATAATTTTATTTGCAGCACTTCATTATTACATTGAAAGTATCCTAATATCGCTTTATTTAAATAATATAAATATTTTTATAAATGTTAAAAATTTTTTTAATTACTTATGAGCCATACATTATAATATAGTTTATTATAATAATCTTATGTTGTAATTTATACTATTTAATAAGTGATACACTTTCTGCCTTATTAGATATAGTTGTTACAAGCTCACCTTTATCCATATAATAGTATGCATGATTATTTATATTATAAAAATTTCCACTTACATTTAATGTTATTTTATTATCTTTATATTCCACATATACATTATCTATATTAATTCTTAAATTATCTATCTTATTTTTTGGTATATATATAGTAAGCCTGTTTCCATTTTTTTCAAATATTCTATCACTGCTTGAAAAAATAGAAAAATCATGATTATATAAATTTACCGTATCTTTTTCATATATTACTTCACTAGAATATACGCTGTTACTATCTATTTTTTTAGATACAATAATACCAGTTTCTACACCACGTAATATTTGCCATTTATTTTCTGAAGCATAACTTATACTAAATAATAAAATAATTGTAGTAGTTAATAAAATAATTTTTTTCATAATAATACTCTCCATTTTATCCTATTGCTTCTACAGGGCATACCCAAATGCAGCTTCTACTGGACATACCCAAATGTAGCTTCCACAGAAAATGCATTTATCGGAATCTATATACGCTGTTACATCTATTTTTACAGCACCTGTTGGACATTCATTTGCACAACTGCCACAGCCTATACATAAATCCTGCCTAACTATAAAATCATAAACAGGTGGTGTCTGCTCTGTTGGTGGCTTTGGCTCTGTCGGTGGTTTTGGTTCTGTTGGTGGTGTAGGTTCTGTCGGCTGTGTAATATTTTTCAACATTATTTAACCACCTAAAAACTTTCTTTCTGCTCTAACTTATCATTTTTTAAATATTTTATTACCCTTCTTTCAAAATCATATATTATTCTTGCAGAACTTTCATTTTTATATACTTTTTCTAAATTATTTCTTTTTACAATAACAGTATCATTATTAAATTCTACAACCACATCATCTACTTTAACTTTTAAATTATTAATTTTTTCAGGGATAATCTGTATAAATGTTGGTCCTTTTGTCACAACCTTACCACTCTTTCCTAAAAGAAGAAAGTTGTGTTCATTTTTTACTATGTATTTCTTATTGTTATATGTTATTTCATAATCATTTTGTAAAATATTCCTTTTTGCTTTTTCTGGAACAAGTATATGTAGTAATTTTAATTGATAATTATTATCAATTATTTCATGTTTATAAATGTAATTATCTTTTGTAACTACTTCTTCACAATATACTGCATTACCACTAAAAATACACATACTTACTGCTAATACTAATGATTTTTTAATGAATAATCTTCTACTTTTATTCATATTTTTCTCCTTTTTTTATTTTATTATTATCCTATATTTTGTTTAATGTCAATAAATTTATTTTAGTCGTTCCTAAAATTTATTATAATAATTATTGTAATTTCATATTTGTTTTTATATTCAATCTACTTCATGGTGCTATATTTATATATTAGTGATAAATTAGGGTATTATTTAATCTTTCAAGTTATATGATAAATTCATAAAATATTACTGAAAGCATATTATTACCATTTTATTTATATAGTATGTAAAACAAAGAAAAACTAAGTAGAAAAGACATCAAATTATAGACATACTTAAAATTTATATCAACATATTAATTCTAATGTTTATAATATTTGTGGTTTTAAATTTAAAGATAATTGATTACTTTTGTATAATTTGGCATCTATATTTAATTATTTCCATTAAATATGGTTTTATTAATTATATAACTTATCTAAATTTGAATATATATTAAATTTATTATAAATTATTTTTTATAATATATACTTATTATACTTTTAAAGATTATATAAGATGAATAATATAAAAAAAGCAGGTATAAAAACCTGCTTTTTCACATATAAATATTATGTTTAAAATATTTAATTTTATACTGGTTTTGCCCCTTGTGATTCAAGGTATGCACCAAGTTTTGTATCTATTTTCATAATATGGTCTGATAACCAGTTTTTTAAGAATTCAAGAACGTTTACACCCATAATATCTTCACCAGAATTATATCTTTCTTCTAGTTTTTTAATTTCTGCAATAAAATCTCTATGAAGTTTCATGTGGCTGTCTTTTTCAGGGTAATTATACTCTGTCATCATTTTATTTTCAAATCCAAAATGCCATACAGTATAATCTACTAGGTCTTTTAAAACCATACCAAGTTTTTCTTTTGATGAGCCTGATTCAAGAGATTTATATACTGCATTAATAAGCTCAATCCACCTAATATGCTGCTCATCTATTGCATTATACCCAACAGATAATGCAGAAGTAAATGTCATAAACTGGTCTTCCCCTGCAGCATAGCCTTTTGAATTATCTTTCATCTCACTGGCTATATTATCAAGGTTGTTACCAAGTTTTTGGCTTTCAAGTGTTCTATTTAACGCTATACCATTTTCTTCATATACCTGCTCAATAGATTTTGTAATAGTAGAAATACCATCATTTTGGTCTACCATTGCATTAACAATATTTTTTGTAATATCAAGCATGCCTTTAGTTTCTTCGCGGATTTCAATAACAATTGCACCTGCGTCCATTGTAACGCCAATAGCTTCTTTCACCTGGTCTGCATTAACATTTACTTGTGATGATATTTCTGATGTTCTTGAGTGAAGTTTATCAACAACTTTTTCTATTTCACCAGTAAATGATGTAGTTTTTTCTGCCAACTTTCTAACCTCATCAGCAACTACAGCAAACCCTCTACCAGATTCACCAGCTCTTGCTGCTTCAATTGCTGCATTTAATGCAAGAAGGTTTGTTTGGTCTGCAATATCTGTAATATTTCCAATACTTTGTTTGATATCATTAGAATAAATCACAAAGTCACCCATAGTGGCAACTATCGTATTAACTGTTTCTTGTATCTGCTGCATTTTTAAAATATTTGTTTCCATAGCACTGCCTGCCTGACTTGTTTTTGAAAGGCATAACTCTGCAGCACGCTGAGAATCATCACATATAGATTTAACATGTTCTGATGTATCTTTTAAATCATGAACTTCTCTTGATACATTACTTAAACTTTCATTTACTGTCATTACATTGTCATACAAGTTAGACTGAACAGATGTTAAATCTGATGCAGCTGCAGCAACACGAACTTGTGCATTTCTAAAATGTGCTCCTAATGTGCATAATTTATCTGAAAGTTCATGAACATGCTTGCCTATATATGAAAACCTGCCAGTTGTTTGTGGTGGATGAGTAGGGCAACTAACTAACGCAATATCAATATAATCATTTAATATTTTCATCTGCTTATAGAATATCGCATCTTTTGCTAAATTAGTAACACTAGACAATATAAAAATTACTATTGCACCGTAAATTGTGTGAACATCTGTTACAATCCAAATGATGATTGTAGCAAGTAACGCAACACCAGTATAAATTAAACTTAAAATCCTCATTTATAACTCCTTAACATTACAAGTCAGATATAGATGTGGCACTAATTGATGCCAATTTAACACCTTTTAATGCTTTAATTTTATAATATAAATCTCTAACTTGAGAACTTTCTCCCCTAACTGCTAGTATTTCTAGACATGTATCATGGTCTAAATGGATATGCTGCATAGAAATTATTAAATTATGAGTATCATGCTGCACTTCTAAAAGCTTTGAAACTAAATCTTTATTGTGGTGGCTGTATAAGAATGTAACAGCACCTGCAAGAACTCCATCATTTTGTATAATATCGGCTTCTACATGTTCTTTTATAAGGTCAGAAATAGCCTTAGAACGTGTCTCATATGACTGCTTTTTGATATGTTCATCAAACTTATCTAATAAATCCTTTTCAAGAGATACTCCAAACCTTGTAAGCTCAGACATATTTTATTACTCCACCTCTAAATGTCCATTAATTTACTCTACTTTCTTTTGATAATCAAGTAAATTTTACACTTTTTACAAAAAAATATGTAATTTTAGAACATTAATCCCATTTTACAGGGGCAGCATTAATAGATGACAGGTATCTGCCTAGTATTAAATCGGTTTTAAGTATGTGATTGATTAGCCATTTTTTCAAAAATTCTAATATATTTACAATTAATATTTCATCACCATTTTCTAACTGCTCATAAATTTTACTTACCTGGTCTAAAATATCATCGTGTTGTGCTCTGTGCTCCCCATATGTTTTATAATTATAAGTTTCCATCATCTTATTTTCAAAACCGAAATGCCATACTGTATAGTCTGCCAAATCTTTTATAACTTTTTTCACTTCAAATTCGCTTTCATTATTAACATGTGCCATATAAATTTTATTAAATAATTCTATCCACCTTTTATGCTGTGCATCAAGAGCATCATAACCTACTGAAAGTTCTGATGTAAATGTCATATAGTTATTTAAACTAATCTCTTTAGAAGAATATGTGCCTGTAAGGCTTCTTAATTCATTTGCAATATCTCCAAGGTTGCTGCCTAATATTAAGCTTTCACTGGTTCTTTTTAAAGCAACATTATTTTCAGAATAAATTTCTGATACAGAATTATTTATTGTTCCAATACTTTCATACTGACCATGTATTGCACCAACTATTGTATTTGTAGCCTGCAGCATATTGCTGGTTTCCTGCCTTATTTCGTCCACAATCTTACTTGTATCAATCGTAATATTAATAGCATCTTTTACCTGTTCTGCATTTATATTCGCCTGCATTGAAATACCTTCTGTCTTTTCATGAAGTTTAGATACTACCTTTGCAATTTCTGCTGTAAAAGATGTTGTTTTTTCTGCTAACTTCCTAACCTCATCTGCAACTACTGCAAAACCCCTGCCAAGCTCACCTGCTCTAGCTGATTCTATGGCTGCATTTAATGCAAGTAAGTTTGTTTGGTCTGCAATATCCTCAATACCTTGAATACTATTTTTAATCTCATTAGAGTAGCCCACAAACTCATTAACAGTTGCAACCATATCATCAACAGTTTGTTCCATTTCACGCATTTTTCCAATATTATTATCCATTGCATTACTACACATATTTGTTTTTTCAAGGCATTTTTCTGCTGCAACTTTAGAATTATCACACATTCCATTAACGCTTTCAGCTGTCTTTTGCAAATCTACCATTTGGTGTGATACACCATTTAAGCTGTCATTTACATTTTGAACATTACTGTTTAATGACAGCTGCACCTTTGACATATCCTGTGCTATTGTTGAAATATGTATATGGGCAGAATTAAAACCTATATATAAATTAGTTATTTTTTCACTGATAGCATGAAGTTTTTCTGCCATAGGAATATATACACCATTTGCCTTTGCTGGAACTTCTTGGCTGCCATTTAATGCATTATCCATATACATAGATATACTTTTAATAGAAAAGTTCGACTTAATATCAGAAAGAATAAGTAATACAAAACCAAAAATCGTTATTATAAGTGCTGATATACCAGATGGAATTCCAAATATAATAAAAAATATAACTGAAACAATAAGAGATATAATTAGAAATAATAAAGTGATTTTGCGCATAATACTTAACTCCCTAATGTTATTTACCTATCTTTATAATTTATCATATTATACTATAAATGCAATAGTTTTTAACCATACCATCAACATATTCTGCAATATATAATAATAAATATTAAAAAAAATTGAGAATATTTATTTAATATCTTGATTTTATGTAACAAAAAATATACTATATCCACCTTAAGTATAAATTACACATATTTAGGAGCAGAAATGTTTAAAGATTTAATAGAAAAATTATTTACACCTAGTCCTGATAAAATATTTAAAAAATTATCCCCTCTAATAAACAATATCAACTCGTTTGAAGAAACATTAAAATCATACGATAATGAAACGCTTTTTAATCAAACAGTTATTTTTAGAAAACGATTAGCAGAAGGTGAAAGTCTAAATGATATTTTACCTGAAGCTTTTGCAACAGTTAGAGAAGTAAGTAATAGAATTTTAAAAATGCGTCATTTTGATGTTCAGCTTATGGGTGGATATGTGCTTCATTCTGGCAAAATCTCTGAAATGAAAACTGGGGAAGGTAAAACTTTAGTTGCTACCCTTCCTATGTATTTAAATGCCATTGAAGGTAAAGGGGCTCACCTTGTTACTGTTAACGATTATCTGGCACGCCGTGATGCTTCCTGGATGGCTCCAATTTACCTTGCACTTGGTTTATCTGTTGGTATTATTCAGAGCACTGGCTCAAGGCAGGTTGTGTGGGATAATAAAGATGAATTTACAGTAAAAGTTATAGATATTTCAAGAAAGCAGGCCTATGCATGTGATATTACATATGGCACAAATAACGAATTTGGGTTTGATTATCTTAGAGATAATATGAAATATGATATAGATGAATATGTGCAAAGAGATTTACATTTTGCAATAGTGGACGAGGTGGACTCTATTTTAATTGATGAAGCTAGAACTCCACTTATTATTTCTGGTCCTGCAGAAAGCACTACAGACAGCTATTATGCTGTTAATAATGTGGTAAAACTTTTAAAGCCAGAAGTTCATTATAAAGTTGATGAAAAACGCCGCTCTGCTGATTTAACTGATGAAGGTATAAACTTTGTAGAGACAGGGTTAAAAGTTGGCAATCTTTATGATATCCAAAATGTAGATAACCTTCATTATGTTAATAATGCATTAAAAGCCCATGCAGTTTTCAAACTTGATGTTGACTATGTTGTGCAAAATGGCGAAGTTATTATTGTTGATGAATTTACTGGAAGGCTTATGCCAGGAAGACGATATTCTGATGGTCTTCATCAAGCTTTAGAAGCAAAAGAAGGGGTTAATGTGCAAAATGAAAACCAAACGTATGCTTCTATTACATTCCAGAACTATTTTAGAATGTATGAAAAACTTGCTGGTATGACTGGTACTGCCCTTACAGAAGCAAATGAATTTAAAAGTATATATAATTTGGAAGTTGTTCCTGTGCCAACCCATAGAAAAGTAAACAGAATTGATAGACCTGATGTTATATATAGAACAGCTGAAGAAAAATATGAAGCAATTGTTAAAGTAATAGATGAGCTTCATAAAAAAGGTCAACCTGTACTTGTGGGAACAATATCTATTGAAAAAAGTGAACTGCTTTCACATATGCTGCAAAAAGCAAAAATTAAGCATGAAGTATTAAATGCTAAAAACCATGAGAGAGAGGCAGAAATTGTTGCTCTTGCTGGTAAAGTTGGTGCTGTTACTATTGCTACTAATATGGCAGGGCGTGGAACAGATATTAAACTTGGGCAGGGCGTGCAGGAGCTTGGTGGCTTATTTATATTAGGGACAGAACGCCATGAATCACGCCGTATTGATAACCAGTTAAGAGGTCGTTCAGGCAGGCAGGGTGATAATGGGGAAAGTAGATTTTACTTAAGCACAGAAGATGATTTACTTCGTAAATTTGGTGCTGAAAAACTTTCGCGTATTATGGCTACTTTAGGCTTAAAACGTGGGGAAGAAATAGAATCTTCTCTTATTTCAAAAACAATTGAAGGTGCTCAAAAGAAAGTAGAGGCATTCCATTTTGAAATGCGTAAACACTTACTTGAGTATGATAATGTGGCAAATGCTCAAAGAAAAGTAATTTATGGCTTACGTGCTCAAATTTTAAAAGGGATTGATATTGATAAACTTATTAAAGAATATGCTCATGATGTAATATCTGCTCTTTTAGAAGATTTTATTACACCTAATAACCCAAACCCAGATGAAGCTGAAAAAATATTTGAAAGGATATTTGGTTATACTGTTGATTTATCAAAAGCTGAATCAAGAATATTAGATGTTACTAAAAACGAACTTTATGCTGATTTTGAAACAAAATTTGAAGAAAGAAAACAAGAATTTAAAGGTCATTTTGAGGATTTTTCAAAATACATATTAATCAATACCCTTGATAACAGATGGAAACAACATTTACTTCAAATGGACCATCTCCGTGACAGTGTTGGCTTAAGGGGTTATGGACAAAAAGATCCATTAATAGAGTATAAAAGAGAAGCATATAACCTTTTTATTGATATGATGGATAGAATTAATAGAGAAACTGTTGAGCTTATTATGAGAGTAAAAATTCAGGAAAAAAGTCCTGAAGAGGCAGCAGCTGATAATGCACGTAAATTAAGACAGCTGCAGGCTGAAAACGAAAAACAAATGAAAGAAAAAAGAAGTTTAGAAAAAGAAGCAAAACAAAAAACACCAGTAAAAAGGAATGCTCCAAAAATTAGCAGAAACGACCCATGCCCATGTGGCAGTGGAAAAAAATATAAAAACTGCCATGGTGCAGCTAATCAATAAAAGGCAGGTAATTATATGAAAAAACTTTTAATTATAATTATGATTTTTACATCATTTACAGTTTTTGCAGCTGACAAAAAAACATCACTGCTTAATACTTTGGCTGCTGTTAATACATTTTCAGCTGATTTTGACCAAATAAATAATTTAAAAGACTTTGGCGATGATGTATATGCTGGTTCTGTATATATTAAAATGAAAGAAAAAGCATTATGGGATTATAAAGAACCTTATAAATCATGGTATCTTGTTACTAAAGATGTGGTGGATTATTATGATGAAATAAATAACCAGCTTGTTAAAATGGATGCTAAAGAATTAAAAGAACATGCTCTTTTACAAGTTTTGATGGATTTTCAAAAGCTGAAATCTACTTTTAATGTAACAGAAAAAAAAGATATGCTTGTATTAAAACCAAAAACTAATACAGGAATTATTTATATTAATATTATTTTTAAAGATGGTATTATTAGTGAATTACAAAGTAAGGATAACACAGGTAATACTACATCTATTACTTTTTCTAAAGTAAAAATAGATAAAAATATAAGTGATAGCACTTTTAAAAAGAAAGTGCCTAAAGATGTTACGGTAATTAATGATGGCAATTAATTCAATTAAAATGAAAATTAATAAATATTTTAGTAATATTGATAAAAGAATTGTCTTTAAAAATTTTATATTTTTATTAATATTAACTATATTATATTCTTTAATGTTTAATATACCATATTTAAATAATTTTAACTACTCAGGTCCTGTCTTTGTATTATTTTTTATAGTATCTGTTTTAAGGGACTTTATAATATGGTATATAGCATTTTTAAACAGATGGATTTTCGCATTTTTCACTATATTTACATTTACTGCTTCAGGTGGATTAAAATATTTGTATGATTATGTTCATATGGGTTTAAATATAGGCACTTTTGAAATAGTTTTTTCCACAAATATGATTGAAGCATCAGGTGTTATTAACCCTACATTAATTTTTTTATTTGCTATTAGTGCTTTAATTGGTATTATATTCACATTTATCAGGTTTAAGTATATTCAAGTAAAACCATACTCAAACCAGTTATTAATCTTTTTTATCAGTATAGTTATGCTTATATTTGGATTAATACCTGATACTTACTTAAGACATGAAAAAAAAATGCAGCGTATAGAGAATCTTGCGGCATATGGTAGTGATTTAGAAATACTGCCAGAAAAAATGTATGAAAATTTCTATCAGCTTATACGTAATAATATTATGCTAAGGTATATGTTTCATCAAAGGCAAACAATACAACTGCCTGATGCTGTAAATAACAGTGATAGTGATAAAATTATTGTATTTATATTAAGTGATGCTTTACGTGCAGACCATCTTCATATTAATGGATACGAAAGACAAACCACTCCTTATATGGAAAAAAATAATTTTTTATCCTTTAAAGAAATGTATGCCTGTGAAACATCTACTACTCGTTCTGTTCCATGTTTACTAACAGATATGCGTCGTAGAGAGGAACGATATCAATTCTTAAATGAATATTCTATTTTTAATGTATTTAAAGCTGCTGGGTATTATACTTCATTTATTTCTGCACAAACAGCTATTTCAACAGCAGATTATGGGCAGCTAATCGTTGCTAATGATGCTGATTATATCTTTTTTAATAATGACTACTCTATTGGTTATGATAAAGAGTTGTTAAAACATTTTGATGAAGTTATGGCAAATGATAATAAAAACAAACTTATTGTAATGCAGTTAAATGGAAGCCATTGGGATTATAATACAAGATTTAATCATGATGAAGCTTTATGGAAGCCCTTATGTGGAAGCTTTGCATTGGACTGCCCAGTATCTCATCTTGTAAACTCATATGATAATACTATTGTAGAAACAGATAAACTGCTTAATACTTTAGTGGAAAAATTAAAAGATAAGGAAGCCATTATTTTCTTTTCTGCTGACCATGGGCAAAGCCTTGGTGAAGGTGGTTTACGATTACACGGCCATGAAAGACTGCATATAAAAGAAGTTGGTGTTGTTCCATTTGCTGTATGGTTTTCTGATAAAGCAAAAGAAGATAATAATTTTGGTATTATACAAAATAATCTAAACAAAATTATTACTCATGATGCAATATTTCATTCTTTAATAGGTTGTGCTGATATTAAGACTAATTTATTAGATAATTCATTAAATGTATGTTCAAAAGAATTAGTTTCTGTTCCAAATGAATTTGAAAATTATAAGGCAAAACCAGTAAAATAATATTTCAGGGGTTACTTATTTAAGCCCTAAAATATTTTAACACTTCCTCTATTGATATATTTTTTATATCTGCAATTCGTTTTATATCTTCATATTCTGGACTGCATCTTTTTATATCTTGGTAAGTTATCTCTTTTATTCTTATTTTTTCACCAAGCACTTCTTTTTCTACTATTTTTCTTGTCATTGTGATTCTATTCATTTTTTCTATACGCATACCAATAGTAGATGAATATTTAAAAAGAGTATATATTATATTTTCTTTATCTTTTTCTGATAATATAATATTTACTATATAAGCAGGTCTGTTTTTTTTCATAAAAGCAGGTATAAAAGCCACATCTAACGCACCTTTTTCCATTAACTTTTCATATAAATAACCTAACTGCTCCCCTGTCATATCATCTATATTAGTAGATATTTGGATTATTTCATCACTGTATCCGTTTTCTAAAATTATGCCCTGCAGCATATTTACAACACCATTAAATTCTTTTTCACCTGTTGCATAGCTGTCTTTTATTATTTTACCAGTATATAAGTTTGTAAAATCTGATACATATGTTTTAAGTATGGCAGCTCCTGTTGGAGTAACAAGCTCTCCTTCTACATCTAATTTATTTACTGGTATGTTGTGTAATATTTTTAGTGTTGCAGGGGCAGGAAGTGGCATAAGCCCATGTGCTGCATTTATAAAACCAGTTCCTAGTGGCACTATATTTGATGTAATTTTTTCTATTTCTAAATCATCTAATGCTATACTTACACCTAGTAAATCAATAATAGTATCTACTGCACCTATTTCATGAAAATGCACTTCTTCAATATCGATACCATGCACTTTGCTTTCTGCTTCTGCTATTATTTCAAATGATTTTATGGCATTTGCTTTTACACTGTCTTTACAGTCTGAACTTTCTATCATCTTTTTAATATCTGAAAAATGCCTGAAAGGTTCGCCCTCTATATTACATTTTATATTCAACTTATTACATGCAACAGATTGACGCCATACAGTTTCAAGGCATAATTCTACCTTTTGGTTTAATATTTTGGACAGTATGTTTGATATTTTATCTTTATCTGCACCAAGTGATATAAGCAGAGCCAGTGTCATATCCCCCGATATGCCACTAGTCATATTTAAATATAATTCTCTCATTATTTTTTAACCATTTTTTTATAAGCTGGGCAGTATGATATAATTTTACATTCACTGCATTTTGGTTTTTTTGCTTCACAAAAATATCTGCCAAAAAGCACAAGCTGATGGGAAAGCTCTGTCCAGCGTTCTTTTGGAAAAATCTTCATTAAATCCTGCTCTATTTTTTCAGGATCAGAATTTTTTGTAAGCCCATATCTGTTTGTAATCCTTTTTACATGGGTATCTACAACCATACCAGGAACATTAAATGCATTTCCAAGCACCACATTTGCTGTTTTTCTGCCCACTCCGGGTAGTTTTACAAGTTCTTCCATATTATCTGGCACCTGCCCATTATGGTCCTTAACTAAAGCATATGCCATACTTTTTATATTTTTTGCTTTATTTTTATAAAACCCTGTAGAATGGATTAATTCTTCTATTTTTTCTATTGGAGCTTCACTCATACTTTTTGCATCAGGATATTCTGTAAATAAAGCAGGTGTTACTTTATTCACCTGCTTATCTGTACACTGTGCTGAAAGTATAGTAGCAACTAATAACTGAAAAGGGTTATTATATATAAGCTCACATCTTGCTTCAGGAAAAAGCTCCTTTAAATAGTCCATAAAAGGAACTAAGTCTTTTTTACCACCCATATATTATAAACCGTACTCTTTCCAGCGTTTTGTTACTTTCTCTTTTATATCATCACTCATAACAATATCTTCAGGCCACTCTCTCATATGCCCTTCACTTGGAAGTTTTTTAGTAGCATCAATACCTATTTTATTACCCCAGAAAGCATAAGGGGAAGAATGATCTAAAGTATCAACAGGACCTTTTACAACACATATATCTCTCTCCCAGTCCACATTATTACCCATTCTCCATAGCACTTCATTTGTATTTTTAACGTCTACATCTTTATCTACAATAACTATCATTTTTGTAAACATCATCTGCCCTGTGCCCCACACATAGTGCATTATCTTATGTGCCTGCATAGGATATTTTTTATCAATAGATAAAAACATAATGTTATGGAAAACACCTTCAAGTGGCATATACATATCAACAATTTCTGGAACCTGTTTTTTAAGTATTGGCAGGAATATTCTACCAGTTGCAACCCCCATGTAGCAGTCCTCCATAGGTGGTTTACCAACTATTGTAGTAGGATATATCGCATCTTTTCTGTGCGTTATACATGTAATATGAAATACTGGAAAATCATCAGCTAAAGAATAATAACCTGTATGGTCACCAAATGGACCTTCCCTTCTTAATTCATCAGTTAATACATAACCTTCTAATACTATTTCGCTGTTTGCAGGCACTTCTAAATCAACAGTTTCGCATTTTATCATTTCTACTGCCTGTTTTCTTACAAACCCTGCAAAAAGCATTTCATCAATGCCATCAGGCACTGGAGCAGTAGCTGCAAATGTAACAACAGGGTCAGGTCCAAGTGCTACAGCTACTTCTAATTTTTCCATACCCATTCTTTTTGCTTTTCTGTAATGGTCTGCTCCACCATGGTGAATATGCCAGTGCATACCTGTTGTATTTTTATCATACACCTGCATTCTATACATTCCGCAGTTTCTAGCACCAGTTTCTGGGTCTTTAGTAAAAACACAAGGCATAGTAATAAATCTTCCTGCATCCTGCGGCCAGCATTTAATAACTGGGAACTTAAATAAATCTACATCATCACCTTTTAATATAACTTCTTTACAAGGTCCTTTTTTCACTGTTTTTGGTAAAATATTGCTTAATTCCACAAGCATAGGCAAGCTTTTTAATTTATCCATAAAATTCTGTGGTGTATTTTTATCCATTAAATTAATAATTCTATTACCTAGCTCATCTAAATCATCAACTTCTAAGGCCATACACATTCTTTTTATAGAGCCAAATATATTTATTACAAGGTTATGGTCTGAACCATTAAGGTTTTCAAACATTAAAGCAGGACCATAATCTTTTGATATTCTGTCTGTAATTTCTGCCACTTCCAAAACTGGATCTACTAAAGCATTAATTTTTTTAATTTCACCAGCTTTTTCTAAAGCTTTAATAAATTCACGTAAATCATTATAAGCCATATATCACCATCTAATTTATTTCATAACAGGATAAATAATTTTAAAAAAATATACAAGAGTTTTATATATAATTTATACTTTTATTTTGATTTTAGTTCATTAAGTTAAAATATTATAAATCATTTTTATTTTAAAATCCCAGATTATTTGCTTTGTTCATAATGGCATTGTGTAAAATATTTACATTATATTATTACTACATATTAGACTTTATTACATTCTATCCACAAAAAAAGGACTGGTTTTTACCAGTCCTTTTATATTATGATTAATTTTATCTTTATAAATTAACCTGCATATTTTGAAATGAACACACCTGCTGCAACGGCAGAACCAATAACCCCTGCTACGTTTGGTGCCATAGCGTGCATAATTAAAAAGTTTGATGGGTCTTCTTTTGCACCCTCTATTTGACAAACTCTGGCTGACAGTGGCACCGCAGATACACCTGCTGCACCAATAATAGGGTTGATTTTATTTTTAGTAAATAAATTCATAAGTTTTGCAAAAAGAACGCCTGATGCAGTTGCCACACAGAAAGCCAAAGCACCTAAACCAAATATTTTAAGTGATTCTGGTGTTAAGAATTTTTCTGCCTGAGTGGAAGCACCAACTGTTAAACCAAGTATAATAACTACTGTATCAATAATAACAGTTCTTGCTGTTTTTGCAAGACGTTCTGTTACACCAGATTCTCTTAATAAGTTACCTAATGCAAGCATACCTATTAATATTAATGCACCTGGGTCAAGCATTGAAACGATAATAAATGTAAATATAGGGAATAACACCCTCATTCTTTTTGATACTGGTTTGGAAGGTGCCATTTTTATCATACGTTCTTTTTTAGTAGTTAAAAGCCTGATAACTGGTGGCTGTAATACTGGTACTAAAGCCATGTAAGAATAACCTGCTAATGTAATAACTGGCAAATAATCTTTTGCAAGCTTTGATGCCACAAATATAGATGTAGGACCATCAGCACCACCAATAATACCAATAGCTGCTGCCTCTTTTAAAGTGAAGCCTAAAAATAAACTTCCTAAGAAAGTAAGGAATACACCAATTTGAGCAGCTGCTCCTAAAAGCATAAGGCGTGGTTGAGAAAGCATGGCAGAAAAGTCTGTCATAGCACCAATACCTAAAAATACAAGTGGTGGATAAATTCCAAGCTCAACACCTTTATATAAATAACCTAATACACTGTTATGGTCATGTATGCCCATTTCAAGCATTGGGTCTGCTGGAATATTACCAACTATTATACCAAAACCAATTGGTACAAGTAAAAGTGGTTCATACTGTTTTGCAATAGCAAGATACAGGAAAATACCGCCAACAATAAGCATAATAACATGCTTATACGTAAGCAAACCGCCTAGAGCACCTGTATCCATAAAATTTATTAATATATCCATTATAATGCCTCCGCAAAAAAATGGTTTACTGGAATTCTACAAGCACTTGGCTTTCTCTTACTGTATCACCTGCTGCAACATTTATAGATTTAATAGTGCCATCTACTGGAGAATTAATAGATGTTTGCATTTTCATAGCTTCTAATATTAATATTTCCTGACCAACTTTTACAGCATCGCCTGCTTTTAATTTTACTTCTACAATTGTACCACCAACTGGGGAAATAATTGTTTTACCGCCTGCATTAGCAGCTGCTGCGGCTGCTGCAGCAGCTGCTGCTCTGCTTGGTGGTGGAAGTATGCCGTCATTACTTTGGTTTGTAGGCATAGGTTGAGATTGTACAAATTTTGATACAGGTGGTATGCCGCTTAAAGTGCCATAACCTTCTTCACTGTCTAATAATTCAACTTCTACTTCATATGCAACGCCATGTAAAGTAATTTTCATTTTCATAATATATGCTCCTAAATCTTTTTAATATTTTTTATTGTGTGATGATTGTAATGCACTTCTTGCCTGCATAGCCCAGTTACCACCCTGTTTTGCTTTTGCTGGAAGTACTCTTACACGCCTAACCTTTGCCTTATTATGAGTATAAGCTGCAACAGCTGCACTAATAAGAACTAAAGTAGTATTATCAATATTTTGGTCGTTTAATGAATCATGAGAAATATCATCAGCACCTTTTGTACCTAATGTATTCCTCACTGATTTTAAAAGCTTTTCAATAGCTGGTTCTGCTGCTTTGATAATATTAATAAATATTATCATAATAGCAAGTACTGCAAATACAACACCAGTACCAGTGGCAGTAACTTTTAAGCCTTCACCTATGGTATCATGCCAATCTCTACTGTTATTAACAGTGTGAGTAGTAGCATAAGTCTGTGTATTTTCAGCATTGTTTTGAGCCAGCTGTATATACATATTTTCAGCCATTGCAAACTCCTATAACGGAATAAGTCCGTGTTTTTTATAAGGTCTAGTTTCGCGTTTAGAAGCAAACATTTCTAAAGATGCTGCTAAATAGCTTCTTGTATCTGCTGGAAGTATAACATTGTGAATATAGCCTCTTTTTGCTGCCACATAAGGGTTTGCAAAAAGCTCTCTGTATTCGTCAAGTCTTTTTTTAGTTTCAGCAGCTTTATCTTCTGCATTTTTAATTTCTTTACCATAAAGCAGACTAACAGCACCTTCTGCACCCATAACTGCGATTTCAGCTGTTGGCCATGCTGCCACTCTATCTGCACCCATTTCTTTAGAACACATACCAATGTATGCACCGCCATATGCTTTACGGATAATTACTGTAAATTTTGGAACAGTAGCTGAAGCATAAGCAAATAATAATTTTGCACCGTGCCTGATAATACCGCCGTACTCTTGGTCAACACCAGGCATAAACCCCGGAACGTCAACTAAAGTAATTAAAGGTATATTAAATGCGTTACAGAAACGGATAAAACGAGCAGCTTTATCTGATGAGTCAATATCTAATACACCTGCTTTAAATGCTGGCTGGTTAGCTATCACACCAATAGTTCTACCGTTTAATCTACCAAAACCAACTATAATATTTTTAGCAAAGCCTTCTTGAACTTCTAAAAAATCTGCATTATCTACAATTCTCCAAATGATTTCATGCATATCATAAGGAATTTTTGGGTCTTCTGGAACTATAAAATTAAATGATTCATCAGGACCAATAACGCTGTTTCTTGATGATTCTATAATTGGTGCTTCTTCAGAATTATTTGATGGAAGGAATGATAAAAGCCTTCTTGCAAGCCCTAAAGCTTCAGGGCCTGATTTTGCAACAAAATGTACAACACCAGAATAGTGAGCTTGGGCGTCAACACCACCAAGCTGTTCAAGAGAAACTTCCTCACCTGTAACTTCTTTAATGATTTTAGGGCCAGTAATATACATTTGCCCTTCACGCTGAACTTGAATAATAAAGTCAGTTAAAGCAGGAGAATAAGCTGCACCACCTGCACAAGGACCAGCAATAATACTGATTTGTGGTACAACACCAGATAATAATACGTTACGATAGAAAATACCGCCGTAACCAGATAAGGCACTAACACCTTCTTGAACTCTGGCACCGCCTGAGTCATTTATAAATATAAAAGGTGAACCAGTTTTTAAAGCTGCATCCATAAGTTCTTGGGCTTTTCTAGCACCTGCTTCACCCATAGTACCTGCATTAACAGTAAAATCCTGACTTGCTACAAATACAGACCTGCCATCTACAAGCCCCATGCCTGTAACCATACCGTCTGCTGGCAAATCTTTCTTATCCATACCAAAGTCTGTACAACGGTGTTGTACCATTAAAAAATTCTCTTGGAAGGTATCTTCATCCAAAAGCATGCCTATACGCTCTCTGGCTGTATATTTACCTTGAGAGTGCATTTTTTCAATCTGAGCATCTCCACCGCCCTTATATAATCGGGCACGAAGCTCAATAAGCTCTTTTACTTTGTCTTTGCTCATTTAAACCTCACCTTATTAGAATAGATTTTATCCAAAGCTATATTATACTTAATTTATATAGTTTTCAAGTATTATATAAAAAAATTATCTTTTTCTTTTAGAACGCCTTCTTACAGAATTTTTGCTGCTGTCAGCATTGCCTGCATTATCTTGAAATCTTTTTCTTCCTTTAATATTTTTAAATTTACTTAAAATTTTACTTAAATCTTTTGGAAGGATTACATAATCTTCATCAGGATTAATATAATTTAACTTATGTTTTGTATAGCTTTCTATTTTAGGAATAAGATATGCATCTTCTTCTGTGGCAAATATAACAGATACACCCTTTTCCCCTGCTCTGCCAGTTCTGCCTATTCTATGCACATAATCTTCTGGATCATCTGGCAGTGTATAGTTAAATACATGGCTTATACTATCAACATGTATGCCCCTTGCTGCCACATCTGTAGCACAAAGAACTCTAATTGTGCCATTTCTTAATTCTTCTAATGTTTTAATTCTTCTAGACTGAGTTACATCACCAGATAAAAGCCCAGCAGATATACCGCAGGCTTTAAACATATCTGTAAGGCGGGCAACTTCATTTCTTCTATTGCCAAAAACAATTACTCTACTTAAATTATCATTTGTAATCATATTATACATTATGGCAAACTTTTCTTTAATCGATGCAATATAAGCAATTTGTTCTATATTCTCAGAAGTTATTTCTTTTGATTCAACTTCAATACTAACAGGCTCTTTTGTCCATTTTGAAGCAAGCCTTAAAATATCATCATTTAATGTGGCACTAAAAAGCATTGTCTGCCTTTGATTTTTAGAAGGAAGTGATGATATTATTTTTTTCATATCAGGAATAAAGCCCATATCAAGCATTCTATCGGCTTCGTCAATAACTAAAATTTCAACCTTTGATAAGTCTAATATTTCCTGTTCTTTATAGTCAAGCAGCCTGCCTGGTGTTGCCACTAAAACATCTATTACCTTACTTTCAATTTGTCTTTTTTGCTTTTCGTAATTAATGCCACCAAAAACAGACTGAATACTCATATTGCAGTATCTGCCTATACTTCTGGCATCTTTTTCTATTTGAATAACAAGTTCTCTGGTTGGTGCCATAATTAATGCACGTGGTGAAGCTTTTATCTTGTCATCGCTTTTACTGTCTGCAAGCCTTTTAAATAAAGTGATTAAAAAAGCAGCAGTTTTACCAGTTCCTGTTTGAGCCTTACCTGATACATCTTTACCATTTAAAGATTCTGGCAAAATCATTTTCTGAATAGGGGTGCAGTATTTATAATCACACTCACAAATACCACGCATAAGCCTGTCTGACAAACCTAAATCATGAAAACGCAACTCCCCATCACGTGATTCAACTTGAAACTCTTCAACTTTCCATGAGCCAAAATCAACATATTCATCTTCCATATTAATATGTTTTAACTCTTGTTTTCTTCCTGCTTTCTTACTATTTTCACGTTTTTTTACAGAAGCAGCAGCAATATTATGTTCATGAGATTTATTATCTTTTTCTGATTTTGCTTTCTGTTCTTTACTGCTTATTTGTTTTGAAATTTCTTTGATAATAATTTTGTTTTGAGCTGAATTATTTTTTTTGATTATTTGTTTTATTCTCTCAAGTATAGACATTTTTACCTTCTAGTATAATGTATTTTATCCATTTTAGGATATTAAAATCATAGTAATATATATGAATAAATAATTTTTTGGTAGCGATTTTTTTATTTTTTATGAAATTTTATTTTGAATTAAAAAATTATACTTTTGTATTAATAACTTAAAAAGTCATATAAAAAAGCAAGGTTTTTGGTTTATAAAAAAAGCAGGTATAATATATATACCTGCTTTTATTTAATTAATTTAATTTTGGCATCAATTCAATATCTTCATATGCATTATCACCGGCTTTAAAAATATACTGAATATCTGCATCTTTTTTAAGCAAGTTATTCATATTTTGTAATGCCTCAGCTAAAGAGTCTTCAGCTTGCCCATTATTTCTTATTATTTTTGTAACAGGGCTTTTTATTTTTGAGTTGCTTTCTGCTGGCACACTTTTTACATATACTTCTTCTTCATTTGTTATAGATGTATAACTGCCGTAATCTAATCCTTTATTTGAACCAGTAGAATTTACTACGCCTATAAAAATAGATGCAGAAACATCAGCCGTACCCTGCTCCACAACACCAGCAATTCCACCTGCATAGTCATCAGCTGTAATCTGCCCAGCAGCATAAGAGCCTTTCACATAAGAACCAGATGAAAACACTCCAGCTATACCGCCTATACCGCCAGTTGCTGTTGTGTAATCTACTGATTTAGGAAGGTTTGTAAGATTAATATTATTTGCTGCAGATGAGATTATTTTACCTTTGTTAATACCTGCTATACCGCCAAGCACAGGTCTTGAAGTAGCAAACTTTATAACAAGGCTTCCTGTATCAACAGTGCAGTTATCAATTAAACCAGTAGACTGCCCAGTAATCAGACCAGCATTAGCAAACAAATCTGGAAATACTTGTTGCAACTCAACTGCAGCATTATTAATAGATACATTTTTAATAGTACCATTATTTTCACCAGCAACAACACCAGTATAAGTCTCTCTGTGTGTTATCCCCAGTGACCTTATAACAGGAGTATCAAATGTAACATTCATAATAGTACCGCCAAGCACACTTACAAAACCATAATGGACACTTGCACGGTCATCTACTTTATATTCCCTTATTATATGACCATTTCCGTCAAAAGTGCCATCAAAAATTTCACCAGCATGTTTTGTTTCATCACCTCTGAAATCTAAATCTGTCATTAATTTAAATGATTTATTTTGTATATCATAAAAGCAGAGTGTAAACCCTGTCTTGTTATATATTAAATATACACCATTTTCATCCTGCTCATATCCATGCAGCACTTTTCTTATTGTTTTAATAGTGTATTCTGCAGTTTTACCACCTGCTGCTGCAGTAATAACAACATTTTCTGCTTCTGCCAAAGCTGTAATAACTGCATCTCCTGTTATATCATCCTGCTCTATTGAAACTGCTTTATCGTTATTTGATGACCATGTTACTTTATTATCTGTAGCATTAGCTGGGAAAAACTCTGCTTTAAAAGTAACCTGCCCTTCAACACCCATTTCATCATATCCTTTAATTTTTATATCAGATACAGGGATTTCTGTGCCGTATGGTACAAACTCTACATCAATACTTGCACTTGCTGTTTCCCCACAAGGTTGATTTGATTTATCAACGGCCGTTGCTGTAATAGTTACAGGCCCAGTTTGATTTCCATGTACTACTCTGCCATTAGCATCTGTTAGTGCAATTTCCATATTGCTAGATATCCACAGTATATCTTTGCAAGATGCATTTTCTGGAGTAATGGTTGCCTGCAACTGTAATACATCATTAATTCCAAGCGTTGTTTTTCCACCTACATTAACATCTTCATAACCTTTAATAGTAACTGATTTTACAGGTATATATACTACTGTCACTTCATAAGATGATGACACCCCACCTGCTGTTGCAGTAATTACAGCTGTGCCTGGATAAGCACCAGGTTTACTGCTTGCAGAAACTCTGCCAGTGCTGTCAACTTCTGCTACCCATTCATCACTTGATTTCCATGTTACTCTGTTAAATGTAGCATCACTTGGCACAACTTCAGCTTTAAATAAAGCAGAGTTTCCAATAGCTATTTCTTTCACGCCTGTAATTTTTACTTCCTGAACTGGTATAACATTAGCATGAGATAAAATTGTAATGTTTTTAGTTGCAGTATGTTTTCCTGCTTTTGCTGTAACAGTAACTTTTCCGCTTTTATTTTCACCATTTGCTGTTAAAACGCCATTTTCATCAATAGTTGCAAGAGAAGTATCACTTACCCACCACATAACAGTTTTATTTGTAGCATTCTCTGGCAAAACTTCTGATGTTAAATGAAGCTGCTCCCCTGCTAACATATCAAACTTTAATTCCTCTACGCCAATATTAATTGAGCTGACAGGAATAAATGGTTCATCTGGTGCTTTTACATAAATAGATACAACATCTTTTATATTGCCATAACTTGCTGTAATTTCTACCATACCTTCAGCAACATCTTTGGCACGAATTAAACCATTATTATCAATTTCAAGCAAATCTTGATTACTTGTATCCCACATAATATTTAATTCAGGCCTATCTGTCATAAGCTGATATTCTTCACCATAATTTAAGTATTCTGGTGCATTGATAATATTTATACTCTTTACATCTGTTTGAGCACCACCACTGGAACTAGAACCTGAGCTGGAGCAACCTGACATACATAATACAAAAAATATGCATAATGTAATTAGTAGTGATATTTTAGAATAATGGACCATAACATCCTCCTAGATTTATAAGATGCAGCTAATATTTTTAAAAATTTATAATAAATGGTAATTTATGTCAATTTAATTTTAAAGTTAGCCCTAAACGGAACAGACCACCTAAAATTAGGTGGCCTGTTCCGTCTACTTCTTTTATGATACTTGAATACTAAATATACTACTACAATACTAAAGTTATACTAATCTACTAAATATACTCACATACTTTAAATACTTAATCTATACTTTATTTATATACTTTAACTTACATATGCAACCTTCTCTATGACTGTAATATAATCATATTATTTTCATTTGTCAACTAAATATTTTATATTTTTTCAAATTCTTTTGATTTTGATTATTTTTTAAGCAATTAAAATTATTTTATTTATATATATCAATAGTTTAAAAAAATTATATTTTTATAGATTTTTACCTTTAAAACGGGTGTTTTTTGCATTATTTTAAGATAAAAACAGTATTAAAATTGCTAACTATTAACACATGTGCTTAAAAAAAAGGCAGAATATTTATCTGCCTTAATAACTCATTTTTACTGTGCTTAAAAGTTAGGCAATATTTGTTACATTAAAATGACTGCCTAATTTTTTCGCCATCTTTTGCTATTTCTGGTATTTCAACTTTTAACCTAGGTGGGCTGTATTTACCAAATTCATCACCTTTATATCGTGGAATAATATGAACATGGGAATGAAATACTTCCTGCCCTGCTGCATTTTCATTTTGCTGAAAAACGTATATTCCTTCAGCATTAAATGCTTTTTTTACAGCATTTGATACTTTACTAATAACATTGTAGAAATTTTTACCAACATTTTCTGGTGTATCTAATATATTTCTGCAATGATATTTAGGAATAACAAGGGTATGCCCCCTAACTGCTGGATTAATATCCATAAATGCTAAAAACTCATCATCTTCATATACTTTCGTTGATGGTATTTCTCCATTAATAATTTTGCAAAATATACAATCTTTATCCATATATCACCTCGCTTATTTATCCACCAATAGTATGCTTTATAAATGCTATATTGTAAATAAAAATTACAATAATATATATTATGTATAAATATTTAGTTAATTAAATACAACATATGTTTTATTATAGTCTATAAATAAATGTATAATAAAAATATTTAGTTGATTTTATTTTATTATTTTTATATGCTATATTAAAGTATATTTTATGGGTGGTTTTATGGATTCTGAAAACCTAATACATAACCTTAGCATTGTAAGAGAATATTTTTCTCATAATATGAGAACTTCTACTGCTATGGTTGTGGCTACCGTTAGTATTTTTAAATTTGGACTTAGTGATGATACTGATAATATGACAGATATGATAATAGAGTCATCTTATTTTCTTGACGTATATGATAAAGGCATGGAAGTGCTTTTTAACTACGTCTTAAATAAACCTATAAAAAATGAAAAAGAAAAATTTGACCCTGTAAAAATTACTGGAAAAGTTATTGAAGATTTACGCTGTTCTATACAGGAACAAAATATTAAAGTATCTTGTATTTATGATGAAATGAACCCTGTTAAAACAAACAGCTATATAGCAAAAACACTACTTGAACTTATACTATGTGAAGAAATTAGAAAATGCAGCAGTGAATTATCAATTCATTCACGTGGTGATGTTCTTACTATAAAAAAATCATATAACACTGATATACCAGACATTTATCAGATATTTAAGAATATATTAGCAGAAGTTGAAATAGATTTTATATATACTTCTGACTCTGTTTCTTTGAGGTTTAAGTCATGAAAATTTTAATAGCTGACGACGAATTAAGACTTCGTAAAGTAATAGCTCTTTATATGACAAAATGTGGCTATGAAATAATAGAAGCAGGAAATGGTGAAGCAGCAGTAGAACTTGCAAAAGAACATAAGCCTGATGCAATAGTGCTTGATGTTATGATGCCAGGGTTAAATGGTATAGAAGCTGCTGAAACTATTAGAAAAATGCCAGAATTTGCAAAAACACCTATTATATTACTTACTGCTAATGCTAGTGAAAATGATGTTAAAAAAGGGCTTGCAACAGGTGCCAATAAATATATTACAAAACCATTTTCACCTAAAGAACTTGTAGAAACTATTGATTCTCTTATTAAATAAGATTTGGTAATTAAATGAATATACGTTTTATTGGCTCAGAAACTGGACTTAATACTTTTAAGAAACTTTTAGATGGCAGAGCATATGTATCTAATGGTGATGATGCTAAAGATGCATTAATATTTGAGATATCTTCTCTAGAAGTTCTTTATAAAATACCAAAACGCTCTTTTGGTATTCCAGTGTTTTTTTACTTAACTACACCTAATAAAACAGTGCTTTCTAACATTAAAGATTACCAAATAACAGGGATACTTTTTCCACCATTAAATCCCGATTCTATTATGAACAAAATGACACGTTCAAAAGAGCATACTATTGCAACAGTTAATGCAAAAGATTATGAAACACTGCGAATTAAAATAATTGCAAAGGCAGAAAATATTCCTACACTGCCTACTATTGCTCAAGATTTAATAAGGCTTACACGTAACCACTCTCAAACTGCTATTGGGCAGGTTACAGCAAAAATAAAAATGGATCAGGGTATTTCTTCAAAAGTTATAAAACTTGTTAACTCGCCTTTTTATGGTGTTAGAAAAGAAATAGCTTCCATTGATAGAGCTACTATGCTTTTAGGTTTTAGTTCTGTTAAAAATATTGCTCTTGCAATATCACTAGACCAATACTTCCAAAAACCATTTAATATGTATAAAACAACGGGCCAAGCTATGTGGCAGCATGCTTATAATGTAGCACTAATTTCTTCTGAAATAGCGAAATATCTTGACCAGGATAGCGATGCATTGTATATGGCAGGGTTAATGCATGATATTGGTAAAGTTGTAATGGCTGATTTTTTAGTTAGGGAAGTTGACTGCGTGCAAGATGAAAGGGAACAGTTAGGCTGTGACCATGCTGAAATTGCATCTGTTATTTTAAATAAATGGTCTGTTGCTCCTGCCATTGTAGATGCTGTTAAAACCCACCATGATGCTGATACTGATTTATATGGTAAAATAGTTTCATATGCTAATAAAATTGACCATGATAAAAATAATGCAAAAGATTATATATACCAGCTTAATAAAGATTTTCCTATAAAAGATATGGATATACTAATAGAGTCTATCCAAACATGTTTGAGTGAATGTATAGATGGAAAAGAATAATATTACTTTTGATTTAGTAAAAATCATATCTTCAGAAACAACAGAAGAATTTATCAAACAAATTGAGCATATTCTTCATAAACATGATATATACGCTTTTCGTATATGGGACGTTCGCGGTAATGTTTGTGAGCCGTGTTCCTATATACCATCAGATTTATATGCAACATTTGATATTTATGAACTTGGATTTAAAAATGAAGATTTCTCCAGTAATATTAATATAGATATATCATATTTTGATGTTACATATCATATTGATGCTGCCTTATTTTTTAAGCATAATAACAGAGTGACACACGTTATTACATTTGAAAGGCCACTTTCAAAAGATGTGGAAGAAAAAATCAGGCTTTATGCTCCATATTTTGGCAGACGCTCTGTTGAGCTTTTTTCAAAAGAACGCCAAATGGATTTATATATAGATTATCAAAAGAAAGTAGATTTTGTTAAGCGTGCCAGCACAATATTCATGGCAATAGAGTTGCAGGAAGTTATATCCATGTCATTATCTTTTTTTATGGAAGTATTTTCTGCAGATGCTGTATGTGCTTATTATAACGATGAGTTTTACGGAATAGGACTTGAAGAAAATGATTTAGAAGAAAATATTATCATAAACCAAATCCCACTTTCTATATATTTAAAAAATACTGATGAAACTATCTTTATAGAAAATGATGTTGTATCTCCAAAATTTAATGTAAAAAATACGTTTTTTATATATGACAAGGTGGCAAATCTTCATTTTGCACTATTTAATATTATTGTAGATATTGTGCCTGATAAAGATTTTTCTTCACTTGTATCAAGTATTGTATCCATTGCAACAGAAAATGCTTTAAACCACGAAGCACTTACTAAATTTAAAATAGAAGAAACTGAAATTGCATATACTGCTGAAATTTTAAACAAATTTGTGAAAAAAAATGTATTTTTAGATGATAACCCTAATATATACGGCATAAGCTATCCTGCAAGAAATGCAGGTGGTGATTTTGTTCATCTTCTAAAAATAGGTAATGATTATATTTTTTGTGTAGCAGATGTTTGTGGTAAAGGTTACTCTGCTGCTGTGCTAACAGTTGTTTTAAGTGTTTTTATGTCTAAATTTAATTCATCTGATAACCTTACAAAGCAGGTTACAGATATTAATGACTTTTTGATATCTAAAAATTTTAGTGACAGGTTTATTACAAGTTTTTTTGGAATTTATAGAAGTAATATTTCAGAACTCGAATATATTTCATGCGGCCATGATCCAGTAGCTGTATTAAGTGATAATAAAATCGAATATTTAACATCAGAATATATGCCTATGGGTATTATGCCAGAAGATTACAAATCAAAAAAATTAAAAATTGATAAAAACAGTCTTATATTTATATATACTGATGGTTTAATAGAGTATTCATCATTAGATGACCTGTTATGCCTTGTAAAAGCTTTATCTTATAAACAACCAAAAGAAATAGCTGAAAATTTATATACAGAACTTGTAACAGATACTACACTTCAAAGGGATGATTTCACATGTCTTATAATGAAAATTTAAAAGAACAAGAACAATCCAAAAAAATACAGGAAATGTTTAATAATATTGCTGATAAATATGATTTTTTAAATGGTATTCTAAGCTTTGACCTTGATTCTAACTGGCGTAAAGTTGCAATTAGATTGTCAGATATTAAAAATGGTCATAAAGTCCTTGATTTAGCATGCGGAACTGGAGATATGATTGCAGAAATCCATAAGCAGCACCCAGATGCATTTATTTATGGTGCAGATTTTAGTGTAAATATGCTGCATATTAGCCAAAAGAAACTTAATAATATCCCATATGCTGCTGCAGATGCCCATAATTTACCATTTAAAGATTGTTCATTTGACAGGCTTACTATGGCTTTTGGCTTTAGAAATGTTACAGATAAAGCAAGAGGGCTCACAGAGCTATACAGGGTTATAAAACCAGGTGGTAAAGTATGTATTTTAGAACTAACAAGACCAGAAAATAAAATTACAAGTTTTTTTTATAAAATCTATTTTATGTATATGCTCCCATTCATTGGCGGGATTTTTTCCTCCCGTAAAGCGTATAAATATTTACCTGATTCAGTTTATCATTTTCCAAAAAGAAAAGAATATAAACAGATGATTGAAGAAGCAGGATTTAAGAATATTTATTTTAAAACTTTAGTATTTGGTGCTGTAACTATTGTAATTATGGAAAAATAGCAGCCTATGATTTTAATACTAAATTTATTATGCTAATAACATCACTTTTATGTGCTTTGCTTAACAAAGCAAATATCTTGAAAGTTCCTAGTATGAAATCTTTATGAGTTTTATCTAATAGTAGCACTGCTTTTTCGTTTTGTTCTGCACAGCGTCCAATTAGTTCCCTTTTTTCTCCTTTTAATTTTGTTACAGGAAAACATACATAAAGCATTGGCTGCAAACCTACTGCTTTTTGTTTTTCTTTAATTACAATTTCAACCAACACCTCAAAAGAAGAAAATTTATAAAAAAGTAAAGGATATTGAACTATACTTTTTCCAAAGTTTATTACTTCAAGTATATACTCTACAGGGCTGCACCTTGTAACAGATAAATCTATGTTTTGTTCAATAAGATTTTTGTTATCTATATTATTGATATATTCTAGTAGTTTCCTTAATTCTTTGTTACTTATAATATCCATTTTATAAAAATAATATAGATATTCGCTTAATTCATATAATGCTTTTTCTTTACCATTTGAACCTGTAAATTTTTTCTTTGGCAGTGTAGATAATTCCAGTTTACTTTTATTATTAATTACTACATCATACCCTATTTGCCATTCTATATAGCACTTATTATTAAATTCCTGCTGTCTTGTTGCAACAGGATTTCCATATCCATACCAAACATCTCTTCTTTTTACTCTTATTTTTCCCTGTGTACTTGTTAATGGTATTGTAATTTCAATATTTTTTTTATTTTTATCTACTTTATTAATTTTCATGATGTTTCACCAAATAATTCTAAAAAATATTTATCTATATTATCGCTTTTTATATTGTTTTCTGAAAGTTCCACGAATTCATTTTCTATTAATTTAAATTTTTGGTAGTTTATAAAAACATCAAGATTTCCAAAATAATATGGCAGTTTATTTATGTATTTTTTAAATACGTCTATATAACAATATAAAGAGTATTTATTATCAGTAATATATACTGTATTAGCACAATCTTCTTGAATAAAAGTTCTAGACCTTTTTAATGCATTAATATCACGCATAGTGTAAAATCTTGCCACTATATTTGATTGATTTATTTTATTTTTATTCGGATACTTATCTACATACTTACTTATAAAATCAAAGTCATTAAGAGAAAACTTGTGATTTTCAATGGTTTTAAATTTATAATTTTTTATATATTCATAATCCATACCTTTTTCACTTCGTTTATATAAGCCAATAATTATTGGAAAAAATGACAATGATGTTGCACAAAATAGTTGAGAGCTTACTATAAGTGAATCTTCTAATACATAATTATCTTTAAATCTACCTAAACTATTAAAATTTGTCTTTTTAATTAAATAAGATAGTGGGTGTAAAACACATATATAATCAGCTTTCAACTCATTATATGATAATAGAAAACTAATTCCTAAATCCCTGTGTTCTACTTTTTCATTAATATTGTATATATTATATGTTTTTAAATAATTTTGCACAATAGAAGTTCTGTCATTATAAGGTGGATTTCCAATAATAAAAAGCATATCACTATCGCTTATATTATATTCATGCCTAGTTATTTTTTCTAAAGAATTTAATACTAATAAGTCAACATTTTTATTGCTAAATCTATTTCTTGCATATTTAACAGCTTCATTATCGATATCTGCACCAATAATTTGCTTAAATTCATATGTTAAATCTAATAAATTACCACTACCACATGATGTATCAAGTAATATATATTTATTTAAAATCTCAATATCAATATTATTGTGTATAAGTTTTTCTATATATCCAATTAAGTTTTGTGGCGTATAATAACTCCCATAATTAACTTTTTCTTTTTTTGAAAGATGTTTTGCATGTTCCAACATATACTCCATTTATTAGTTGCTAACAGACATGGTTTTTATTAACTTATTTTTATCATATATTGTAAAAGATGACTTAGTTTTATCATAAATTATTTCTTTTCCTGATAAAACTTCTTCTTTATTCTCATATATTTTAATAATACTATTATTATAATCATATATGAAATTATTATGTTTTATAGATATATATTCATTATATCTATCTGTATAACCACGTGCATAAATTTTATCATTATACCTGCCAAAAATCAGTTTACCATCTTTAGTAATTAAGAAATTACTGCCTGCCTGAAATGGTGATATTTTATCATTATATTTTATATTAATTAATTCAGACGAATATGGAGTCGTTTTTAATGACTCAAAATATATTCTTATAGCACCTTTTCTGCCTGGTATAGTAATACTTTTAGAGTTATCAACACGCAAACCGTCAATCATTTTTGCTACTATTTCTTTTGATTCTTGTGCATAAATACTTACTGATGCAAAAGTTAGTAAAATAGTAAGAAATAATTTAATTTTCATACACTACTCTCCTACATTTTATCTTTAACTTATCTTGGTATAAGCTTAACTCCCTTTGCAATATTATCTTCCATATTACTAAATCTCTTATAACCTGGCTCAATATCCTTTTCTATTTCAGGAAAAACAGGATATTTATCTTCAGGATAAGCATATATTATTTTTGTTAAAACACCCTCATGATGACGTGGGTTTACATATACTGTGCATTCTTTATGTTCATGCTCTTTATACGTATAATTTGTTTTGTTAAATGTTTTTTCCTTTTTACCGTAAACCACATCTTCTTTATTATAATCTTCTTTACTAAATCCAATGCGGGAAGCAAGTTCATCAAATACTTTATGAATATCTGTTTCTATTTTTTTTCTAAAATAATCGCCAAGCATACCAGCTATTTCAAGGTTTGATTTACTGCTAATTGGAGCTTGGACAACCTTATTCATATGCATAAGCCTGCCATCTAAACTAATAGTTGTTCCATCTGTTTCTAAAACTGCTCGAACAGGAAGGACAACATCTGCATTATTTACACTGCCTGTTAAAAACATATCTGGCGTTGCATAAAATTCTGCCTTTTCGATAATATTTAAAAGTGCCTCATCTTTTCCTTTAGATGGGTTTACAGCTAGTGCAAATACAACCTTTGGTGATGCTTTCATAACTTCATTAATGGAAGCTCCACCTGCATAAAGACTGCCAATATAGTTTAACTTATCATGAGCTGCTATAAAAGCAGATAACTTATCTTTTCCTATAAAATCAGCAAATGCTAAAACTGATTCCTGGTCTTTTTCACCGCAAAAATATTCATTACCTACAATAATGGATATTTTCTTGTTATTTGCTATTTGCTTTCTAAGGGCTATATATATACTTTTTTCTGAATGCTCTATATTATGAAATTCACCAGCAAAATCTGCATAATCTGCTAAAAGACTTAAAAATGTCCTTTCATCATAATCATATCTTTGCAGACCAATAGTAATAACTTTTGCATCGTTATTCCTAATGGCTTTCATTACACTCCATTTTATGCCCACATTTTCTCTTGCAAAATCAGCACCTATTACAAATATAACATCAGAAGATTCCACTTCTTTTAATGTGCCAACACTTTCATAATGCCCAAATTTTTCCTTAAATTTACGGGCAAAATTACCAAAATAAATTTCAGCTTCTGTTAAAAACATCATGCCTGTTTTTTCTGCTAATAATTTATAGCTGTGTAATTCTTCATTTGAAAGCCAGCCACCAGCAACTATCAATGTATTTTCTACACCTGCCTTATCTATGGCATGGTGTATTTTATCCATTGCTTCATGCCAGTCTGCCTTTATAAATTCACCATCTTTTTTTATTAAAGGTGTTTTAATACGCTTGCTGCTTTCTAAAAATTTAAAACCGTATCTGCCTTTGGAACAAATATAATTTTCACTGGAAAGCCTTGCCCTGTGTATTTGATTTTGTGCCACGCCATAGTTAATATTACAGCCAACAGGACAAAAACTGCATATTGTATTCATGTATTCTAGTTCCCAAACCTTTAATGAATCCATAAATGGTTTATCTTTTATAGCACCAACTGGACAGGCATCAACACAAATACCACAAAAATCACAATTTAATGGGTTATTAACAGGCTCAATATGAGCGTTATTTCCCCTTGCAACAACATCTATTGCATCACAACCTGCCACATCTCTACACACATTTATACAACGCATACATAATACACATGCATCTTTATCATATAATAACATATTCCAGTCATGAAGTGGTGTAGGTTCTTCCTCTACAATATCACTTACTTCACTAATGCCCATATCACGTGCTAAATCTCTTAATATACAGTCTTCAGCATTTTCACATATGCCGCATTTTAACGGGTGCTTTAATAAAATAAATTCTAAAGCCTTTAACCTGTGCTGCTTAACTTCTTCCGTATCAGTATGAACAACCATACCATCAGTTGCAAATGCAGAACAGGAAGCAACAGGCTGTGGAACGCCTTCCACTTCCACAAGGCACATTCTACAGCTGCCAGTTTCTGCAATATCTTTTAAATAACATAAAACTGGTATATGTATATCATTTCTTTCTGCTACTGCAAGTATTGTATCCCCTTCTTTAAATGGAAACTTTTCCCCATTAATAGTAATCATTCTATCCATTATTCTTCCCCTGTTGCAAACATTCCCACACGCATGCATCTTAAACATCTTCTTGCTTCTAAAGCTGCTGTCTGTTCTTCATAAGGTTTTTCAACCTCATTAAAGCTGCTTATTCGTTCTTCCATAGGTATTTTTTCTGTTTCATACCTTTTTATAATTGGTCTTGGTGGCTCAGGTGCTTCACCATAACTAAATATTTTATTTTCATATAAGTATCTTTCCATAACTTCTGATGGTTCAAGGTAAGGCTTTCCACTCATCATGTATCTATCCATCATTTGAGCAGCCCTTTTTCCATTACCAACAGCACGGACTACTGTAAAACTATCGCCATCAATACAGTCGCCTGCTGCAAAAATACTATCTACTGATGTTGTAAAATAAAGCTTATCACATACTATTGTATTCCATTTTGTAACTTCTAATTTTATATCACCAGTATTAAAGCTTATATCAGTTTTTTGTCCAATAGCTGGTATTAAATAATCACACTCAACAATAAAATCTTCACCGGGCACAACTTCCGGGCTTCTTCTGCCTGATGCATCAGGGCTTCCAAGCCTCATTTTATGGCATTCTATTCCAACAAGTTTACCATTATCATTAACAGCCCTAACAGGTGCTGCTAAAAATATAAACTTAACACCTTCTTCCTCTGCGTCTCTAACTTCATAATCTTCAGCAGGCATCTCTTCTCTTGTTCTTCTATATAAAATTGTAACATCATTACCAAATCTAATGGCAGTTCTTGCACAGTCTATGGCAGTATTACCACCACCTACAACTATTACTTTGCTTTTCTCAATTGGTTTTTCATGACGTGATACCTGCTCTAAATAATCAATACCGTTAAATATATTATTAGCTTTATCCATATCTGCAATACGCGGGTCCTGCGGCTGCCATGCACCTATTGCAAGCAGTGTAGCATCATATATATTTTTTAAATATTCTAGTGTAATTTCTTTACCTAATGTTTTACCATAGTGGATATTTACCCCTAAACTGCGAACAATATTTGCTTCATATGCTAAATGTTCCCTAGGCTCTCTATAATCTGGAATACCTGCAGCAGTCATACCACCAGGCTCATGCATTTTATCAAATATCTCTACCTGATGCCCCATTAATGCTAAATAATATGCAGCTGTAAGACCAGCAGGACCTGCCCCAATAATAGCACAAGTTTTACCTGTTGATTCTTTCTTTTCAGGTAGTATTGGTGTCTGGTTTCTAAAAAATTCATAGTTCCAGGCAGACTGTTTTAAATTCATAATATTAATAGGTTCATCAACTTCCCCACGTCTGCACACTGCTTCACATGGGTGAGGACATACTCTGCCACAAAGACCTGCAAGTGGCATATGCTCTCTAATAATTGATAAGGCTGGTAAAAAACGTTTCGTTCTAAGCTCATCTATAAATTCAGGTATTTGAATATGAGCAGGACATGCAGATGTGCATGGAGCAGACATATGAAAGTGATAATCTAGTTTTGGTGCGTCTATATATTTATGTAATTTTTCAGGATACTCTAGTAAAAATGATTTAACAATACTAACAGATGACGGAGCAAATGAACATTTAGAAGTAGCTTGTATACTATCAGCCAGTTCTAATGCTTCTGGCATTTTAGTAAGATTTGGGTCAGTTCGTAATTCCTCCATAATATCAGCAAGCTTAGTTGTGCCGTTTTTACCAGGGATACACCTGCCGCAGCAGCCATGCTCACTAACATAACGCATAAATGTACACATGGCAGAAGCAATATCAATACCTTCATCGTAAACTAAAAACCCATGCCAGCTTATAACAAGCTTAACAGGCTTGCCATTAACGTAATCATCAAATAAAAAGGGAGTTTCAGGTCTATCCTGTTCATTTACATTTCTAAAATCAAGGCGGCCACCTTTCCTAAATCCATATACAACTTTTGGCATATACCTACTCCTAATCTCATACTCTTATTTTTCATTATTACACAATTTTATAAAAAATGCTAGATTTGTTTTAAAATTATTAAGTATATTTTATAAAGCATATAAATTATGCTTATATTTTATTTTTTAATAAAATAATTAATTAATATACAAATTTGTTATATTTTTCTTCCATAATTATTTTTTTCAAGTTATACTAATGTTATGAAAAAATATATTAGTGCATTTATATTTTCTTTTTTACTTGTTTATTTTAATACCTATGCTGAAAATAGTGATTTTTCTGAACATATTAAATTACTAGAAGATAAGTGTTATAATAATGATTATTTATCATGCTATTATGCAGGGCAGGTGTTTGAAGATAAAGGGTTTGCACTGCTTGCTATAAATGCTTATGAAAAAGCATGTAAAAATGATATCTTTGAATCATGTGTTAACCTGGGTAATGTATATATAAAAGACTATAATAAATCTATTCAAAAAAAATCTATATCACTATATAATAAAGCATGTGATAATAATATTGCTCGTGGCTGCTCTGCCCTTGGAGATGCTTATTATAATGGCAAACCAGTCCGTAAAAACTACAGGAAAGCAAGAAAACTTTTTGAAAAAGCATGTAATCTGCAAGACGGATTAGGCTGTTTTCAGCTTGGCAATATTTATAAAAATGGCTATAAAGTGAAAAAAAATAAAGATACTGCTTTAGAATATTTAAAAAAATCATGTGATTTAAAATATGAAAAAGCATGCAGTCAGTATGATAAATTAAAGTAGGGTTTAATAAATTGGATTTAAATATTATCACAACAAATGAAAGCCATATCCAGCAAATTATTGATATATACGGATATTATGTTTTAAATACATCTATTACATTTGAAGTGGAAATTCCAGAATATAATGAATTTAAAAACAGAGTAGATACTATACAGGAAAAATATCCCTTTCTTTCAGCATTAATTGATAATAAAGTGGTAGGCTATGCTTATGCTGCTCCTTTAAAAACACGTAAAGCCTATGAATATTCATGTGAAACTACAATATATCTTGATTATAACTATAAAGAAAAATCCATTGGAAAAGCCTTATATACAAGACTTTTTGAATATTTGAAAAAACAGAATATAGTAAACCTTTATGCATGTATTACAGAGTCAAATAAAGAGAGTATTATATTTCATGAAAAATTTGGCTTTCAAAAAACAGCCCATTTTCATAAATGTGGGTTCAAACATAATAAATGGCATGATGTGATGTGGTTTGAAAAAATCATATCAGACCACAGCAGCACACCAAAACCATTTATAAATTTTAATAATATAAAACCCTAAATCTTTTTACTGTCCTTTGATGTAAGCTCATCAATGTAATCTCTAAAGGCTTTTTTAACTTCATCTTCTGATGTGCCTTTAACAGATACATTATTTTCTGCCTTTACACCTTTCACACTGCTTGAATAATTATTTTCAGTGTGAGAAAAACCAATACGACCATAATGCTCTTTGTAATGAATAATGTTATGCATAGCAGCCTCCCCATATAACTAGATACTATACATTATTTTTAGCCAATGAATTTAATAAATTCTTTAACTCGCTCATCATTAAAATCTACCAAATCAGGTTTATCCATTTCATAACTTGCATCTTTTATATAAAATGGGTTTTCTGATACGTCCATTAGTAAATCATCGTTTTCTTGTCTCTTAGCTTCATTATGTAATGCCATAATGTATGCAAGCACCATATTCCTTTCTTTTATTGTTTCACCTTCTGCCATAAATGTAAGTTTTGGTGAAGTGTTGCTCATACCATACATTAAAAATCCTGTTGCCCAGTCTACCCTAATCTGCCCATCAAATTCCACAATTGAAAAGCCAGCCTTATTGCTGAATGTGCTTCTTAATTTATCTAAAATAGAAGCTGTAATCGCATCTTTTGCTTCATTTGATACAGAAGTAGTGCGTATTTCTTTTGTAATAAAGCGTTTAGGCATTTTATCAAAAAATGGTTTTAAAGTTTTTATTCCCATTTCATCAAGTAGTTTTTCAAGAAGAAAAATATTTTCAACAGCATCATCTCTTGGTATACCGTCTTTTGTATCAGTTGCAAATAAATGAAGCGATGCTTCTATTTGGATATCTCTATAACCTGTTTTTGCAACAAATTCTTTAATGGAAGCACAGCCTGCTAAAGCTGCCATTTTTTTCATATTTGCAGTAATAGTTTCTTTCCATAAAGAATGACCTTTTCTATGGAATTCTGTTTTTCCTTTTAACTCTTTTTCCACGTAGCTTTTAACACTTGATGTATAGCGTGGGTCTACATATATAACACTTGCAATTTTTATTATCTCATCTATTTTATCTTGTGCCACCTGCATTTCTTCTAATTTTTTCTTTAATGCAGGAACTGCAATAGTTAATTTATGACCTGCTAAAATAAAAGCCAGCCCGTCACCTAAATAATGACCTTCTCCATTTAATGTTAAAGCTTCTTTTCCTTCTGTAATAGAGCCTCTGTCTGCATCTAAATCAAAGGAATGAACTCTCATACCTTTATCTAAAACATCTTGTAATGACGGAACTCTTTCAAGCATTTCTTTTCTTGTAGGGTCTGCAAGTAAATCCCCAGCATTAACGTTTACACCATCACCAAGTATAGTAACATCTGCTCCAAAAATATCTTTAAATAAATCAATATACTGCAAGCCTGTGCCACCAAACACGTTAACTGCTACCATTGAATTATCACGTATAGAAAAATAATCTTTATATATTTTTTTCATTTTTGCAAAATATACTGTTTTACCTTCTGCTGCTTTATCTGTAATTTTGCCTTTTGAACCATCTCTGTAATTAAAAGTGTCATTTGCAACAGCATCATTCATCTGCCCTAAAAGATATGTGTGGATACCTTGTGTGCCTATACCAAACTTTGCTCCGTTTGTAGTAACTTCCACATGGCTTCTTGTTATCTGGCAGTGGCCATTAGTTTCTAACTGCTCCTGATTTTGGTAAACCTGACCAGAAGAAGATACACCTATATCATAAACATTTACTCCCTGAGTTGCTACACCCTTTGCAAAAGCTTCTGCCAGTGCTTTAGATGTTGGGCCGTTATCATAACCTATGACTATTGTATCCCCCGGTTTTAATGCTACATTATCACCATTTTCTGCTTTAAAATTAAGACCTGCCATAAGCATGCCGGCAGCTTCTGCTGTTTCTGGGGTAAGAATAGCATCATCACCAAAAAACCTGCCAGGCTCACCAACATAAGCTCTTATATCATAAGAAGTTTTTTTGAATAACTTGTTATTATTATCTTTAACTTTTTTAGGAAATTCAAAAGACATAGGTAAAAACCCCCTTGAAAGAATTGTTTATTAATACATCATAGAATAATATTTTAAATAGTTCAAGTATAATAAATTATTTTTTCCACTATTTTATATGTATAGTTTTTAATATTTTCTTTACCAATGGTTTAAAGCGAATAAGTTTTGTATTAAATAAATTATTTATAAACTGCCTTGGTTTACTGTATATCTTTTTTTGTATTTTTATGGATTTTTCATAATGGTTTATTACATCATACAAATCCATGCTTTCTGCCTTTTCAAATAAGTATGTGTTATATGATATAAAGGTAACATCATCTTCTAAGTTACGGAGAAAGCCCTTTCTTGCAAACTTATCTACCCAGTATTCTTTTTTTTGAACATTGAAATGTGTTACATCATCATAATCATCATCTGTGGAAGAAATCAGCACTTTATCTGCATATGATACCATTTTATCTATTACTTTAAGCCCATCTTCTTCATATAAATGTTCTATCATTTCTATACTTACTACTAAATCATAATGTTTTGGAAAATTTTCAGGCAGCTCATCTAATGCAGACATATTTTTTAAATAGGGCTTTACACTTTCATCAGCATGATTAATGGCATATTCTGATACATCAATACCGTAAGATTCCACCCCTTTTTTGCGAAATGCATGCACTAAATAACCAAATGCACAGCCAATATCAAGAACAGTTTTAGGGTTATATTTTTGGATTATAATATCTGCAATATTGCTAAACATATATTCCCAAAGCTTGTTATTTTCATAACCTGCTCCGTTGGAATAGTCATCATAATAGCTTTTGTTATATGTTTTAGAATAATCTATTTTACTCAAAATTTCTCTCCATAATAAAAAGCAGACTGTCAAAAAAGTCGGTGATTATTTTTAAATTTAAAATAATCAGGATTAGCTATATTAAAAATTGAACTGTCTAACTAAACCTGGAGTATGTATCCAAGTTTGGTTACCATTACAGCCTAATAAAATGCGGCGAGCGAATTTTGCAAGGACACTTTTTTCCAACTGAATAAGAAGGAATAAGAAAAAGTGGCTGGTAAGCATTATTCGGCTCATTAAAAGACTGGCGAAAAAATATATTTTTTCGACAATCTGAAAGTGCAGCTATAAAACTGCACTTTATATATTATTAATGATTACATTTTCCACTGCTGCAGGAATGACCTTCATTATGGCTATTACTATGACCATGACATGAACACGTTTCTATTTTTGGTGAAAGCTCTCCCTTTGCATAAAGTTCTACTGCCATATCAGCATCACCTTCAACACCTGTAACCACCTGTATACCATATGAAGCACAGCCATGGACAGCACCCTGCCCCATACCACCTGCTATTACAACTTTTGCACCATTTGATGCTATAAATTCAGGCAATATTCCATGACCATGACCTGGGCTTTCAATATTTTTTTCTGAAATTATTTTTCCATCATTAATCTCATAAAAAGAAAATGACGGGCTGTGCCCAAAATGTGGGCATACTTTTCCATTTTCTACTGCAACTGCTACTATCATGCTTAAACTCCTAAGTTATCTTGAAAGTATTTTTTCTAATATTTCATCAAGGGCAGATACATTGCTTTCTTCTATTTTACCACTGTCTACAAGAGAAGCAATACTAGGGTCAATAGGAAGTTTTGCAGTTAATTTTATGTTGTGCTTTTTAGCAATTTTTTCAATATTACTTTCGCCAAATATTTTTATTTCTTTGCCACAGTCTGGGCATTTTAAATAACTCATATTTTCAACTAATGCTATAACTTCCTTATCCATCATAGAAGCCATATTAACTGCTTTTTCAACTATCATACCCACAAGCTCTTGAGGGGAAGATACTATTACTATTCCATCAACAGGAATAGACTGAAATACTGTCAATGGCACATCACCAGTTCCCGGTGGCATATCTATAAACATAATATCTACATCTTTCCAAACAACATCTGTCCAAAACTGCTTAACAACACCTGCAATAACTGGTCCACGCCATATAACAGGATCTGTTTCATTTTCAGATATTAAATTTAATGACATAATCTGTATACCGTTACTCGATAATGATGGCATCATACCCATTTGGCTTGCCCTTGCTTTTTCATGGACACCAAAAGATTTTGGTATGGAAGGGCCTGTAATATCTGCGTCCATTATAGCTGCCCTTAAACCTTTTCTTTGAGCAGCAACTGCTAAAAGTGATGTAACAAGGCTTTTACCAACACCGCCCTTGCCACTAACAATACCTATTACTTTTTTTACTTTACTATGCTCATTTAATTTTGCAAATAAACTTTCTTCCTGCCTGTCGCTGCAATCTACATTACAGCCACCACAGTTATGTGAACAACTATCACTTGACATGTAACTCTCCTTAATTCTTACTTATATATTATGCTCTTTGCATTTACCACATAAACTGTGGTATTCTTTTTTATTACAAAGAGTGTAATCGCCACCATTAATGTATAATGTAACACCTAAAACTAATGCTTCTGCAATTTTTTTTCTGGCACTATTATATACATTTTGTATGGTAGTTCTTGCCACATTCATGTATTTTGAACACTCTTCCTGAGAAAAACCTTCCTTATCTATAAGCCTTATAGTCTCGTATTCATCTATGGTCATAACAACAGAATTAGACCTGCCATTATTACCAAAAGGAACAAACTTATCCACTAAAGGCATACAGCAAACTTTTCTACATTTTTTAGGACGTGACATACTCTACCCATTATTTTTTGCTTACACCATATTACCACTTTCTATGATTTTTGCAATATTTATTTTTGGCATATGACAGAAATAAGTTTATATTAAATACTTTTTGTGATGATTTTATGTTTATAATAAACTAATATTTATAAAATTTTATATTAAAGAAGCGTAGTTTAGGAATAAATTGTTTATATTGCTAATTAAGATTAAATAATGGGTTTTCCTATTTAAGAAATTATATAACAAATTATTTTATATTTATAATAATTTTTTTATCCTATTGTTTCAAACCCCTGCATTTCTTTTAAGTCATCTTTTTTTATTATAAAAAACTCTTTGTCTCTTTCTTTCATTTCTTTCCAGTATATATTACAGTTTTTTATATGCAGCCTTGAAAGTTCTGCTGATATATTTACTTTTGTTCTAACAGTTATATTATATGTATTTTCGTAATGCTTTATAAAACTAATAATAGTTTCGCCTATTTTTGAAAAATTTATTTTAATAAATAAGCTGTAACCACCCTTATTATTTCTTGAAAAACGCATAATACCATCATCAAAATCAAGCTCTTCATTTTCAAAAAAAGCAAAAAAATCACTTCCCATTAATACATTTGCAATTTGCAGTTTTGATATTGCATTTTCTGCCATATTATTTCCTGTAACATAAGCTGCAAGTTTTGCGTCGCCATCTATATCTAACCCTTTTGAAAGCCTGTTTTCAAAAAACTGCCCAGAATTCCTTAAAAATTTCTTTATATCATCTGCTGCCAATGATTGTAACTGTATTACACCGTTTTCTTTTAAAATATTTACTATTTCTCTTTGGTTAAAAGCTGTTATTTCTTTTGCCATTAATGATAGTGCTGAAAGTTTTGGTGATATATTTGTTTCTTTTAATAATAATAAGCCATCTGTCTTTATTACTTCTGCAATAAACCTGCTGCTTTGGGGCGTGCTTAAAAGTGATGCATTATATGATTTTCCACCAATTTCTACCATATAACCATTATTTAATGATGATAATAATTTTACATTTACTTTATCGCCCACATTAAATGATAGAGGGCTGTTTTGTTTTGCAATTTCCACTTCTAAAGGTGCTGTTTTTATTATCTGAAGTTTTACAGGTGGGTTTGATAATATATCTTTTGAAAGGGCTTCTACATTTTTGCCATTTATATTCAATATATATTTGCCGTCTTTGTCTTCTTTTATATTTGATGCATATACAACATCACCTTCTTTTAAAGGTGCATTTTGAACACTCTGTCTATAAGCAGAGATTTTCATATCCATAACTATACCTTAGGGAGTAACCTTAATGCTAGCTGCACTTCTGTTACGGAAATACCAAGCTCTTTTGCAATATCTACTTCTGTTTTTCCACTTTTATGAAGCATAATAATCCTTGTTTTTTTATCCACCTTATTACCATCTACTTTATTCTCTGTTTCTGTTACTTTCGCTGCAGATGGAATATTCATAGTCTGAATATTTACAGGCTGTTTGTTTATTTTTTCATTTATTAATGATTCACTGCTTATAAATGTATTATTAGTTTCTCTCTTTGGCTCATAAACTTTTTCTTCTCTTGGTTTTATATCTGCATACCGATTATTATTATTTATACGTTCGTATAATTTTAATTTTTCATCAACTAAATCTGATAAATCTTCCAGCACAGCCTCTTTTTGTTTTATGGCAGCTTCCAAACTATCTGCAATTCTGCTGCTTTCCATTACCATTTCATGCATATTTTCCATTATAGCATAAGCTTCAGTAGGTGAAAAATTTATAAGCTTTCTTTCTAATTTTCGTATTCTTAATAGTAAACTTATAATAACAAGTATTAGTATAAATGTAAGAATATAACCCATTAGTATTATAAGAGTATTGCCCATTATTTATTTGCCTCTTTTAACATTTCTCTTTCAAATCTAAATATATATTTGATAATTTTATCTTCTGTATCATTATTAATATTTTCAAAAACTGCTTTATATATTATAAAATCTCCACAGCTGTAAAATTTTTCTACTTTACATACACTAGCAAATGAAAAAAAACCATCACTATCTCTTATGGTTGTATGTATCATTATATTCTCTGATTCTATATTATCCTTGCTTATAAAAAATATACCCTCTTCACCTAGTATGATAGATGTATATTCTTTTGAACCATCTATATTTATTTTGGGTTTTAATAAATATAATATTTCATCTATTTTTGAATTAATGTCAATCAAAAAAGAAATTAATTCTCTATTTTCAATATCATCTCTTGAATATACTTCTTTAAGCCTGCTTGCAGTTGAATTTAATTCTTGTATGTTTAACTGGTTTGAAAGCTGAATATATTTTTCCCTTTCATTATCTGAAAAAGTAACAATCTTTATATTATGGTTAAATTCAATAAAATTATATTTAAAAAATATATCACTTATATCTCTACTAAACTTAAATTTAACTATATTATCTTCTATTGATAAGATGTCTAAAAAAAATATTTTTCTACCATCTTGGGTTATATACGGGAAAATTATCATGTTATAATGTTTAAAAATATCAACATTTTCAAACTCTATTGTTAATGGCTCATATTCCAAAACATTTCCAAAAACTGCACTAATAATACCGTTATTAATTAATGATAATTTTACCCGCTTGCCCATTTCTATGCCTGAATATCTATTTTATGACTATTATTTTTATCTTTTTTTAACATCTCTTTATTTTTATGTTTTCTTTTTTCCTTTTTTTTACGTTCTTCTTCCATTTTAACAGCTCTATCAGCAACACCAGCACTTTCAGCCTTTAAAGTCTTTCCAATTTCTTGATGTTTTTTTTCATATTCCTTTTGAAACTCTGCTAAAAACATTGCATTCTTTTGTTCCTGCCCTTTCTGCATGCTTTCCTGCATCTGCTCAGGAATATAACTTCTAGAAACTACAGTTGATACATCATAAGGAGTAGCCATATAACACCTCCTGCTGTTAAAATATATAGTTTAACTGCTTATAACAAAAGTTATATATATGTTAAATATAATTAATTTTTATTGAAATATCAAGACTTTTACTTATTTTATACACTATTATTATAAAAAACCCAGCCATTTTAAATGACTGGGTTATTTTTTTATTGTTTTTTTAAGTAAATAATGCAGGTTCCTGCATTTTTCATAACAAACTCATCTGAAATTTTATTTAATGTTTCAGAGTGTCCAAGACAAAGGTAGCCGGGATCTGTAAGCATATTATGGAAATTCTTTATTGTTCTTTGCTTACCGTCCATATCAAAATAAATAAGCACATTTCTACAAAAAATAACATCAACCTTACCTATCATACTTACAATAGATGGTGTTGTAATATTACCTGTATTAAATCGAACATGCCTTTTTAATTCTTCTTTAATAAAGTAGCTTTGCCCCTGCACATCAAAATTTTTCATAAAATCAGCTGGCACACCTCTAAATGAAGCCTGCCTGTATTCACCTTTTTTTGCAAGTGCCACTACTTCTGAGTTAATATCTGTAGCGATAATCTCTATATTTGCTTTATCAAATAATCCTGCATTTTTTAATAATATAGAAATTGAATATGGCTCCTCACCTGTTGAACATGGGGCTGACCATATCTTAATGCTTCTTTTACCTGCCTTTATTAACTCAGGAACTATATGAGATATTAAATAATCAAGCTGACCGCGCTCCCTTAAAAAATATGTTTCGTTAATAGTTACAAGGTTGATTAAAGTATCTAATTCCTGTCTCTTCTTTATGTCGTATTTTAAATAATATATGTAATCTTTAAATGTGGTAAAGTTTAAATCAGACAGCCTTTTTGATAGTCTGTTTTCAAGAAGATATTTTTTATTTTCTGCAAACATTATCCCTGAATTCTGATAAATAATATCCTTTAACTCCACAAATTCCTGATCATTAATTTTTATTGAATTTATAAGCATAACATCTATTCTCCAATTTCGCCTATGATATGCTCAAGGATATACTTATTAGTTTCATCTTTAAGTCTTGCTCTAAGCAGAGTATCATAGCCTAAAGGCTTTTGTTCAAGAATTATATTAACAGCTTTATATCTTACAAGCCAACTGTTATCAGTGTTATATAACTTCATAGCAGCTGTCAGTGCAACTGGTGCATGCATTAAGCTTAATGAATTTAAAGCTTCCTTTCTTATATCTTCATTTTCATCTTCAATTTTAGATAATAAAAAAGCAGCATCAACTCCCTTACATTTACCAAGCACTTCAATAATTGCAAGTTTAACATTCTGTTCTACACTGTCATAAAAACCTTCAAGTTTCTTTATAACACGCTCATCTTCTATACCTGCCAGCGATTTTGCTGCAAAAAAGCCCACCCAGTTATCATTATCAGCAACTTTATCAACAAGAATATCAGTAAACTCTCCATTATTCTTACGTGCTAAACCAGATGCTGCAGCCTCCCTTAAAGGTATAGAACCATCATCTAAAAGCTCTAAAAGTATTCTTCCTGCTCGTTCATCTTTAAATAAAGCTATTTTTTTTGCAAGCTGGATTCTAACCTGTTCTTCTTTCTCTTCTTTTATTGCTTCAGCTAGATATTCAAATGCTTTTGTGTCGTTAATAAGTGATAATGCATAAATTGCTACTACACGTATTCTTGCATCTTCATCACGCAAATATTTTGCTAATTTTTCAGAATCAGTATCATCTGAAAGTAATGCAATTGATGCAGCAGCTGCCTCTGGCACATTAATCTCTTTACTGGTTAGATAACTGTATAATCTTTCTTTTGATTGTGTATCACCTACCCAGCCAAGAACTAATATCGCTGCTGCCTTAACACTTGCTTCATTAGCTTCTAATTCTTTTCTATAGATTTCTATATTATCATAATCCTGAGCACGCCCCATTGTTAAAAGTGCATATTCCACAAGTAACGGATTACCAGCGTGTATAATCTCTATTAATTTATTTTTAATATCATCATCATAATTTGCTGATAAATATTCCGATACTATAGCAGCTTTCTCTGTATCATAGAATTTTTCACATAGTGCTTCTAAAGGATATGATGAATAGTCATCTTTTAATACAAAAAGCTTTTGCAGGTTTGTTGACTGTAATACTTGGGTAATATGGTCGTTAACATTTAATAACTCTATTGTTATTTTCCTTACCATTGCAAGTTTTTTTACAGACACAAGACCTGCTAAAAATCTACTTTGAATATATGAGCATCTATGCATATCAACCCTGATTAGTATAACTTCACCATGATTTTCAACTATTTTTGCAACTTCTTGTATATCCTCTAAATCATGTTCTGGGTTAATATGTGCTGTTAATACACCATTTTTAATTTCGTATTTTACACCCATATCCTTATCCTAAAGCTTGTGCTTCTGTATCAAATATTTTAAAAACTTTATCAAGCCCTGTAAAAGAAAACATTTCTCTAATATCAGCATTCATATCGCAAAGACTGATTTCTTTTTTGTTTTTATTAGCTGTTTTAAAAAGATCAATAATTTCCCTTAAACCTGATGAGTTCATATATACAACGCTTTTAAATGATAAAACTACTGCACTGCCTTTATCAAGTAATGCGTTAATGTCTGTTTTAACAGCAGCTCCTGTTTCTGCGTTTATCTCACCTTCAAGATAAACTACATTTTTTCCATTTACTGATTTAATGTTCATATTTTGCCTCCATTGAGTTTTAATAATATATTATATTATATTATTTTATTTTATTTTTTTTCTTCTTTGTCTCGTTTGATTACTAATATTGTAATATCATCTTCAAATGGTGCCCCTGCTGTAAAATCTTTTACATCTTCCATTATCTCTTTTATAAGCCTGTCAGCTGGGTAATCACTAAACATCATTAATTTTGACACAAGCCTGTCATAACCATACTGCTCGCGTGATGAATTCATAGCTTCAACTAATCCATCTGTATACATAAAAAATATATCTCCATGGTCAATAGACCATTTCTTTTCCTCAAAACTTAACCCCTCAAATGTTCCTAAAAACATTCCTGAAGCTGTAATTTTTTTTACTATAAATTCTGAAGAATCAAAAAACAGCACAGGGTTATGACCGGCTGAAGCTAAGTTAAATGTTCCGTTATGAGTATTTAACACTGCATAAAACATTGTTACAAAGTCTTTTGTATGTATATTATCACACAAAATATCATTAACCATAGTTAATGCATCTGATGCTGAAATTACATCAAATGTATAACTTCGCATGATTGCTCTTGTAATAGCCATAATAACTGCAGCAGGTGTTCCATGACCGGAAACATCTGCCACAACAAAACCCCAGTAATTATTACTCATTTGTATAGTATCGTAATAATCACCACCTGCCTGCTCTGCAGGAATATATGTTGCTGCAAACCCATAGCCTTTTACCTCTGGCAAATGCTCTGGAAGTAAACTTTCTTGTATATGACCAACCTGCCTTAATTCTTCCTCTATAACAGCTTGAACAGCTTTTAATTTTTCATTCATACGCAAAAGGTCTGCATTTAATATAGACATCTGCCTTTGCTTTTCTTTTATTTCTTCCTGAGATTCTCTTATATCATCAATTAATTTTATTTCCCTTGTAGTATCCCTAAGGCTTTCAACCATATATCTATCAAATTTAGAAAACATTATAGTTACATGTTTATCATGCATTTGACGAAGTGATTTTTTTGCATCTGTTTTAAAAGGACAGTCCTTACATGGCTCTTCATTGCCATATACATTGTAACATTTTAATTTACTAATATCCTGCTTGCCTATTTTAGATGTTTCTCTAAGCATTTTATTAATAGTTTTAATGTTATAATCTTCATCTACTATCATAATACCTTGTGCCATAGTATCAATTGCACGGGCAAGGAAATGGACATCTGCATCTTTAGTGTTACGCTCATGTATTAACCTAAAATTATTTGCTTTTAATTCTTTATGATGGTGTGTAAGGTCAATCCGTGCTTGTTCAATCTCTGTAATATCAATGAATGATGATACATATAAATCTTCTGCAATACGTGTAAATGAAGCCTTTACAAAAAGCCTGTTTCCTTTGTATGTTACTACATCTTTTATTAATATTTCTGTTCCTTTAAAATCCTTCTTCTCTGCTATTGGACAACCTTTGCATGGTTTTGTGTAACCGTGTATTACATTATAACATTTCTTATTAAGCATTTCATCTGGGTGAGTTCCAGATATTAAGGATATTCTTCCATTGGCAAACTTGATATTAAAGTCACTATCTACTGTGATTATATATGAATCAATGCCATCAAAAAGCCTGTTTAGTGTATTAGAATCCATATTTCATTTTATCCATTATAATGTTTTACTCCAATAAGCTATAATGATTATACTAAAAAGATTAATATTTTACAATAGTAAGATTATTTTTTTTTACATTTCTCTTTTTATTTTTCAGTATTATTATTAATACATAGAATAAGTTTTTTTAAAATAATATAATTGCATTATATTTTATGTTTTATTACTATGATTTCTTATCCACTACATACAATATTAAATGTTATTTATCTTTTTATAACTTATTCTATCTTGTAAATTTCAACACTATTAATATAAATAAAGCAATAACACTAAATAATCCAGCATACATTATAAGTTTTAAAGCTATCTTTTCTGAAGAAAACATTAAATCTGATTTGTAATTTGCTATCTGGTCATCTACACTGTCAAGCTTACTCATTATTTCTTCAATTACTTCTCTGTTCTTTTTTAAATCATCTTCTGACTCATACTCGATTACATTACCAATATATACTATTGTATATTCAATCAATGAAAATAATGCATTTCTAAGGTATGCAAATTGATATGTAAAAGTATAGTATGGAGTTTTTAAAAGCTCTGGCAGTAAATCATACTGAATTTTTTTGAGCCTTTCTCTAGATTGTGTTGGAATATCATTTATATCAGGTATTTTATCTATTTCATTTAAAACACGTCTTATTAATTTATAATATTGACCAGCAAGTTCTGGCACTGCACTTGTTTTTAATTTTATTTCTCTTCTTGTTACTCTATTTGCTTTTAAGAAATTTTTTATTAAAACCATAGCAGATGGAACTTGTACTTTTTTACGTTTACGAACTACTTTAATAGAACGTTTCATATCTATGGCGATTAAAGTTTCTACTATTTCATCTGTTCCAAAAACAAAGTGATTTGAACCCTCTAATACTTCTTTTTCTTCAGCCCCCATTTGCCCGTTAGTAAAAAAGAAAAGACGTGTTACATTTTCATCATTCATTGTTCGCAAAACGTCTGTAGTAATATATGGGTCTAATACTTCCCCCGGTTTAACAACTTCTATCCAAACAACTGCAGACTGGTCTTCCCTGCTTTGATATGCCCAAATCTCAATACGCCTTTTATTTTCAATGTCTTTTACTGTTTTATGAATTGAATAATTAAAATCACCCATAACTTCACTTACAAAATTATAAAATTCTGTAAGTTTAATATTATACAGCTGTTCGTATCTAGCTTTGCGTTCTGAATCCATATATCTCTACTCTTCTATTTTTGAAACTGCCTTTCTTACCGTTTTTTTCCAGCGGATAACGTGTCCCTAATCCTACTGTTCTTATTTTATCGGCATTATATCCTTTTTCAATTAGAAGTTTTTTTATGTGTTCTGCTCTTAGATAGGAAAGTTCATAATTACTTCCATAGGTTGCATTTTTGCCTACACGAACATCATCTGCATTACCAAATAATACATAATCCCTGTCTTTTGGAAGCTTTTCAAAAATACGTGATACATTATCATTAAAAACTGGAGATACATTACCTAAATTAAAATGTATAGTTAATATTAACTCCAAATTATCTGATGTTGGCAGTAACTCTAAATTATCTGCCACATTTTTATTACCTGATTCTTTAGATATTATATTTTCATTTTTCTTTTGTGGTTCCTTTTCTGCTGCAGGAATATTTATTGCACCTTCTAATTCTATCTTATTAGGTATTGTAGTTGCAACAGAATCTGCAGAAAGACTATAAGTTTCTTTCACACGTTCTTTTAAAAGTTTTACACCAATAACACTCCAGCCATTTAATGATACATTTTCTCTTGCCTGCTGCTCATCTTGAGCCATTACAGTCATTGTTGTAATAACTTTTGATAAATTATTTTCGATACGAACCTCATACATATTTAATTCTTCATATGTACTTGCAAAAAGACTATCTCCACCAATAATATGGTTTTTTGGGGATATTGCGAGGAACAGGGTTGTGATTAAGAGAGTTACTATTATTTTTCTCAAGATTATAATCCTTTAAGGCTTGTGCCATTTTTTCATCAGGATATGTAGCTAATACTTTAAGGTCATAAACAACATCATAACCACCATTGTAGTATAAAAAAGCATCAGGTGGTAATTTAGATGCTGTTTGAAAACGTGTTGCTGCAGTGGTTACTTCATAAACATATACCCTTGCTGCAGCAACCTGAACTAATATCACTAAAAATATACAAGTTATTAAACTAACCGTTATTATTTTGTTGAGAGATAAGTTCATCAATCTTATCCACTAAAAGCTGCTGGTTAATTGGTTTTTGTACAAACGCATTAATACCAGAAGCACTCATTTTTTTCCTATCAGACGGTTCCATTCTAGCAGATACTGCTATGATAGGCACTTCATAGCCTTTTTCTCTTATGCTTCTCGAAAACCTAAAGCCGTCCATATCAGGCATCATAATATCACTAATTACTAAATCAATACCTTTATCTCTATCAAGTAAATTTAGTGCATCTTTTGCAGATGGTGCTTCAACAGTTTCTATCCAGTCTTGAGATTCTAATACTTTCTTACATATCTTTCTATCTGTTGATGAATCATCGCATATTAGAACCTTTATAGCATTAGTTTTCTTAGGCTGAACTTGAACAGCTCTTTTATTATTGCTAAGTTTTTTAACGTTTCTTATTCTTCTTGGCATATTCTGAGCCACTTCTATAACACCAGAAACATCAAGAATAAGTCTAACACGTCCATCACCTGTAATCGTAGCACCTGCAATACCAGGGTTTCCACCTAGATATTCACCAAGTGATTTAATAACTATCTCTTCCTGACCTATTAATTTATCAACTATGAAACCAAGCTGCTTTTCTGCTAATGCAACAACAACTACATATATTTCATCTTGCTCTAGTTCATCTAGTGCAAATGCTTCATCAAGCCTAACAAGTGATAATACTCTATCCCTTAATTTTAAAACTTCCCTTCCTTCAAAAGAGTGGATTTCTTCATTTGTAATACGAACTGTTTCCACAACAGAAGCAAGTGGTATTGCAAATGTTTCCCCTGCAACTTCAACTAATAATGCTTGTATAATTGCAAGTGTTAATGGAAGTTTTAAATAAAATGTTGAACCTTCATTTATTTTTGAATCAATAGTAATAATACCATTTAATTTTTCAATATTAGTTCGCACAACGTCCATACCAACGCCACGACCAGATATGTTTGTAATTTTCTCTGCTGTTGAAAAACCTGGTTTAAAAATTAAACCATAAGCCTGCTTATCGTCCATGTTATTGGCTTCATCTAGTGTAATAACACCTTTTTCCATAGCTTTACGTTTTAATTTGTCTGGGTCCATACCAGCACCATCATCTTTTATCTCAATAACAACGTGGTTACCTTCATGATATGCTGATAATAAAACTGTACCCATTCTAGGTTTTCCTTTAGCAAGGCGAACATCTGGTGTTTCTACACCATGGTCACATGAGTTTCTAATCATATGTAAAAGTGGGTCACCAATTGATTCGATAACTTGTTTATCAAGTTCTGTTTCTTCACCTTGAATAATTAAATCTATCTCTTTACCTGTATCTCTTGCAATGTCACGAACAACTCTTGGGAATTTATTGAACACTTTACCAATTGCAATCATTCTTGTTTTCATGATAGCAAGCTGTAATTCTGTAGTATTCATACCTATTGCACTTGTTACATCTAAAAGCTGTTCTACAAGGTATTCATTATCAAATTTATTTTCTAATTCACCTGCTATTTGTGAAAGTCTGTTTCTACTTAAAACAAGCTCACCAACTAAGTTAACTAAAGAGTCAAGTCTGCTAACATCAACACGGATAGTCTGTTCTACTTGTGTTGCTTGATGCGTTACTTTATTATCTTGTTTTGGAGCTGCTTTTGGTGCAGCAGGGGCTGCAGATGACGCCTGACCTTGGGCAGCAGCTGGTTTTTTACCAACAAGCTTACCTTCACTAGCTAATTTTAAATCATTTATAACAGAAGTTGCATCTGCTGTATCTGTTCCGTTTTCAATATCACTAATTATTTGCTTTGTTTTATCAACAAATTCTAAGAGAGTATCCATTATCTCTCTTGTAACAACCATCTCACCTTTACGGAGTTTATTAAGGATATCTTCTGCATGGTGTGTAAGGTCAGCTAATTTATTAAAACCTAAAAATGAGGAGGAACCCTTCATTGTGTGAGCACCACGGAAAATCTTATTTAAAAGCTCTAAATCGTTTTGATTACTTTCAAGCTCCACAAGGTCATGGTCTAAGTTCTCAATTATTTCATTAGTTTCAACAAGAAAATCTTGAACTAATTCCTGCATATCATCATTATTCATATATTCACCTGCTTTCCTTATACACCAAATTCTTTAAGAAGTTTATCAACCAAATCTTGGTCTTGTAATATTTCTTTTGTATCTTTAAATTTATCCAATACATCAACATCTATTACATTTTGCTTAATACCAAGCTTAATTAAAACAGAAGCAAGGCGTTCTTCTAAAGAATTTACAACTTTTATACTTTCGTTTATTTTTGATTTTGTAACTTCCTTAAATTCTAAAGAAGATACAATATCACAACAAATATCCTGACCTTGAACAGCACACTCAGACAGTCTGTCAAGCATACCACCGGCACGAGCATAATCCCCTGATGTCATAAACTGCCTAACAAGCTCAAGATTTTCTTTAATATCGTCAATATTAAAGTTTATCTTATCTACAAACGCTAAAACATCTTCTGAAGCACTTTTAGAATCATTAATCACACCATTAAGCACTTTTTCAAATGTCGGCAGGTCGTTGTATGCTCCCTCCATAGCTGATGATACAGTCTGTAATTTTTTTAATGAATCATTAAAATACTGGGCTATTTCATACAGCTCACTTTCAGGCTCAACAGTAACGTCCACAACATCATATTTGCCTTCATTAATGTTGCGTGCAATACTTAATAATTCATTCAGGTCCTTGAATTCGCTCATTTTATAAGTCCAATAATTTAAATACCTTTTCTTGCAATGTTTCAGGGGTAAAAGGTTTAACAACATAGTTGTTTACACCACTACGCAGTGCTGTAAGAATATCTTCCTTTGCTGCCTCTGTTGTAATCATTAAAATAGGTAAATCTTTGTATTCATCTTTTGCACGAACTGCTTTTACAAAAGTAAGCCCGTCCATTTCAGGCATGTTCCAGTCCGTTACAATCATGTCTACCTTATTTTTTGACATTACTTCAAGAGCTTCTACTCCATTACCCGCTTCCAATATTGTTTCAAAGCCAAGCTTCTGAAGTGTGTTTTTAATAATCCTTCTCATTGTAGAAGAATCATCAACAGTTATAATTGAGTGTTCGTAACCCATTTAATCCTCCATTATATAGGTTAGTATCCTTTATATTTTTATTCATAAAATTTAAATATGTCAATCTTTTAATTTTTTAATTCTTTCTGCTTTACTCACAATCTCTTTAATTCTAAATCCAAAATAGCCATCAACTATAACTACTTCCCCCCTTGCAATTACTTTATCATTAATGGCAAGCTCGATTGGATCATCAGCATTTTGTTCAAGTTCTACTATATTACCAGGCCCAAGCCCCAAAATATCTTTCAAAAATAATTTTGCACTACCCATTCTTACACTTATAGGTATATCAATATCTAGCAATAAGTCAAGGTTTTTTGGTGTCGGCCCACCGCTTTGTGCTGGTTCTGCATCAAAGGAAATACCTGCACTTCCTAAAAGTGCTTCTATACCACCGTCTGTAAGCAGGTTATCATCTTCTTCTGCTCCAAGTTTTGACTCTAAATTGCTGTCACAAAAAAATCTAAATTTAAGCTCTGCACCATCAAGGCTTCCAGTTAAATCTATAGAAAAATATTCTACACATTGAAATGCATTTGATGAAATATTTTTTATTACATCATCACATTTAAAAGAAAATTTCTTTCCAAAAGCTTCTTCAAATGGCACATTTAACCCACTTAAAAGTTGCGAGGTCATTTCCTGCACTGCATCTTTTGTGTCGTCATCTATTTCATCTTTACTTTCACCGTCTCCAGCGAGCATAAAATCAGCTAATTTTGTAATATCTCTAGTTCTAAAAAACAAACCTACATCATAGCCACCAACATCTTCTTTAGCCACTACATAAGTTTCATTTTCATAATCTGCAAAAAGTGTTTCTCCATCACATTTATTTACTTCATCTAATGATAAATCTACTGACCTTGAGCTAATAGCAGAAAGAGATGAAGCAAAAGTAGAAGAAATAAGCGATGCAAACTTTTCTAAATGAGGGCTTGATATAAAATTAACTGCTTCTTTCATCATCTTGCTCCGTAGTTGCTCTTGTTATCTTGATAGCTTTTTTTATACCAAGAATACCTAAAGCTCCAAAAAATTTATGTTTATTACTAATATATACATTAAGTGGTCGTTTAGCTTTTTTACTTAATATAACAGTATCATTTTCTCTTAAGTTTAAAATCTCACCCACTTTTAATCTTGTTCTTCCAAGCTCCACAATAAGCGGCACATTGATATTTTCTAAAAGTTCCAAAATACGAGATTCATACTCACCAGACCTGCCTTTTTTTGCACCTATTAACCAGTCTTGTGAACTGATTTTATTAAGTATTGGCTCCAAAATTAATGCAGGAAGGCATATATTCATCATACCAGTAGCATCGCCAAATTTAACTTCAAATACTACCAGAACAACAACCTCATTTTGAGCAACAATTTGTATTACGTGTGGACTGTTTTCACTTAATTCCTTTTTCAGCCTAACATTCGGTATAATCTGTTTCCAAACATCTTCTAAATCTTTAAGTATTAAAGTAATAATACTATCAATTATAGTCATTTCCAGTGGGGTAAGCTCCCTTACATGAAAAAGCGGCTGCCCCTGCCCACCCAAAAGTTTATCTACAATTGGGAAGATTAATGACGGGTTAATTTCTAATACAGCATTACCCTGTAATGGTATCATTGATATAATATTAAAACTTGTAGGGTCAGGCAGCGACATTAAAAACTCACCATAAGTCATCTGGTCAACACCAACAAGAGAAATATCTGTAATAGTTCTTAAAAAACTTGATAAGTTAGAACTAAAGTTCCTAGCAAACTTATCATGCAGGTTTCTAATAGACCTTAACTGCTCTTTTGAAACCCTGTCCGGCCTTCTAAAATCATAAACAGATATTTTTTTCGGGACAAAATCGGGGCCGAAATCATCAAAATCATCTCCACCACCGCCTGTATCACCATCACCACCACCAGAATCATCTGATACGGTAGATAACAGTGCATCAATTTCGTCCTGACTTAATATATCAGCCATTACTCACCTTTAATACTTAGCACCTTATTTCTTTGGCACCATCTTATAATACAATTATTTTTACCAATTAGTCAATTAATTTATTTATTTAACATGGTATGTTATTCTTGCAGCTATCTCATCAAGTGGAACTATCTCATCTGCAATACCTGCATCAACAACAGCTCGCGGCATACCATATACAATACATGATGGCTCATTTTGTGCAATAATTGTGCCACCCATATTTTTTAAATTTTTAAGACCTTTACAGCCATCACTTCCCATACCTGTCATTATAACGCCAAGACATTCTTTACCATATATTTCTGCTATAGAATCAACCATAACATCAACACCAGGTATATTAAAAACATCACTTGGTTCTGTAGAAAGCTCTGTATATACTGATGCTCCCACTTTTTGGAATTTTAAGTGAAAACCACCTTTTGCAATATATACAACATTTGGTTCAAGCTTTTCTTTTCCTTGAGCTTCAACAACCTCAACTTTTGATAATGTATTAAGCCTTGTAGCTAAAGACTGTGTAAAATTAGGCGGCATATGTTGTGTAACAACAATAGGTACACCTAAATCAGCAGGTAATAATGGTATTACTTTTTGTAGTGACTGTGGACCACCAGTTGATGTTCCTAATGCCACCACTCTTTTTATACCTGATTTATTTACAACAACTCTAGTTGTGCCATCAGCATGTGTTGCATGAGCAAACGGAGTTGATATGTTTGTCGTATGAATCTGCGGTGCTGCTGGGGTTTTAAAAGGCTGGCTTGAAGTTGCAGCACTTGGAGTAGAATGTGTTAAAAGTCTTACAAGACTTTTATTTTTGGCAAATTTTCTAATTTTATCCTTAAGTCCTTTCTCAATATCAGCTCCACCAAATGATTGAGAATCTTTCGTCATAAAATCTACAGCACCTAAGTCTAATGCTTTTAATGTAGCATCTGCACCTTCTTTAGTAAGAGAACTTACCATAATAACTGGAGTAGGGTTTGATTTCATTATCCTTTCAAGGGCAGTAATACCGTCCATAGTAGGCATTTCTATATCCATAGTAATTACATCAGGCTTAAACTGTTCTGCCATTTCAATAGCTTCCTGACCATTTTTAGCCATACCCACAATCTCCATATCAGGTTCGCCTGATAATAGAGTTTCCAATGCTTTTCTCATAAATATAGAGTCATCTACAATTAAGACTTTAATTTTATTCATAGATATCCTTTAGCCTCCTCTTAAGCTTCTGCATAGCAGATGTATGAATTTGCGATACCCTAGATTCAGTAATATCTAAAACTTCTGCAACCTCTTTCATAGTCAATTCTTCATAATAATAAAGAGTAACTACTTGACGCTCTTTATCAGACAGCTTATCTATTTCCTCTGCCATTTTTTCCGTTAAATTATTTTTCATAACCTCGTCTTCTGGGGTTAAACCTGTGCTTTTTACAAAATCTACAAGACTTGCATCATCACTGTCTCCAACGGTTTCATCTAATGATAGCATTTTTTCATTTTCTTGTAAACCCATAAGACGATAAATATCTTCTTCATTATATTCTGTATTGTCAATAATCTCTTGAATAGTTGGCTTTCTACCAAGTTTTCCTGCTAATTCATTAACAGCAGCATCAAGTGCTTTTAATCTTGTTCTAACATTTCTTGGCAAAAAATCAAGATTACGCAGGGAGTCAAGAATAGCACCTTTGATACGCCTTTCAGCATAGGTACTAAAACTTACATTTCGGCTTTTATCAAACCTATCCATTGATTCTATAAGCCCAATAGATGCAGCAGAAAATAAGTCATCAACATCAACACTATCAGGTAGTGTGCCTTTTAACCTAATTGTCCATGACTTTATTTTAGGCAGAAATTCTGCCACTATATTCTGCTTTTCCTCTTCAGTGAACTTTTCCACCAAACTCTCCTAAGCCTAACTACAGTATTTTCCAGTAGTTTTTTAATATTCTGGCAAGACTATTTGTTAAAACTTTTACAACATAGTAAACTATAAAAAATAATATTATATCCCTTGCAAAATATGTTACCTTTAAATCAGGCACCAAAAGAATTTTAAATAAAAATGATGCCATCATAACAATTGATGCAACTAATATGGGATAATATTTAAGAGAAGTAATCATTTAAACACCCCCTTAAATAGATTATAAACATTTGCACTTTTTTGCTTTTCTAATGGTGCACCAATAAAACGCCTTGCACAGTCTTGAATATCTTTTGAAAATGCAGTTTTCGGGTCAAGAATACTAACTGGTTTTTGTGCCCTTATTGCCTTACGAACATTTTTATCATCTCGCAGGTGACCTAATAATCGTAATTCCATATTTAAAAATTTCGATGCTACATTTTTAAGACTTGAAAATACATTATCTGAATTTTGTATATCATCTACCCTGTTAAATACAACATTGATTAATTTAATATCGTATGCCTGCCTTACAACTTTCATAAATGCATATGCATCTGTAATAGCAGTAGGCTCAGGCTGAGTTACTACAATAACAGTATCAGATATTGAACTAAACCTAACTACAGCATCTGATATACCTGCTCCAGTATCAAAAATTATAAAATCATATCTATCATCTAAAGTTATAAATATATTGAATATTTTATCAAAATCTTCATCAGATAAATGAGCAAGCTCCATAAAACCACTAGAAGCTGGAAAAACATCAAACCCATAAATATCTTTCTTCAATATATCATCAATACTTGCTCTACCTTCAAGATATTTCTTAATTGTTGCAGTAACAGAAAGTGATAACATAATATCCACATTGGCAAGCCCTAAGTCTGCATCAAATACAAGAACTTTCTTGCCAAGATTTGCCAGTTGACATGCAAAGTTAACAGTAAAATTAGTTTTACCTACACCGCCCTTTCCACTGGAAACTGCAATATAATGGCTATTCCTGTTAGCTTCCCACGCTCTTCTTCTTAATGTAAATGCCTGATCTGTCATTTGTCGCTCCATAATGTAGGTATTTCCTGTAACATTCTTCTAGCAATTTTCTTGCCATCTGGCACTTCCATATCATCTGGAACATTTTGCCCTGTTGTAACAAGCAATAATGGAAGTTTCTTTTTAACAGGAATATTTATTAATGGACCAAAATACTTCGTTTCGTCCAGCTTTGTAAAAATCAAATAATCAGGTTTTAATATTTCATACCTGTCAAATGTATCATAAAGCTCTATATGGTTTGATGCCATAGAAAGCACTAATACCGTTGTAATCCTAGAATCCACTTGGAAAAAAGACCTTATACCTGCAATCTGCTCAGAATCAAACTGGCCTCTCCCCATAGAGTCTATAAGAATACTGTCATACTTTCCTTTTACTTTTGCAATAATTCTTGCCAGCTCTTCAGGACTTGTTGCAACGTATAATGGAAGGTTAACAATCTCCGCATATGTTTTTAACTGCTCCACAGCACCTATCCTAAAATTATCAACAGTAATAAGGCATACTTTTTTACCGTATTTTAGTGTAAGTGATGCAGCTATTTTTGCAATAGTAGTAGTTTTGCCAACACCAGTAGGACCTGCTAAAGCTATTATTCTACTAGTCATTACTTCAGCATAATTTTTTTCAAGTGGTATAAGTTCTGCCAGTTTATCCACTGCAATACTTTTTATCTGAACTGGAGTGGCTTCCTTACCATCTATTTTCATCTCTATTTCTTTTAACAACCTGTAAGATATTATATCATCTACACCATTTTTTATAAATAATGCATGATAATCTTTTAATTTTGCAGGCAAATCAACAGCTATATTGTCACTAATATTATTCTGCATTGAAGTAAGCTGTTTTTTTATATCTCCAATATCATTTAACAGGTTTGTAAATTTATCAAGCCCAACAGCCTTTATTACAGCAGCCATTCTTTCTGCATTTATTTCTGCCTGTTTTCTTATTTCTTCTTCTCTTGAAATACTTTTTTCAACCACAGGCTCTTCATATTTTTCTTTTTTCTGTGGTTTCCTAACAGGCTCATAATATTCTTCCTCTGCTTCAGGCATATAGGCTGGTATTACATCATCTTCCTGCACTTTTCGTTTTCTAACAGGTGGTGCGTAAAATGGCTCATCATCAGTAATACCTGCTTCTGCCATAGCTTCTGATAAATAATCATCTTGCATATTATAAGTATTTTGATGAGCATAAGGACCATAACCTGTATGCTCAACTACTGTTTTAGGTTTACGGGCTGTCTGCGGTATGCTCTGTTTTTCTACAGGCACAGCAGGCTTTCTTGGAGTTTGTTTTTTCGTAACAGTAGCATAAGCAGAAGGGTATGCTTCATAACCAAAATCACTTTGAACTGGCTCTCTGCGTGTGGCTGTTTGAAAAGATGTTTTTTTTCTAGCTGCTGGCATACCATCATATTCAACAGCTGCAGTAACTTCTAAAACAGGACGAGCAAAAAGACCAAAGTTATTGCTTTTCATAACCTTACGGGTAGATAAAATTACAGCATCAGGACCTAAATCCTCTTTTATCATACGCAGGGCTTCCTTCATGTCTGTTACTTCATATTTTTTTATCTTCATATAAAGATAAAACTCCTTGCCACTTCTTCATAATAGCATTTAGAACACTACTTCAGTATATAGTATAGATTAATAAATCAATAAATGCAACAATTAGAAATAAATTTTTTTAAATTTATTATTTTTTTGCTTATAATTCAACTTTCTTATTTATTTATGCCCTTAATATTTTTTTTAAGTTGATAAATACCATCTACTGAATATATTACAAGCCCAGTCCATATAAGTATAAATGTTATAAGCATATTAGCACTAAAATATTCATTATATACAAATACGCCTAATAAAAATGCTATGGTTGGAGTAATATACTGTAATATACCAAGGGTGCTTAAATGCAGCACTTGGGCACTGTATGAAAATCCTAATAAAGGCAGTGTGGTAACTATACCACCACATACAAGCAGTGTTATAATAAAACTATCCCCGCTTAATACTGCACTTTCACCAGTATGTATAAGATAAAGCACATAAATCGCTGAAGGAATAGATATAATAAACGTTTCGATAAATAAACCAGTAACAGCACTTGCTCTAACAAGTTTTTTGATTATACCATAAGTACAAAATGTTACAGCAAAAAATATGGCAATATAAGGAATTTGACCATACACTGCAATCATATATATAACACCACTCAGGGCTAAAAATACTGATAGTTTTTGATACTTATTTAAAATAACTTTAAATATAATAGCAGAGGCTGCCACATTTAAAAGTGGAGTAATATAATTACCCATGCTGCTTTCTATTATTTTATCATTGGCAACAGCCCATATAAAAAGCCCCCAGTTACTTGCAATAATAATACTTGATAAAATTAACGGCACAACATTTTTTGGGTTTTTTACAACTCTAACCACTTCTCCAGCTTTTCTCATAAATATTATAATAAATGTGGTAAATATTAAGCTCCATATTGCCCTGTGTGCTACAACTTCCAATGGATTAACACTTGAAAGCTGATGCCAGTATATAACTAAAGCTCCCCATATAAAAAAAGAAAAGAAAGCTATAATAAATGCAAAAGTTTTTTTATCCATACACAACACCTGTAATTAATTATTTTCTTTAATAACTGCCTTTATATCCATTGGCGGCGCATGGAAAAAACATGAAGATACAATAACATCTGCCATAGATGCTGCATAATATTCTACATTTGATAAATTAATACCACCTGCAGCAATAATTATTAAGCTTTTATTAACTTTATTTTTTTCTGCCACAATTTCTGATACTTCCTCATGACTTAATTTATCAAGCTGCAAACCTGATATGAAATCATATTTAAGAGCCTTAATACTATCATCATAATTTTCTGTTTCTAATATTATCTTTTTTTCATATGCTTTATGTTTAGAATTTTTTATTGCATTTTCAAGGTTATCCAGCCCACCAATAAATTCAAGGTGCTGCTGAAATATTAATATAGTTTCAGAAAGCCCAAGCCTGTGGGGAACTACACCACCTGCCTGAAATGCCATTGTTACAAGCTGTCTTGACAAAGGCATTGATTTTCTTGTAGCAGCAAGCATGATATTAGGATTTATTTTTCTACTTTTTTCTACCATTTCATTACATAATGATGATATACCTGAAAGATATTCCAGTGAATTTAATGCAGCTTTCCAGCCAGCGTGCAAAATTCCTGCTGTTGCTGATGATGCTAATATTAAATCACCTTCTTTGACTTTTTCACCATCATGCAGGTAAAAATCTACTTTACCACCCAGCTTTTCAAATATTTTTACTGCAACAAAAACACCTGATACTACGCCTTTATTTCTTGCATAAAAGAAAATTTTTCCCTTTTTATGTTCTATTCCCAGCATCTCCGTTGTAATATCGGAATATGGCATATCTTCTTTGATAATCGCGTCTATTATATTATCAGAAATATAAATCATAAATCACCTTTTACGGTATATTATAACTTATTTTTAAATAATTCAATTAAGAAAAATTTTTTTATGCCGATAAGTATGGTGGAGGAAAAAACTATGAGTAATTTGGCACGACTTTTGCATACAAATATCCATAATGAAAAAATTATGGAGCACATCATGAATGAGGTTATGAATAAAGAGTATAGTATAGCTAATGATATTAAAGTATCATACTCTTTAGTAAATACTGCACAAAAAACATTATCAGATTTGGATAAATCAATTGATGAGCTTTCATTATTAGTAGAAAATCTGCGCGATAATGCCCGTAAATTAGAAATTAAATAATTATCTAATTGTCACTGGTTTTCTGCATATACTATAAAGTTCTTTACATTTTTCTTACACTAATATAGTATGTGCAGTAAAGTATTAATTTTTCAGGTGATTAATGGCTTCATCAAAAAAGAAGGTAGTAATATTTATCCTTGTTGTTATTATACTTCTGCTTATAGTGTTACCAGTTACTTTCTACTTCCTTGCAAATAATAATGCAAAAAATAAAGTTGCTGAATTTACAGAAAGTATTAAGGATATATGCCTAATAGAGTATGGCAGTGTATCATACAATATTATTAACAGACACTTAACTGTAAACAATATTGCTGTTACATGCAGCAATGAAAAAATAATGGATATTAAAAAGGCAGAGTTTAACCACATAGTTTCAAGCACACCTGTTCCTTCTAATGTTCAGGCAGATTTTACTGACGGTATTTTATACAACAAATCTCCGTTATTTAAAGAATTTGGTAAAACTTTTGGAGATTTAGGGTTTGATAAAATAGATTTTAAAGGCAGAATTAGTTATACATTAGGTAAAAAATCTAAAGAATTTAATTTTGTTACAATAGATATAACATCAAATAATATAGGGCATATTAAAGGCAGCCTAAAAGTATTAAATGCCTATGATGACTCTTTGAAAAATATTATAAATAATATTGTCCATAATCCTGCATCATTTTACATAACATTTACTGATAATGGGCTTAAAAATAAAGTATTTGAAAAATTTGCAGCTATTTCTGAACTAGAAGTAGATGCAGTAAAATCAAAAGTAAATAATGCAGTATATAAAAGAGCACTTAATACTGATAATTCTACTAAATCTAACTATACTCAGCTTGAAAAATTCCTATTAAGCAGCAACAGCATATCAGTAAAATTAAATGAACAGGATAATATATCATTAAAGGATACACTTTATTCACTAGATATGTCAGGTTATAGAAAACTTTTAAATTCTATTAAAAATCTAAAAGTTGAAATGACGGCAAAATAAAACAATAATACTAATACATTATTTTCATATTACATAAGCGAAGGGGGTGGCAGTAACCCCCTTTATTTTATTTGTATATTTTTATGCTTTTACATCAAATCTTCTTTCAGCCTGTGCCATTGCAGAATACGCTGTCTGTATCTTCAATGACTTATGAAATGTAAGATTAGGCGATGGTGACCAGTATCCATTTTTATTAAACCTGTTAATATCTGCTATTTTTTCAGATTCTGTGGCAATTCTTTTATTAACTGCCATTTGAGAAAGTTTAACACTTTCTTGGAAATAATCACGCCTTGCCTGAGATATTTTAATACACTTATTTACATAATCTCTTGGACGAGGGTTAGTTGTAATGATTGCTCTAAGCCCGATTGTTTCGATACTCATATCTCGCTCCATATATGAATGTAATTTTGCTATTGTTTAGCTAAAATTATAGCCATATTCTACGCGCATAAATACAGCTATAATCTTAATCTAAAATATATTTATAATTAATTCAAGCTAAAATATAAAATTATTATCTAAAGGTAAATTCTAAAAACGATTGCAACAAATTAAGCAGTCATTAAAGTTCTCATAAAAAATATCATTAGCCGATTTATAATTAAATAATTTTCTAGGATAATTATTAATCCAGTCTTGTATTTTTTTAATATAACTACTAGAAAAATTTTTAATATCAGTTTTCTTTTTAATAAACTTTCTTATAAGCTTATTATTATTCTCATTACTACCCCTTTCCCAAGAACAATAAGGGTGAGCATAGTATATTGTAGTTCGTTTAGATTGTTTATTATACACTGATTTTTCTAAACTTTCCATATCTAAAAATTCTACACCGTTATCTACTGTTATACTCTTAAAGATTAAACTGAATTTATCTTTATATGCTTTTTCCAGCTTATCTAATGCAGCTATTATACTTTTCTGGGTTTTATTCCTTAGTTTAATTATTATTTCAAAGCGGGATACTCTCTCTGTAAGCACAAGTAATGCTGCTTTACTACCTTGCTTACCTACTACTGTATCCATCTCCCAGTTACCATATATTCGCTCTGTTAACTCAAATGGGCGTTCTTCTATACTTCTGCCACGTGTGTTATTATAAGCTATCCTTGCATTGCTTTTTACTTTCCTTACCTGTCTTTTATAATCACAACTATTTAATATACCTAATGATATATAATTATAAATCGTTTGGGTACATATTGCATATATTCCTGCTTTCTTTAGCTCCCCAGATATTGCATCTGGGGA
>CALUZC010000009.1 GCA_944325215.1 uncultured Mucispirillum sp. | reverse complement strand
AGCAGCTTACAGACAGCTTTAAGTGAAGAAAGTGATAAAGAAGAAAGTGATGATTTATTATCGGCTTTAAGTGAAGAAAGTGATAAAGAAGAAAGCGATGATTTATTATCGGCTTTAAGTGAAGATAGTGATAAAGAAGAAAGCGATGATTTATTATCTGCTTTAAGTGAAGATATTGATAAAGAAGAAAGCGATGATTTATTATCGGCTTTAAGTGAAGATAGTGATAAAGAAGAAAGTGATGATTTATTATCGGCTTTAAGTGAAGATAGTGATAAAGAAGAAAGTGATGATTTATTATCTGCTTTAAGTGAAGATATTGATAAAGAAGAAAGTGATGATTTATTATCTGCTTTAAGTGAAGATAGTGATAAAGAAGAAAGCGATGATTTATTATCTGCTTTAAGTGAAGAAAGTGATAAAGAAGAAAGCAATGATTTATTATCAGCTTTAAGTGAAGAAAGTGATAAAGAAGAAAATCATGAAGAAGCAGTATTAGACAATGCAGATGAAACTAGTAATATTAATGAGATTTCATTAGAAGAGAATAATGATAGTGAAGATGATTTAAATGCATTACCAGCAGATAATAATGATGTAGAAGAAAATGAAGATAATATAGACAGCCTTTTAACAGAAGATGGCAATAGAGAAGATAATATAGGTAGCGATGAATTATCACTGGATAATGAAGATGAAGAAAGTGATATAAATGAGTTATCATCAGAAGAAAATAATAATAATGAAGATATATTATATACAGCAGATAGTGATGAAAAAGATATACTTGATGAGCCATTAGAACAGTATGAAGATAAAATAGAAGAATTAGATGAACAGCAGTTATTTGATGATAGTAATGATAATATAAGTAGTGAAGATAGTATATTAGATGAGCAGAAAATAGACCAAGGGTCAGATGTAGAAGATATAGAAGATAATGAAGAAAATATATTAGAAACAACTAATGAAGATAGTAAAACAAGTTCTGAAGATAAAAGTGAAACAAAAGAATTATCAGAACATGAAAAGGAAGTAAAGGATTTATATAATAGAAAAATACCGTCATCAGTAGTGGATATGACATATGATGATATGATAGATGATGATTTTAAATATGGTTCCATAGTTGATGAAAGTTATAGAGATAATGATAATGAACTGCCAAATATAGATTTGGGAGAGTCTGCACCTTTTACACAGGGTGATATTATGGACGAAATATTAGGTGCTGTTGGCATGACTCAGGAAGATATGACAAATGATGAAGAAATAGAGTTTTCAGATAAAGAGAAAACATTAGAAAAACTGGAACAGTTTTTAGATAAAGTAAGAAACAATAAGGAACATATATGAAGATTTTAGTTATTAATGGACCAAATATAAATATGCTTGGCAAACGTGAACCAGGCCATTATGGTGGTATTACCTATATGGAGCTTGAAGAGTTGGTAAGAGAAAGGGCGGAGCAGCACGGTATAGATATAGAATTTTTTCAGTCTAATAATGAAGGTGATATAGTGACATGTATACAACAGTCTGAAAATTATGATGGTATTATATTAAATGCTGGAGCATATACCCATACAAGTATTGCAATAAGAGATGCACTGCTTTCTATTAATGCAAAATTTATTGAGGTGCATTTATCAAATGTGTTTGCAAGGGAACAATTTAGGCATCAATCTTATCTTTCAGATATTGCTCTTGGAGTAATAGCAGGCTTTAAAGAAGATTCTTATTTACTGGCACTTGATTATTTTGCAACAGGGGTGTGGCAGTGATAAAACGTATTGCAGAAGTGCAAAGGCAGTTAAGGAAATTAGAAATACCTGCCATATTAGTAACTAATTTATCAGATGTTAAATATTTAAGTGGTTTTACAGGCACAACGGCTTATATGATTGTAGATTTAGAAGGTGCATTTTTTTATACTGATGGCAGGTATGAAGTGCAGTCTAAGGAAGAAGTTTATGACCATATTAATACTGAGATAGTAAAAGATTATAATAAGATATACAGTGAAGACTGTGCAAAGTATAAAAAAATATTATTACAGCCAAGCTGTTCTATTAACATTAGCTCAAAAATAGCAGCAGGTGGTGTTGAAATATATCTTGATGAAAATGATATAATGCAAAAATTAAGAATGATAAAAGATGATAAAGAGATTAAGCTAATAAAAGAACAGTATAAATTAGCAGGTAAAGCATTTTTGAAAGCATTAAAATCATTTCAATATAATAATAGTGAAAAATCATGGGCAGCAGCTTTAGAATACCATATGAAGATGCTTGGAGCAAATGGTGAAAGTTTTGAAACTATTGTTGCTTCTGGTGTAAGGGGAGCTATGCCCCATGGTGTTGCAAGTGATAAAATAGTTATGGAAAATGAACCTGTAATTATAGATTTTGGAAGCCGTAATACATACACAAGTGATTATACCCGTATGGTATATAGTGGCAGTGATAGTGAAATATTAAATGTAATAGATATTGTTCGAGTAGCTGTGGAAAAATCAATTGAAGGAATAAGTGAAGGGATAATCTGCAGTAATGTAGATAAAATTGCAAGAGATTATATTACAGAAAAAGGTTATGGAGAGTATTTTAACCACTCACTAGGTCATGGTGTAGGTATTGATGTTCATGAACTGCCAGTTTTAAGAGCAAAATCTGATACTGTTATAGAAGACGGTATGGTATTTACAATTGAACCGGGAATTTATTTGCCTGGAAAATTTGGTGTAAGATTAGAACAAACAGTATATATAAATAATAATAAAGCAGAAATAATAAGCGATACACTGGATAAATATGTTTATAATCTAACAGAAATAGTTTAAAAAATAAAACAGTTTTTTATATTTGTTTTATATTGGTATTAATTTATTTTACTCAATTTAAATAATAATATAATATTTATGAAGTAATATTCATAAAAATATATTTTTATTACCCTTTTAATCTTTCTTTCTATTGCTTTCATAAAAATTATATGGTAGGCTTATACTTATGCTGTATAACAAGCTGTTTTAAAATTAATATTATCTAAGATATAAACACCTTATTTTATTAATTTTAGATATATTTGGAGGACTAAATGAAAGATAATTCAACTAACCAGGAATCAAGTAAAGCAGTAGTTGATAACAGCAAGAAGGACAAACAAAAGGTTGTTATAGGTTATTCAACTACTCAAAAAGTAGGTTTAGTGCTTGGTCCTGTTTTATTTATTATTATGTTACTTTTACCAGTTCCAGAAGGTATGAAGGTTTCTGCTATGCGTGTAGCAGCTATTACAGTATTAATGGCAGTTTGGTGGATTACAGAAGCAGTGCCTATACCTGCTACTTCATTACTACCTATTTTATTTTATCCACTTTTAGATGTAACACCTGTTGGGCAGGTTACAGCACAGTATGCAAACCCTACAATATACTTATTTATTGGTGGTTTCTTTGTTGCAGTTACTATGGAAAGATGGAATCTTCACAGGCGTATTGCACTATATACTATTAAGCTTGTAGGTACAAGCCCTGCTAAGATGACATTAGGTTTTATGGTTGCAACAGGTTTTATTTCCATGTGGGTGTCAAATACAGCTACAGCTATGATGATGGTTCCTATTGGTTTAGCAGTTATTGCACAAGTTACAGGGATTTCTTCAAAACAGCTTCTTGATGGCAGTGTAGGTGAAAGGGAGCAAAACTTTGGTAAAGGTTTAATGCTTGCTATTGCATATGCTGCTTCTATTGGTGGTATTGCAACGATTATAGGAACTCCTCCAAATACTATTATGGTTGGTATGCTTAACACTACTTACGGTCAAACAATTTCATTTGCTGAATGGATGATGCTTGGTTTACCACTTGTAATTATAATGCTTGCAATAACTTGGGTTTTAATTGTTAAATTCCTTTTCAAAACAAAAGATTTAAAACTAGCAGATGGCGAAAAAGTTATTGATGATGAAATCAAAAAAATGGGTAAAATAAAAAAAGAAGAGCAAATAGTTTTAGCAGTATTTATATTAGTTGGTCTTTTATGGGTATTTAACCCTGTAATTGTTGATGCAATACCTGTATTAAAAGGTAAATTAAATGATACGGTTATTGCAATGTTTGGAACAATGCTTTTATTTATAATCCCTGCTAACTGGAGAACAGGTGAGTTTATACTTGACTGGAAAACAGCAGTAAAAATTCCTTGGGATATAGTTCTTCTTTTTGGTGGTGGTTTTGCAGTGGCTTCTGGTTTTGAAAAATCAGGTCTTGCATCTTATATTGCTCAACAGCTTAATGGTCTGCAAGGGTTACACATGTTAATATTTATTATAATAGTAACATTACTTGTAGTATTTTTAACAGAGATTACATCAAACACAGCTACAGCAACATTACTTGTTCCGATAATGGGTGCTTCAGCAATTGCACTTGGTATTCACCCTTATGCAACAATAGTTCCTGCATGTGTTGCAGCATCTTTTGCATTTATGCTGCCTGTTGCTACCCCACCAAATGCAGTTGTATTTGGTAGTGGTGCTGTCCGTATTAAAGATATGGCAAAAGCAGGTCTTTGGTTAAATCTTATTGGGACTGTAGTAATAGTAATTTTCATATACTATTTAATGCCACTTCTTTGGGGTATAGATTTACATGCAACTCCAGATTGGGCAAAAGCTGCTGAAGCTGTAACTACAAAATAGTTTATAATTAATATTACAAATATAAAAGGGTATATATGAAAATATATGCCCTTATTTTTATTAAGTATACTAACTTATTTTAAATATAAGTTTCGAAATAAAATTTATACTGTTAAATAATACATTAGTTATTTATAACTGCTTGAATATTTATAATAGTATATAAATATCATTAATAACAATTATCAATGATATATTCTAGATATTTCATTAGGATTAGACATAAATATAACAAATAAATATAACACTTATTTTACTATCATCAAGTGTTGCAGCATTATGTGAAAAACATTCTAGATTACATTGGGATAATAATACATTTGCTTAATATCTACAATAAATAAGAGCAATACTACATTTTTGTATGGGCTCTTGCTTCAAGGGATTGAATATGGATACATACAACTTCTGTAATATCCAATGTTTTTGAAGGAAAATCACTATATTTTTTACCAGTATATTTTTCCATTAATAAATTAAGAGCAAAAATTTTGTCACTATATGATTGTAAAAATTCTGCATGACCTTTACCATAAACAGAATAAAAATAGCTGGAATGACCACAGGCAGTATCTGCTGTTTTTAAACCATCATATCTATCTGCCTGAAAAGAGATAATATCTCTTTTTAAAAAAGATATTTTTTTACCTTTAAGCCCAGTATGGAAATAAAGCTTGTTATCAAAATATGCAAAATTAACTGGAACAATATAAGCATGCCCTTCATCATCAACTAAACCAAGACGTAATATTTCCATTGATGAAAGGGCAGCAATTTTCTCATTTTCATCATGAATGATTCTATTATTTTTACCCATTAGTTTTGATAGCCAAGCCTTTTTGATATTTCTTTAGCATATTTTTTTGCAATAGGCAGTATATCATTTACAAGCCTTTCATGGCTCATTCTATATCCCGGCCCTGCAACACTAATAGCTGCAACAGGTGTTCCTAAATAATCTTTTATAGGCACAGCAATGCAGCATACATTGTTTTCAAACTCCTGGTTATCAATAGCATATTCATTGGCACTAACTTCTTTTAAATGTTTTTTTAATTCAGGTAAAGAAGTGATAGTGTAATCAGTATATTTTTTAAGCCTTGCACCAAGATATATTTTATTAAGCTCATCTTCACCAGAAAAAGCAAGCTGGATTTTACCAATAGATGTGCAGTATGCAGGAACATCTTTACCTACACGAGAAACTATACGGACAGGGTGGTCTGCTTCAACTAAGTCAAGATATATAACATTACCTTCCCTTAATATACCCACATAACATGCTTCGCCAACTTCTGATACTATTTTTTCCATAAATGGTCGAGCAAGACGCAGAAAACCTAATTTATTAATAAATTTCTGACCTAAATTAAAAATACCAATACCAAGCCTGTAGTTTTCTGTAACAGGATTTTGCTCTATATAACCACAGGCTGATAAAGTAGCTAAAAGCCTAAACACATTGTTTTTATGTAAACCAAGTGTTTTAGAAAGCTCCGTAACACCAAACTCATCTTTATCATAATTTGTTCTAAATACTTCAAAAAGCTGTAAAGCATGCTGAACAGACTGGATAGATTTAACATTAGGTTTATACATAACAATATTCTCCTGCAAATATATTATGTTAAATTATAGAATAATGTTATAGTTTTGGCAAGAAAATAATATTAAAAACATAAAAAAATATGCATAAAATATATATAAAATACTATACAAATAAATTATAATATTAATTATCAATAATTTATATTGTAATATAAAATATAAAAAATATTATTTATTTTCACTTGTATTATTGTTTGTAGTGTTATTTAATTGTGGTAGTGGTTTTTCAAATATATATGTATCTATTAATATTTTTACAAACGCAGCAATAGGCAGAGCAATAAGCATACCTATAAAACCACCTAAAGAGCCACCTAACATTAAGCCAACAATAACAACAACAGGGCTTATGCCTAAACTATCGCCGACTATTTTTGGTGTAACTATCATACTTTCAATAACCTGCACTATAACATAACCTATTATTGTATATATAATTGGTAAAAACTGATGGAATGTGAGAGCTGTGGCAATAATTGCACTAATTAAACCTACAGTAAAACCCACATAAGGAATCATTGCTCCATAGCCAGTAAGAACACCTATAAAAAGCCAGCCTTTAACACCAAGTATTAAAAGGACAGCACTATACATAAAAGAAAGAATGGTTCCAACCAAAAACATTCCTCTAAAATATTTACCTATTAATGCTTCAAATTGTGATACATGCTCTACAACTTTTTCTAATTTAAACCTAATAATTACTTTATTTGTAAACTGTTTAAAATCAGGAAATTCTACAAGTAAAAAGAATACAAGCACAGGAACAATAAATATATTAACAAGCACCCCTACAATATTTGCAGCAGAAAGTGCAGCAGATGATAATGTATTTAAAATATATTTTGATATAATACCAATACGTTCTGTTATATATGCTTTACTTGTTTCAAAATCAAGGGACGACTCTATATTAAATCTTGCAAGCATCTTCTCAATAAATGCAAAAACATTGTTAATATATTGTGGTGTATGGTCAATAATATACTTAATATCATTTACCATAGCAGGAATAAGCCCCATTAATAAAAGAAGTATGAAAAATATTAAAATCAGCACAAGTAATAAGACACTTAAAAAACGTGGAATATGAAGCTTAACAAAAAAATCAACGATTGGGTTTAAAAGATAAGCTATTAAAACAGAAATAATGAAAATAATTAAAATATCTCGTGTTGCATATAATAAAAATAATACAAATAAAGAACTGGCAAATATAGCAATATTTTTCAAAGAAAAATCTATATCGTTAAATTTCATTTATACCCTCCATATATAAATTAAATATTATCAATCTCAAGATTATTAGGAAATAATGATGCTGACTCTGTTTTTAAAAGTTTTAGTTCGTCTTTTCTATCAGTTTTAGATAATGTTGTCAAATAGTATTTAATAAATGAAAAGTTACGATAACCCTTATCATATATTACTTTACAAATATCTGCTGCCTCATTATAGCTACCATTTTCAAAGTTTATTTTAGATGATTCAAGTAACGCATCAATATAGTCAGGGTTAATATTTATTGCTTTATCTAAATCTTGTAATGCCTGCTTATCTTTTGAAAGCTGGTATCTTGTAATCGCTCTATAATAATAAGCATCAGCAAAATCCGGGCTTTTTTCAAGAACATTAGTAAAAATATTTTCTGCTTCATTCATTTGCCCTTGTTGGAAATAAACCTGCCCTAATAAAAATCTTGAACGTTGATGTTCTGGGTTAATATTAATTGTCTTTAAAAGTATATCACGAGCTTTATCCAAAGCCATAAGCCTGTAATAACAAAGACCAAGCTTATATAAATACATTGATTTATTAGGGGAAAATTCTACTGCTTTTACAAAGTGTTTACATGCTTCAGAAAGATTATTTAAATCACTGTAACATAACCCTAAATGGTAGTATGCAGCACCTAAGTCATAGCCATTATTATTTATATGTTCATTTAATAGCTTAATAGCTTTCGATAAATCACCTGATAAATATTCATCAATCCCTGTGTGCAGATTATCCATATTATTCCCCTTTAAGTTGTTCTTGTAAGGTTACCATATCTTTTGGCAGTTGTAAAGAAAGAGTAAGTATTTGGTTTGTATCAGGTGGAATAAACTCTAAAAAATATGAATGAAGTGCCTGCCTTTTAAAATCATATAATGGTTTACCACCATAAAGAATATCACCTGCTAAAGCATGCCCCATGCTTGCAGCATGAACTCTAATTTGATGAGTTCTTCCAGTAAAAATAGTTACTTCAGCTAGAAATGCTTTTTTATATTTTTCTATAACTTTAAAATGACTTTTAGCATACTTACCATCATTATTAACAGCCATTTTTTGCCTGTTATACTTATCTCTTGCAATAGGGGCTTCAATTGTTTTTTCTATGAAATTTGGAACACCACAGCATATGGCAAGGTATTTTTTTGTAACGGCTCTCTCTGAAAAAAGCTTAGAAAGTTTCATTCTATAATCTGTATTTTTAGCGATTATCATAAGTCCTGATGTATCTTTATCAAGCCTGTGAACGATGCCAGGGCGAAAATCGTTATCTTCATCTTCTATTTTAAAGGTATATAAAAGTGCATTTACTAATGTATTGTCAAAATTTCCGGGAGCTGGGTGAACAGTTAAGCCTGCAGGTTTATTTATAACAGCAAAATTATCATTATTATAAACAATATCAAATGGAATATTTTTTGGAGTTAAATCAATCTGTTTTTCATCAGGAAAAGTAAGGTGAATAATATCACCTGCTTTTAGTTTGGCAGATTTCTTTGCGACCTTATTATTTATCAGCACAAGATTATTTTCAAATAATGATAATATGTAAGACCTGCTTTTTCCACTAAGCCTTGCACATGCTGCATCTGCTCTTTCATTATCAATATCATTTATATAATCTTTTTCTTCCATTTATATATTTATAATAGATATAGAAAAATTTACAAGTAAAATATTAAATAAACAAAAAAATAAATATAATAGTCATATTTTACTTGACTATATATAAATAAATTGGTAAAAATATCATTCACTCTTGCTATAGAATATAATTGTCTATGGCTAAAAACCGTAAGGGAGGTCCTAATGAGGACATATGAAACAATTTTTATTCTTAAGTCTACTTTAACGACTGAAGAACAAGAAAAACACATTGAATTTTACAAGGAAAACATCACATCTCACGGTGGTGAAATCGTGAAAGTTGATGTATGGGGTAAACAAAACCTTGCTTATCCTATTGAAAAACAAACTGAAGGTTTTTATGTATTAATTCAGTTTAAAGCAGAAAGCAGCTACATTAATAATGAGCTTGAAAAACGCTACCAGTTTAATGAAGATGTTCTACGTTATGTTATAGTTATGCTTGATGAGAAAAAGTTTAAGCTTAACCCACGCAAAGAGCCAGTTCGCAAAGAGCGCCCTGCTGATAAAGCTGGAAAAGCTAAAAATGAAAACGGCGAAGAAGTAGAAGATATTCAAGAAGAAAATATCTCTATGGAAGAAGCTCAAACTCAAGAGTAGCAATCTCTTTTAAGGAGAATAATCATGGCTTCATATAACAAAGTTGTATTAATGGGTAATGTTACAAGAATACCTGATGTAAGGAATTTGCCAGGCAGTGCAACAGTTGTTGCTACAACAGGCTTGGCTGTTAACCGTAAATATAAAGATAAAGAAGAAGTTATGTTTATAGATATAGTTGTATACGGTAAGCAGGCAGAAACTATGGGTATGTATGTTACAAAAGGCACTCCATTACTTGTGGAAGGTAGGTTATCTTTCAGACAGTGGGAGCAGGAAGGTCAAAAACGTTCTAAACATGAAGTCATTGTTGAGTCATTCCAAATGGTTGGAGGACGTAAAGACAGGGCAGAATTCGATGAAAGCATGGTAGATAAAGATGATTTAAAAATGCCTTCAGACGATAGTATGATACGTGATGAAGACGTCCCTTTTTAAAATTTGCTTAAATATAATGGAGGACAGTTATGGCTGTTATTAAAAAAAGATTTCAAAAGAAAAAAGTTTGTCGCTTTTGTGTTGACAAAATAGATATTGATTATAAAGACGCAAAGTTATTACGTCAGTTTATTACAGAAAGAGGTAAAATCATGCCTCGCAGATTAACTGGCACTTGTGCAAAACACCAAAGGCAGTTAGCAGCAGCAGTTAAAACTGCAAGAATAATTGCATTAGTTCCTTTTACACTGAATAAGTAATTATATTAATATATCACCAGTAGTTTTTAAGCTACTGGTGTTTAGTGGTATTTCAATATGACAGGCTCAGCACAGTTATACTCAATATTAAGTTTTTTATCGTTTTATCTTATATATATTACTTCCAAGTCCATTTTTTCATTTTTTGGTGTAATTTTATTTATTGCTTCAGGCATTGCTTTACTTGTTTATTTTGAGTCTAAATTTCGTTCAAAGAAATCAGATATTATTTCTGTAGTTTTTTATATATTATTTACCGTATTTTTTCTTGTGCTGCCAAAACTAAGCAGTGTTATATCTAATAGTGGTATTAGTATTAATGCTGCAAATCTTAAGGGCTACTGGATGCCTGTTTATGTTGTCATTATCTTAATACCGGTATATTTTCTATATAAAAATAGGCAGCATAATAAGCCTGTGTATATTCCTGTGCTTTTAGGAGCATTTATTCCTTTAGTTATTGCAGGCTTAATGTTATTACTATTAAGTGATTTTAGAAATTACAGTATAAATACAATGGCAGATATTATACAAGTAAGTGTAATAGACTATCTTACTCAAGTATTAAATACAGCAGGTAGTCAGCTGCCGGAAGTTTATGGTGATATATTATCATATGCTACATTAAATAAAATGCAGATAGCAAAGCAGATAGTATATTTATCTCCATCATGGATAGCTTCTATATTTATATTAATCATATATATGTCAGATAGATTTAAGCCACTAATAAAAGATAATACTTTAGTTATAAGGGATTTTAGGATACCTGATACACTTGTATGGGTATTAATTGCAGGTGGTTTTTTAATACTTGTGCCAAATGAAGTAGTAAAATTTGTATCATATAATATATTAATAATATTTAGCATACTTTACTTTTTTCAAGGAATGCAGATAGCTAATAAAATTTTAGATAAATTTCAAGTATCATTTTTCTTGAGAATGTTACTTTTTATGTTTATATTTATAGATTTTGTGATGTTTGCTGTTATTGTTATTATGATTGGTCTATTTAGTATATGGTATAGGCCTAAATGGCTTTATCAAGAAGAAAATAATGACAATAAAGGTGATAATAATGGAAACAGTTAGTGAGCATAAAAGGGAAAAAACAAAAGCCACTAAGGTGGCAATTTTTGTAGCATTTTGTTTAGCAGTATCTAAAGCAGTAGTTGGGTTTATTACTGGCTCTCTTTCTATTTTATCTTCTGCAGTAGATTCTATTTTAGATATTGCAGCATCATTTTTTAACTTTATAGCACTAAAAAAATCAGAAGAGCCAGCAGATGATGGTCATCAATATGGCCATGGTAAATATGAAGCAATGGCCACATTTATTCAATCTATAATTATATTTGTATCAGGTTTATTTATCTTGATTTCAGCATGGGATAAATTTATTCACAACAAGCATTCAGAAATATCAAATGCAGGTTTTGTTGTCATGGGTATTTCTATTGGAGCCACTGTATTTTTAACAATTTATTTACGCTATATGGCAAAAAAAGAAAACTCTTTAGTGTTAGAAGCAGATGCTATGCATTATTCTATAGATTTATATACAAATATAGGTATATTGTTAGCTTTATTTATAATCAAATTTACAGGGCTTACGGTAATAGATTCCATAGTGGCAGCAATTGTTGCCATATATATTATATTTTCAGCTATAAAGCTAAGTTTACAGGTATCAAAACAGCTGCTTGATTCTAGTATTGAAGAGGAAGTATATAACAAGCTTGTAAAAGTATTAGAAAGTTTTGGAGAATACCATCTAGATTTTCACAGGCTTAGAACAAGAAGTGCAGGCAATGAAATATTTATAGACATGCACTTAACACTATGTAGAAAACTAACTCTTGAAGAAGTGCATCAAATAACAGATATAATAGAGCATGCCATATCAAAAGAACTTAAGGGGGCAGATGTAACAATCCACCCAGAGCCTTGCCACCATACAGATGATGATACTTCAGAGTGTAATTCAAAAAGAATAAGGCAGGGTTTAGAAAAAATCAGAAATAATACTTAGTCTTTATACCCTTCTTTTAAGGCATTAATCTTATCATTTTCATTTTTAGTTATTAAGCTTACACCAATATATATAATGGCAGATATACATATACCTGTTATAGCCTGCGATGCAGACTGGACTTTCCAAAATACAGGAAGTGAAATCCCCTGCACTATTAACAGGTTATAAACTGCAAATACAACACCAAAAATCATGGAAGCAACAGCACCGTAAGAGTTGCCACGTTTCCAAAAAAAGCCCATTACTAATGGAATAAATACACCACTTGTAATAATATCAGAAGCTACAAAAGAAAGTTTTAATATAGAACGGACGGCAACAGCAAGAAAAATAGCTATAATAGATATTATAAAGGTAGATAATCTTGATATAAACATAAGTTTTTCTTCACTGTATTCTTTTGGTGCAATATCTAAGCTTATAGTCATAGCAGCAGTATTTATTAAAGAATCCATTGTAGACATAACAGCAGCAGAAAGCCCAATGAAAACAACGGCTCCTAAAACTGGGTGCATATAGTTTTTAACAATGGCAGTAACTACCCCACCTTTTGGAAAATCAGGAAATAAAGCAATGGATACCATACCAGTAAATACAACTATTAAATATAATGGAATATATATAAAAAAGCTCATTACAGCCATTTTTGTAGCATCATTTTTTGTTTTAGCTGCACTTATTCGCTGCCATACATTTGCCTGTATTACCCAGGAAAGCCCAAACGTAATAACAAATACCATATTTTTTTCAAAGCCATAAGAAAATGAAAAAAAGTTTTCATAGCCTTCTTTTAAAGATGCAGCTTCATATACATTATCTATTCCACCAGCAAAATAAAGGGCAGTACATAATACAACAATAGCAGATATGAAAAGCAGCACAAACTGTATAATATCAGTAATAACTACCCCTTTAAACCCACCAAATATAGAATATATTACTACAATACATGTGCCTAAAATAACTGAATATATATAATTTATACCAAGGTATGCACTAAATATTTCGCCAATACCCACCATTTGCACAGCAGCATTTAATGTCATAAAAAATAAAATCATTATAGCAAGAATTTTAGCAGTAAAAGGTGAATAACGTGTCTGCATAATTTGACCTTGTGTTAAAAAACCAATACGGCGTATAAATGCAGAGCCTAGTATCATAACAAAAGTGGAAGCAAGCACAGGCATACCGTATATCCAAAAAGCAGACATACCTTCTTTATAGGCAGAATCAGCTGTTTCTATGGCAGAGCCTGCTCCCCACCAGGAAGCAATAAAGGTAATAGATAACGCCCAAAAAGGCAGTGTTCTTCCTGCAAAGAAAAAATCCAGTGTATTTCTGCTTTTTTTCTCACGAAATACAACTAAAAGTAGAACAGCAAAATATAAGATTAATAAAATCAATGAAAATATTTTTAACATAGATTGATTATATTTATATTAATAATAATTTTCAAGTATAATATTAAAATATAATGAAAATAAATAAACAATAATAATGTAGATTTAAATAATTTCATTTTACAAAAAAAGTGCAGGGTGGTATATTTAAAAGTAAGTGGTGGTAAATGAGTAATATTATATTATTAGAGCAGGAAGAAGATATACGTTTAGCAGCAGTAATCGTTGCAAGGAATAGAAATATTACATTAAAAGCTTATAAAGACTATAAAGAATATGAAAAAGATATAAAAAAAGATGATGTTGTATACTCATCAAATAAACAGGAAAGTGATGAGCATAACTTTTTTTATATAAAAAAACCATATACAGCCCATGAGCTTCTTCAATTAATCAATGGAGATAAATAAAATGGATAAAGATAATAATACAGATATGAAGCATACAGAAGAAAAAGAGCGAAACTTTGTGCATCTTCATTTACATACTGCATTTTCTGCCCTTGATGGTGCTATAAAAATAGAAAAGTTAGCGGAAAGTTTGAAGGAAAAAGGTATGGATATGTGTGCCATTACAGACCATGGAGTAATGTATGGCATTATAGATTTTTATAAAACCATGAAAAAATACGATATAAAGCCTATTATTGGAAGTGAGTTTTATATTGCACCAGACAGCAGGCATAATAAGAAAGACCATTATAAAGTGGGAGATGATACAAATTACCATTTAGTGCTTTTAGCAGAAAATAACGAAGGCTTGCAAAATTTATATAAACTTTCAACACTTGGTTTTTTAGAAGGGTTTTACAGAAAACCTAGAATTGATAAAGAAATTTTAAAGCAGTATTCAAAGGGAATAATTGCTCTTTCTGCCTGCCTTGGTGGTGAAATAAGCCGTAAATTTTTAAAAGAAGGCTATGATGCAGCAAAAAAAGCAGCCATAGAATATGATGAGATACTCGGCAGAGGCAACTATTTTTTAGAAATACAGGAAAACGGTATACCTGAACAGAAAATAGTAAATAACCAGTTAATACAAATATCAAAAGAAACAGGCATACCACTTGTTGCAACATGCGACAGCCACTATTTAAATAAGGAAGATTATTCATCGCACAATATATTAATGCAAATACAGCTTGGGCAGATTGGCGAAGAAAAACGAAAACCAAGGCTTAAGCCGATAGATGCAAATAAAGAAATAAAAACAGAAGCACCTAAAAGTTTAGAAGGCGATGTTAACGGCTATCTTGCTATGGAAGATGATTTAGATGATTTAAGCAGAAGCACATCTGATACAATAGACCCAGCTATTATGCATTCTAGAAGTGGTAAAATGGAATACTCCAGTATGCTTTATGTTAAAAGTGTTGATGAAATATACCATGATTTTTCATATTGTTTAGAAGCTGTAGAAAATACTGTAAAAATAGGTAAAAGATGTAATGTAGATATTACTTTTGGTGTAAACCATCTGCCTTTATATGAAGTGCCAGAAGGTTATACATTAAAATCATACTTTATAGAGTTAGCAGAAAAAGGGCTTGAAGAACGCCTTAAAAAAGTGCCACAGGAACAGCACCATATATACCATGAAAGGTTAAAATACGAGCTTGATATTATTATAATGAAAGGCTTTGATGCTTACTTTTTAATAGTGTGGGATTTTATAAATTATTCCAGAAAAAATAATATACCAGTTGGTCCTGGCAGGGGCTCTGGTGCTGGTTCACTAGTTGCATATTCATTAACTATTACAGATATAGACCCTATTCGTTTTAAGCTTTTCTTTGAAAGGTTTTTAAACCCAGAGCGAACAAGTATGCCTGACTTTGATATAGATTTTTGTGTGCGTGGCAGAGAGGAAGTTATAAAGTATGTTACATCAAAATATGGTTCAGACAGGGTTTCTCAAATTGTAACATTTGGAACATTAAAGCCAAAAAACGCTGTTCGAGATGTATGCAGGGTATATAATACGCCACTTGTAGAAGTTAATAAACTTGCAAAATCTATTCCAGATGGTCCATCTATTACCACATTTCAAAAAGCATACGATGCAGACCCAGAGTTATATGACAGGTTTAAAAACATAGAGCATGGGGAAGAAATCCGTAAGCACAGTGAAAATTTAGAAGGTCTTATTAGGCAGGTGGGAATCCATGCTGCTGGTGTTGTAATAGCTGATAAACCGTTAGTGGAATATGCTCCACTTGCAAAAGGTCCTAAGGGGGAGGTAATTGTTCAGTTTGAAAAAAACGCAGCAGAATCTGTGGGGCTTATTAAGTTTGACTTTTTAGGGCTTAAAAACTTAACTATTATTGATGAAGCAGTTAAAAGGATACATGAAAAAGTAGATAAAGATTTTGATGTTAACCATTTATCATTAGATGATGTGGAAGTATATGAAATGCTGCAGCGGGGAGATACTGCAGGTGTTTTCCAGCTTGAAAGTGCAGGTATGAAAAACCTGCTTAAAAAACTTCGTCCATCAGTTTTTGAAGATATAATTGCTGCAAACGCATTATATCGTCCTGGTCCAATTGATAGTGGTATGCTTGATAGTTTTATACGCAGAAAACACGGTGAAGAAGAAGTAATATATCCATTTGAAGAAATAGAAGATATATTAAAAGAAACATATGGTGTTATAGTATATCAAGAGCAGGTAATGCAGATAGCCCAAGTTTTAGGTGGCTATTCGTTAGGTGCTGCTGATAATCTTCGTAGAGCTATGGGTAAAAAGAAAAAAGAAGAAATGGAGAAAAACAGGGCAGTATTTTTATATGGTGATGAAAGCAGAAATATTCCGGGCGTGCAAAAACTTGGCAAAGATGTGCAAAAAGCATCAGATTTATATGATTTAATAGATAAATTTGCAGGCTATGGCTTTAATAAATCCCACTCTGCAGCTTATGCATATATTGCATACCAAACTGCATATTTAAAATTAAAATACCCAAAAGAGTATATGAGTGCATTATTATCTGTTTCTATTGATAATATTGATGATGTAGTAAAATATATAGAAGAATGCAGAAAAATGGGCATAAAAATCCTGTCACCAAATATTAATAAAAGCTATTTTGATTTTCGAGTGGAAGATGACGGCATTCGCTTTGGGCTTGGAGCTATTAAAAGTGTGGGGGAGGCTGCTATTACTTCATTTATAGTAGAGCGAGAAAAAAACGGGGAATATAAAAATATATATGATTTATGCAACAGAATGGATTTTAAATCTGCAGCTAATAAAAAGACAATAGAAGCATTTATTTATTCTGGAGCATTAGATTGTTTTGGTAAATCACGCCATCAAAATGCACGAGTTTATATGCAGGCATTAGAGCAGGCAGCAGGCAGAGCAAAGGACAAAGAAAAAGGTTTTGGCTCTATTTTAGATTTTATATCTACAGAAGGTGATGAATATTACCCAGATGTTGAAGAACTGCCAACAAAAGAGTTATTAGCAAGAGAAAAAGAAATACTAGGGTTTTACTATACAGACCACCCACTGCGAGAATACAGGGAGTTTATAGAATCCTTTGCTGAAGATATAGATATAGTAAAATCAATGCGAGCAGAAAATGAAGTAATTGTTTGTGGTATGATAAAATCAGTAAAACACCATATAACAAAAACAAAAAAAGAAAAAATGGGGTTTTTAGAGTTAGAAGATGCAGCAAACAGTATAGAAGTTGTAGTATTTCCAAAAGTGTATATGGATAGTGTAATGCATTTAAAGGAAGATAATATAATCGCAGTTCGTGGAGTATTTAGCCCAAATCCAGATGATGAGAAGGGGGGCAGCCTGCAGGCAAGGAAAATATTGTCATTAGGTAAGGCTTTAGAAGAGAATGTAAGCTCCATAAATATTACTATTGATACATCAAAATCAGCACCAGATAAGGTATTCCAAATAAAAACACTGCTTGCCAGGTTTAAAGGTGAGCTTCCAGTGGAGATTACTTTTATTATAGATAATAACCGTGTAAAAGTAAACGTTCTTGAAGAACACTATGTATGCCCAGATACTGAATTTATTGAGCAGTTAAAACAGGTTCCTGGTGTAGTGGATATATCATTTGGTATGATAGATGAAAATAACTATTATAATAAAAACTTTAACCATGATTATGCATTAGTAGAGGCTTAGGAAAGATATGAAGAAAGCATTAACAATAGCAGGAAGCGATAGTGGTGGCTGTGCAGGAATTCAGGCAGATATAAAAACCATGAGTGCATTAGGTGTTTTTGGAATGAGTGCTATTACAGCAGTAACATCACAAAATACTTTAGGGGTTAGTCATATTGAAGAATTAAGTGTTAAATCAGTTACAACACAGATTGAAGCAATATATGATGATTTAACACCAGATGCTATTAAAAGTGGTATGCTTTTTTCAAAAGATATTATAATGGCAGTTTATGAAGTATTAAGCAGGCGAAATAAAGTGCCATATGTGCTTGACCCTGTAATGGTTGCTACAACTGGAGCAAAGCTTTTGCAAGATGATGCCATAGAAGTGATGATAGAAAAACTTTTTCCACTGGCTGATATTGTAACACCAAATATACCAGAGGCAGAGCTTATTAGCGGTATAAAAATATCAAGCCAAAAAGATGTTGATGAGGCATGCAGAATAATAAAAGGCAAGGGCGTAAAAAATGTTATTATAAAAGGCGGCCATTTTGAAAACAGTGAAGAATCAGTAGATACATTATATGATGGTCACAACCACTATGAAATAGCAAGCACAAGGGTGGATACAAAAAATACACATGGAACAGGCTGCACATATTCTGCTGCTATTGCTTCATATTTAGCATTAGGGTTTAATATGCTTGAATCATGTAAGTATGCAAAGCAGTATATTACAACAGCAATAATTTATGGGGCAGAGCTTAATTTAGGAAAGGGCAGTGGACCTGTTAACCATTTTTTTGAAAATGTAAAAAATAACGATGGAACAATATCATTTGGGAGCTGTTCCTGTGGGTAATATTTATAAAGAGTATGACTTTTTTGCATATTTTTATAATAAATACTGGATGGCTTCCTCCCCTAAATATTTTAGGGAGGCGTTAGAATTACTGCTTTATAAATATTTAAAAAAGGGCGATAATATATTAGATTTATGCTGCGGCACTGGTCATATGGCATATTATTTTGAATCAGACGGTTATAATGTTTGTGGAATAGACGGTTCAAAAGCTATGCTTGATTATGCAAAAAATAATGCTAAAAAAAGCAAATTTTTTCAAATGGACGCAAGAGATTTTGTGCTTGATAGTAATTTTAAGGCAGTAACATGTCTTTTTGACAGTATAAACCATATATTATGTGAAGAAGATTTACTAAAAGTCTTTAAAAATGTATATAACCATTTGGAAGATGACGGCATATTTTTATTTGATGTAAATTCATATGAATCATGTCAGGAAGTATCACTAGGTGATATTACAGCAGTGGAAGAAGAAAATATATTTATATCAAAAGGCATATTTGATGAAAAAGAAAATATGATATCATATAATCTTACTACTTTTATAAAGGAAGAAGATAAATGGATTAGGCAGGACAGCTGCATATACGAAAAATATTATAATGAAAAAATAATAACAAGCCTGTTAAAAAAAGCAGGTTTTAGCAGTATAAATATTATTTATGGCATGGATATTGAAATAGAAGCTTTAGAAGACAGGATATTTTTTACAGTATGGAAATAGTATGAAAAAATTAAATTTAGTTATTATCTACTTATTGTTATTGCTGCCATTTTCTTTGTTTGCTCAAGAACTGCAGGGTGTAGGTTATGGGAATACCACAGAGGAAGCAAAAGAGGAAGCATTAGCAGACCTTTCATCTGCTATAAAAGTGCAGGTATTTTCAAAACACGAGCAGACTACCATAAAAAGTAATGATAAAGTATCATCTGATTATACCAGATGGACAAAGCTTTCTACAAATGTGCCGCTTATAAGCCCATCAATTTATTATTCAAAAGAAAACGGCAAACGAAAAGCAACTGCCATAATAGATAAACCAGAGCTTTACAGTGAAAAATTATCAAGTATTGCAGAAAAGATTGATACTATTTTAAAGGATGTGAAAGAAGGTGGCGATAAATCACTAAATTACAGGCTTTTAACATCTGTTCAGCCACTTTATGATGAATATGAAAGCTATCAGGTAGTGGCTGATGTGTTAGGTATTGATTATAGAAAACCACAGATAAGTTCTGCCCAAGCATTAAATATGCTTTTAGAGCTGCAGACTGCTCCACCATCACTGGAGGTGGCAGCAGAAGTGCTCACAAAAGAGATGAATGAAAAAAATATATATGTTGTTCCAGTTTTATATGCAGGCAGGGAAAACATAACAGAGTTTGGGGCATTTTTTAAAGATATGCTTTCTACAAAAGTAAATTCTGTAGAGGTGGAGGAAGATGCATCAAACAAATTAAAATGCACATACACTTTGAGTGGTGGCGATATAGTTGTGGCATGTTCTCTAATTACAGGTGTATCAAAAGTACTAAAATCATCGGCTGTAAAAATCCCAAAAGAGCTTGTAGCTATGGAGTCTGTTCCTAAGCAGGATACTGCTTCTATTTTAAATTCATACACGCCGCCAAAAACAGATTATAAGTTATGGATTAAAATATCTACAGATGGGGACGCATCATTTTTACGAGAAAACGAGCCTTTCTCATTGCTTGTAAAAGCAAATAAACCAGGCTATGTATATTTTTTAACTGTAAATAACGGCGATGGTGGGGAAGCCAATGTGCTGCTTCTTGACTGGAACAATAAGTTTATAAAGTATATAGATAAAGACCATGTAAATAAATGGGTAAGTTTAGGTCAGTTTAGAGTGCATGCACCATTTGGCAGTGAAACATTGTATGCTTTTGGGCTTGAGAAAGAGCCACTGCCAGAATACATTGTGCCAGAATATACACTGGATAAAATAGGCTATTTAAGAAATGTTCGCCCTGAAGTGCTTATGCAGGATATGTTATATCTTTTTAAAAGGCAGCAGGGAGATAAAACTATGACATCTATTACATATTCCACAGCACCAAACAGGAAAAAAGTTAAATAATAAGGGCAGATTATGAAAAAATTTATATTTATAGTAGTTTTATTATTTGCAGTAAATTTATATGCTGCTCCAAAAATTGATTATTCAAAAAGTTACCAGGTAACTTCTACTGCTGCATCAGAAAAATATGCAGTTTTTGGCAGTTTTGATGGCAATATTAGGGTAGTATCATATGATACATCAGATATTACACTGCTTGAAAACGCCCATAAAAAACCAGTGATATCACTATCTTTTAGTAAGGACGGCAGGTTTATGGCAAGCGCTTCCCAAGATGATGAGATTATTTTTTGGGATATGGTAGATTTTAGGCAAATTAAGCGTATAAAAAAACATGGTCATGGGGTGAGAGCAGTTGCTGTAAGCCCAAAAGGTGATATGCTTTATATCGCTTTTCCAAACAGCATATATGAATATGAAACAAGTAAATGGGTAAATACGGCTATTTTTGAAGGCTATGATAACGGTATATACAGCCTTGCCATAAACAGCCGTGGGGATAGGCTTGCAGCAGGCTCAAAACTTGGTGATATTTATATAACAGATATTAATAAGCAGGAAATAGTAAAGACAATAAAAGCAGGCAGGCAGGTTATTATAAGCCTTGATTTTGCAGGTAGTAAAAACATACTTGCCAGTGGCAGTTATGATAGGACTGTAAGGATATATAATATAGATAGCAGCAAAACATTAAATGAGTTTTCATTATTTAGCGATACCATAAGGGGTGTGGTATTAAATAATGACGGCTCAAAAGTTCTTGCTGGCTCAGATGATGGCAATATTTTAATATATGATTTATCAAGTGGGGGAGTAAAAAACCAGAGAGTAGAAGGCAGTGGGGAGATAACAGCACTTTCTGCCCCAAAAAGTTTTAAGTTTGTAAACTATGGCAGGGGGCTTGCTTATGAAGAAGAACGCTGCGGCATCATTACATACCCTGCAAGAAAGGGAGTATTTAGAAAACTTTATTCATTTATAGGAAGTGATATAATAATTTCAGAAAACGGATATATGGCAGGTAGAGGCAACATGGGCGAATATATCTCATCATATTACCGTGGCAACAAAGAAAGCATATCAGAAATAATGGAAAAATATTTCAGAAAAGATAAGCTGAAGATAAAATAAAGGTAATATATAATATTTTATATATATTGAAATTATAGCATAATACTATGGTGTATGAGTATGAAAGCATGTAAAAATCTATACTTCCAAAACGAAATATATATTAAACTAAAAGAAGCAGAGCAGGAAGCACAGTTGCAGAATAAACGCTACACATCTAAAGATGTATTAAAAGCATTAAAAGATGTGATAAAAGATGCTATAAAATCTAAATAGTTTGTATAAATTTGAGTATTTATCTATTGTATTAATCTAAAGTTTAAATGCAAAAAATATTTTAGTAACCTTATTTTAAGATAACGGCTTTTCTTAAAATAACAGTTTTCTTATTTTAAGTTCAGGGCTTAACTTAAAATAACGGCTTGCTTATTTTAAGTTTCGGTGTTAAGTTAAAATAACAAATTTCTTATTTTAAGTTAAGTGGTTAACTTAAAATAAAGGCATATCAAAGGTAAGGTTTATGAAAAGAGGACTACAGGGAAGATATGATATTTTAAAGCTTGGTGGTGAAGAAGTTCGTGCTTTTATTCCTAATAAATTACCACTAAAACAGCCTTTAAAAATAGATGCAGAGCTTGCAAGAAAACTGGACAATGCCTTAGTATCATTAGGCAGGCTGGACAGTATTTCTGAAATACTGCCAGATTCTTCACTATTTTTATATATGTATGTTAGGAAAGAGGCTGTATTATCTTCCATGATAGAAGGCACACAGTCTTCCATATCAGATTTATTAGTATATGAGTTAGAAGGTATTCCAGGAGTTCCTATTGATGATGCTATGGAAGTGAGTAATTATGTAAAAGCATTAGAATATGGTGTAAAAAGGATAGATGAGGGTTTTCCTGTAAGCAGCAGATTATTTAAAGAGATACATAATATACTTCTTTCAAAAGGCAGGGGCAGCACAAAAGAGCCAGGACAGTATAGAACAAGCCAAAACTGGATAGGTGGCACAAGGCCAGGCAATGCAGTATTTGTGCCACCGCCACCAAATATGGTTGAAAGTTGTATGGGTAATTTAGAAACATTTATACATGATATGAAAAGTGTAACGCCAGTATTACTAAAAGCAGCTATAAGCCATGTACAGTTTGAAACAATACATCCATTTTTAGATGGAAATGGAAGATTAGGCAGACTGCTAATATCACTATTGCTTTATGAAAATAAAGTGTTACAAAAACCGCTGCTTTATTTAAGCCTTTATTTTAAAATACACAGGCAGGCATATTATGAATATCTAACAAATGTGAGAATAAATGGTGACTGGGAAAAATGGATAGATTTTTTTGCAGAAGCAGTTATACACACATCAAATCAGGCAGTAAATACTGCTAAAAATTTAATTGCATTAATAAATGACCATGAAGCAAAAGTGAATAGTATGGGCAGGGCTTCAAGCACAGCATTAGTGGTTTACAGATGTTTTGTGAAACAGCCAGTATTAAATGCAAATGCAATACAAACACAGACAAGTTTAAGTGCTGCAACCATACATTCATCTTTAGAAAATTTAATAAAATTAGGCATACTAGAAGAAGTATCCCAGAAAAAACGAAATAAAATATTTGCTTATAAAGAATATATAAATATTTTAAATGAAGGCACAGAGTAAGGTGGGGAGTTAAACATATAAGCGAAGAAGAGATATAGTGTTCTCGAGAGTTACTTGAAAATTATGCTTTATTTCACATTCCCAAATAATTATAATATTCCACCCAGCATCTTTTAATTTCTGTTGTTCTATTTTATCCCTTTTAGCAGTATTTAAAAATTTATTCTGCCAGAAATCAGAATTTGTCGATGGAGTAGTCGCATATTTACAATTTTCATGTCTATGCCAAAAGCATCCATGAATAAAAATTATGGTTTTATATTTTGGAAGAATAATGTCAGGTTTACCAATCATTTGTTTGTCATTTTTTATATACCTAAAACCAGCATGAAAAAGTGCTTTTCTAAATTTAATTTCAATACTTGTGTCTTTAGATCGTATATTTTGCATATTTTTATGACGCTGCTCTTTTGTAAGATTATCTGCCATTTATAAATCCAAGATATCCTTAAATTCTTTTTTAATATTATTTATAAGAGAGAATATTTCCATTAACACATTTACTACAATACTATTTCCTGCAAGGCGTTCAAGTTTTTCTCTTTTATAAAAATATTGATTCTTTTTAAATTCAAAATTATTTTCTATTAATTTGTCATAGTCATGTTCATCGAATCCCATAAATAAGAAACATTCTCTAGGTGTTAAGTTTCTATAATTACTTTTACCAGGTTTATGTTCTGGGTATTCTATTATACCAGAATTTGGATTTCTATCCTGCTTGGTAGTAATAGTTTTTATTTCACTAACAAGAGTTTTTCCATTATATATTAATGTATTATCTGTATAAATTTTATCTCTTGAAGGTGTTTTATTTGGATTACTAATATCTGCTTCGTTTTTATATTTTTCAATAGAATAATTAATTCTAAGGAATTCGTTCATATCTTTCAATGTTTTTTTATTAAAAACATAATTTTTTAGATAGGTATCTATATTATCATTATTGTTACACAATACACTTAACATATAAGTTCTTTTTCTTGACTGAGGTATACCAAATTCATTTGCATTTAAATCAAAATCTTTGTTACAATATCCAAGTGATTCTAGTCTTTTTTTCCATTCTAAAAAATTATCCTTATGCCTTTCAGATCTAATATTATAGACATTTTCCATAAGTAGAAAAGTAGGGAGTTTTTTATTAAATTTTTTTAAATCAAATAAAAGCCTGTCAACCTGCCATAGCATTGCAGAACGATTATTTGCATTTCTATCAATACCAGACATATTTCCATGCCAAGCTCCACCAATTGATAAATCCTGACATGGAAAAGAATAAGTTAATATCTCTATATTATCAGGCAGTTCAGAATATAATATTTTTTGGATATTACCTAAATTTTTTGTTCTTATATATGCAGTATATACCTTTTTTAATGCCTCTGTATTCCATGTTGAAAGATAATTTTTTGATACAGTATTTTTTCCATTAATACTTAAATCTTTTGAAGTAAGGAAATTTATTAATTCATCACGCGATAAGTCATTATATTTATGAATTTCATCTTTCTGACTGCCATAATGTATTATATCATAAGCATAAAATGCTGAAATATCCCAATCTGATATATAAATATCATAATCAAAACCAAGTTTTTTTAGTGCTTTAGCCTGACTGCCAATACCGCTAAACATTTCTACTAATATTGGTTTATTTGTTTTTTTCATCATCTTTTTATTGTAAAACCATTATCCCTTGCTTTTTCCAGCATACTAACTAATACTTTACTTTGTGCATCGGAAGGAATTTTACCATTATCTATTTCTGTAGCAATTCTAAGTATTGATATTTCTTTTTCTGAAAATACTTTATGAGTTTCATTCCAGTTATATAAATTTTGCCAAAAATCACTACCTAAATTAACAACGGCTATTGAATTATTAATTTTATTAGTACTTCTTTGCTCTTTTTTGGCCTCTTTTTGAATACTTTTATGTTCATATGAATCTATAAGAGTATCAATAAATGAAGCTTCAAACTCAAAATTAATATTCGTTTTTGCATTATCCCAACAGGCTAAACGTTTTGACCATTCAGTGACGTTTTCAACAGCTCTATTAGGGCTTGTCAAAAATTCATATACTAATTTTGAAACTTTTTCAATTTCTATTATCCACTCTTTAGATAATTTTTGAATATTCCATATTTCTCTGTAATCAATTTCACGATTATTATAGTTATTATGGATATTATATATAATAATAGATAAGGTATAAATAACTATATTCGCTTTATAACTGCCTGTATACCATGGCTGCTGTTTTATAAGCTGGTCAGTCTCTCTGTATAAAATTGCAAGTGCAATTATATCTTTATAGAAGTTTTCATTAAAATTATCCTGATTTTTCTCCCACTGTTCACTTATCCAGCTTGCAAAAGAAGAAAATGATTTCTGGCTGCCAGCACTGGCTGTGTGAGGTTTTAAGAGTTTAATATTCATATATTTAGATAAATCTGTTTTAGTAAACATTTGATTTTTAGGGTTACGAATATCAAATTGTTTTTTTGATGCTTTAGACATCTTGTATGTTTCCTGCCGATACTGACCTTTTGCTCTTTCGTAATACCAGTAAGTGCCATATTGCTGCCCATTAACGGCAGGAGCTTGTATTCTCCTTGAAAAATCCTCCATTCTTCTTTGAAATGGATGGTTTGCACCTAGATCTGCATCACTTACTTTATTTTGACTGTTTGCATATTTTGAAATTTCAGGAATAATTTCTAAAGATTTTTCCTGACTTACAATAGATAATTTCATTGGCACAAATATTTTTTTTATTTGTTCTTCTGAATTTTCCTTTTTATCATTTATTAAAGCACTACCCAGTGAGGCTGTTGTCTGCCCTCCATTAACTATCTGCATACCTTTAATTGATGTAATATAATCGACTCCACTTATATTACTTATTTTTATATCTGAAGCAGTGACAGTTATACCATTATTATATGCAAAAAACATTTCAGGGTTATTTAAAATTGTTTGCCTTATGCCTTTATTAACTTTTCCTTTAGTTTGTAAAAAAGATCTGACATTACCTTCTAGCAGCCTGCTCCCATATTTATTATAAATTTTTGCAAGTAGTAATCCAGGTATATTGCATAGATATGCAGTATAATTTTCTGATTCACCAGCAAATAAACATTGTATTCCAAGCTGATTATCAGAATAATCCATTATATTTATATCTAGTTCTTCTCTCTGATTTTGTGCAGTATTATATTCATATAATCTATTTATGTCAATAATATGAAATTCTACTGGTATATTATTAAATAATTCATTATCAATACTTTTTATAGATCTGCTCATTGCATAATCTGTTACAAGATAAATTGAAAATTTTCTTATACTATAATTTTTACGAAATATATCACATGCTAAATCATATACAGAACTGCTTTCTTCATAATTATCAACAATATATCCAGAATCTGTTATGAACGAATAAGCTTTTTTTAACTGGTTGTATGCAGTGGTTTGAGTTATTGTTTCGATGCTTTCATTACTATCATTTAAGTATATGATGTAAAGGCATAGATTTTCATCAAGCTCATTATATAAATACCCGTCAATTGCAACAGATTTATTTCTGTAACCAGTCCCATCATAATATGTATAAAGTATTTCTTCATCAATTAAATCAGCATCTATTAATATAGAAGATATTTCATTTAAAAAGCTTTCTCTTGTGGAAAAATTATTTATAGCAGCAGAATAGTTTATATCATCAAGAAGCCGTTCCCTAAACTCATTAATTTCCATTTTCATCCTCTTTGTAATCCTGTATTTTTGCAATAAATATTTCATACTTGGCATTTTTTATGGTGTCAGGTATATTATTTCTGCGAATAATTTCAGTTGTATTATTGATATTATAAATTTCTCTTTTTACAAATCTAAAAGCTATTGTATCATATTCTTTTCTATTAACATACCCATAATCTATAAGTTTATCATATATCATTATTTTTATGTTTTCATTGATATTGATATTTAAAAGTTCATGTACTATACTGTTTAATGTTATCTTATTTGAATCTGTAATACTTGTATCATCAAAATAATTAATTACAAGTTGTCCATTTTCATCACTGTCCAGCTGCTCAATAGAGGAAATTGTAACTGTGGATGCACCATTTTTAACTGATTTAACTTCATACCATAAGTGGTCGGTTATAAAATCATGAATATTATATTCTATACCAACCCATGAATATATGGCATTTTCTGCACCATATTTATGTATCATATAATTAAGCAGAAAATATATTTCACCAATTAACCCCTTAACTGCTTCTTTTGATAACAAACCTGAATTATTTTTTTTAAGCATATTCTGCCATTTAATATATCTATTTGAAAAGCTTTCTATAACATCTTTATTTTTATTACCTACAGCATACATAATCATATCATCACAGAAATGACAAAACATATCAGAGTATTCTTGATTAATCAAAATAAAAGATAAAACCCACTGCCCGTCACTTCGCATACCAGTTTGTACTTCTATTAGGTTAGAAGAAGCAATATTGAATGGTTCCATACTAGAAACAGCAAATATAATTAACCTGTTTTTTTCATCTTTTCCTAAAAAAATATTATGATTAATATTTTCATCAACTCTAATTGCAGTATCTGCATTAGTTATTTTGTTAAAAATATTTTGTGTGCTATTCATTCTCTATCTCATCTATTTCAATATCATTGTCATCAAAACCAGTGTATTCTTTATATTTTCTCATATTAACTATATAAGTACTTGATTGATATGTATTTGTATCATTAAATACTGGAATACCAATCCCTATACCGATAAGAGTATCATTTTTATAATTTTTTTCAATTTCATTTAATGAGTTATCTTCATTATTAAGTTCTACAGGATAAATTATTAAAAGAGGGTTTCTTGTTACAGTACTGTCTTCAAAATACCTTTTAGCAGGAACACTTTTATTTTTACTTTCATCTGGTAGTGTATTTTTATAGTTATTTATTATTATTTTAGCCTGCTTATCAGTTAGACCAGCTTTTGCGTCACTATTTGTTCCTAATCTTAATTTTGAACCTAACATTTGAAAAGCACCTTGTTTACCATCAGGCGTTTTAGTAACAGTGAATTTTCTTTTAATTTTGCTTACTTCTATACCACCAATATTACATCGCATACCACTCCCAGAAGCAATAAGCACATCCCACTTATCCAATACTGATTCTTGATTTTCTTTTAATAAGTTGATGATAAAACCTTCATTATTACTATTAAAACCATTATGGCTATTAAATACACCTGCATTGTATGTATATAGAAAATCAATAATTTTTTCTTTAGGTATATTTAAAAATTGGAGTTTAGATTTTAAAGCAAGTTTAATATTTTCATCAGTATGTTTTTTATCTACAATAGATAATATAAATTTATTTACTGCAGTTAAGTTATGGTTATTTACCTCTTTATTGTCTGTTATATATGGTGTTTCCTTATATAGTCCTGAAAGAGAAACTGTTATTGTATATTCCTGTGCACTTCTCATCTTATTTAATGCAGTAACTAATAAAGAGTTGTTGTCTGCTCTAACCTGTAAACCAAAGTCCTTCGGTGTTCTATTTGCGTTACGCATTCTAACAATGTCTTTTCTAAGCTCATCAGTAGCTTCAGCAATATTAGAATACCATTCCTGCGAACTATTAGTCATCCATATTTGGCATAAATCTTCATATCCAGTTCTGTAACCAAACCATCTGCCCATTTGCATTAAAGTATCATACATTTTAGAATTTCTATAAAAATAACTTATAACCAGTCCTTCTAAAGTTAAACCTCGTGAAAGACTTAAACCACCAACAGCTATAAGCCTTAAACCTTTTTCATAATTTTCATAATCTAATATTTTGGATGCATTACCACCATTTACACTTGATATTTCAATAGAAGCAGAAGATTTATATAAAGTTTCCTGTATCTGCTGCCATGAGAATGTTTGTTCTGCATTTACATATTCATTTAATTGTGCATAATATTTATCATATACATCTTTTATGTATTTAATATTGCTGTGTTTAAGAGCATTATCCATTTTACTATAATTTCTAATTTCTTCAATTATGGTTTTCATATATTCTTTTATAATATCTGTTAAGTTATTTTGTACATAAATATATCTGCTTACATTTATAAGCATGGTTCTATGTGTATTATGGTGCCCCCTTAAATCCCTTATGGCATTTGCTATAATAAAGGAAGCTAAAGCTTCTTTTAAGCTTTCTGGAAGCTTTTCTGGTAAATAATCTTTCCTATGCCTTTCAGGGATAAAATCTTCGCAGTCATCATTATTATGGAGCATATATTTATATTTTGCAGGTATTACTTTACCATCATCATCTTTGTAATCTACAAAAATAGAAGAAGCACCAATGTAATTTGATGGAGCATTTAAAGAATATATAAAATCTTTTGGAAATAAATCATCATTTAACATATCATCAGTTGTATCTGGGTTAATAAAAATATTTGCATATGGTGTTGCAGTAAAAGCAACATAATTTGAGCGAATAAAAATTTTAAGCAAAGATCTTATGGCAGCATTAATGGCAGTAGGATTTGTATCATCATTATTTGTATTAATGGATGCAGCATCAGCTTCATCATCTATTAAAAGCATTGTTTCTTGTATTTCATTATTTTCAGCACTATAATTTAACAACCAATTTTTTAATTTTTCTAATATACTTTTATTTTTTTTAATTACAAAAATAACTGGACCTGCTAAACTTCTTACACTTGATATAATACTCCTGTATGCATTTCTATTAAAATCTAGTTCCGTAGATGTTAGTGATGTAACATACATATCTTTTATAATAGAATACTTACTAACCCCAATATATGAATCAATATTTTTACTTTCTATGCCATTAAAATAGTTTTTAAATTTAATCCCTGTAAAACCTTCATCTATTCTTCCTTGAGTTTGCTGCCTTAACTTTTCAATAGTTCCTGTAAGTAAGATAATGACTTTATATCCAGCATCAGCTGCTTTATTAATTAATGCTATATAAGTTGCAGTTTTCCCAGACTGCACATCACCTATAATCAAACCCCTTCTGGAAAAATTTTCTTTTTTTTCTGGGTTTGCAAGCATATCCATTATATCATCAGTACTTTCATCAAGCGCATTAATAACTTTGTGAGAAAATTTTTTGTCTTTTATTAAATATTCTACATATCTTTGCCAAAAAGGAAAAATTTCTTTTGTGGTTTTATATGCACTATACCAAGGTTTATGGTTGTAGTCACCTTTTAAACAAACACCTCTATTCATTTTAACTGCCATACGTGCATGAAGTGCATTTTTTGCTTGTACAAATTCTTCCTCATTTAAATTAAAAAGTAGTTTTACAGGTAAAATAATGTTTTCTATTTCATGTTCTTCAAGAATTTCTATCTCATGTTCTTGTTTATAAGTTTCTATTAAAGAATCAGCAGTGGATATGAAATTATTTATTTTATTCATCTTTAAAATCCTCTTTTAGCTTATTAATTATATCATTACGATGCATGATTAATTCATTTTTTTCTAAATTATTAAGAAATTCTAGTTTTTCATCTGCAGTTATTGTTTCTATATAATCTCTACAAGCTCTATATATTTTATCATCTTCTATAGAGTTTGTCTCAATACACTCCTGCTCTTTGGAAAGTCGTACATACACATCTTTATATGGGAAAAAACTTTCTATACTTTCAACAAAAGTTTGAAAAATATCTTTACCTTCATCATCCAAATGTTCAAATACTGATTTATATAGATTATGATCCTTATTAATAGTATATCTAATTTTTTTATCTCTTTCTTCTACAATATTCCAAAGGTGTGTAATATTGTCATGCTTTATATTTCTACCCCTGTATTTATATACATTTTCACTGCGAAATATTGATTTTTTCACAATAATTTTTAATTCATTTTTAATACTTTCAGGCAGCGAAGCTGTAGATTTTTTTATATCTATTTCCCATAAAGAATCCATTGTATTTGGAATATCTATACGAATTCTAGCAAGCTGCTTTAATTCATTATATGTAGTTAGCCTAAACCATGTTCCCCATATGATTAAACGCTTATTCCTGTATATGTAAAATCCTTGATTTAGTTTTATACCTTTTTTACCATATATTTGATTTCTTTCTTCTGTTTTTAGCTTAGAAATATAAGGTAATATATATGGTCTAATTTTAATTACATTGCCATTTACTATTCTGTTTTCTTCCTCTAATTTTTGAGTTGCACTATGATGAGTAAAAAAAGGATCAGTTGGTTGGATTATATCATTGTTAAAATATATATTAATATTATTTTCAGAAATATATCTGTGGAATACAAGTGATAAATGTTCACGTGTTAATGTTATTTTGCCATCAAATATCTTTTGATGATTTGCTTCTTCTTTTGCTATTCTGTCAAAGTTCTCCCATAATACAAGCGTACCACTTTTAAAGCTGTCAAGTTTATTAAAATATCTAATTTGCCTGATTTCATCTTCCTCAAGAAGAATTAATTCCCAATTATTAGTAAAAATAATATGGTCTAAATCCCATACAGCACCACTAATTTCATTATATTTTTTACTAATAACAGTTAATTTTCTACACTGTGATAATGAAGCCATCTTTAATCCAAGCCCAAACCTGCCAAGATCATCAATTTCTCTTTCTTCTATAGAACTTTTACTGCCATATTTCATGGCCTCTATCAATTCATTACTATCCATGCCACATCCATCATCCAAAATCACTAGATACTGTGGTATATTTGAGTCAAAATATATAAAAATATTATCTGCATGTTTACTAATGCTGTTGTCAACTACATCAGCTACAGCAGTTTCAAAGGAATATCCAATAGATCTTGTAGATTCAATAAGAATTGGGGCAGAAGGTATTAATGTCTCATGTTTCATTTTATTATCCGTAACTTATATATGATGTTATTTTACAGTATTTACATTATATTGTCAAATAAATTATTTTACACATTCCTAGGAACAGCAAATTATTTAAATCATGAAGGATCTAAACCTATGAGTATAATTTGGGAGTTAGATTTTCCTATACCAGCAAAATTTATAAAAGATACCCAAAAGCTTGTGGCAATATGATATTTAGCTTTTCCAGTCTTGTATATGTAAGCCGTCAACTCTATTAAATTCTCTTGTATTATTAGTAACTAATATGAGGTTTTCACTTTTTGCATGTGCTGCTATAAGCATATCCATAGCACCAATTTTATTGCCGTTATTTTCTAAATATGCCCTTATTTTACCATATTCATTAGATGCATTTTCATCAAAAGATAATACTTGAAAATTAGAAATAAAACTTTTTAATGCTTTTGTGTTTTTCTCAATATGCTGTCCTTTTGCTACTCCAAATTCTAGTTCTGCTAATGTGATAGATGATATACATATTTCTTTAAAATCAATATTTTTTAAATGATGCAATACATTTTCATCTTGTTTGATAATAAATATACATGTATTTGTATCAAGCATATATTTCATTAAAATAAATCCCTAAAATAAATCTCTTGTTTCTAATTTTGGTTGAACTCTTTCACTCATAAAATCATCAGAAAAATTATTCACCGCTTTTATTAAATTATCATATGATGGCTGCACTGCTTGTATAATAATACAGTCATTTTTTTTCTCTATTATTACTTCTTTTACACTACTGTCAAATTTATATTCTGCTGGAATTCTTACAGCCTGCGAACCACCATTATTAAATACTTTAGCATATTTTACTACACTTCCATTTTTAATATCACGCACTTTTGGTTTTATTTCAGATTTTAATAATTTCCCTGTTTTCTGCATTTTATTGTGTTTCATTTTATCACCTTGTATATACATTTAGTATATATAATAATTAAAAAAAATCAATACTAACTTGTAAAATCATTTCTTTTACCTACTCTACTTTGACAACTTATATTTCCTGTGATATACTACCCTTATAAGCATTACAAGGGGGCTTTTATGGAAAATAATCATAAGACTATTGCTGTAATAGATATAGGCAGTAACTCCATACGTTTGCAGGTGGCAAGGGTAATAGATAGAACATATAAAGTGGTAAACGACCATAAAGCCACTGTACGCATTGGTGATAATGTATATAAAACAGGTAAATTTTCAGAAGAAGCCATAGATACTCTCTTACAGGTGCTTACAAACATAAAAACCATAATGGATAGTGAAAATGTGGAAATGTGCCGAGCTGTTGCCACTGCTTCCTTTCGTGAAGCTTCCAACGGGCAGGAAGTAGCAGACTATATTAAAGAAAAAACAGGCATAGATATTGAAATAATATCAGGTAAAGAAGAAGCACGCCTTATGTATTTGGCAGCATCATATTATTTCCAAATGAATGATTGCAATGTACTGCTTGTAGATATGGGTGGTGGCAGCACAGAGTTCAGCTATGCAGAAAAAGGCTGCCTTATAACATCTGAAAGCACTCCACTTGGCTGCTCTAAATTAAACTATGAATACTTACAGGGCGATATTCCAACCCAGTCTCAAATAAAAGCACTTAGGCAGTATTTAACAGAAACGCTGGATATCATACTTCCTAATGCAAAAGTAACAAAATTAATATGTTCTGGTGGCACAATAAACAACATTTCAGCCATATATAATAAACGTCAGAATTTTTCAGATGCTGCTGTTAAGTTTGTAGACAGTGTTTTTTCCAAGCATTTTTTCAATGAGATTTCAGGCAAGCGTTTAGAAGAACGTCTTAAAATATCAGGTATTGAGCCAACAAGGGCCGATATTATATTAAGTGCATCTATCCTTGTAAATCTGCTTATAAAAAGATATTCACTTGACGGGTTTTACACTCTTTCTGGTGGGCTTCGTGCAGGGCTTACAATAGATGTAATGAATAAAATGGGTATAGAGCTTATGTTTCAAGGTGGCAATACTGATGTAGCTTATGCAAGGCTTATTGAAACTGGTAAAAAATACTTTTTTGATGAAAAACATGCAGAGCAGGTTACAAGGCTTTCTAAAATATTATTTGAAAAGCTTAAAAATATATTATCTCTTGATGATGGGGACTATAAACTTTTAGAAGCTGCCTCTATGCTTCATGATACAGGAACACATATTGCCTATTCAAAACATCATAAGCACTCATATTATTTAATAATGAATACAGAGCTTCCCGGTTTTAATGATGATGAGATAGCAGTAATTGCAAATGTGGCACGGTATCACAGGCGTTCTATGCCAAAATTAGGTCATGAAAACTATGCAGCACTATCCAGCAAAGCAAGGGAGAAAGTATCAAAACTAGCAAGCATATTACGTATTGCAGATGGGCTTGATAGAACTCATTCCCAAGTAATAAAAGATATAAATATAGAAGTGATAGATAACCACATAAACTTTAATCTTGAAGTAGATAAAAACTATAATATAGAAATGGAAAAGGCAGGTTTTGATAAGAAAAAAGACCTGCTTGAAAAAATAACAGGTATGAGTGCGGAGCTTATATAAGTATGAAAACTTATCTGTATGGTATAATTAATATTGGTGCCAGTGCCTTTCGCATGTCGGTATCAGAAGTAAGTAACAGGGGAGTAAAAGAAATAGATTACCTTATAAAGCCCCTGCGTCTTGGGGTGGATACTTTCTCACAAGGCTATATCTCTTTGGAGCATGTAAAGCAGGCAACAGAGATATTGTGTGGTTTTAGAAATAAATTAGTAGAATACGGCATAAAGGAATACAAGGCAGTATGCACAAGTGGTGTTCGAGAAGCATTAAATAAAGATTTTTTTATAGATTATGTAAAAATCCATGCAGGGATAGATATAATAATACTAGAGCCATCAGAAGAAGTATATATTAAATATCTAGCAGCTAAACTTTCAGTTGCAAACTTTGATAATATGGAAAAACATGGTGTAGTTTTTGCAAATATTGCCAGTGGTAATGTAACACTATCTGTTACAAAAGGCGATAATATACTCTATTCTGGAGCATTACCATATGGCAGTCTGCGTCTTCGTCAAATGTTTCGTCATATTGCACCATCAAAAAGGCACAGAGCATTTGACCAGTATGCTGAAAATATGGTATCCACTGTGGCAGGCACAATACACAATGTAAAAGTAAAAAATTTAGTAGGCAGTGGCAGTTCCATTAATATGATGCTTAGAATATTTAAGCCAAGCGATGATTTTATATTAAGAGATGATTTAGAAAAGCTATACATGAAAATAAGAGCATATACAAAACAGGATATTGTGGAAGAATTATCTTTAAGAGATGATGAGGCAGAAGTGTTAGTTCCAACATTATGCACATATATCCATTTATTAAAATACACTGGGGCAGACAGGTTTCATTTTTCCCCTGTTGATTTTCCATCAACACTTACTTATTTTTATGCTGGTTTATTAAAGGATAAAAATTATCAAAAACGTATAAAACAGACTATACTTGCCTTTGGAAAACGTTTTAACATAAATATAGCACATGCAAAGCGAGTATCAAAATTTGCTAAAAAGCTGTTTAATGAATTTTGTGATTTACACTCTTTAGATAAATCCAAGTATGACATACTAGAGACTGCATCTCTTTTGTATCAAGTTGGTGGCTATATTGACCCAAGAAATGTTACATATAACTCATACTACATAATAAAATCTATAAATATTCCCGGCTGGAGCAGTAAGGATATACAGATGACAGCATGTGTTATAAATAGTATGGATATTAATAAAACAAGTGATGAAAAAAAAGAGTCGCAAACTTTATCACCTGATGAAAGGTTAGTAGTAAATAAACTTGCCTGTATTTTACGTATGGCTTATGCTTTAGATGGCAGTAAAAGTGGGTTAATAGATGATATAGATATAATCCAAAACGATAATATAATATTAATCAATGCACAGGTAAGGAAAGAGCCTTTTGTAGAGCTTTTTACATTTGATAAAATAAAACATACATTTGAAGAAACTTTTGGCATACCTATAGATATAAGAACTAATATGATATATGATTAATTAGGTGATATTATGGACCACAACAAGAAAGAATACTACATCAGCCGTGAATTAAGCTGGCTTTCATTTAATGAGAGAGTGCTTACAGAAGCATTAGATATACATAATCCACTAATGGAGCGTTTAAAGTTCACTGCCATATTTTCATCTAATATGGACGAATTTTTTATGGTGCGTGTAGCTGGGCTTATTGAGCAGATTAGTGCAGGTTATGAAAAAACAGATATTGCAGGCTATACACCAGAAGAGCAGATTATATCTATCAGCCACCAGACAAAAAGATTAATAGAAAAACAGCAGAATATATTTATGCAGCTGCGGCAGGAACTTGAAAAACATAACTGTTTTTTTAACCCAGATATCATAGATGAATATTATGAAGATACAGAAAATATATTTATAGATGCTATTATGAGTGTTGTAAGCCCAGTAACATTGGACCCTGCACACCCATTTCCTTTTATATATAATAAAAGAATGACAGTAATAGCAGCTTTAGAAAAAGAGGGCAGAGAATATTTTTCTCTTATTATGCTGCCTGAAAATATTAGAAGATACTTTGTTATCCATAAGGGAGCAAAGCGTATAATATATACAGTGGAAGAAATAATTAAAAAGCATATCCAAAAACTTTTTCGTGGTTACAATGTGAAAACTGTAAATGTTTTTAGAGTAACAAGAAATGCAGATATTGAAATGCGTTCAGAAGAAATAGCAGATATAATATTATCTATGAAAGATTTTCTTTCAAGGCGTGTAAAAGGTGCTGTTACAAGGGTTGAAATAGAGCATAATACACCAAAATACATTGTAGAATTTTTACAAAAAATGGTAAATTTTAAAGATATGGAAACCCAGTATGTAGATGGTGTAATAGATTTAACATTTTTATTTAATTTATCATCGCTAATTCCATCTGCCCAGTTTAGCCATCATGAGCAGTTTATAATACCATACAACTTTGAAAGTTCTGATATATTTAATAAAATAAAAGAGCAGGATATTTTATTTTTCAGACCATACTATTCTTTTTCTGCTGTATCAAAGCTTATTGCAACAGCAGCAGAAGATAAAGATGTTCTTGCCATAAAAATGACACTTTATAGAACAAATAGAGATTCTTCCATACTGGCATCTTTAGTGAAGGCTGCTAAAAGTGGCAAGCAGGTAAGTGTTGTAGTAGAACTAAAAGCTCGATTTGATGAAGAAAGAAATATAGACTGGGCAAAAAATTTAGAAGATGCAGGCTGTATTGTAACTTACGGTATTGCAGGGCTTAAAATACATGCAAAATGCCTTTTAATAGTGCGGCGTGAAAAAGACGGAATAAAGCGTTATACCCATATTGCAACAGGCAACTATAATGAAAATACTGCTATGCAATATACTGATGTGGACTTAATAACATCAAACGATAAAATAGGCAGAGATGCAGCTCAGCTTTTTAACTACCTTATGGCTTATACTGATGAGCAGTCATGGAACTGTTTAAGTGTTGCTCCATTTAATTTAAGGGAAAATATATATACTCTTTTTGATAACGAAATAAAAATGGCAAAATCTGGCAGGCAGGCACGAGTTATTATGAAGATGAACTCGTTAATTGATAAAGATGTTATTAATAAAATGTATGAAGCATCTAATGCTGGAGTGCGTATTGATTTAATTGTGCGTGGTATATGTGGTTTAAAAGCAGGCTGCAAAGGGTTTAGTGAAAATATAAGAGTAAGAAGTATTGTAGGCAGGTTTTTAGAGCACGCTAGAATATTTTATTTTGAAAATGGGGGAGAGCCAAGATATTTTATAGCTTCTGCTGATATGATGCCAAGAAACTTAAACAGGCGTGTAGAGTTAATGACAGAAATATATGATAAAACATTACAGTCATCACTGCATAAATTTTTAGATATAACTCTGCAGGACAATATGAAAGCATGGATATTACAGGGTGATGAGTTTACAAAAATCATCAGGCAGGAAAAAGAAGAGCCAGTTAATTCTCAAGAATATTTTATGAATAACAGGTTAATCTAATATTATTACAGGGTTTTTATTTAATTTTTTTGATATATATTTTAATATTGCCCACGATTAAATAAGTGAAAAAAGTGCAGTTAATGCTGTTATTATTTCCTTTTGAAAAAGTGTATTAGTAATAAATGCAGATATTAGCATAATAAAAATAGGCAGCCCATATAAAATCAGGGAAAGGCACACCATATATTTTTCATCAATAATAATATTTATGGTAGTTCCTTTTTCATATGTTTTATTGGTCTTAATATTAAATGATTTTGTTTTTTGAGCAAGCAGCATGAGCTTTTACAGTTTGCACATTCTAAAGCCTGCTCCACAGTAACAAAACCATCATGAGAGCTTAAAACGGTAACAGATACTGCATTTTGATGGCATAAATTATGGCTGAACATATATCATTTCAGCAATATTGTCACTTATTGCAACCTTACTGCCTCCAAGTGAGCATATTTTATATGGCGTATTTTGAAGCAATTTAATTTTCACTCCAGGGTAAAGCCCTAAAGCAAAAAACCTGTTTATAATAGATGAATTACTACAATCTAAAGACGATATAGTATATGTATTATTTGCAACTGCCTCACTTAACTTCATAAACCTTACCTAATTCTTATATATTATGATAATCAATATCAATTAAAACAAACTAGCATTAAATGTTTAGAAAGTCAAGTTATTTACTAGACAATTTTTATATAAAAACTAGGATTATAAATATAACTCTAAAATTATTACCCTACAACTGGCAGAAATGAGAAAAAGCTGCTAAGCCAGTTTACAAGTATTTCCATTTTATCTGTTACTAATATAATGCCAAGTAAAATAAGAAGTATTCCAGAAATTCTTTCTACCCAAAATACAAATTTATTTGCTTTTTTCATAAAAACCATTAATTCATTAATAGCCAGTGCTGATATTAAAAATGGAACCCATATTCCTAATGAGTAAACAAATAAAAGCCACATACTTTGATATACAGATGCTTCATTAGATGCCATAATTAAGATAGCACCTAAAATAGGACCAGTACATGATGACATACCAAATACGAAAATAAGCCCTAATAAAAATGCATTTAAATAAAAAGGAACTGAATTTTGCCTTAAATACATACGGAAATTATTTAAGGCAGTTTTTATTTTAACTATGTTGTTACTAATAAATGAAGGCGTTATTTTTTCCATAAATGACGGTTTATTTTCTTGTTTTTCTTTACTATTAAAAAATGGACCAAATACTTTTGTTAAAAATGGTTTTTTTAGTATGCCAACCATATAAAGCCCAAAAATAATAATGATTACACCACCAATAGATGCAAGTAATGATTTATTGTTATAAAAGAAATGACCAAGTGAGCTGGCAGAAGCACCTAATGCTACAAATACAATGGAAAATCCTATTCCAAAAAATACAGCACCAATAAATGCTTTTAAACGTGGTGAAAGTTTTGAGCTGGATTGCCCAGTTTTTAAATTTTCCAAACTCTCCCCAGACATAAACGATAAATAAGCTGGTATAAGTGGGAATATACAAGGTGATAGAAAAGTAAATATACCAGAATAAAATGCTACAAATAATGTAGGTGCCTCAACTGCAAACATAATGCCCCCTTTATGTAATACACTAATTAATTGTATAGAAATTTTAAATTTTCCTTATAATACAATAAGAAAATGTAGATATTGTGTAGGATAAATTATTTTGAATTTTACAATATATTTTTTTAGTATAGATTAAATTCATAGAAAAAAGGGGTAAATATGAACAGCAGAAAAAAACTTATTGCAGTAGGTGTAGTAGTTATAGGGGCGTTATCTTACTTATTGATAACAGGTTTATTTTCTTATTCTATGCATGATGCAGAAGTGGCTGATATATTGGCAAACCCTATGCAGTATGAAGGTAAGGGTGTAAAGGTAAGTGGCACTGTAAAAAACGGTTCTATTGATAAAGCACCAAACAGCCTTATTTTTACCATGAAAGATCCTGAAAGTGATGCTTTTATACAGGTATCTTATAAAGGTATAGTTCCTGATTCTTTTATGGACGATGCTACTGTTATACTTGAAGGCAAGTATGATAGTGAGAATAAAGAATTTGTTGCCAGTAAATTGATGGCAAAATGTCCTTCCCGTTATGAAGGAATGGAGATTGAAGAACATAATAAAGCAATGGCGGACCAAAACGCAGATATATAAAAAACTCCTCAAAAAAGATATTAGCTGTTATAAGGCTCGGGTAACTCCCGAGCCTTATTTATCTAGGGTTAAAAAATTTAACAAAACACGGCATAGTGTTGAGTTTTATATAATATAAATATGCAGGCAGGTTATTGTGGGCAGCAGTAATACAGAAAATACACCATTGATTTCTTTAAAGCAGGCTATGAAAATTTATGGTCATTTAACAGCCTTAAAAAAGGTTGATTTAGATATTTTTAGGGGGCAGTCCATTACCATATTTGGTCCTAATGGGGCAGGTAAATCTACTCTTTTAAAAATATTATCAATGCAGAGCAGGCTTACTTCTGGTTCACTTTTATATAATAATATTCCTTATAAAAAGCTAAATGATGATTTTAGGTATAATTTTGGTGTAATTTCTCACCAGCCATTTGTTTATGGTGGTCTTTCTGCTATGGAAAATCTTAAGTTTTATGGCAGTCTTTATAATGTTAGCAATGTGGAAGAAAAAGCATCGGAGCTTTTAAAACAGCTTGATTTATATAAACGTAAAGATGATTTAGTTAGAACATTTTCTCGTGGTATGCTGCAAAGGATATCTATTGCAAGGGCATTAATACACAGTCCAGAAATTATATTTTTAGATGAGCCATATACTGGGCTTGACAGCCTTGCTTCTAATAAACTATCCATTTTATTAAAAGAACAGTTAAGTAATAATAAAACAATTATCATGGTTACTCATGATTTAATTACAGGGCTTGATTTAGCAGATACTGTTTTGATTATGAATAAAGGTAAAATTGTATATAACTGCAAAAAGTCTGATATTGAGCAGGAAAATTTTCATAATATATACCTTGAAACTGCTGTGGAAAAGGGGGCGTAATATGAATTATTTTAAAGCTCTTTTTACTATTGTAAAAAAAGATGTATTAATGGAGATGAGAACGAAAGAAGTAGTAAATGCATCATTAGTTTTTGCTATTTTATTAGTTATTGTATTTAGTTTTATAATGGAGCCTGGCAGTGAGGTGGAAAAGAAAATTGCAGGTGGTATTTTTTGGATGGCTGTTACATTTTCTGGCATACTTGGGCTTAATAAAACAATGATGAGTGAATTAGAAGGTGGTAATTTTGAAGCATTAATGCTTGCCCCAGTGGATAAAAGTGCCATATTTTTTGGAAAAGTTATATCCAATATGCTTGTGCTAATATTATTAGAGATTATTCTTATTCCATTATTTTTAATATTTTATTCTATAAATATAGTAAGCCACCCATTAATGATAGCAGTTTTATTTTTAGCCACATATGGTTATGCATTAGTAGGCACATTATTTTCTATGATTAGTGTGCGAACAAATTCAAGAGAAATTATGCTGCCGCTGCTCTTACTGCCTATAATGATACCTATATTAATTGCTGCCATACTTTCTACCAATATATTTATTTCAGGCAGCGATATTATATATAGTTATAACTGGATAAAATTGACGGCAGTTTTTGATATAATATTTACGGCTGTTATTTTTGGTATCTTTTCAGCCATAATTGAAGAATAAGTGAGGAATTTATGAAGTTACTTAAGAAATTGGATACGATATTTTCAATTTTATTATTTTTTGTTGTTCCCATAGGGCTTTATTTTGCATTTTTTTATGCACCGCTTGAAAAAATAATGGGGCTTATTCAAAAGATATTTTATTTTCATGTATCATCAGCCTGGATTGGTTTCTTTGCATTTTTCATTACTTTTATAATGAGTATTCTTTATTTAATAACAAAAAAAATAATATATGATGATATAGCATCAGCTTCAGCAGAGATTGGGCTTATTTTTTGCACGATTGTAATAGTGACAGGTCCATTATGGGCTCGCCCTACCTGGGGAGTTTACTGGACATGGGACCCACGACTAACTTCCACATTAATTTTATGGTTTATATATGTAGGTTATGTTATGCTTAGGCAGTTTATGGAAGAAAGCCAAAAAAGAGCACAGTTTTCTGCTGCATTAGGTATTATAGGTTTTATTAATGTGCCAATAGTATTTTTATCTATTCAATGGTGGGAAAATACTATCCACCCAAATGTAGTTCAAAAAGGCGGCGGCGGCATGCACCCTGATATGTTTGTGGCAATGCAGGTATGTCTTTTTGTATTTACTATTATATATATAAGCCTTTTAATAAGAAGACTGCGTATAATCTTTTTAGAAAGGCAGGTTAAATTATTAGAGTTAGATTAATAAGGAGTGAAACATGAATAATATTCAATTTTTAGTTGGTGCATATGCATTTATTTGGGTTATTTTGGCTTACTATTTTTTTACTACTGGTAAAAAATTAAATAAATTAGAAGAAAAAGTAGCAAGAATGGTTGAGGAAAAAGAAGATAGTAATTAACCATTATAGTATAATTAAGTAAGTATCATTAAAAACAGATGGGATTTATTAATGAGATTAAAAGTCTTTCTATTAATTATTGCTGTGCTTATAACTGCATGTTCTGGTGGCAAAAAGCAGGAGCAGGCAGCAAATCAAGTGAAACCTACAGATGTAGAAGTTACTAAAATTGTATTAAGTGATATTGATGATTACTACACAGTGCCTGGCACCGTTGAAGCATGGGACGATATTACAGTGCCATCAGAAACTTCAGGTCCTGTTACATGGATAGGAAAAGAAGAAGGTTCCTTTATAGAAAAGGGCGAACCTATCCTAAAAATCAATACTGATAATTTGCAGGCAAACTTAAATTCTGCAAAAGTGCAGTTAGAAGATGATAGAAAAGAATATTTAAGGCAGAAAAACTTATATGCCCAGAAATCTGTTTCACAAAAACAATATGATACTGCTAAAAAAACATATGATTTATCAACAGTGTCATATCAGCTTGCCCTTGATGAATTTAATAAAAGCACAATAAAAAGCCCTGTTACTGGTATTATTGATGATGTTATACCAAATGTTGGTGAATATGTTTCACCTGGCACAGAGGTAGCAAGGCTTATAGATATGTCTAAGTTAAAAATATATGTAAATATCCCAGAAAATGATGTTCGTTATCTACAATTGGGGCAGGAAGTAGATGTATATGTGGCAGAAATAGGTGGCGATAAAAATATTAAAAAAGGTATCATAAATTATATTTCTGTTGTATCAGACCCACAGACATTAACCCACAAAGTCCGTGTAGATGTGGAAATGGATAAAGATATAAGACCAGGTCGGATAGTTCGTGTAGATATTGTAAGGCAGTCATTTAAAAATGTTATGGTTGTGGATATGTATGCTGTAATAGATAAGGACGGCCAGAAAATAGTATATGTAAATAAAAATAATGTGGCAGAAGAACGCCCTGTTATTACTGGTGAGATGGTTGGTTCTAAAGTCATAATTATTTCAGGATTAGAGCCGGGGGAAGAGCTTATAACAAGTGGCCAGCAGTTTTTAACTAATGGTTCACTGCTTCGTTTAGGGGAGTAGTAATATGCTTATTACTAAGGTTGCTATTAAGTGGAAGTCATCAGCATTTTTGTTGATGATAGTATTTATTACGTTTGGTTCTATTGCTTATACTAGCCTGCCAAGAGAATCAACACCTGATATTCCTATTCCATATATTATGGTAACAACAATATATTCTGGTGTTTCCCCTACTGATATGGAATCTCTTGTAACATTTAAAATAGAAAACAAGCTGCGTGGTATAGAGGGCGTTAAAGAGATTATATCATACAGTGCAGAAAGTGTATCAAACATTAGTATTGAATTTAACCCTGATGTAAATATTGATGTGGCTTTGCAGCGTGTGCGTGATAAAGTTGACCAATCTATGAACGACCTGCCGCAGGATTTAACAGAAGAGCCAATTATTACAGAAATAAGCATGAGTGATTTCCCTGTATTTGTGGTGGCTATTGCAGGGGATGTTCCCGAGCATGATTTAAAATTAATTGCAGATGAAATGCAGGACAGGTTTGAAAGTGTAAAAGGTGTATTAGAAGTAGAGCTTTCAGGAACAAGGGATAGGGAAATATTAGTAGTATTTGACTATGAACGTTTGCAGACATATGCTCTTACTATGAACGACTTATCAAATGCTGTAAAAAATGAACATATAAATATACCTGGTGGCTCTGTAGATATTGGCAAAGGTAAATATTTAGTGCGTATTCCGGGGGAATATACAGACCCAGAAGACATTAAAAATATAGTAGTAAAAGTTCAGGACGGCAGGCCGATATATGTGCGTGATGTGGCACGGGTGCTTGATTCTTTTGAAGATAAAGACTCATATGCTTCATTAAACGGTGTGCCTGCCATATCAGTATCTATTAAAAAGAGAGTTGGTGCAAATATTTTAGATATGGCAGAAGATATAAAGGCAGTTATAAAGGAAGCTGAAGAAGAGTTTCCACCTGCTGTAAAATTTACTCTTACTACTGATATGTCTAAAGATATTAAAGCAATGGTGCATGAGCTTGAAAACAGCCTTATAACTGGCTTTATATTAGTATTTTTAGTGCTTTTCTTATTCTTAGGAAAACTAAATTCTCTTTTTGCAGCCGTTATTATACCATTTAGTATGCTTATATCTTTTATAGTATTACAGGCACTGGGTATTACACTTAATATGATGGTGCTTTTCTCGCTTATTATGGCTTTGGGTATGCTTGTGGATAATGCCATAGTAATTGTGGAAAACATATACAGGCATATGCAGGAAGGCAAAAGCAGAATAGAGGCAGCCCATGCAGCTTCAGAAGAAATAGGCTGGCCTATGGTTACTTCCACCTTAACAACTGTATTTGCATTTTTACCAATGGTATTTTGGCCCGGAACTATTGGCGAATTTATGAAGTTTTTGCCACTTACATTGATTATTACACTGCTTTCATCATTATTTGTAGCATTAATATTTAACCCTGTAATATGTTCTACATTTATGAATGTTAAAAAAAGGCATATTAGCGAAGATGAGGAGCTGAAATATAGTAAAGTAATACAGTTTTATATGAAGACTGTACAGTTTGCACTAGACCATAGAGCATTAGTATTAACAATTACAATGGTTTTAGTAATACTGCCGATGTTTTTATTTGGAGCAAGGGGGCTTGGTGTAGAATTTTTCCCAGAAAGCGACCCACAGCGTGTATATATTAGGGCAAATGCACCACAGGGCACAAATGCTGCCACAACAAATGAAATGGTAATGAAGTTTAGAGAGGCAACATTAAACGAGCCTAACGTAAAATTAACTGTTGGCGAAGTAGGTGGTGCAGCGGCAGATTATTCTGATGCAGGTGGAACATCTACCCATCGTGGCAGGCTTACAATTGAGTTTATAGATTTTGAAGATAGAAGTGAGCCTTCCCCTGCAACAGTCAACAGAATACGTGAAAAGCTGAACTTTTTCCCGGGTGCTGAAGTTGTATGGGAAAAAGAAAATATGGGGCCACCTACAGGGGACGCTGTAAGTATTGAGATATCAGGTAGAGATGTAGATGTATTAGGAAGATTAGCAGCAGAGATTAAAAAGATAGTAGAGCCTATTCCTGGACTTGTGGATTTAAAAGATGACTATGTAAAATCAAAACCAGAAATAAGGGTTGATGTAGATAGAGAGAAGGCGGCACTTTTAGGGTTGAATACATCAAGTATAGCGAGTGCAGTTCGTGGAGCAATATACGGTATAGAAGTAGCAAAATACAGGGAGGGGGATAACGAATACGATATAAAAGTCCGCCTGCCTGATGAAAAACGCAGAAGTATTGATGATATAAAAAACTTAATGATAAACACACCAACAGGTGCTTATGTACCAATATCATCTGTGGCAGAAGTAAGTATGAGTGCAGGTTTTGGAACTATCACACGTATTGACTTTAAAAGGGTTGTAAATGTAACAGCCAATGCAGAAGGGCGAAGCAGTGTGGAAGTAATGAAAGATGTGGCAGAAAAGCTAAAAGATTTTGACCTGCCACCAGGCTATGTAATCAACTATACAGGTGAAACAGAAGAACAACAGGAGGCAAGCTCATTTTTAGGAAAAGCATTAGTTGTGGCATTATTTTTAATATTAATGGTGCTTTTAATAGAGTTTAACTCTTTTGCTCAAACATTTATAATACTTTTTACAATCATATTATCAATAGGCGGTATTTTCTGGGGCTTGACTATTACAGGCACAAACTTTGGTATAATAATGACAGGTATTGGTGTAATCTCATTAGCAGGTATTGTTATCAATAACGGTATTGTATTAATAGACTATACAAACCAGCTGCGAAGCGAAGGCATGAAAATGCGTGAAGCAATAGTGAGAGCAGGGGCTGTGCGTTTTAGACCTGTTATGCTTACAGCTTGGACCACAGTATTAGGCATGGTGCCAATGGCCACAGGTTTAGGTATAGATTTTAAAAATATGGCCTTTGTAACAGGTGCGGAAATGAGCCAGTGGTGGAGCCCTATGGCAAACGCCGTAATATTTGGGCTTGCTTTTTCTACTATGCTTACATTGGTAGTTGTGCCAGTGCTTTACTCTTTTACAGGCGGTGGCTTAAATGATAAGGAAGATAATGCAAATACAAAAAAAGGCAGTAGGCTTCAAAGAATAATCTACTGGTTAAAAGGTCATTTACGCCTACCTGCTATGCTGCAATTTGGCAAAAATAGAGATTTGAGAAAATTATTAGATAAGGACGAGTAAAAAAGAAGTATAAGGATAAAATGTAGGATATAAAATATAAACGGGAGCGAAAAACGCTCCCGTTTTGTGTTATATAGAATGGCTTTTTTTAATACTTCTTATAATTTTATTATCAAGTTTATTTGGCTCTATTGATTTACATCTTTCAACAACTTCTATAATATTTTGAACATCAACTTTAAATGCATCAGTATTGATTTTACTGTTTGCTAGTTCTTTTGCCCCTTTATCATTAGACATAAATAAAGGGATATTCAAATACTGAGCAGTAATTAAAGAATGGATTTCACCTAAATTATGTTTTGCCCTACGGTCCATAAATATATTAAAATTATTTAATTCTTTACCATTTATATACATATAAAAATCTTCAAAAGCAATTGTATAAGAATGTTTATCAAAATCACTTGCTAAAAAATCATCATATTCAATTATTTTAATAAAACTCTCTTGGACTAAAGTTTGGATATGTATATTATTCAACAATTCATGTTTGAATATGTAAATATGTATTGCAGGCTTTTTATCTAAAATTTCAAAAATAGCTTTAAAAAATGATATATTATCAGGTTTTTTTAGAATAAGATTACAAAAATCAGCATCTAATATAACAAGATTATTATCCATTTTTTAATTCCAGATTTATTAATTCTACTTCATTATTTTCAGAAATATTATTAAGTGGAATATCAAGTTTTTCTCTAGTTTTATCTATTTTATTTTTATTAAAAATATTTGCATTTTCTACTTTTGAAATAAGTTCAGGGAAACCTTTTATACTCTTTTTCTGAGAACGAATACCAAGCCTAGTAAAGCCATAATAATTTATATAGTCATTTATTTTTTTTAGAATATCATTATTATTTATTAAAAACTCAGCAGTAGATTTATCAATAATATTAATTTCAAAAAGTCTAACAACAACAGCTTTAAATGGTACAAAAAATATATCCATTAAATTTAAAGAAATTTTTATGAAATCATTTAGTTGAATTGTATCACTAAATTCTTTGAATAAATCTGTTGCCTTTTCTTGGAAAATTTGAGTAGGCATTAATACAAGGGCAGCAAAATAATTCATTGCAGCTTCTTCTAATTCCTTACTGAACATATTTTTATATTCATTGCATGAATTATATAGATGCTCATGAAGATTTAGGATATGTGCAAGTTCATGGGCAGCAGTAAATACTTGCTTTTCAATTACCTTATATGTATTTATATGGACAAAATTAGTAAGTTTACCATTGACAGATTTTTGGATAAGCGAGCCATCATTTTCTTCATTTTCTTGTGGAAAATAAAGTATAATACATTTTTCATCTAATATTTCAAAAATATTATCACGAATAGGCTCTATTTTCTTTAGGTAGTCATATTGATTTATAAAGTTTTGGATTTTGTCTTGTATGGTAACAGGTAAATCTGGAATAATCATAGGCAATTTATTTTATACTTTCATATGCTTCTTTAAAATCTATATATGTATCAATAATATCTAGTATTTCATCACAATTTTCATTTTTTTCAAAATTACTCATGCAATGAACCATTTTAGAATAAGCATCATTATTCTTATAATTAAGTATTTCTATAGGGTCTACAGAAAAAAGTTCTGCAATATTTTTTATCTGCATAGGTGTAATACTAAGGCGACCTGTTACTAACCTGGTATAATCATTATCATTAAAATTAAGCATTTTACAAAGGTTTTCTTTTCCTTGTTCTGCTTTATTAGCCAATAAAAATATTTTATAACCTATATTACGAAGGTTAGACATATTAAACACTCCAAATATATTACATTTTTAAGCATTTTATATTATAAAAAACAAAAATATACCGTAAAAGATGTATAATAATAACACTTTCAGGCATATATTACTATCTTCTATAATATAAAAACTATCGTGTCAAGTAAAATATACATCTTTAATTAAAACACGGCTACTATATGCATTATCGGACATCTTGTAGATTATATTAATAAAAAAGAAATATTATTTAATTTAAAATATAATACAATATTATCATAAGTATGTAGTTAGCTTTTTTCTAAATAAATATAAAAGATTACATTGCGAATAAAAAACTACTGGTTTAAAGGTCATTTACGCCTAATCTGCTATGCTGCAGTTTGGCAAAAATAAAGACTTAAGAAAATTATTAGATAAAGAAGAATAAAAAGATTGACAAAATATTTCAATAGATATATACTCGTGCGTATAGTCATCTTAAAGGAGTATTTTATGAAAAAGATTTATGTGTTATTATTTGTATTGACAGTATTTTTGTCATCATGTTCTAGTGGTGGGGGAAGTGGTGAAAGTGGTGAAAGTGTAACAATACTTGGTTATCTTCCTGTTACAAATTTGGAAGATGAAGACTTGAGATTATTTAAAGTTGGTAATGATAATTTTGGGCTGCCAAACAATACTGTAAATGCAATGGCCCAAAATATAAATGATGCAAACACAAGAATATATATAATGGCAGGTTCTGGTAATATTGACCATACAAATCAACCATACAGTCAGAACTATTTAATTAAGGATTTTACAAAAGGTTATCAGTATAAAATAACAAAAGGTAAGGCTGAAATAATAAATCAGGGGACAGCAAAAGTAAGCTGTTATACAGGAGCTAAACCTGTAAATCCAGATGCAGCTGCCCCATCAAAATGTGAAGACATGGCTAATCATGAAGTAATATCAGATTTTTTAGTAAAAGGCATAAGAGAAAATAAAACAAGTAAATATGTTTTATTTATTTCTACTCATGGTGGTGGTATTACTGGAATGGGTTATCCTAATTATTTAAATATAGATGCAGAAGCATTTAAAAAGGCATTGGAACTAGTGAGAGTAAAATTAGGTAATCCATATTTTAAATTTGATACGATTATTTTAAACTCTTGTCTTATGGGCAATGTAGATTTTATGTATGCAGCTAAAGATTATGCAAACTACTTTATAGGTTCTGAATCTACTCAACCTGTTGCTGCATGGGATTTTGCTCCATATATTCAAGCAATTGGTGCAGGTCAGGATTCAATTGCTGCAGGTAAAGCTCTTATGGATAAATATATGGAGAACATAAGTAAAGGGATTACAGGATCAACAATTAGTATGGTAGATTTGAGTAAGGTTGAAGCTGTATCTACTGCATTTGATAATATGGCATCAGCATTGATAACTAACTATGATAAAGGTGGTGAAAGTAAAGTAAAAACATCAAATAACGTATTTTTGTCTGCCTATAATTCTTTATTATATGACAATGCTCAGTCAGATATCCACTCATTTGCAGAAAGATTAGGGTATAATGATGCTTACTATACTGATGACTATACTGCAAATAAACAAGAACTTCAGGAAGCAGTTAAAAATGCAGTAATTTATAGTTATTCAAATGGTGAATATGCTGAAAGTCAAGGTATATCATTTAGTGTCTTTGTAGAATTATATGCAGGTGCTATTGATGGTTTTATAATACCAAATAGTGGTTTTGCACCAAAATATATTGAATTTATGAAAAAGATATCAAAAGAGTTGTATGATGCATCAAAACAAATAGCCACCAATACAACAATAACAGAAAGCTACAATAATGGTATAGAGTATACTGTAAAAACACCAGTTGCCATAACAAATGCAACTTTAGATGTGGGCTCGTTTGATACAACAACTCCAAATAATAACAGGGTAGGAACATTAACAGATATTAAAATACCAGACCCAAGCTATGATGCTGCTCAAAATAAATTTATATATACACTAAATTTTGGTGACCCACAAAATGGAACAATATTTACATTAAACAATAACCCAATAAGAGTGAAAAATATAAGTTTCTTCAATAAAGACAGAAAAGTGTTGTACTATAAAACAACAGAAACACAATGTGTAGATATTGACGGTGATATTGATATATGTGATATAGTGTTTAGTTATGATACAACTACTAAAGAAATCAAATTAAATAATTTAATAATATATGGGCCTCCACAAGGTCCTACGCAACAACGAACTCCAGCTAATGTTGGTTTTAGTTTCTTGCAAAATTTAAAACGTATAAAAATAGAACCATTAAATGATGGTTCAGTTCAAGCAAAAGCAGCAAATTCAGAAGATACTGTTCCAACATATGATATACAACTTGATAATAGCCAACCATATGGTGGTTTAAATATTCAGGCTAGTTCATACTCAATAGGTGCAGGTAAAACAGGTAAATTTAGACTTGCATTTAATAGTGTAGCAAATATAGGGCGTTCACATATGTTAAATACAAGTACTTGGAAAACATTAGATGAAATAAAACAACCACCACAACCATAGATATTTGTCATAAACTAAATAAAACTATTAATTTAAAGGCAGAAGAATAAATCTTCTGCCTTTTTTTATTGATAACATAAGCAGGGATATATAATTTGATAATGATACAATATATTAATTAAAAGTATAATAAAACCAGAGATTTATAAAAACTATGAGATAAGAAAAAATGAAACAGAACAAAAAGAATAGATTTGAAAAATGTAATATATAAGGATATAAAAAATCGGAAGAGAAGAAAGGCTTAAGAAGTATTTATACAAAGATGCTTATATAATTAAATAATATACTAGTTTTCTTCTTTATCTTTTATTCTAAAAATATCTAATTGGTTACCATTTTTATCATGCCAGTCTGTCCAGCCATTAATAGACTGGTTCATAATAACAGCACCTGCAAAACTTGGGGAGCATTGCCCTAATTCAAAATCTTATAATAGTTTACCTTGTTTATCAAATTTCATACTTTCACGAGTAAGTTTAGCTTTTTGAGATACGCCTTTATCTTCAGTAATACCTATAATACTCCCCTTTAAAATAGTCCATTTACCATTTTCAACTTTAGCACTTACTTTAACAGTTCTATTATCAGATTTTTTTAGTTTTTCAAAATAATATGTATCATTTGGTATTAATTTGCTTTCCACATTTTCAGTGGCATTTTCAAAAATTTCTTCTTTATTTTCATTTACTGGAAATATTACTTTACCATCAAAAGATGAAAGTAATTGGAGAACAATATCTTTATCTAATGCAAATAGTTCAGTATCACTAATTCTACTTTTACTAAAAATCTCATGGAGCATTTTTTCTTTATTTTTATATTCACTAACTTCTATTGCATATTCTCTTTTTAAGCCTGTAACATTACGATATCCGTTAGACTTTAAAAAACGCATTCTTTCATTATACTGCTCTGTTTTTGTCTGCCCTATTTTTACAAGCCCATTAACAGCAGTAGACATTAAATAAATTATACCTTTTTCTTCACTCATTTAAAAACTCCATAAATTTTTATTTTATAGAATACACTATTTAATTTATATATAAAAGTAAAAATTTAATATACAATTTTCCCTAACCACCCACAAAAAAAGGGAAACTAGTTTCCTAGTTTCCCTTATGCTTTTTATTTTGCTTACTAAATTATATTTGTTTATCCATAAGCATTTTTCTTATGCCAACAATTGCTTTTGTTGGGTTAAGTTCTTTAGGGCAAGCTTCCACACAGTTATAGATTGTGTGGCAGCGCCATACGCCGTGTTTATCATTTAAAATTGGTAAGCGTTCATCAGCACCTTCATCGCGGCTGTCAATTAAATATCTCCATGCTCTTAAGAATGCGTTTGGTCCAAGGTATTCTTTATCAGACCAGAAACTTGGGCAGGATGAAGAACAGCAGCCACAAAGGATACATTCGTATAATCCGTCCAATTTTTTCCTGTCTTCTGGTGACTGGTAAAGCTCTTTATCTGGCATTGGAGAATGGCGTATAATGTATGGTTTTACTGTAATAAATTTATTGATAAAGCTGGAAATATCCACAACTAAATCTCTTATTACAGGCATACCTGGAAGTGGTCTAATAATAATATTTGAGCCTAAATCTTCCACTTTTGTCATACATGCAAGCATATTTACGCCGTTTACGTTCATACCGTCTGAACCGCAAACACCTTCACGGCAAGACCTGCGGAAAGAAAGAGTAGGGTCCATTTCCCATTTAATTTGGTTTAAAACGGTAAGTAAAAGCATACCCGGCCTGCGAAGTTCCACTTTATATGATTGATAATGTGGTTCTTTATCTTTATCTGGGTCGTATCTTAATATTTTAACATTTACAAATTTGCTCATAACGTCCTTCCTTATTATTAGTAAACACGTGGTTTAGGTGGGAATGGTTCAACAGTAAGAGGTTGTGTTCTTACAGGCCTGTAATCTACATTGATAGTTTTGCCACCATCAGCAATAGTAACGTTTGTATGTTTCATGTAGTTTACATCATCTCTTTCTGGGTAATCTTCCCTAGCATGACCACCGCGAGTTTCTTTACGCATTAAAGCAGATTTTGCTGCACATCTTGCAATTAAAATCATGTTATTAAGTTCTAATGCTTCCACTAAATCAAGGTTATAAACGCTGGATTTATCTACAACTTTGAAATCATCTAATGCTGTTGCGATTTCATCTAACTCTTTAACTGCTTCAGTCATAAGTTCTTCAGTTCTATATACACCGGCTTTTTGTTCCATTATAGTAGTTAAGCGGCTGTAAACTGGACCGTAAGTATTTTTACCATTTGCGTTTGCAAATTTTTCTAATAATTTAAGACCTTCTTGACCTGCATTTTCTGGTAAATCTGCAGCTTTATTTTCTTTAGCAAATTTTGCAGCTAATTCACCAACTGTTCTACCATAAACTACTAAGTCTAAAAGTGAGTTAGTCCCTAAACGGTTAGCACCATGCACTGAGTTTGCAGAACATTCCCCAGCTGCATAAAAGCCAGGATATACGCTTTCTGCATCAGAGCCATAGCCTTTAATAACTTCACCAAGATAGTTAGTAGGGATACCACCCATTTGGTAGTGAGCAGTAGGCATAACAGGGATAGGTTCTTTTGTGCAGTCAACCCCTGCAAATACTAATGCAAGCTCATGGATACCTGGGAGTTTTTCCATAATAGCTTCTTTACCAATATGGTCAATTTTTAAGAGGACGTGGTCTTTTTTATCACCAACACCTTTGCCAGCAAGCACTTCTTTTACCATAGAACGTGAAATGATATCACGTGGTGCTAAGTCTTTAATAGTTGGTGCAATTCTTTCCATAAAACGTTCGCCTTCGCCATTTAATAAGATACCACCTTCACCACGAACACCTTCAGTAATTAAGTTACCATGCCCATAGATACCTGTTGGGTGGAATTGGAAAAATTCAGGGTCGCACCATGAAAAACCAGCTCTTAAAGCTAAAGCTAAACCGTCACCAGTATTAATGTGTGCATTTGATGTTGTTGCATATATACGGCAGTTACCACCTGTAGCCATAATAACAGCTTTTGCATGGAACATATGAACTTCACCGTTTTGAAGGTCAAGACATAATACGCCGCATACTCTGTCTTCATTTCTGATTAATTCTATAGCTAAAAATTCACTGTAAAATTGAGTGCCTTGAGCAACTGCTTTTTCAAATAATGTTTGAAGCATAGCATGCCCAGTTCTATCTGCCACATAGCAAGCTCTTTTTACAGGGCGTTTGCCATATTCTGCAGTGTGGCCACCAAATGGACGTTGTGCGATTTTACCTTCTGGAGTCCTGTTAAAAGGTAGACCAATGTGTTCAAGCTCAATAATCATTTCAGGAGCTTTACGGCAAAGGTATTCAGCAGCATCTTGGTCGCAAAGATAGTCAGAACCTTTTACTGTATCATACATATGCCAGTGCCAGTTATCTTCTTCAAAGTTACCTAAAGATGCAGATATACCACCTTGAGCACTAATAGTATGGCTTCTAGTAGGGTATACTTCAGAGATAACTGCTGTTTTTACATATTGAGATGTAACTTGTGCAGCATTAAGACCAGCACCACCTGCACCTACAACAAGTACATCATATTCGTGATATTCTATTTTTGTAGTGTTTATCATAATTTAACCTCATTATCGCCTGTTTTTAGAATAAGCCTCTGCCCATCCAGAATAATAGAAAAGCAAGTGTCCAATATATGAAATAGAGAATAAAGCGAGTTCCTTTTCTAGAAACATAATCATCTGTAACCATTTTTAAGCCATTAAAGCCATGGAAAAGTATGAACACTAATAATGTGCCAACTAATATGCTGTTAGAACCATCAGATTCAGCAAGCCCTGCTTTATTTGAAAGCTTACCATATAAATGGTAACCTAATACAAAGAAAAGAACTATGGCTGATATACGCTGTAAAACCCATGCTATTGTGCCATTATTACCTGTGCCTGTATATTTATATGTTTTTTTCATAATTATTCTCCTGCCGCAGCTTCAGTAGTTGGTGCTTGGTTAGAAATGTATGTAGATACATAATATAAACCAACTGCTGCAAGTAATACTGCTAATATTGTAAAAATAGCAAGCCATTTTTTAAAACAACCCCTTTCTGCTGCTCTAAAAAATTCCATGAAAATAATTCTGAAGCCATTCATAGCATGCCATGCAAACATGATTACAACTAACCCTTCCACATAAATATTTTGAGCTATACTGCTTGTGAAAGAACACACACCAGATGAACCTAACATGTGGAAAATAAAGTAGAGAACAAGTAATACACCTGTAACCCTGTGGAGTAACCATGCAATCATACCAGGATGCTTACGATAGCTTAAAGCTGAAGTTTCTAAATCTTTTCTAGGCATAAACGCACTCCTTAAAATGAATTAAATTTATTTCATCTCTTAAAAATTATAAGATGTTAAATTTTAAAAAGAACACTTTTTTGAATTGCACTCCTATATTAAAGTATAAAAATTTATATTTGTCAATAGTTATATATATTAGTTTTGGAAAAAGTAAAAAAAAGGTATAAAAGTATAAAAATATAAAAAATACTACAAATATTAATAAGTTAAATAAATTATGCACCTTTTTTAAAAAAACAAATATAAAAAAATAGTTTAATTTTTAAAAAATCTATTAAATAAGTAGATATTTAATTATATAACAAGGTTATATTAATTTAGCTTATGATAGAATAGGCAATAGTATTTGTATATAAGCATATTAATAATTACTGTGTTATGAAAATAGTGTTATATATACAATTATAATGAATAAAATTTGATTATATATTAGTACGGCTGTAAGAAATATAATTTTAGAATATATAAGATTAAATTAATTAGCAACTATATATGAAGTAATAAAATTTATTCTAATACTTCGCCATATTCTAATGCTTTTTCTTTTTTAGTAGTAGGCTGTTTTTTAGAAGTTTTTCTAATAGTTTCCCTTGCAAGAGCGTTCATTTCTTCCTGATTTACTGTAACAGAGTTATCAAAATGAGTATAGGCAGCATTAAATTCCACATAGGCTGTGCCCTGCTCACCATTTCTATGTTTTTCAATAATAATTTCTGCCACATTTTTATATGCAGTATCAGGGTTATATACTTTATCTCTATATAAAAACATAATAATATCAGCATCCTGCTCAATAGCACCAGATTCCCTTAAATCTGAAAGTCTTGGGCGTTTATTATCTGACTTTTCCACATTTCTATTAACCTGAGCTAAAGCAATAACAGGAACATTAAATTCCTTTGCCATGCCTTTTAAAGAACGTGAGATTTCTGATATTTGCTGCTCCCTGTTTTGAAGCTGTTTGCTGTAACCCATAATCTGCAAATAATCTACAAATATAATATCAAGCTGCCCAGCATTATATAATTTCCTGCATTTAGATTTGATTTGGTTTACAGTAACAAATGGTGTATCATCAAGATATATTGGTAAATGTTCTAAAGTATTATTAGCATCAATATATCTATTTATTTCATCGCTTGTAAAATTACCAGTTCTTAAAGTATTCTGCCCTATACGGCTTTCAATTGATATAAGCCTTTTTACAAGCTGTTCTGAGCTCATCTCAAGTGAGAAAAAAGCACATGATTTGCCAGTTTTAGCAGCATTTAAAAGCACACTTAACCCAAAGGCAGTTTTTCCCATACCCGGTCTTCCTGCTACTACTATTAAATCGGACTTTTGGAAACCGTTTGTAAGCTTATCAAGTGCAGCAAACCCGGAAGTAACACCTGTTACATCTTTATCTGCAGTATTTTGGTTTTCAAGCTGAACTTTATTTAACATTTCCTGATGGCGAATAATAACTTTACTAATAGGTTCAACATAACGTCTTTTACTGTTATTATCCCCAAGGTTAGATGTAATATTTTGGGCTTTATCTATTAAATTATCAACAGTATCAGAAAGCTCATAGCCTAAAGATGATATTTCACTTCCTGCAGATATAAGGCTTCTTAAGGCTGCTTTTTCTTTTAATATATCAAGATATTTTTCTGCATTGGCAGCATTAGGCACAATATTAACAAGTTCTGATAAATATTCTATGCCGCCTGCTTTTTCAATTTTATCAGTATCTACTAACTCTGTATGTAATGTAACTAAATCTAAAGGACGCCCTTTTTGATGAAGTGATGATAATGCAGTCATAATAAATTTATGTGACGGTTGATAAAAGTCATCTAAATTTATGGAGTTAATAAGTTCTTCTGCCACATTATCATCAATAAGCATACAGGCAATAACAGCCTGTTCTGCTTCTAAACTGTTAGGCATTACTTTTGCAGAGTTGTTGCTCATTATTACACCAAAACTAGCTTACTGCATTAACAACAACAGTTAACTGGCTTTTTATTTCTTTATATATATTTACTTTTACAGTATGGCTGCCTGTTTCTTTAATAGGTTCTTTCATATCTAAAAGTTTTTTATCTAGATGGATACCTTGTTTTACAAGCTCATCAGATATTTCCTGGCTTGTAACAGCACCATAAAGCCTGCCAGTATCCCCTGCCTTTAAAGAAAATTCTACTTTAGTAGTTTTTAATTTCTCTGCCAGTGCTTTTGCTTCTGCAATTTTTAATTTTTCCTGCTCTTTTAAAGATTCTAATTTTTCTTCATGAGCTTTCATATTAGCAGGTGTTGCTTCAAGCGCCAGTTTTTGTTTGAAAAGAAAGTTTTTAGCGTAACCTTCTTTTACTTCTTTTACATCGCCTTCATTAGCAACACCTTTTACATTTTTTAAAAATATAACTTTCATATTATAAAATCCTCTTTTTTTATTACCTGCATAACTAAAGCAGGGGAGTAACCCTTATTTTTTAGAAAATTAATACACTTTATATAGTCTTTATAAGGGTCATCACTATCCTTTTTAATATAGCGTTTACTGTATTTTAGAATATGTTCTTCCATAGAGATATTTTCTTTTATGCATATTTCTTCTATAAAAGATATATCTATATCAACGCCTTTTAAATAAAGTTTATTTGAAATATAGTATGGTCCATAGCCTGCAGATAGTTTACTTCTTACGTAGTTATAAGTAGTTTTTTTATCATCTATATAGCCATTACTTGCCATATATTCCACTGCTTTTTCAGCTTCTAATTCACCAAACTTGCCTTTTACTTTCTCATAAAGCTCGTTTTTAAAATAATCCCTAATGCCAAGAAGTTTATAAGCATAGCTTATGGATTTATCTGCCATTATTTTTCAGTTTCTGCCTTTTCTGCTTTTTTAGCAGGTTTAGTTTGTTCTGCATCATCTTCTACTTCAATATTAAATTTTTTCCTAAGCTGACTTTCCACAGATTTCGCAATATCTGGGTTTTGTTCAAAATAAAGCCTTGCATTTACTTCACCTTGACCAAGTTTAGTATCCCCCATAGAAAACCATGCACCAGATTTTTGGATAATGCCAGCCTCTACACCCATACCAAGTATAATACTTTCGTTTGATATACCTTTCCCAAAAAGCACATCAAATTCTGCCTTTTTAAATGGAGGCGACATTTTGTTTTTCACAACTTTTACAGATATTTTATTTGCAATAACTTCTTCTTTTTCTTTTATTTGGTTGCCTTTTTTAACTTCCATTCTAACTGAAGCATAAAATTTTAATGCATTACCACCAGTAGTAGTTTCAGGGTTACCAAACATAACACCTAATTTCATACGTGTTTGGTTAATGAATATAAGGCATGTTTTTGATTTATTTACAATAGCAGTAAGTTTACGTAACGCCTGACTCATAAGCCTTGCCTGTAAGCCCATATGAGAATCCCCCATATCGCCTTCAATCTCTGCTTTTGGAGTAAGTGCTGCAACAGAATCCACCACTATTACATCAATAGCACCACTTCTAACTAATGTTTCAGTGATTTCTAAAGCAGCCTCCCCATTATCAGGCTGAGATACAAGTAAATCATCAGTATTTACACCGATTGCAGCAGCATAAGTTGGGTCAAGAGCATGTTCTGCATCAATAAATGCTGCAACGCCGCCTTGTTTTTGTGCTTCTGCTATAATGTGAAGTGCAATTGTTGTTTTACCACTGGACTCTGCACCGTATATCTCAATTATTCTGCCACGTGGCACACCACCTATACCTAAAGCTACATCTAATGATAATGCACCAGTAGGAATAACAGGAATTTTTTCATCTGGCTTATCACCAAGCCTCATAAGTGAGCCTTTGCCGAAATCTTTTTCTATCTTACCTAAAGCAAGTTCTAACGCTTTCTTTTTATCGCTGTCCATTGAGCCTCCAAATTTATTTAGTAAGCTTACTTTAATATAATAAACGACAATAGATGTCGCTTCAATAATTATTTTTCATTTCTGCTAATAAAGTTATTTAATGCATTAATATAAGCTTCAACTGATGCGATTAGAACATCTGTTGAGTAGCCTTTGCCCAGCACATCTATACCACTTTTAGCAAATTCTGCAATAACAGTAACTTCCCCTTGTGCATCTTTTCCTTGTGTAACTGCATTAATTTTATAGCTTTTAAGCCTGCCTTCATAACCTGATATTCTTTCAACTGCTTTAAAAGCTGCATCAATTGGACCTTCCCCAGTAGAAGAATCTGTCACCATATCGCCAGTATCTTTTTTAAGTCTAAGTGTTGCTGTTGCAATTAAACTTGAACCACTGTTAAAACCTACATAATCAAGTTCATAATATTTTTTGGCATCACTTAATTTACCAAGCACAATAGCTTCTAAATCTTCATCAAAAATTTCTTTTTTCTTATCTGCCAAATCTTTAAAAGCTGCAAATGCTCTTTCTAAATGTTCATCATCTAAAGAGTAGCCCATTTCTGAAAGCCTTGCTTTAAAAGCAGCTCTGCCAGAATGTTTACCTAAAACAAGTGAGTTTTTAATAACGCCTACACTTTCAGCAGTCATAATCTCATATGTGGAACGCTCTTTTAATACTCCATCTTGATGTATGCCTGATTCATGGGCAAAAGCATTTTTACCAACTATAGCTTTATTAGGCTGAACTTCAACCCCTGTAATGCTTGTAATCATTCTACTTGTTTTATATATTTCTGTAGTGTTAATAGTAGTATATATATCTTTATAAAAATCTTTCCTAACATTAACAGCCATGCATATTTCTTCTAAAGCAGAGTTACCTGCTCTTTCACCAATACCATTAATAGTGCATTCCACCTGGTCTGCACCTGCTCTAATAGCAGCTAAAGAGTTTGCAACCCCCATACCTAAATCATCATGGTTATGAGTGCTTAATATTACCTTATCAATATTTGCTACATTATTTTTCACACCAGAAAAAAGGTTATAAATTTCATCTGGCATAATATAACCAACAGTATCTGGAAGATTTATAGTGGTAGCACCTTCTTTAATAACTGCATCTATAATTTTATATAAAAATTCAGGATCAGACCTAAGTGCATCTTCTGCACTAAATTCCACATCATCACATAAATTTCTAGCGTAACGCACTGCTTCTTTTGCTATCTCTATAACTTCTTCACGGGATTTTTTAAGTTTATGCTGCATATGTATATCAGAAGTAGCAATAAAAGTATGAATTCTAGGGCGTGCTGCCTTTTTAGTAGCTTCATAAACTGCATCTATATCATTTTTTGTAGCACGGGCAAGCCCACACACTGTCGAATTTTTAATTAATGATGCAATTTGGGAAACAGCATCAAAATCCCCGGGAGATGAAGCAGGAAAGCCAGCCTCAATAACATCAACCCCAAGCCTTTCAAGCTGCAGGGCAAGGCGTATTTTTTCTTCTGTCTTCATACTAAAACCCGGGCACTGCTCTCCATCTCTTAAAGTTGTATCAAAAAATATTAATTTTCGCATTTATAACTCCATATATGCTTAATCGGTAGTGGTCTGCTTTGGCTTACCCTTAAGCATTCTAAAAAAGGCAATCAATATACCAATTACAATATAAGTAACAATCATAACAAAAGAAACAATTTCAAAATAAAGCACAAGTACAGATATAAACATTAGCAGCAGCACAAGAGTTTGAAATGGGTGAGATTTAAAAAAGCCTATTTTTTTAAAACTAAAAAATGGCACAGTGCTAACCATTAAAAATGCCAAAACATATATGCTTACAAGAAAAAATATTGAAAGTGCTGTTTTAGTTAAATCAAGACTAAGTTCATTAATAAAAAGCACGCTTGTAGCAATAAATGCAGCTGCTGCAGGAATAGGCAGCCCTACAAAATAAACATTGCTTATTTTACCACTTTGCACATTAAAACGTGCAAGCCTTAATGCACCACTTGCAATAAAAAAGAAGGCTGCCACAATACCAAGCCTGCCAAACCCCTTTAAAAGCCATTCATAAACTAATATGGCAGGTGCTACACCAAATGAAACCATATCACATAAGGAATCCAGCTGAACACCAAAATCACTTGTGCCGTTAACTATTCTTGCCACCTTTCCGTCAATACCATCAAAAAAAGCTGCCAGTATTAAAAAGTATGCTGCAAATACAAAGTTATCGCCTTTTACATTCATACTTCCTACAGAAAGCATAATGGAATATACACCACAAAAAAGCCCAAGAATAGTAATAACATTAGGCAGTATAACATTTCTATGACGAAGTGTCATATTTAATTTACTTTGTTTATTAGATAAAATACCCATAATATACCTTTATTACGCTATGAATTTTGCAATAATGCTTTCACCAGCTTTAACATTATCATCTACTTTAACAGTAATTTCAGCAGATAATGGGAAGTAATGGTCTACACGAGAAGAAAATTTAATCATACCAAACCTATCCCCAGTAGCCATTAAATCACCTTCTTTAACATAGCTAACTGTTCTTCTTGCCACTAACCCTGCCACTTGAACAGCTATAACTTTACCGTATTTTGTATCAAAAGTAATGATATTTCTTTCATTAATAATAGAAGCATCAGGACGGCTGGCATTAACAAATTTTCCTGGAATATGCTCAATAGAAGTAACAGTTCCAGTAACTGGAGTTCTATTTACATGTACAGAAAACACATTCATAAAAACGCCAACTTTTTTATATTTTTCACCGTTAAATTCAACTTCTTGAACTTCTACCACTTTACCATCAGCAGCAGAAACTGCAATATCCTGCTCAACAGGCGTATTTCTTTCTGGATCTCTAAAAAACCAAATAAATAATGCAAGTAATAGTAATGATATAGTAACCCATATAAAGTATGGGATAATGTAAAATAAAATTGTTGCAACAAGTGCACTAATAATAAACGGGTATCCTTCCTTTGCTATCATAATAACCTCACAAAAATATAGTTGCACTTATACTATCATAAAATAATATGACTAGCAATAAATATTATATATTTAATGTGTAATAAATATGTAAATAATTATTCATTGAAATAGTATAGTCTATATGTTAGTTTGTAAAAAAAGAGTAAAATATGGGATATATTAATAACCAAACAGGATACAGGCATGGACTTCTTGAAAACAGGTCTGTTATAAAAAAAGGAATGTATGCAGTTATAACACCTGATGGACTTGTAAAAAATAACATATACGGCTATGAAAACTGTGACATAAGCATACTTTCATCTCCAAAACTGGGGGCATCTTTTATAGATTATATTATTACTGTCAAAGATGGTGGTAAAAATATGGAAGGTATAGGAAATGAAACTGATGAAGTATTTTTATTTGTAATAGAAGGGCAGCTTGAAGTTTATAATTGTGATAAAAAAGCAGAGCTTAAAAATGGTGGTTATTTTTACAGCCCATTAGGAAAAAAACTTTATTTTGAAAATAGTAAAAAAGATAATGCAAAAATACTGCTGTATAAAAGAAAATATAAAAAACTTAAAAATTTTAATCCTGAAACAATAACAGGAAACATTAATGATATAGAATATAGAAAATTTGAAGAGATGGATAATGTGTTTATAAAAGATTTACTGCCATCAGATTTTGCATACGATTTTAATTTTCATATACTATGTTTTAAAAGCGGAGCAAGTCATGGATATTTAGAGACACATATACAAGAACATGGTGCATATATTTTATCAGGAAAGGGTATGTATAATCTTGATAATAACTGGTATATGGTGGAAAAAGATGATTATATTTTTATGGCTTCCTACTGTATTCAAGGCGGCTATGGAGTAGGCAAAGATGATTTTATATATCTCTATTCAAAAGACTGTAATAGAGATGAAGAAATATAGGTAATCCAAAAATATCATTTTTGGCTTGAATTTTTAAATGCTTTTTATAATTACTCACCGTAATTATAAAAATAAAGTGGCAGTTTTACCGCACATGTCGCTAAAGCTGCCAACTATATTAATGAATGTATTAAAATCTATTTTTATATATAATTTCTAGTTTTTAGATTTATCAACAATTTTACTTTTACCAAGCCAGCTCATCATGCCACGAAGTTTTTCGCCTACTTCTTCAATAGGGTGGCTGTTAGAGATGTTCGATAATGCATGGAAATGTGGAGCATTAACTTTGTTTTCCATCATCCATTCTTTAGCAAAAGTGCCGTCCTGAATTTCTCTTAAAACTTTTTTCATTTCTTCTTTAGCAGCAGGGGAAACTACTCTTGGACCTCTTGTTAAGCCGCCGTATTCTGCTGTGTTAGAAATAGAATACTGCATATTTTTAATGCCGCCTTCATATATTAAATCAACAATTAATTTCATTTCATGTAAGCATTCAAAGTATGCCATTTCTGGAGCATAACCTGCTTCAGTTAATGTTTCATAACCATACTGTATAAGTTTTGCTAAACCACCACATAAAACAGCCTGTTCACCAAAAAGGTCTGTTTCTGTTTCTTCTTTAAATGTAGTTTCAATAACACCAGCTCTAGCACCACCAATAGCTGCAGCATAAGCAAGCGCCACTTCTTTTGAGTCACCTGTTGCATCTTGATGAACAGCAATTAAGCAAGGAACACCACTGCCTATTTCATACTGCTGACGAACTAAATGACCAGGACCTTTTGGAGCAATCATAATAACATTTACATCTTTTGGTGCTACAATCTGACCAAAATGAATATTAAAACCGTGAGCAAATGCAAGGTAAGAGCCAGATTTTAAATTTGGTGCTATTTCATTTCTATAAATATCGCCTTGAAGCTCATCTGGAGTAAGTATCATTAATAAATCTGCCCATGCAGCAGCTTCTGATACTGTCATAACTTTTAAGCCAGCATTTTCTGCTTTTTTCCAAGATGCACTTTCTTTTCTTAATGCAACAGCAACATCACAGCCAGAATCTTTTAAGTTATTAGAATGACCATAACCTTGACTGCCGTAACCTATTACTGCAATTTTTTTGCTTTTAATAATGCCTAAATTGGCATCTTTTTCATAATAAACTTTCATTAGTTATACCTCATAATATTTTATCAGTTTTTAAGACTGTTATTTACTATTATTTTTTATTTTTTCCATATCACTTGTAGCTTTTGAGCCTCTGCCTATTGCAAGGCAGCCTGAACGAACCATCTCTATAATACCATAAGGGCGAACAAGCTCAATAAACGCTTCTAATTTATCATTATCACCAGTGATTTCTATTACCATACTTTCAGGGGTAATATCAACTACATTTCCTCTAAATGTATTTACCATGTTATAAACATCACTTCTATATTTTTGAGTAACATATACTTTTATTAATATAAGCTCTCTTTCAATATGGTTATATGATGTTAAATCTCTAACCTTTAATACATTTATAAGCTTACGAAGCTGTTTTATAATCTGTTCTATAATCTTATCATCACCAACTGTAACAATAGTCATCATAGAAACATCATGTTTTTCCGTAGAGTTAACAGTTAAGCTTTCAATATTGTAGCCTCTGCCTGAAAACAGACCTGCAATACGAGCAAGCACACCAAATTTATTTTCTACAAGTATTGATATAATATGTCTTTTTTCCATAGCTGCCTACCTGATTATCATTTCATCTATGGAAGCACCAGCTGGCACCATAGGATATACGTTTTCTTCTCTGTCACACAGAAAATCCATAAGCACTGGTCTATCTTTTATTTTAAGAGATTCTCTTAAAACAGCCTCCACATCTGATGGTTTTTCAGCACGTAAACCAATACAGCCATAAGCTTCAGCAAGTTTTACAAAATCTGGCTGCACTTCAAGGCAGGTATCTGAATATTTTTTATTAAAAAATAACTGCTGCCATTGCCTAACCATACCTAAAAATTTATTATTTATAATAACTGTTTTTATGCCTACTCTATATTGAACACATGTAGTAAGCTCTTGTATATTCATTAAAATACCACCATCTCCAGATACACAAAATACTTCCTTATCTGGCCTGCCAACTTTTGCACCCATAGCAGCAGGAAGACCGTAACCCATAGTCCCCATACCACCTGATGATAAAAACTGGCGTGGAAATTTATATTTATAAAATTGACCTGTCCACATTTGATGCTGGCCAACATCTGTTGCAATAATAGCATCTCCCTCTGTAACTTTATAAAGAGATTCTATTACAAACTGTGGTTTAATAATATTATCGCTGTATTTATAAGAAAATGGTTTTTCATTATCCCAAGATTTTACAGTATCAAACCATTTATTTCTATCTTCTGAACATTTTTCCCATTTAAAGTCATTAAGATATTTATTAATCATACATAGAACATTGTAGCTGTCCCCTACAACTGGTATTTCAATATCTACAGTTTTAGAAATAGATGATGGGTCAATATCAATATGAGCAATACGGGCATTTTTTGCAAACCTGTCTAACCTGCCAGTAGAACGGTCTGTAAAGCGAGTGCCTATGGCTATAATATAGTCTGATTCTGTAACTGCCATATTAGATGCATAATTACCATGCATACCAAGCCAGCCTATCCACTGTTTATCATTAGCAGGGTAACCACTTAAGCCCATAAATGATGAAACTACAGGTAAGTTTAATGCATTTGCAAACTTAATAAGCTCTTCTGTTGCACCTTTGCTAACCTTTACACCACCACCAATATATATAACTGGTTTTTTAGCAGATTCTAATACTTTTAAAAGTTTTTTCACCTGCATTGGGTGGCCTTCCACATTAGGCTGATAGCCTGCTAAAAAGACTTTTGCATCAGGTTCGTATTTAGTTTTAGCTGCAAACACATCTTTTGGAATATCTACTAAAACAGGTCCTGGCCTTCCAGTTGTGGCAATATGTATTGCCTCATTTAATGTATTTGCCAAATCTTTAACATCAGTAACAAGATAGCTGTGTTTTACTATAGGACGTGTAATACCAACAATATCAGCTTCCTGAAAAGCATCGCCACCTATTAAGTTTGTAACAACCTGCCCAGTAATTACAAGCATAGGAACACTATCCATGTAAGCTGTGCCAATACCTGTAACAAGGTTAGTAGCACCAGGACCGCTTGTCGCCATACATACACCTATTTTGCCTGTTGCTCTAGCATAGCCATCAGCAGCATGGGCTCCCCCCTGCTCATGACGTGGCAGAATATGTTTTAAATCAGAATCAAATAATGTATCGTAAAACCCAGTTAAAGAACCACCCGGATAGCTAAATATTACTTCTACCCCATTTCTCTTTAAGCAGTCTATAACTATTTCACCACCTGAACAAATCATTTTGTTTCTCCCATAATTAAGCTAAAGAAGCATAACTTTTAAACTTATATATCACGTTTGAAAATTGCACCTTCATTGGCACTAGATACGCCTTTTGCATATTTTGCCAAATAACCACTTGCCACTTTTTTATCAGGCATTTTAAAGTTGGCTTTTCTTTTCTCAAGTTCAGCATCACTTACTTCTAAATGGATTTTTCTTTCAGGTATATTGATAGATATTTTATCACCATCTTCTACTAATCCTATAATACCACCTTCAGCTGCTTCTGGAGAAATATGACCAACACATGGTCCTCTTGTTCCACCTGAAAATCTACCATCAGTAATTAAAGCTACTTGAGTAAGCCCAAGCCCTACAATAGCAGCAGTTGGAGCAAGCATTTCTCTCATACCCGGGCCGCCTTTAGGACCTTCATATCTAATAACTACTATATCACCATTTTGTATTTTACCACCCATGATGGCTTCCATAGCATCTTCTTCAGAATTGAAAGTTTTTGCGCTACCAGTAAACACCATCATATCAGGGTTAACTGCACTTTGTTTAATAACAGAGCCACCTGGAGCAATATTTCCACGTAAAACTGCAATACCACCTTCAGTGTGGTATGGATTATCTAAGCTTCTAATAATATCACTATCGTAATTTTCAGCAGCTTTGCAGATTTCTTTAACAGTCATACCACTTACAGTTATGTTGTCTTCTAAAAGACTTTCAAGAGATTTCATAACAGCAGGAACACCGCCTGCAAACTCTAAGTCCTCCATAAAATATTTTCCACCTGGAAGCAGGCTTGTAATATGTGGAGTTTCTTTAGATAGAGCATCAAAAGAATCTAAATTTAATGGAACACCTGCTTCATATGCAATAGCTGGAATATGTAATGTAGTATTAGTAGAACCACCAAGAGCTAAATCTGCCCTGATAGCATTTTTAAATGCTTTTTCATTCATAATATCAAGTGGTTTAATATTTTCTTTCACTAAAGATACAAGCCTTACACCAGAATCAAAAGCAATACGGCGTTTTTTTGCCATACCAGCCATAGCAGTTGCACAGCCCGGCATACTCATACCCATAACTTCTGTAAGGCAGGCCATAGTATTAGCTGTAAAAAGCCCTTGACATGAACCTTCTCCAGGACATGCTGTCATTTCCAAGTTTGTCATTTCATCATTATCTATTTCACCAGTTGCTGCTTTTGATGCTGCTTCAAAAGAATCCGTAATAAAATCACGTCTTTTCATACGGTAGTTTCCACTCATCATAGGGCCAGCTGTAACAAATATAGAAGGGATATTAATACGTGCAGCAGCCATAAGCATACCTGGTGTAATTTTATCACAGTTTGTAATAAATAAAACACCATCAAGAGCATGTGCATTAACAACACATTCTATCATATCAGCAATAGCATCTCTACTTGGCAGACTGTAACGCATTCCAGAATGCCCCATAGATATACCATCACAAACTCCGGGAACACTGAAAATAAACGCCTGCCCACCACCAGTGTGTATACCTTTCTCAGCAAACCTTTCTAAAATTCTCATACCAGAGTGCCCTGGAATAAGGTCTGTAAAACTAGAGCATATACCTATAAAAGGTGCATTCATTTGCTCTTTGGAAACACCAGTTCCATATATTAAGGCTCTGTTAGGTGCTCGCTGGCAGCCTTGTTTAATAATATCACTTCTCATAATTAATACCTGCTTAAAGTTTAAAATTAAAATAATTTATTAAATTATCACTATAAATCTAATTTAGCAATTATTTTTTTATATAAAATCATAAAATTATAATAAAACTTAACTTAATCAAATTATTTATTGAAAAATAGGAAAATGCATATTATACTGAAAATATCATCACAAAGGGGTGTCGGTATGGGAAAAAATCAAGGGAAATTAAAAAAATTTTCATTGTCATTAAAAGTGAAAATGATGTTAACATCTTCTTTATTGATTACTGTTGGAATGGTTTCTGTAATTATTTTTGATTATATTAAAAATTCTACATACTCAGAGCATTTGCTTTCAAGAGAAGCTCAAAAAATTACAGAAACTATTTCTGCAAGGACTAATGACTGGATGCAATATAACCAGTTACTAGCCGAATATATTGGCAAATCAATGGTATTTGATAATATAAGTGACTTTAGAAAATATGTGCATGTGTTAAATGCATTTGAGGAAAGGGAAGAAGTTATACAAATGTTTGTATCCTTTGAAAATGGTGAAAATGTTTTATCAAAAGGAATAGAAAAACTGCCTGATGGCTTTTATGGACCAGAAAAACATTGGTATAAGGCTGCTATTGCATCAGATAAACCTGTTGTTTCCAATGCATATATTGATGGTATTACAAACAAACCATGTATTACAGTGTCATATAAAATAGAAGCAAAAGATGGCACACAAGGTGTAATTTGTATAGACTTTAATTTAGTAGCATTAAGAGAATTTCTTGATAAATCAAAAGATAAAGAATTAAGTGGTCTTGTAACAATTTTAGATGAAAATATAAATGTGGTAATTGGTTCAAAACCAGAATATACGACTCACAAGCTGGAAGATATTGACCCTGCCCTGAAAAGAGTTGAAACACTTATTTCAAAAAAAGATGATAAAATATTACAGATTACTGATAAAGATGGTAAAGACTGGGTATGTTTTTTAAATAAAACATATGATTATGGCTGGTATGTTTTATATAGGATACCAAAAAATATTTTTTATGCTACTCAGATTACAAACATGATAGAATCAATGGTAATTGGTGCAGTTCTTACTTTCATAGCAATAGTTTTATCAATGTTTACTGTAAGCAGGTCATTGAAGCAGCTTGGTAAGTTCCAAAAAATTATGATAGATGCAAGTTCTAGTAATGACTTAACTGTTCGTATCCCTGCAGAATCAAATGATGAGCTTGGTAAAATTGCTGACAGTATGAATATGTTTATTAGTAAAGTTCAAGAGATTGTTTCAGCTGTTAAAAGTGCCACAAATGAAGTGGCTACAAGTAATAATCAGCTGGCTGCCACTATGGAGGAATTATCAACTACATTTGACTCTCAGGCAGAGCAGGTAGATAACATGGTAAACAGTATGGAACAGGTGGGAACAGTTTTCCAAGCAACATCTAGAGCACTAGCAGAAAATATGGTTGCACTTGAAAATACTGCAAAAATGTCTAAGGAAGAAACCAAAAAACTTGGAGTAGTATCAAAAGATATGTCTGAAATAGAAAAAGATACAGTTATACTTTCAAAAAATATTGATAATTTATCAGAAAGTTCTAACCAGATTGGTGAGATTATTAATGTTATTAACGATATTGCAGACCAAACAAATCTTCTTGCATTAAATGCAGCAATTGAAGCAGCTCGTGCAGGGGATGCTGGCCGCGGTTTTGCTGTAGTTGCTGATGAGGTTAGGAAGTTAGCAGAAAGAACACAAAAAGCTACAGGTGAAATAACTGATATTATCAATGCACTGCAGCAGGAAGCAGTATCAGCTAGTGAATCCATGACTCATTCTGCAGAAAGTGTTAAAACAGGTGCTGGTAATATTAGTGATGTTACCCTTGAAATCCAAAAAGTTACAAGGGAAGTTGCAAACCTGTATAGATATATGAAACCAGTTGTATCTTCAGTTGATAACCAGCAGACAACAGTTCAAAATGTGGTAGATAATGCCCAAGTAATTGCTGCAGGTATTGAAGAAAGTAATGCAGCAGTTAGTGAAGTAAATAAAACGGTAAGCCACTTACAACAAAGAACTGAAAGTTTAAAACTTTTAATAGAGCAGTTTAAAGCATAATTAAAAGTCTTAATATAAAATTTAGAAGGGAAGTATTATAATACTTCCCTTTTTTGTATGTGAAACAAAAAATATATTGCATTGTTAGTTGTATTTTAAAATAAAAAACCACACTTATAAATTACCTGTAAGTGTGGTTTGTATAAATTAAATGAAGAATTATATTATTTATAAGTTAGTCATAATTTCTTTTAGTATAAAAACAATGGAAAGCACAAGCATAGTCATAGAAATATCTTTAAATTTACCTGTTCCTATTTTAATTATTACATAAGCTAAAATTGAAAGTTCTATACCCATTGCTATGTTATATGTAAGTGGAGTCATAACAATTGCAATTACAGCAGGTGTTAATTCTGTCCAGTCTTTAAAGGATATTTTTTCCACAACAGAAAACATTAAAATACCTACAAATATTAAAGCAGGGGCAGTAGCAGCTGATGGAACAATTAAAATAATTGGTGAAAAAAACATGGCAAGTAAAAACAATATACCTATTGTAACAGCTGTAAGCCCAGTTCTACCACCTGATTCTACCCCTGTTACACTTTCAATATATGCTCCAACAGTAGTAACGCCAAAAATACTGCCTGCTGTTGAACCTGCAGCATCAGCCATAAAAGCTTTTTTTGCACGAACCATATTGCCGTCTTTGTCAACAAGCCCTGCACGTTGAGAAACGCCCATTAAAGTTCCAATAGTATCAAAAACAGCCATAAAAAGTAATGTAAATACAGCCATTAAAAAATCGGCGTCAAACATATTAGAAAAATCCATTTTAAAAAATACTGGAGAAATTGATGGAGGTAAAGATACTATATCAGATGGTAATTCAGTAATTCCTAAAGGAATACCAATAATTGTAACAACAGCAATACTTAATAAAATTGCACCTGTAACTTTATTTATATATAAAATAATCATAAGCAGTAGTCCAAAAATTGAAAGCAAAGTAGAAGGGTTTGTCAAATTACCATATGTAACAATAGTATTAGGATTTTGAACAACAATTCCTGCGCTTTGCAGCCCTATAAACATTAAAAATATACCAATACCTGCAGGTATGCCCATTTTTAAAGACATAGGTATGGCGTCCATAATAAGTTCTCTTATTTTGCCAACAGTAATAATAATGAAAAGGATACCAACAACAAAAACAGCAGCTAAACCTTCCTGCCAGGAAAGCCCCATAGTTTTTACAATTACAAAAGCAAAAAATGAGTTGGCAGTCATACTAGAAGCAAGCCCAATAGGGTAGTTTGCATAAAGCCCCATTAAAATGCTTGCAAATGCAGCAGCAAGGCATGTGGCAGTAATCAATGCATCACGCGGCATACCAGCGTTGGATAAAATATCAGGATTAACAAATATAATATAACTCATAGTCATAAACGTTACAAATCCTGCTATAATTTCCCTTTGAATAGTAGTTTTTGATGAACTTAATTTAAAAAGTTTATTCAGCATAACAGCTCCTATACAAATATAGTAGAAAAATATATTTTTTAAATTTTTTTCTTGTGTAATATAATTAATTTTATATACTATATTATTTTGAATATTAATATATTTTTTTATACTATGGACTAAAAATGAGAAAAATACTACTATTTTTAATATTTATATTATTTTTGATTAATAAAAGTTATGCTGCAGTTGCTATGATAAAATCAAATATAGATGCAGATTACGGTATTATAAAAGGAAGTATAACCATTGCTTCAACAAAAAAAGAGCAGGTTATTATAATGCCATATGATGATATGCAGATTCTTTATGATGATAGAAGAGTTACATATAATGAGCAGGCTAATAAATATATTGTTGAAATAGATGAGCTTGCTCCAGTTATAATTTCATATATTAAACACCCTTCAAAATATATAGACAGGATTAAAAGCGATTATATTGCAGTTTATTCAAGTATAATTCCAAGAATAAGTAATATCGAAAATGCAGAATTATATTTAACTTTACCAAATGGTTTTTACGGATTAGTAAGTGAATTTTTTTCAATATCTCAAGTAAAGGATAAAACTAATACATTTTTATATACATATAATAATCTGCCAAAATCAATATATTTAGCAGCTTCGCCTGAATATGTAGTTAAAACAGTATCACAAAATAATGTTAAAATATACACATTACTTTTTAGGGAACATGAAGATTTAAGTTATAAACTTTTACAAAAATCAGCATATTATATAGAAATGTATGAAAGGCTTTTTAATATATCTTTTCCATATGATAGTTTTATGGTTGTGGAAGACCAAATGCCATATGGTCATGCTATGAATGGTATGGCAGTATTTGGTAAATCTATTATAGATAAACCATTTGTATATGAACGGTCTTTGGGACATGAAGTTCTCCATCAATATTTTGGAGCAGCTATTGAATGCAGTATGACAGATGGCAATTTTTTAGAAGCAATTACTACATATTTTTCTGATTATTTTTATGAGAAAGATGACAGGATTAAATACAGGAAAGATATATTATCAGAATATGAAGCATACGCAGGTACTAAAGGGTTTCCTTTAAAAGATTTTGAATATAATGCAGGTAAGCTGGAACAGGCAGTAGGTTATGGTAAGGGGTTAATGGTGCTTCATATGGCAAAAAATGTTGTGGGGGAAGAAGCTTTTATGAATGGTATAAGAGCATTTGTAAAAGACAAGATGTTTTCACACGCTTCATGGCATGATTTACTTACATATATTGGAACAGATGAAGATTTTTACAAAACATGGATAGAAAAGAATGAAAATATAGCACTTTTTATAGATAATATTGTCTATAAAGATAAAAAACTGTCATTTAACTTAGTAAGAAAAGGTGGTCAGCAGCAGGTGCAGGTGCCATATATTCATATAAGCAATGGGGAAATGAAGGAAGGAAGGCTGCCTACTGTAATTGGTGGTAACAATATAGAGTTTGAATTATTAGATGATAATGATACATTTATAATAGATAGTGGATATCATTTAATGAGACATTTATATACAAAAGAGATTCCAGCAGCTTTTTATTACCTTTTTGGTAGCGAAGAAATAACATATGCAGGGCTTAGAAATACTGATAATTCATTTAAAGATGTATTTAAAAGCATTAATGAAATTGTCCATATTAGAAAATTAAGTCTGCACCATATAAAAGACAAAAATGTTATAATATCCCTTGATAATCAAGTGCCTGCTAATGTGGCAGAACTTTTAAAAGGCACATTAAATTTTACATTTAATATGGGTAATTCAACATATGTTGTTGTTAAAAACCCATATTCAAAAGGAAATAAATTTATAATGTATGCTTTTAATGCTAATAAAAAAACATTAAATAAATTAATACATTATGGTTCTTATTCATATTTAGCATTTAAGGATAATACGCTATTTGAAAGTAAAAAAGATAATACTTCATATGGAATTAGAATATACGGTAAAGGTGGTACGAGGTAGTTATGAAAAAAATATTTGTGGTTATTTTTTTAATATCGTTTTTTAATATAAGCTATGGTGCAATATATAATCAGGATAATAGAGTGTCTATAAATAAAATACTAAAAATAGTTAATGAATTTGAAAAAAATGCAAACAGTGTTGAAAAAATGCAATTAAGAAAAAGAATGCTTCAGCAGATTGCTATTAGCGGGGTTAATAGTAACCAACAGATAGATGATTATATGCTGGGTTTTATTTTCCATATGATAAAAACAAATATTGGAGAGCAGAAGTTTCAAGAAGGGCTTATAAAAGTAAAAGCATTAAAAGAAGAACCATCTTTAACATATATGCAGGTATTAAAATGTTTTAGTGGTATTAATGCAGATAGTTTTTATGAAGCTTATTTTACAAAATCTCCATTAATAAAGTTTAGTATAAGTAATGCAGAATATATTTCAGAACGTGGTAAATACTATATTTCATTTACTATTTTAAGAACAACGGGAGATGAAGTTGTAAATGTGCCATATTTATTAGAGTATGATAAGAAAAAAGAGTATGGCAGGTTACAGTCTAGAATAAACAGAGAGGAGACTTTTAAAGTTCCTGTTGAATTAGGTGCAGTATCATTATATTTAGACCCTAATTACCACCTTATGAGAGAGTTAGATAATAATGAAGTATCACCAGTAATTGATAATATACTTACTCAAGATAATATATTATTAATAACTGAAAATGAAAATAACAATATAGGCGGTTATTTTAATATAAAAGAAGTAATAAATGGTAAATCAGATATTACATTTGGTCAAATAGAAAATGAAAATATTATTATAGATGGATATGATAATAAGATAGCTCAGTTTTTTGTGGATAAAAAACCAATGGGAAGTGGTGAATATAGTGAGTATTTTGTTATAAAAAACCCACAAAATAAAGAAAAATATATTTTATTTATTAACAACCCTACGGATAATAATTTAAAAGCATTAAAAAAATATAGCATGAATCAAGAACTTGTTTTTAAAGGTGGTTCTATAATACAGGAAAAAGTAAGCCCATCAGATATGGGAATAAAAATTATAGAACATAAATCTAATGCAGTTATTAGAAGTAAAAATATAGAATCATTAGATAGTGTATTAAGTGAAGCATCACAGTATAAAGTAATTTTTGTAGGCGAAAAGCATGATGAATATTCACACCACGCAAACCAGTTAAAAGTAATAGATTATGTATATAAGAAAAAGAAAAATGTTGCTATTGCAATGGAAATGGTTCAGGTGCAGTATTTAGATGTAATAAATGATTATGTAAAAGGGCGTATTTCAGAAAAGGAAATGATTGATGGTATAGATTATTATAACAATTGGAGTTTTGATTACAGCCTTTATGCACCAATATTTAAGTATGCAAAAGATAATAAAATTGATATTATACCACTAAATATTCCAAGAAGTGTTACATCTAAAATATTTTACGGCAGTATTGATAACCTAACAGAACAGGAAAAAGAGTTTCTGCCAAAAAGAATGAATATTATAAATAATAAGTATGAAAATCAAATACGTGAAATATTTGAAATGCATGCTTCCTCAAGTAGAGATTTTAATAATTTTTACTTATCACAAAATGTGTGGGACGAAGTAATGGCAAAAAATATACACAACTATAGAATGGTAAATCCTGATACTACCATTGTTGTAATATGTGGTAATGGTCATGCAGGGAAAACTTCAGGTATTCCATACAGATATGAGCGTATATCTGGAGAAAAAAATTACGTTATGATGCAGGGGGAAGATGTAAGCATTAGTAATGCAGATGCATTTATATTCCCAGAATATATTCAAAGCTATGGCACGCCAACAATAGGTGTAGGTATAGAGGTAGTAGAAAAAAATGTAAAAGTAGTTTCTGTTGCAAAAGATTCCCCAGCTCTTGATGCAGACATAAAAACAGGTGATATAATTGTAAAATGTGGCTATCATGATATTAGAGATATAGGCGATTTAAAATATGCTCTTTATGAAAAAGGGTTTGGTTCAGTAATAGAATGCCATATAAAACGTGGTAAAAAAACATTAAAGAAAAGTATAAAACTTGTTCCCTTTGAAGATAATTCAATGAATGAAATGATAAAAGCACATATTAATAGAGTAAAAAATAAGACAAAATAGAATTATGTATTGACATATATCGATATGTAGGTTATAAAATGGATAAGAAAGATGCAATAAAAATCTTTAAAGCAATAAGTGATGAAAACAGACTCCAAATATTAGAGTTAATAGGAAGTAATCAGGTTTGTGCATGCAAAATATTAGAACATTTAAATATTGGTCAGCCAACATTATCACATCATATGAAAATATTATGTGATAGTGGTATAGTCTGTGGAACAAAAGACGGTAAATGGATATATTATAAAATAAATAAGGAAAAATATATGCAGGCATTTAATTTTGTGGAGCAGATAATAAATACAAATTCACAGATTAATATAAAATGTGATAAGTGCTAATATTAATAAAAGATATGCTGAATTGAGGCGAACCCCATTTATTTGTCCAATAAATGGGGTTCGCCTCATAAAAAGGGCTTATTTACTAACTAATTATAGCGTTTGTTTTTGAAAAACTTTTTGTTACAGCATTTATAGTCATAGAATTAAGCCTTGAAATTCTCTCATCTATTGGTGGGTGTGTAGAAAAAAGACTTAATGCTTTACTTCCAGCAAAAGGGCTTGCAATAAACATATGAGCCGTAGCTGGTTTTGCATTACTCATAGGGTGTGCCTGCACTCCATATGCTATTTTATGTAGAGCCGATGCTAAAGCCTTTGGATTACCGCAAAATTCTGCCCCTCTTGCATCAGCAATATATTCTCTAGAGCGAGATACTGCCATTTGTATGAGAGTAGCAGCAATTGGTGCTAAAATTATCATAAAAATAGAGCCAACTAGTCCTAATGGGCTTGAATTCTCTTCATCATTATTGCCACCTAAAATCATAGACCATTGGAAAATATCTACTATCATCATAATAGTACCTGCCATCATAGCAACAATAGTGCCTATTAAAATATCTTTACCATAAATATGGGCAAGTTCATGCCCTATAACACCTGCAAGTTCTTCATCATCAAGCATATCCATTAATGTATTTGTAACAGCAACAGCAGCATGGTTTTTATTTCTTCCTGTTGCAAAGGCATTAGGTGTGCCGCTTGGAATAATATAAACTTTTGGCATAGGAAGGTTTGCACGCTGAGCAAGTCGTGATACAATGTTATAAAGTCTTGGATTTTCTGCTGCTGTCACTTCCTGAGCATTATACATTCTTAGAACAATTTTATCACTAAACCAGTATGAAAAAAAGTTCATACCAATAGCAAAGACAAAAGCTATAAACATACCTGTCGAGCCACCTAAAACCCTGCCTATAACTATTAGTAATGCTGTCATTAAAACTATTAAAAAAACAGTTTTTATAGTGTTTGTAGTAGTCATTTTCTTTCCTTTAAATTTTATTATTTAAGTATAATATACTTATATTATAGTTACAAATATATAATTAAAAAGTTCATATACAATAAAAATTAATTTTATAATACATAATTTTTACAAAATATTACTACTGCGTAAGGTAAAAATTAATCTGTAATAGTCACTGGGTTTTCCATTTTTGAAAGTGGAGAGTTATTTATAACAAATTCTGTATATATACGTTTATCTGTCATATGGATATCTGTTTTTGAAATTATATTATCTTTAATCTCTGCCTTATTATCGGTAAGATATGATGACATTAAAACATTGTATGTTTTATCTCTTTTAATATTTGTAGTTACTCCGTTTAACGTATATTGAGCAGTAGAAATAGTTTTTGTAGAATTATCATATATAATACTGGCATTATAAATATATGGAAATGAATTTACATCTAATTTTGGTGGGAAAAAGTTTGTAATCCCTTGCTGCATATAATCTAAAACAGCAGCTCCACTAATTTTTACTATATACATTTGGTTTTCAAATGGTGCTGTTTTATTAAGATCACCTGATGTAATATCACCCTTATATAAATTTGTTCTAATAGCACCAGAGTTAATTAGTGAAAAATCAACTTGATAATTTTTACTAGTAGCATAATCATAAAGCGATTTTGCAAGCAGGGTGCCTAAAGATGATGAATACTTATCATTAACATCAAAACTTGCATAATTTTCTTTAACAGTCCATAAATCATCTAATGAACTACCTATAACTTTATTCATGTCTATTGATATTTGCTCATAATAATTTTTTGCTGTGGATAGTGCAGATGAATCTTCATTTACTAATAAGGCAATATTAAGAGATTTTATATAATCATTGTAAGCATTATCAGTCAATGGATTAATTAAAAATTTTGGTGTGCCAGTGTATGAAGTTACAATCCCATTATCATCAAAAGTAAATAATCCATTACCTAAAACCATGCCTTTTGATGCTGCTGTAATAATATAAGTATTATTTATTTTTAATGGATAACTTTCTTCATAACTTTCAATACCTAAAGGAGAAAAATCCCCCTGTACTGTATGAGTATGACCTCCAACTATTATATCTATATCGGGCACAAGCTGTGCCAATTGTTTATCCTGCTCAAAACCAAGATGAGTTATTGCAATAATTTTATTGATATTTTGTTTTTTTAGTTCATCTACTACATTTTTTGCAGCATTATAAGGGTCTGCTATAACCATTCCCTTTGTACCAGACATACCAGACTCATTAGTAGTAATACCAAAATAAGCAACTTTTTGCCCATTATTATATTCCTTTATTATGTAAGGTTTTATATATTTTTGTATATTTGGATTTTTAAAAGTAACATTTGCTAGAACGATTTGAAAATTACATGTTTTTATGCCACTATCAATATATGAAAAAAAAGAATCAAGGATACCTGTATCTGTTTCGTATAGTTCATGATTACCAAGTGTCATAAAATCTAGAGCAATTTTACAAAGCATATCATAATCATATTTACCATTAGTATATGTAAAAAGAGAATATCCCTGTTGAAAAGCATCACCTGCAAATATTATCTCACTTTGTGGAAATTTATATGTATCATTAATTGCCTGTATTATACGTGGATAACCACCTGTATTTACAACGATAGACTGGTTATTAAAAGTAATATTATATTCGTTATTTTCTGATGTATGGATATCATTAAAATGAAGTAGCTGTAATGTAAAATCATTGTTTGAGTTGTTTGAAAAATTATTACATGCAGTAATAAAAAATATAAACAGGCAATATATTAATTTTTTCATATTATAAAAAATACTATTATTCACTGTAAAATAGCGCTCCCTTATTAAGTTTATAACCAGCAAGAAAACTTTTAGTATCCATTTTCTTTTTGCCTTCAAGCTGCAGTTCATATATTTCAAGAGCATTTGTTTTACATGCTGCTACAATACTATCCTTTGTAATATCTATAATAGTTCCCGCTTTTTCATTATGACTGCATTCAAAAACTTTACTTTTGAATATTTTTACTTTTTTATTATCAAGATTAGTATAGCTTGCAGGCCATGGAGTAAATGCTCTTATCATTCTTTCAATGTAGGCTGCATCATTATCCCAGTTAATAAGCCCCATTTCCTTATTCATCATAGGAGCTTTTGTTGCATCATTATCATTTTGTTTTTGTGGTGTAATATTACTAAAATTATTAATAGTTTCAATAAGCAGTTCAGCACCAGTATGCGATAATTCTTCAGCTAATTCACCAGCATTTTTATAAAGTATAGGAGTTTTTTTCGTAAGCAAAATATCACCAGTATCCATACCAGCGTCCATAAACATAGTATTGACACCGGTTTCGCTTTCTCCATTTAGAATAGCCCAGTTTACAGGAGCAGGACCTCTGTATTTTGGAAGCAGCGAAAAGTGAACATTAATGGGAGCAGTTTTTGGAATATCTAATATTTCCTGTGGTAAAATTTTACCGTAAGCTACGACTGCAAAAAAATCAGGCTGGCATGATTTAATAATATCCATAGCTTCCATATTATTACGTATTTTTTCGGGCTGATAAACATTAAGACCATAAGATAAGGCACATTCTTTAACAGGGGAAAAAGCCATATTTTGCCCTCTGCCTTTAGGTTTATCTGGCTGAGTGATTACAAGTGGAATATTAAATCCGTTTTCTACTAATGCTTTTAATGAAGGCACTGCAATTTCTGGTGTGCCCATAAATACTATTTTTTTCATAGCACTATTATATATTAAGTTTTTAAATTATCAAGTAAAATTTATGCTTAAAAAATAAATATAGCTTGCTATTAGTTTATAAATAGTTATACTATAAAAAAGCGAGGGTGAATTATGGGAATATTAGCCAAACTAAGAGATAACGCATTAAAATTAGAAAAATCTATTATTTTACCAGATGGTAATGATGAAAGAACTGTTAAAGCAGCACATGAGCTTTTATCAAATAAACTATGTAAAGTAAGCCTTGTTGGTGATAAAGATTTTATTTTACCAATATATGAAAAATTAAACCCAGAACAAGATTTAGATATTATTGATATAAATAATAACGAATATATAGAAAGATTTACAGAGTGTTATTATGAAAAGCGTAAAAATAAGGGTGAAACAAAGGAAAGCTCTCTTATGGCAGTAAAACGCCCTTGCTATTTTGGTGCTATGGCTGTTGAATTAGGGATTTATGATGGCTGTGTATCTGGCTCTATATCATCAAGTGCAGAAGTTCTGCGTGGTGCATTAAAATGTATTGGTATGAAAAAGGGAATGAGTAAAATTTCTTCTTTTATAATTATGGAAACACCACTTACAGAGTATGGCAGTAATGGCACTTTTTTTATGGCAGATATTGCAATAAATCCTAACCCTGATGCAGAAACACTGGCAGAAATTGCCATATCTTCAGCAGACAGCTATAAGCTTTTAATGGGAGAAGATGCAAAGGTTGCATTATTATCATTTTCCACAAAAGGCAGTGCAGAAGATGAAAGTATTGATAAAGTCAGGGAAGCATTAAAAATAGTTAATTCGAAAAGAGCAGATATATTAATTGATGGTGAGATGCAGTTTGATGCTGCTCTTTTAAAAGAGGTTGGTGCAAGAAAAGCTCCAGAAAGTAAAGTGGCAGGTAATGCCAACGTATTTATTTTTCCAAATTTAGATGCAGGTAATATTGGTTATAAAATTACAGAAAGAATGTGCAAAGGTGCTTATGCTACAGGACCAATTCTTCAAGGGCTAGCAAAGCCAATGAATGATTTATCTCGCGGCTGTTCCTATAAAGATATAGTCAATGCATCGCTTGTTACAATTTTTCAGTCTGGTATATAATAATGGTTAGTATTATTTTATTAATACTTCTTGGAATTATTGTGGGGGTACTTGGAGCAATACTTGGTCTTGGTGGTGGCATTATTATGGTGCCAGTCTTAACATTTTTATTTAATATGCCAATCCATAATGCTATTGCAGTATCGTTAGTTGTAATTACAGCAAACAGTATGTCCACATCAGCTGTATATTTAAAATCAGGTGCTGCTAATCTTAATTTAGGTATAGCATTATCCATAGTTTCAGTTATTGGAGCATTAGTTGGCAGCAAGACAGCAGTTCATTTACCACAAAATATTGTAATGATAATATTGGGTGTAATTCAGTTAATAATGGCATATCTTACATATTTAAAGATGAAACAGGGTTCAAAAGAGTATAGAGAACAGAATGATGATATAAAAGGTTTTTTCTATGGTGAATTTTTAGATAAAGCAACTAATAAGCTTATTAAATATAACCCTGTTAAAACTGGATACAATTTTTTATTTAGTGCATTTTCAGGTGTTTTTTCAGGCTTAAGTGGAGCAGGTGGTGGTGCATTAATTATTCCTGGTATGAATTTAATATCAAATGTTCCTATAAAAGCAGCAACAGCAACAAGTTCATTTGTTATTGGTTTTACGGCAGCAGCAGGCAGTATTGTTTATATGCAGGCAGGATTTGTTGATGTAAAGGTAGCATGTTCTATAATTTTTGGTATTTTTGCAGGCACATTTATCAGCATGAGATATTTTTCTAAAATAACAGATAAAAAAGTATCATATCTGCTTATTGTTTTGCTTTTAATTGTAGCATTTCAAATGATTTATGAGGGTATAAAAATTGGTTGAAATTAGGAATATAATAGCATTATGTATGAAATACATGTTTTATTTTATACTTATTATGATAGTGTTTTCTTTTGGTATTTCCATATTTGAATATTCTGGAATAAAATTTATACACATTAAGAGTGGTGATTTGTTTTACATCTCAGCCCTTATTGTATGCATATCTCCATTTGTATGGGTATTCATGTATGCAGCAGGATATTTTCTAAAGGGCAACATTAAGGCTGCCCTGCTTGGCATACTGCTTGCGGCAGTTCTTATTTTATCATTTTTTATGAAAAATATTTCATAATAAATACAGTATTGATTTATAAAATTATTTAAAAAATTAAATATTTTCCTACTTTATTTTTTTTCACTAATCATTTTTTTAACAGTTTCCTTATCCTGTTCTTTCATCATTATAATACTAACACCAGCCTCACTATTATTACGCCAAATAATTTTACCTATAAATGAGCTAAGTGCAGGAACTTCAGGTAGTGTTTTAAAGTTCATACATTTAAGGCATTGATGGTCTTCTAATGCATGTTTTGTTCTAAACTCTAAAATATCGCCTTTTTTAATATTGTTATTGTGGCGAATAGTAATTGATGATAATGACATACTAACAACATCAATTGTAAAGCACTGTCCATAATCTAAGGTTTCCGTTTTTTCATCATATGATATAAGCGGAAGAACACACATCTTAGTTTTTAAAGCAATGTGGCCAAATTTTTTTCTTTTTATATTAAATAATCTACTTAACACAAAATCAAACTCCCATATACTATATGTAAGGTTATAGCATATGTTTTTAAATTTGTAATCAAAAAAATGATAAATATGAAAAATAAATAAAAATTAAAAGGATTTATCTTAATAATATTAGTAAAATATAATGATATAAATAAAAATTTACAACACATTTACTAAAGGGTTATAAATAATATACTAATATTATTTATAACCACCTGCTGCCTGCAAGAGTCCTAGTATTTCTTGGGAGCCTTCATTATATGCTATTAAGTAAGGTGATACACCATCATTATTACGTTTGTTTGGATCAGCCCCTGCAGTTAAAAGCATGCGAACCATATCAGCATTTTTAAGTTTTGTAGCCCAAATAAGTGCAGTATCACCATTTTTATTAGCTGCATTTACCTGAGATTTTGCTTTAATTAAAGTATCTACCATAGCACTGTCTGCCGATGTGACAGCAATAATTAATGGAATATTACCTTGATTATTTTTAATATTCACATCTGCACCGTTTGCTATTAATGCTTGGGTGATATATAAATAGTTATTTGCAACAGCTGTAAATATTGGAGTGTTACCAGTATTTTTATCTCTTGCATTAGGGTTTGCACCCATTTTTATGGAGCTAACAGCACCATCAGTATCGTTTCTAGCAACTTGAGCAAATAATGCAATAGAAGCTTCGTCAAAAGTTTTCATATTTTGTCCTAAAATTCTTTGAAGCTGTGCATATCCATTATCTTGAGCTAAATCAAAAGCAGTTTTATCTTCTTTATTTTTTATTTGAATATCCGGCTTATTTTTTAATAATTCTCTAACCATTGGTGTATCACCTGCTAATGTAGCAGTCATTAATGGTGTATTGCCAAGGGGGTCTTTTGCATTAATATCAGCACCTGCTTTTAAAAGGTCATTTGTAATATCTGTATTACCCTGCTGAACAACTGCCATTAATGGAGTATAACCTTTTTTATTTTTTATATCAGGATTTAAGCCTTTAGAAAGCAGGTTTTCTAAAGTATATTTATTGTTCTCAACAGCAGCTTTCATAACAGCACCATTGCCTTGATTATCAACTACATTAGGGTTGGCGCCTTTTTTTAATAAACTATCAACAGTTTTAGTATTACCGGTTCTTGCAGCAATCAAAAATGGAGTTTCACCATCTTTATTTCTATCTTCAACTCTTGCCCCATTATCTATTAACATATCAGTAAGGTATGTATTAGGTGAAGCTGCTGCATACATTAATGGAGTGTTGCCACCATTATCTTTATCATTAACAGGAAGCCCTGCTTTTAAAAGCCTTGAAGCTATATCATAAAGCCCAAAATTTGAAGCAATATGAAGTGCAGACTGCCCCATGTTATTTTTATGTTTTGCATTGATACCTTTATCTAGTAATAAATTTGCAATACTTTCATCACCGTTAACAATAGCAGCAGTTAAAGCATTATCACCAGTTTCTGGATTTAATTCATTGATATTAGCATTATTGTTTAACATTTTTAAAAGCCTGTCATATTGGCCATTAGTAGCAGCAGTAATTACAGGTTTATCTTTAACGACTGCATTTTTATTTGTAGTATTAAAAGTATTATCACCTTTAACAACAGGTGTTGGTGTATTATTTGTTGCAGCTGCAGTGTACGGAAGCTGGTTTGCTAAATCAAGGCTGTTTAAAAGAACTAAATGTGATAATTCTTCCTTATTATATAAAGCAGTGCTATCTACAACAATCATCTTTGTAAAACCAGTATTATTTTTTCCTGGCAGTAATTCTTTTAAATTAAAGTATTGGTTAGGATTAAATTTGCTAATATACGTTTTTACATCATCAGCTGGCATTTCATAAACTGCCCCGTTTGAAAAGTCAACAATAATACCAAAATCACTTCCAGAGGAAGAAAGTGGCTTAGAACTAAAAGCATTCCAGCCATTAATATCGTTATTTAATATGGCAGTAACAGGTGATGAGCCCAGCTTTTCAAATTTTAAGGAAACACTTTTTTTATCATTTGGCATTCTAAAAAGCACAGGCATATTCGTTTCTTTTTTATTAACTTTATAAAGCATAACTGGTTTTTTCCCTTGCTCTTGAGCAGAAGGGTCTTTAAAAATATTATTTTTTTGGGCACAGCCAAAGGTAAATATTATAATTAAAACAAAAAGAAATAATTTGCGCATGAGTGTTTGCTCCTTAAAATATTTTTACTTAAAACTAATGTAAGCAAAAATTATGCCATATATACTTTTATATAATATTAGTAAAATATAAAAAAAATTTCAAGTGTTTGTTAAATATGTTATTTAGATAATAATTTGGTAAATTCTAAAAACGATTGCGAAAAAAGTAGTAAATAAAAAAGTGGTTGTTAAATCTCTTTAAATAAAATA
>CALUZC010000008.1 GCA_944325215.1 uncultured Mucispirillum sp. | reverse complement strand
TCCTTGATGACGCGGGGTAGAGCAGCTTGGTAGCTCGTCGGGCTCATAACCCGGAGGCCGTCGGTTCAAATCCGGCCCCCGCAACTTTATATGGCGGTTTAGCTCAGGTGGTTAGAGCATGCGGCTCATATCCGCAGTGTCCGGGGTTCAATTCCCTGAACCGCCACTTTTTTCATTTCTGCTGCTTTTTTACTTTTTGTATTTCTATGATTATTTCATCTATAAAGGCGTATTTTATTTCATAAAAAATTACACTTTTAATGTATTAATACAAATTATTGCATATGGTGTTATACTATTTAATACATATTGCAATAAAATAATTAACACAGGAATATTTTATGGAATTAAACAAAAATTCACTGATGATTATTGCAAATCAATTTAAACTTGATGGTGTTTTAGAATTATTTGAAAAATACCATATTAATACTGTTAATAGAGCAGCTGGATTTTTAGCTCAATGCTCTCATGAAAGCAGTGAGTTTAGAATAATGGAAGAAAACTTAAATTATTCTGCCGATGCTTTATTAAAAGTGTTTCCAAAATATTTTAAGGATATGCAGCAGGCAAAACAGTATGCTAGAAATCCTGAAAAAATAGCAAACCTTATATATGCTAACCGTATGGGTAATGGTGACCAATCAAGTGGTGATGGATTTAAATATAAGGGCAGAGGTTATATACAGCTTACAGGAAAAAACAATTATACAAAATTTGCAGAATATGTGGGCAAAACCATTGATGATGTTATATTATACTGCACAACTCCAAAAGGTGCACTTGATTCAGCATTATTTTACTGGGAAACAAATAATATTAATGCTTTTTGTGATAAAGATGATATGAAAGCTATGACAAAAGCTATAAATGGCGGTTATAATGGTTTAGAGGATAGAACAAATAAATATGAAAAATATAAAAAAATGTTAAAAAATAGTGAAAAAAATAAAGAAAATTAGCTTATTATTGACAACTGCCTTAATATAATATTGGCAGTTGTTATCTTTTACTTGTTTTATTTCTAAAAGTTTTATACAATAGTAGTCATTATCAATTACTATGAGGTGTTATATGAAAAACCATGTAAAATGGACTATTGTTTTTCTACTTTTAGGTATTATTGCCTATTTGTTTTCTCCAAGTATAAAAAGGCTTTTAGCAGCAGATGGTTATCTTTCTGCACGTATTGCATTAATGTATCTTTCAGGCACATTGGGAACAATTTTAATGTCTGCAGCAGTTATTATTTCTGCAAGGTTTTCAATTGTAAATAAGTTTTTTGGCGGGCTTGATAAAGCATATGAAGTGCATAAATTAACAGCAGCTTTAGGTTTTGCTTTTGGCTTAATCCATTTTCTAATGTCTTTTTCAAATAAAATGATGATTAAATATGGTGTTATACCTGAACCTGCTCATTCCACTAACCCATTAACAGATACAGCTATATACCCTTTTTATAAAGCAGGATACGCATTTTTAGAGCCTGCTTTTATTATATTAATCATTATCGTTGCTATAGCTATTATTCGTAAAGTGCCATACCATATTTTTAAATATACTCATAAAATTATCCCTATACTTTATTTACAAATTGCACTCCATGCTTTTACTGTTCCATTTCGTGGCGGCTGGGTAAATACTTTAGGTGGCTATATTTTACAAGGTATGATTTTATTTGGAGCAGTTGGTGCTATTGTTACTCTGTTTCAGCTTACAGGTTTTAAACACACATATAGAGGGACTATTAGTAAAAAAGATAAACCATCATCAGATATTATCTATTTAAAAATAAAACTTGAAAATACAGATAATTTTAAATTTAACGCAGGTCAGTTTGTATTTTTAAAATTTGAAAAATCTTTTGAAGCTCACCCATTTAGTGTAGCGTCATATGATGCATCATCTAAGGAATTAGAGTTTTACATTAAAGAATGTGGTGATTTTACAAAGAAACTATATGAAAATATTAGTGAGAATGCAGCTGTTAAAGTTGAAGGTCCATATGGAGAATTTAATTTTATAGAAGAAAATAAAAATCAAGTATGGGTTGCAGGTGGCATTGGAATTACACCATTTTTAGCAAAATTAAAAGAATTAGCTAATAATAAACCATCTTATACTATTGATTTAATATACAGTAAAATTGGTGATACACCATTTGATAGTATATTACAGGAAATGTGTGCAAAAGCAAATGTAAATCTTCATATGGTAGATACTAATAAAGATGGATTATTAACATATGAAAAAATTAAATCACTTACACCTTCTATATCATCTTCATCTATATGGTTTTGTGGCCCTGTAGGGTTTAGAAAGGTTGTGAATAATGGTTTAAAACAGGATAATGTTAATATGGCATCATTCCATTTTGATAACTTTGGCTTTAGATAAACAAATATATAACCATAGCAGTATTAGCCTGCTATGGTTATTGGTATCTTTTTATAATACCTATTATACTTATAAACCCAAAATTATTTGAATTTATTTTTAATTAGTAACTAAAATTAACTTTTATACTACATATGTATTTATATGGCATAATACTTGCTAATATTTAAATTACTCAATAAAAAAACTAAATTAATATTGTAAAATGTGTAAAAATTATAAATTTTTAAGCCGTGTTTTTGTGCTTAAAAAAACAGCAGCTAATAAAAATTATGCTATATTAAGAAAAATAAAAGTTTTATAAAAAAGTTTTCCACATCTTTTGAGAAAAAAAATTTTTAAAAAAATACTTGACAAGCTAAAAGCCAGTATATACAAGAAAACTTTATAACTAATTGATATATCAAGATAAAATAGATAAATCTTTATTTATCAATGATTTTTGGAGTCTTTTATAAAAGAAGTTTTCCACAAGTTTTCCACATATCTATATGTTGTGGCAGGTGATAACTGATAGTTATTCATTAAGTTTTAGATATAAATATTTAATAGTGAATGTAAAATATATTGTTGCAATTTATTTAAAATAATATATATTGACATTATATGATAAAAGTAAGAGAATATAAGACTAGACGCCTTGCTGATGAGGCATCATCATATTTAATGTCAAAAGGCATACCTGCAGTGATAAAAGGGTATGTTGCTGTGCCTAAGGGACTTGAGCATTTTAAGCAAGATAAAGTTGAGCTTATGGTTCCTGAGCATCTTTATAACAAGAGTATTGAGTATTTATCTGAACTTGAGCGTAAAGTAGATAACAAGAAAAAAGAAAAGGAGTAAATTGTGAGAAAAAAACTGTTATTAATCCTTGTTACTATTGTTGTCTCTATTATGAGCGTATCTTGTGCAAGCACTTCAAAAGTAGCTAAACACAAGTATTCTCCATATTATTTTTATACTAACACAAATGATTATATGTTTGAAATGAGCAGATATGAGCTGAGTAAATATATAACTTTTGATAAGCTTGCTTATCGTGGTTCTTATCTTGATGATAGAAGAATGACGAAAGAAGATATGGAAATTATTAGGGATAATAGAAATGTTAAGGCAATTCCATCTGTTGTAGTTCCTCAGGTTGGTTTTACAACAGAAAGTTTAAATATGAAATTATATCCTACTCACCACACTATACACAGGGGTAATGAAAAGTTTGATTCAAACCAGTATACAAGAATGAGTGCCTTTTTACCTGTATTTATTATGCATACTTCTAAAGATGGTCAATTTTACTATGTTATGACAGAATTTATGCGTGGCTGGGTTCCTGTGGAAAAAATAAAAATCTATTCTCAAGTAGCATTTTCAGGTATCCAGCAGATGCCTTTTATACGTGTTATAAAGGATAATACTACAATTGGTGGTGTTAAATATGGCATTGGCGATAAAGTGCCACTTTTAAGTTATGATAATAATGAAGCATTAGTATTAACTCCACAAGGCACATATGCAAAAGCAGAATTAAATGGTTCTTTTGTTATTGGTAATGCAAAATATGATGAAAAATTAATGAAAGCAATGGCAGAAAGCCAGCTTAATAACCCTTATGACTGGGGTGGCAAGGCAGGTTATAGAGATTGTTCTGCATATGTAAGGGATTTATGGCGTGTTTTTGGAGCAGATATTCCAAGAAGCTCTGGCTTACAAAAATTAGTTGGTAAAAAATTAATAGATAAGCCAAAATCAGAAAAAGAGTTTTATACAGTGTTAAAAAATGCAAAACCATACAGAACACTTATATTTTTCAAAGGTCATGTAATAATGTATGGTGGTATGGAAGATGGTGATTATATAATATACCATGCAGTAAATACTCTTAAAAATGATAAAGGTAAAAAAGTAAAGCTTGCAAAAGTAGCCAAAAATAAATTAAAAGAAGAACAGTTTGTAAAGATTTGGCAAAGGGTAATAAGGGTATCAGAAATTTCCCCTTTAATATCACCAGAACTTCCAAAAGAACCAGAACTTATAGAGATAACAAATATTATGGATAAAATCTCCAAATTTGGTGGCAAACACGTAGTGGCAGATAACCAGTAAAATTTTTACTGCAGTATGTAGTAAGTATCATTACTGTAAAATGAAGCTTTGATTATATTTTTTTCTATTAATATATTTAAAGCTTCTTTTATTTCTTCTTCACTTTTTCCAAAAACGCATGTCATATCCTGCAGTGTGCATGGTCGCATTTTTAAAAGGGACGGTATTAATTCATCTAAAGCAAGTGTAGCAGATGTTTTGTAAAGGGATACAAACCCACCAGTAACTTCTGCATTTATGTTATTATTTTTTAATAAGTTAGCAGTGGCAAGTAAAAATTCATCATCAACTTTTTCAATATTTTTATATGCTGGGGGCCTGTGGATTGTGCCAAGCTGCACTTTTTCTGCTTTAATATTTTTAAGCACATTAATTAATTTTTCTATGCTTTTTTTATCATCATTTACACCTTTACAAAAAAGCACTTCTACAAATAGCCTGCCCTTATATTCATGGGAAAATTTTTCTAAAGATGATATTATATTTTCAATATTTATATTTTTATCAGGCAGGTTTATTTTATGAAAAGAATTGCTGTCTACACTGTCTAAACTAGGCACAACAATATCAAATAAAAGTAACGTATTATAAACACTTTCTATATGCAAAGTAGTAGTATTTGTTAAAACAGCAACTGGTTTATTTGTAATATTTTTTATACCTTTTAATATTGCATCAAGTTCAGAGTTTAATGTGGGCTCACCTGCTCCAGTTATTGTAATAACATCACAAAGTTCATTAAATTTATCATAATTTTTACTAAATTCATCTAATATATCAGCTGCTTTTATATATGGTTTTATCTGCATTGTAGTGGCTTTTGTTTTACCTACTTCACAATATAAACAGTCTAAAGAACATATTTTAGATGGCACAACATTTATACCTAATGACCTGCCAAGCCTTCTTGAAGGTGCTGGTCCAAATATATATTTTAACTCACTCATACATCACCTTTTTATGTATAATATATAAAATATTATTTATTGCAATATAATTATAGCTGTATTATATTTAAAAATATTGGAGGGTGTTATGAAAAATAATATAACAGTTATATTTATAATATTATTATTTTTAAGTTTTAATAATGTTTATGCAGAAAGCGTTCCTGAAGATATGTATGGCAAATGGTTAAGATTAAGTGAAGAAAAAGATGGTAAAAACTGTAAAAAATTAACCATTGATGGCAAAACAAAATGTTATTCCATACATATAAGCCCATCAGTTGCTTTTTATGATAAAATAGAGCCAGATTATATAATAATTAATAAAGAAGAAAATTTTTATGAAAATAGATTAGCCTGGGCAGATTTCCCTGAATATGGTAAACCTATAGACTATAAAAAAGAAAATGGTATCCATTATTTTCGTGTAGGTGGTGAAACTACTGCTGATGATGCTTATACATCTTACCATGCCATCAAACAAATCAATAATGACTATTTATATCATAAAGATTCATATTATATAAGGGAGCAAACATCAAAAAAAATAAATATACCAGTTATAAAGTTTGAAAGCCTAAATGAAAATGATTATTAAATAAAACATATAATAAGTAAAAAAAGTTAATTAATGTTTTATTAATTTATATAAATAAATATAAAATCATGGAAGAAATTATGAAAAATATAACAGCTACATTTATAATATTATTATTTTTAAGCTTTAATAATGTTTATGCAGAAAGTATCCTTTAAGAAATGTATGGCAAATGGTTAAGATTAAGTGAAGAAAAAGATGATAAAAACTGCAAAAAATTAACCATTGATGGCAAAACAAAATGTTATTCCATACATCTGGCAGACCTTATGAAACATATTATCAAATAAAGCAAATAGATAATAACTATATATATTTCATTACTCAAATTAATCCTTTTGGCGAGCCAGTGGAATTATATATTAGAGAAGAACTGGCAGATAAGTTAAAAATCCCTGTAATAACAATAGAGTAATCAAGCTGTTAAAATATATAAACTGTTGTAGTAATTAGCAGGTAATGTTTATAATTTAAAATAAAATATTTATTATACAAACCATTGAAAAAGCCATTAATTATTTTTTAATGTATAATAATAAATATTATCTACATTAAAGATTAATCTGCACGACTGGTGAGAAAATATATTTTTTCGACAATCTTTAAAAAAATTTATTTTAAAATTTCTTTTAAGTATTTTTTTTTCCTGCCGATTAGTGTTTTTATGGAAAGTAAAGGTAAATTAATTGATAAAATACTTAGAGATTTTTTAACTAACGAAGCACAGGCAACTGATATGCGTATAATGTCTATACGCCATTTTTTGTCCACTTTAAATACAGCAGTAGATAAGTATTTAGAGGAAACAAGCGAAGAAAACAGTGAAAGAAAAAGGCTTGTGCTTATGCTTGACGATATGGCAGAAATTTACCGCAACGAAGTATCAGAGCTTTTAGTTAAAAGAGGTAAATTGCAGCATTATATTGAAATATTTAATAAAGATAACCAATCATATGAAAAAAGAATAATATCAAACACAAATAAAAACAGTATATATAACGGCAATATTATAAATTAATTACATACCATATTTAGATTTTTCAGCATTATACCAGTTTTCAATTAACTCTTTTTCTTTTACTAGTTTTTCAAATGTGCCTGCATAGTCAAAATCTTTATCATGCCTTGCATGCTGTTCTAAATCTTCACATAATTTTCTAAAAGATTCAAAACCAAGATTAGCAGAAGAACCTTTTAATTTATGGCCAACTTTATGGATTTGTGGTCTATCATCTTTAGAAACAGCTGCTTCAAGAGCAGGAAACTCATCTTCAACTGATTTTACAAATATGCCAATCAAATTAAAAACGATGGATTCATCAATGCCGCCACCAAGAAATTCTACTACTTTTTTTACATCATAATCTAACTTATCCATTATTAACTACCATAAAAAAATCATTCTGGAAATTATTTAATAAATATATAAATATGTCAAGTTAAAAGATTAAAAATACCTTAATATTCCATATACAAATCAGAAAAAAATGTCTATAATTAAAATAAAATCATAGCGACACCTATTGTCGCACATAGATTTATTAATAATGTATAAAATGTTGAGAAAATAAATAATAAATAAATATAATTAAGTTAATAGTAGACAAAATATAAGAATAAAATTAATATATAAAAGGTGATGTATGGAAAATTTAGGTAAGATTATCACAACAGCAAGGAAGCTTAACAACATTGGCAGGTGGGCAAATGAATTTTTGCACCAAAGGTCGTCAGTTGCTGAACACTCTTTTTCTGTTGCACAAATTGCACAGCTTTTAGGTGTTTTAGAAGAGCAAAATGGTATAAATATCAACTGGCAAAAGTTATACAGGAAAGCCTTAAACCATGATATACCAGAAGCTGTTATGGGTGATGTTATAAGCACCACTAAAAATTCCAATGCAGAAGTTAAAAAGGCTTTAAGTTTAGTAGAGGAAACTTTAGTTGAAGAAAACCTGTTAAATAAAATAGAGGAACCTTTTAGGTCTATATACAGGGATATTATTTTTGACGGTAAAGATGAAACTACAGAGGGTAAAATACTTTCAGCTGCAGATAATATTGATGCTTTAATAGAATGTATTCAGGAAGTGAAGCTTTGTAATAAAGAGCCATTTTTAGAAAAATATGGCTATATTCTAGAAAAAATAAAAAGTATTGATTTGTATTCTGCTAATTTTTTTGTGGAAAACATTCTGCCATACATTATTAGTGATTGTCATATGCTTAAAAATAAGTAAGCGTTATACAAAAGGGGTTTATATGAAAAAATTATTATTAATTACAATTGTAGTACTTATAACAGCAGCCTATGGTTGTAAACAAAACAGTAAGAGTGAACTTACTATTGCTGGACAAGGTAATGCAGAAAATAATACACAGGCAAGTATGCCAAAGCATAATGTAAATATATCATCTCTTGAAACTATTGGGTATGAAGGGTATCAAAAAATACTTGAAGAACACAAAGGTAAAGTTGTGCTTATAAACTTTTTTGGTTCATGGTGTGCTCCTTGTAAAGCAGAAACGCCTGATTTCATAGAAGTATATGAAAAATATAAAGACAAAAATTTCGTAATTATTGGCTTGGCTGTTGATAATAATGTTAATGATGCTATCGAATTTGTTAATAATTTTGGTGTAACATATCCAGTTTTTCAAGCTAATGAAGAGCTTATAAAATATTTTAGAGTTGGACCTATACCAACATCACTTTTATTTGATAAAAATGGAAAATATATGAACCAGTTTATAGGTTATATGGATAAAAGTATTGCTATACAAATTGCTGAATTAGGAGGACAATAGTTATGGATAAAGTATTTATATGTGGTCATAAAAACCCAGATACTGATTCTGTTGCATCTGCTGCAAGCTATGCTTATTTAAAAAACCAAATAAGTGATGAATATGAATATATTCCTATACGCTGTGGCAATGTTAATGACCAAACAAAATTTATTTTCCAAAAAGCAGAAGCAACTCTTCCTGAATATATGAAAGATATTTATCCAAAAGTTATAGACAGCATGACTACAAACCTAATTACAGCTGAAGTTACAGATCCTCTGTCAAAATTTTTAAGAATACTTCGTGAAAAAAACCTTCGTTTTATGCCAGTTATAAGTCAGGATAAAGAATACAAAGGAATGCTTGGTGTTAATGATGTTACCGAGCTTTTTTTAAGAGATGACAGGCAGGAAAAGCCTGTATTTTCATTAAGAGCAGACTCATTACGACGTTCTCTTCGCGGAACTGTTTTAAATGTAGGTGAAATGGAAGAATTTCAAGCGTCTGTTGTTGTTGCTACAATGGCATATGATGATTTTAATGAACACGTTAAAAATGTATCAGATGAAGAGCATACTTTATTAATTACAGGTAACAGGCAAAATATACTTCAAGATGCTTTTAAGAAAAAATATCCTGCAATCATAATTGTTGGGCTTAGTGAAGAAGCATGTAAAAGCCTTAATTTTGGTGATTATAAAGGCTGGGTATTTTATTCACCTTTTGATTCATCTCAGACTATTAGATGTGTTGAGATGGCAACACCAATTGGTAAACTTCTAAATAAAATAGAGCCTTGTGCCCCTTATGATTATATTGATTCTGTAGCTGATGCTATCAGCCAGTCAGGCACAAAAAGTTTGCCAGTTGTAAGTGATGGCAAACTTGTTGGTGTTATTACAGGCACAGATATTTTAAAAAGAAAACGTGCAAAACTTATTATGATGGACCATAACGAAGCAACTCAGGCAATAGATGGAGTTGAAACTGCTGAGCTTATGGAAATAGTTGACCATCACAGGCTAGGCACAATAAAAACAAGCAGCCCAGTTACATTTTTTGCAAAGCCAGTTGGCAGCACATGCACACTAGTTTACCAGCTTTATAAAGCTAATAAAGTAGAAATACCTAATAAAATAGCAATGCTGCTTTTAGGTGGTATGCTTAGTGATACTGTTATTATGAAATCACCAACCTGTACTCAAGATGATATAAATGCTATAAATGATTTATCAAGCCAGTGTGGAATAGATGCAAAAGAATATGGTATTGAAATCTTCTCTGCAACAGACAGTTTAACATCACGTTCTGCAAAAGATATTATAGGCACAGATTTTAAAATATTTGAAGAGTATGGCATTCGTTTTGGTATTAGTCAAACAGAAACTGTAACTCTTGCACAGCTTGGAGAAGTAAAAGAGAAACTTCAGGAAGAACTTATAAATGTAAAAGAAAACAATAAGCTTGACTGGATGATGTTACTTGTAACAGATATTATAAAAGAAGAAAGCCAGTTAATAACAACAGGATTTGCACCAGGCGAATCAATTTTTGCTTATAAAAAATTAGAAGATAAACTTTTTTACCTGCCAGGTGTTTTATCTCGTAAAAAACAGCTGCTTCCTGAAATATCAAGGATATTAGAGGAAATTAGTAAATAAGTTTTTTATGTTGAATTACTATAAAGGGGTAGAATTTGAAAAAATTATTGATTTTATATACTATTATATTTATCATAGTTGCTGGCTGTTCAAATATTGGTGGTATATCTTCAGATAACAGCACTACTGGTAATGACAGCACTACTGGCAGTAATAATGAACAAATTGTATCATCAGAAAACCCTATAGTTTATGGTAGTAATACAGTAACTTATGATAAAACAAAACAGCTGCATACATTAACTTATTTTGCAGGTGATAAGTATGGCAATTACACTAGTAAAGACAGCTATACAATATCATCTAATAATAATGCAGCAGCTCAATCATATGATTATTCATATTATAAACAATCAGCAGAAGAATTAAGTCAAAAAGAACAGTTTTATGAGCGTATAAGAAACTTTCAATTATATGCAGAAAATGCAGGGCTTAAGCCTATTGAGAAAAGAGATGATGTGTTATACAAAACTGCACCACAGGTTGTAGAAGTTGGTACAAAATGGGATCATGTATATGTGCAGGATTTTGATAATAACCAATTTAAAACTATAAATGCAACTTGCATTGCAGTATCAAACCATGCTTATTTCTTTTTAGAAGATGGGCTTACTAAACCATCAGATGATAAAATACAGGCAATTACAGAAGCTTTTGATAAAGATTATGAAATAATACATCAATATTACGGCACAGAAACAGATACAGACGGCAACGGTAAAGTATCATTTATGATATATGATTTTAGTAAAATTTTTTATGGCTTTTTCTATACGGCTGATAAATTTAAAAGCACAGAACTTCCTGCTGGTGAAAAATCAAATGAATCAGATATATTATATGTAAATTATAATTATTTTACTCAAGATGAGTGGGATAATCGTTCAACAGATGTGAAAGCAACCTTTATCCATGAATTTCAGCACATGGTTCTTTTTGACAGCAGAAGCAGGGCAGGTTTATCCCCAAATATAGCAGTGTGGATAAATGAAGGGCTTTCCATGCTTTCAGAGTATTATGGTAATTATGGAGCACCACACTTTAATTATATAGCAGGTTATTTTCATCAAAATCAAGGCAAATCATTGATAACAAATGACGGCTATCTAGATTATGGTTTAAGTTACCTTTTTATAAGATATCTTCAAATTAGGTTTGGAGATGATATTGTTAAAAAAATATATGCATCAAATAAAGATGGCACTCAAATGATAGAAGAAGTTACAGGTATGGATTTTGATGAATTATTTTTAGATTTTACAAAGATGATACTTGTTACAGGCAGGGGTATAACTACTGATAAAAGGTATAATATAGATGAGTTTAATGGTGTGCAGGGCTCAGAAATATACAACCGTAATGGTTTTAATTTATCTGAAGTTATAGATGAAATTTATTCAAGAAACACATCAAATCCGTTATTTATAACAAATACAGGTAATACTAAAGAATTATCTCTTTACGGGTTTCAAATTACTAGATGGTCATCTCCAGTTGATACCATTAATTTTACAGGGACAAACGGTGTTAATGGGTTTTATTATGCCTGGTAAATAGTAGAAAATACATAAATTATATAAGACTGGTAAATTAAAATTTTACCAGTCTTTTTTATATATAAATTAAAAACATATAAAATATAGCTATATCAATAATTTCACTTAAAAAGTGGAAAACCTGTGGAAAACCATAACTTCTTAAAGCCTTGAAAAATAAGGATTTTCAATATGGTATCTAAATAGTTTTTTATTATAAATAACTTACAAGCAAATCAAGTAAAATCAATAAATTACAAGGGTAGATAAAAAGATACAGAAATAATTTGGATAAAAAGTGGATAACTTGTATAAAAATTCTATGAATATAAAGTATAGATTATAAATTCAATAGTTGATTAAAATTTAAGCACATAAAAAATCAAAAAAAATATTAAAAAATATAATTTTTTCCTTGTAATTATTAAAAAGTAGTATATAAGTATAAGTTTATATATAATATAATAGGAGATGAATAATGTCTATTCGCGTTCGTTTTGCACCAAGTCCAACAGGTCACATTCATGTAGGTAATGTAAGAACTGCATTATTTAATTATCTTTTTGCTAGAAGTCAGGGTGGAAAATTTATATTAAGAATTGAAGATACTGATTTAGAAAGGTCTACTTTAGAAAGTGAAGAGTTAATTTATGAAGATTTGGAATGGTTAGGGTTAGATTATGATGAAGGTCCAAAAAAGGGTGGAGAATATGGCCCATACCGTCAAACTGAACGTTTTGATATATATAATAAATATGCTGAAAAATTAATAGAAGAAGGTTATGCTTATAAATGTTTCTGCACAAAAGAAGAGCTTGATACAGAAAGAGAAAAAGCAAGTAAGGAAGGCAGAGCATACATTTATGGTGGTAAATGTGCTCATTTAACTAAGGAAGAAATAGCAGAAAGAGAATCTCGTGGTGAAAAAGCCAGCATAAGATTTCGTGCTTTCAAACCAACTATATTAGTGCAGGATATGATTCATGGGGATATAGAATTTCCAACTAACGCCTTTGGTGATTTTATTATTATCCGCCCAGATGGTGCTCCAATATATAACTATGTTGTTGTAATAGATGATGCATTAATGAAAATCACTCACGTTATAAGGGGTGATGACCACTTATCAAACACACCAAAGCAGGCTTTAATATATGAAGCCATAGGCGAAAAAGCACCAGTATTTGCTCATATTCCAATGATTTTAGGACCAGACCATGCAAAACTTTCAAAAAGGCATGGTAATACTAGTGTGGAAGAATTTAGAAAAGCAGGCTATTTAAAAGAAGCTATGATTAACTATATGTCCCTTTTATCATGGAGTTCAGATGATGAAAGAGAACTTTTTACAATGGAAGAATTAAAAGAAAAATTTTCCATGAAAAGAGTATCAAAAAGTGCTGCTGTTTTTGATTTTGATAAGTTAAAATGGATGAATGGTATATATATACGTTCTAAAGAAATATCTGAGCTTTTAGAATTATGCAAGCCATACATTATTGAAAGTGGTTTAGCTGATGAAAAATACATTAATGAAAATAAAGAAAAAGTAGAAGCTATGCTTTTATCTGTAAGAGATAATTTTACTTTATTAAGTGATGCACCAACTTATTTAAAGGTTTATTTTGAATTGCCTGATGAGATTACAGAAGAAGCTATGGAAATGTTAAATCTTCCTACATCAAAAGGTGTGCTTGATTTATTTTTATTAAAGATAGCTGGCAAAGAATACCTTGATTTAGAAACTTATAGAGCAATTATGAAAGAAATACAAAAAGAAACTCTCACAAAAGGCAAACCATTATATATGGCTGTAAGATGTGGCATTACAAGAAGCACTAAAGGTCCTGAAATGGATAGTGTTGCAACCATATTACCAGTTGCAGAGCTAACAGAAAGAATAAAAGCTACAATGGAAAAAGCAGGAATGGCTTAATGTTTAATTTAGGTATTATAGGCAGACCAAATGTTGGCAAATCCACCCTTTTTAACAGAATTGCAGGTAGAAGAATTGCAATTACTGATGATATGCCCGGAGTAACAAGGGATAGGATAGAGGTGGAAACTTCCTGGCTTGGTAAAAAATTTAAGCTTGTAGATACAGCAGGCTTTGACTTACAGGCAGATATATTAAAAAAGGAAATGCAGGAGCAGTTTTTTAAAGCACTGGAAATGGCTGATTTTTTAATATTAGTAGTAGATGCAGCAGACGGGCTTCATGCACTTGATGAAATAGTATGCGATATGCTTAGGAAAGTTGGCAAACCTTTTGTAATAGCAGTAAATAAGGCAGATAGTAATGCAAGAGAGCAGGCAGTAAATGAGTTTTATAAACTTGGTGATGTGGAGCTTTTTGCCATATCAGCACTACATGGTAAAAATGTAGATGATGTGCTTGATTATATAATAGATTATATTCCAGATGAAGAAGAAAGTGAAGAAGATTTGGAAGATGAAGATGAAGCTATAAAAATAGCAGTTATCGGCAGACCAAATGTGGGAAAATCAAGTTTATTAAATGCATGGCTTGGAGAAGACAGAGTTATTGTAACACCACTTGCAGGCACTACAAGGGACAGTGTTGATGTTTATTTTACCTATAAAAATGATAAATATATTATCACAGATACAGCAGGTATTAGGAAAAAATCTGTAATGTTTAAAGATACCATTGAAAAATATGGTTATTACAGGTCAAAAGATGCTATCAGTAATGCTTCTATTGCTGTTGCAGTAATTGATGGGGCAGATGGATTAAATGAAAGAGATGTTAAAGTAATAAGTGATGCTTGGGAAGAGGGCAAATCTGTTATTTTAGCAGTAAATAAATGGGATATAGCAGAAAAAGATGAAAAGGCAGTGAAAAATTTTAAAAGGCAGATAGCTGAGAAACTGCAGTTTTTATCTAACCCACCTATACTATTTATATCTGCGAAAACTGGTAAAAACTGTGAAAAGATATTTGATTATGTGAAAAAATTATATCTTGAATATAATAAGCGTATACCAACCAGTGCAGTAAATGAGGTATTACAGCAGGCATTAGAAAGGCACCAGCCACCAGTTGTGGGAACTAAAAGATTAAAATTTTATTATATGACTCAAGTTGCAACCCGCCCGCCATATTTTGTGGCTTTTGTAAATAATCCACAAGGGGTTCACTTTTCTTATGAAAGGTTTTTAGTAAATATGTTGAGAGAAGCTTTTGGATTTAACGGCGTGCCTGTAAGGTTAAGTATAAGAAAACGAAAAAGCAAATATGCAGATGATGAGTAGAGAGATATGAGCTGGTTTTATTTAATTATAGCTGGGCTTTTTGAAATAGGCTGGCCTTTAGGTTTTAAGCTTGCTTCCACTTATACAAAATATAATATACTCTTTTTTGGAGTATCAGTTATATCTATGGCATTAAGTGGAGTATTTTTATATTTAGCACAAAAAACTATTCCCATAGGCACAGCTTATGTTATATGGACAGGTGTTGGAGCAGTTGGCACTTTATTAATAGGCATATTCTTCTTTGGTGATAGTGCAAATTTTTGGCGTTTATTTTTTATTGCTATGATTATAGCAGGTATTATCGGTTTAAAAATAGTGCATTAATATATTTTAGTAATCATATTATAAAGATATTAGAATATAAATGGTTTATAAATAGTATTGCTTATAAATAACCATATTATATTAATAAAATAAATATATATAAAATATTGCATAAATAAAATAATGTATAAATAAAATAGTAAATAAATAAAGTAGTGCATAAATAATATAGTATATAAATAAAATGAATATTATATTATATGTATTACGGCTTAATAAATTGGTTATATACATGAAGTTAAAACATTATGTATATTTATAAGATTTTTTTAGGTGCTGTTATATAAATAAATATATATATAAATTAATGCAATAATATAAATGTAAATAATGGAATAAGTACCATTATTTACTAACTAAAGAAAACACGTCCATGTGTTTTAAATAGATATATTAAATATAATTGATTTTACAGGGTGGAGCGTGAGAGCAGATTTCGCAAATTTATTACACCATAATAAAAATTTCGTCCGTGAAATTTTTATTTAGCATAAATAAGGGAACAAGTCCCATATTTATTTACTAAAGAAGTGCATCCATGCACTTAAATGGATAACAATATTAATATTATATAAAAATTAAAAGGTGGAAATATGAGAGCAGATTTTGCAACAATTGGCAGCGGCTTAACTTATGAGATTAGGAATATTGTGGAAATTGCTAATTTTATGAAGTCAAAAGGGTTAGAAATTTCTTGGGAAAATATTGGCGACCCTGTTATGAAAGGGGAGCAGGTGCCTGAATGGATTAAAGATGTGCTAAAAGAAGTAATAGATGATAATATGTCTTTTGCATATTCTCCTACTAAAGGTGTTGATTCTACCCGTGAATATTTAGCAGCTAAAAGAAATGCACTAGGTGGTGCTCAAATTACTAAAGATGATATTATATTTTTTAATGGTTTAGGAGACGCTATTGCTAGAAGTTACTCTGTTATCCGTGTTGATGCCCGCATAATCATGCCAGAGCCTACTTATTCTACTCACTTTATGGCAGAAGTGGCACACGCATCATTTCCACCAAATACATATAAAATGAACCCATACAATAACTGGGCACCAGATTTAGGTGAGCTTGAAAGAAAAATTAAAAGTGCTCACTCCATTGTTGGTATCTTAATAATTAACCCAGATAACCCAACAGGTTATGTTTATACAAGAGAAAAATTGGAAGAAGTTGTCCGTATAGCTCGCGAACATAACCTTTTTATTGTGGCAGATGAAATATACCATAATATGATATATAATGGTCAAAAAACACCATATCTTTCTGAAGTAATTGGTGATGTGCCAGCAATCAGCATGAATTCTTTATCAAAAGAAGTGCCTTGGCCTGGAGCAAGATGTGCCTGGATTGAAGTATATAACTACGGAAAAGATGCAGATTTTGATAGATATATACAAGCAATATTTAAACAAAAACAGGCAGAAGTATGCTCTACCACTATGCCACAAATGGCAATACCAAAACTTATGGAGCACCCAGAATATGCAAAATACTTACAAACTAGAGTAACTCATTATGAAAAACTGGCTGATATTGCATATAACATACTAAAAGATGTGCCATATATTGTTGTTAATAGAAGTAATGGTGCATTTTACTTAAGTGTTGTATTTAATGAGGCAGTATTTAATAGCAAGCAATATCTGGAAATTGAAAATAAAGAAGTGAAAGAATACGTTAATAAGCTTTTAGATAATAATGCAGAACACGATAAACGTTTTGCTTATAACCTGCTTGGTGCTACAGGTATATGCCTAGTGCCACTTACTTCATTTTTTACAAACCTGCTTGGTTTTCGCATTACTTTACTTGAAAAAGACGTGGAAAAATTTGAACGTAATATAAAAACTATTGCAAAAAAAATTGTAGAATATGCAGAATCAACTAAATAAATATTAATTATTTTTATTAAAAAACCCTGTTTATAATGATGCGAACCATTAATTTATGAAGAAATGAAAATAGATTATATAGGCAAATGTAAAATTGGAATTGCAAGAGATGAAGCCTTTTGTTTTTATTATGAAGATAATATAAAAGTATTAGAAAAAATGGGGGCAGAGATTATTTATTTTTCCCCACTTTATGATAAAAAGCTTCCAGAAGGCTTATATGGCATAATATTTTATGGTGGTTATCCTGAACTATATATTGAAAAATTAAGTAAAAACGAAAGATTTATTCATTCATTACAAAAAGCATATGAAAATAATATTCCGCTTATGGCAGAATGTGGCGGCTATATGTATATAAGTAAAAGTATTGATAATATAAAAAGTGCTTCTTTAATTGAAGGCAGTGCCTATATGATTAATAAACTGCAAAATTTTGGATATATTAATGTAACAAGCCAAAAAGACAGTATGATTTTCAAAAAAAATGAAATCATAAAAGCCCATGAGTTTCACTATTCTAAAATGGATAATGAATGTAATGACTGCTTTATGCAAAAACCAAGCAGCACTAAAAACTGGACTGGAGCAAAGATAGAAGATAATTTATATGCAGGATACCCTCATTTATATTATCTTGGAAATCTAAATATTGCAAAACGGTTTATTGAAAAAGCATTAAATTATAAAACGGATAATCTATGATTTACCTTGTATCAGGTGGAGTAAAAAGCCATAAATCAAAAAGGGCAGAAAGTATAGCAGGCAGCTTTAATGGTGAAAAACTATATATTGCCACCATGGAAAATAAAAGCGAAGAATCAAAAAAACGCATAGAAAAACATAGATTAATGCGAAAGGATAAAAACTTTAAAACACTAGAAATAGAAAAGGATTTTGAAGGTATAGATTTATCATGCTTTAATGTGGTGCTTTTAGAATGCCTTGGTAATTTATGTGCAAACCATTTATTTAATGGGGGAAGCATAGAAGGGTTTTATAAAGATATGGATTATTTAATGAAAAATGCAAAAAACTTGGTTATTGTAACAAATGATATTAGTTATGACGGCCTGTATTACAGCAAAGAAGTTCAAGATTATATAAAAACATTAAATAATGGTGCAAGCTATATTGCAGAAAGGGCAGATAGTGTTATTGAAATGGTTTATGGTAATATGATAATCCATAAGGGTAGTTTATGAGTTTATTACGAAGTTTTTTCATATGTGTATCAATGTATTCTATAATCCCTGTGCCAAATATTGCATGGCAGGAAAAAGATATGAAGTATATATTTTATATGCTTGTATTTTTAGGAATACTTTTAGGGCTTGGAGAATATGGAATATATGTAACAGCAGAGCATTTTCAAATATCATCAGTTCTTTATGCAGCATTATCCACTGCTTTTATAGTGCTTTTTACAGGTGGTATCCACTTTGATGGCTATGCTGATACAATAGATGCCATATTCTGCCATGGAAACCAAGAAAAACGCCAGCAGGTTTTAAAAGACAGTAACTCTGGAGCATTTGCCATAATCTATACTATTACATATTTTATGATTATGTTTGCAGCTTTTGAAAACATGTATAAATCTGTAGAAATATTTATGTTAATTTATACATTTACTTTAAGCAGAATATTTGTGCTGTATATAATAGCCTATACAAAAAGTGCAACAGAAAAGGGGCTTTTATATACTTTTTCTAAAGTGGAAAATAAAAAAGCATTACTAATATATGCATACCTTGTAACTATTTTTTCATTTATTTTGCTATACTTTATTGCAGGGCTTACATCTTCACTAATGATTTTATTGATTTTAGTAATAATTTCTATTATACTAAACAAGTATTTTATAAAAGTTTTTGGTGGCTTAAGTGGTGATTTAGCAGGCTTTAGCATATGTATATACGAAGTCTGCCTTCTTTTATATTTTAGTATGTTTGGTGGTAGTTTATGATATTAATAATAGGTGGAGCATACCATAATAAACTTGCCTATGCTTTAAAAACATATAATATATTAAAAGAAGATATGCAAAATGGAAGGCAATGCCCAGTAAATGAGGCCTTTTCTAAAAAGGGTATATATAACCTGCACTTACTTATTAAAAGGTATATGGAGCAAGGTTTATTAAATAGTGAAAATTATTTTCAAATTATAGAACAAATTAATAACTCAAATATAGAAATTATAATATGTAATGAAATAGGCTCAGGTATTATACCACTTGATAAATTTGAGAGAGAATATAGAGATATGGTTGGGAGAATAGTTTCAGAATTAAGTGCCATATCTCATAAAGTAGAGCGTATATATTACGGTATACCAACAATTTTAAAGGGGTAGAAGCAATATGAAAACAATTTATTTTATTCGCCATGGTCAAACTAAATATAATGTGGAGGGCAGATTTGTTGGCTCTACTGATTTACCACTTACAGAAAATGGAAGAAAAAATATTTATGATTTATGGCATGAAAGAAGTAAACATATTGATAAAGAAGTTATATATTCAAGCCCTATGAAAAGGTGTATAGAAACTGCCCATATTATTTTCCCAGATGAACATTTAGAGATTATAAAAAATATGCGTGAAATGAATTTTGGAGTTTTTGAAGGGAAAACTCATGATGAATTAATGGATATGCAGGCATATAGAAATTTCCGTGCAACAAGTGGCAAGGAAAAAATACCACATGGGGAAAGTGGTATTGAGTTTGGCATGCGTGTTTTAAAAGGCTTTTTTGAAATGATAGGTCATATGAATAAAAATAATTATGAAACAGCAGCTCTTATTTGCCATGGTGGAGTAATTATGGCAATATTTTCCATGCTTTGCGAAGAAAGTGATGATATATATTACTACCACAGGGATAATGGGCAGGGTTTGAAAGCTCATTATGATGAAAATAGAAAAGAACTTATTATTATAGAGAAATTATAACTTGAGGCAGTATTATGAAAATAGGATTTATGCTGATAATTGCATTTATTTTAGATTTAATGTTTAAGGATCCGAAAAATATTCCACACCCTGTTGTATATATTGGTAAAATTATTAAATATGGTGAGATTTTTTTAAGAAAAATATTTAGAAAAGGTGCAGTCGCTGAAACTATTGCAGGTGTTATTTTAACACTTTTTGTTATAATTATTTCTTTTATTATCCCATATATTGTTCTTAGTATTTTTTACAGCATACATATGGTGCTTGGTATTATTGTAGAAGTATTTTTATGTTTTCAAATACTTGCACTTGGTTCCTTAAAAGAATCTGCCATGAAAGTTTATGCTGAATTATATACTGGTAATTTAGAGCGTGCAAAAGAAAAACTTAGCCATATAGTTGGCAGAGATACTGCGAATATGAATGAAAAAGATGTTATAAAAGCAACAGTAGAATCAGTTTCAGAAAATACAAATGATGGCGTTGTAGCACCACTTTTTTACATGATAATAGGTGGGGCTAGTTTTGGAATGCTTTATAAAGCAGTAAATACCCTTGATTCTATGATAGGCTATAAAAATAAAAAATACGAATACTTTGGAAAAGTTGCTGCAAGGCTTGATGATGTTTTAAATATTATCCCTGCTCGTATTACTGGGTTTTTATATGTGGCAGCGGCATTTTTATCAGGCTTTAATTATAAAAATGCATATAAAATTTTACTAAGAGACAGGTGGAACCATTCAAGCCCAAACAGTGGCTACCCAGAATCAGCAGCAGCTGGTGCCTTAGATATTCAGCTTGGCGGTCCTGCATCATATTTTGGCGAGATGGTTGATAAACAGTATATAGGTGATGATACAAAAGAGCCAAATATGGAAGATATACCAAAAGTATGTATGCTTATGACTATTGTATCAGTTTTAGCACTTGTTCTGCTTATATTAGCAAAATTTGCTATTTTAACAATAGTAAACCATGGCATATAGCATGAAAGAGTATTCTCACGGTGGGGATATATACTCCCATTATGAAAAATATGGTGTATACCCAGTTGATTTTTCAAGCAGTCTAAACCCACTTATTGCACCTATTGAAGTTAGTAATGCTTTCATATCATCATATGCTAAAAGTTTTGCTTATCCCCCACATGATTATAAATTATTACGTCAAAAATTGGCAGAAAAAGAAAATATATCCTTTGAAAATATAATATTATCAAACGGGGCAAGTGAGATAATATATTTTATCCCCTATGCTTTTAATAAAGCAAATGCACTGATAAATGCTCCAGCATTTAGCGAATATGAAAAATCGCTCCATAATAAAAATATAGATTATTACTATTTAAAAATAGAAAATCAATTTAAATTGCAAAAAGATATTATAGATTATGTAAAAAAAGACAGCATAATATATCTTACAAACCCAGATAACCCTGTGGGAAATATAATAGATGAAAATATATTATATAGTATATTAGAAAAAGCAGCCCAATGTGGCAGTATTGTTGTCCTTGATGAATGTTTTATTGATTTAACATATAATGGCAAATCATATGTATCCCTTATTAAAAAATATGATAATCTTATAATAATAAAAGCATTTACAAAAACTTATGCTTTTGCAGGGTTTAGGCTTGGATATTGCATAAGCAGTAAAAAAAATATTGAAATATTAGAAGAATACCTTCCCCCATGGAATATTTCAATGCCTGCTTATATGTGTGGGATAGCAGCTTTGAAAGACAGCACTTTTTTAGAAAAATCTATTTCCTATATTGAAAAAGAAAAAGAGTATTTATTATATAACCTTAAAAATTTTGGGTTTTTAATATACGGCTCACAGGCAAATTATATATTTTTTTACTGTGATGAATATAAATTAAAAGAAAAGCTGTTAGAAAAACACATATTAATAAGGGACTGTAGTAATTACAAAGGCTTATCAAAAGGTTATTTTCGTGTGGCTGTAAAAAAACATGATGATAATGAAAAATTAATCAATGCTTTAAAGGAAATATTAAATGGCTAAAAGTATCATGGTGCAGGGAACAGCATCTAATGCTGGTAAAAGTTTAATAGCAGCAGGCTTATGCAGAATATTTGCCAATGCTGGCTATAAGGTTGCACCTTTTAAATCACAAAATATGGCATTAAATTCATATATTACTCATGACGGATTAGAGCTTGGCAGAGCTCAAGCTGTGCAGGCAGAGTGTGCAAAAGTTTATGCAGATGTTAGGTTTAACCCTGTCTTATTAAAACCAACAGGCAATAAAACTTCTCAGGTAATTATTCAAGGCGAAGTTTACGGCAATATGACAGCACAAGAATATTATCAAGAAAAACATAAGTTTTTAAAAAACATAAAAGAAAGCTATGAAAGTTTATCACAAGAATATGATATTATAGTAATAGAAGGGGCAGGAAGCCCTGCTGAAATTAACTTAAATAAAAATGATTTTGTAAATATGGGTATGGCAGAAATGGCATCAGCTCCTGTATTATTAGTTGGTGATATTGACAGAGGTGGCGTATTTGCAAGCCTTTATGGCACTACTGCACTGCTTCCAGATTATAAAAATTATTTCAAAGGCTTTATAATAAATAAATTCCGTGGGGATAAAAGTATACTTGAGCATGGGCTATATCAAATTGAAGAATTAACAGGCATAAGTGTTTTAGGTGTTATGCCTTATGAAAGGTTTTTAATAGATGAAGAAGACAGCTTAAGTTCATCATTTGATAATTACAGCAAAAAAACTATTGATATTGCAGTTATCAGACTTCCTCAAATTTCAAATTTTACAGATTTTAGTGTATTTGAGCATTATGATGATGTATCTATCCGTTATATAAAAGGCGTATCAGATTTTGGCGAGCCAGATTTACTTATTATCCCTGGCACAAAAAATACTATTTCAGATATGCGTTATTTAAGAAGTTCAGGTCTTATAAGCAAAATAATAAAACATTCTGAAAGCGGCAAAGGTATAATTGGAGTATGTGGTGGTTATCAAATGTTATGTAAAAGTATTTATGACCCACATGGAGTAGAATCTGGCGGCAAAGAAACTGGACTTGGGCTAATAAATGCTGAAACCATATTTGAAAAAGAAAAAGTGCGAACTCAAGTTCAAGGCACATTTAATAATATCTCTGGTTATTTTTCCTTTTTAAATGGAGCAAAATTTGAAGGCTATGAAATACATATGGGGCAGACTAATTCTACACTTGAAAATATATCTGTAATAATAGATAATAATAATGTAAATAAAAAAGACGGGCTTGCCTGTAATAATATACTTGGCACATATATCCACGGTGTATTTGACAGCGGTGAAGTATCAAAAGCAATAGTAGATAAATTAAGGCAGGAAAAAGGTCTTGAAAATAGTGATAATATGGCTGATATAAAGCTTTTAAAAGAGCAGGAATATGAAAAGCTTGCATGCATTATGCAGGAAAACATAAATATGAAAAAAATATATGAGATACTTGAAAAGGGGTGTAGTTATGGCAAAAGATAAAGGATTAATCCATATATACTGTGGTGAAAATAAAGGAAAAACAACGGCTTGTGTTGGGCTAACTGTGCGTGCATTTGGTTCTGGGTTTAAGGTGATATTTTGCCAGTTTTTAAAAACATCACCAAGTGGTGAATTAAAAAGCTTAGAGCAACTAGGCATAAATTCATACCGCATTACAAAGCCAAAAGGCTTTACATGGGAAATGAATGAAGAAGAACTTGCATTATTAAAAGAAGAACATAATAAACTTTTTAAAGAAGTAACATCTTTAGTAGAAGGTGATGGCGATAAAACACTGCTTGTTTTAGATGAACTTGTGGGAGCATATGTGGGTAACCATATTGATAAAGAAATGGTTATGGACTTTTTAAATAACAAGCCAAAAAATTTAGAAGTAGTGCTAACTGGCAGAAACCCAAGTGAAGAGTTAATGGAGATTGCAGATTATATTACTGAGATGAAAAAGATAAAACACCCTATGGATAAAGGGATAAATGCTAGAAAAGGTATTGAAATGTAATAAAAAAAGGGGCATAACTAGAGCACAAGTTGCTGTGGAAAAAGCTGCAAAAATAGAAAAACCATTAATAATTGCAGTAGGTAATGCGCCAACAGCTTTAATTAAGCTTGATGAACTTATGAAAGAAAATAAAATAAAGCCAGAATTGATTATTGCATGTCCTGTAGGGTTTGTAAATGTGGTGGAAAGCAAGGAACTTATATTAAACCATAATATTGCTTCAATTGTAGCAAAGGGCAGAAAGGGTGGCTCTAATGTGGCAGCTGCTATTATTAATGCTATGCTTTACCAGGCATTTGAAAGGTAGAATATGGAAGAATTAAAGAAAATAATAGAAAATATAAAAGGTGCAGATGAACATGCATTAAAACAGGCAGTTGAAAGGCAGAATAATCTATTAAAACCAAAGGGCAGTTTAGGTGCATTAGAAGAAATAAGCATAAAACTTGCAGGCATTACTGGTAAAATAAATAACAGTGCAGATAAACGTATACTTTTTCTTTTTGGTGCAGATAATGGGGTGTATGATGAAGGGGTGGCAGCAACTCCACAATATTTTACAAAATTATTAATTAAAAGTTATGCTGATAATATTGGCACTGGAATAAATGTTATTACTAAAAGCTGTAATACAGATTTAAAACTTATTGATATGGGTATAAAAGGCGGTGTAATCCATGAAAATATTGATAACCGTAATTTGATGATTAATGGCACAAATAATTTTGCCATTGAAAAAGCTATTCCCTATAATATTGTTATAGAAGCTGTAAAAACAGGCATAGAGTATGCAAAATATGCTAAAGATAATGGATATAATATTATAGGTAACGGCGAAATTGGTATGGCAAATACTACAACTGCCTCGTCCTGTATTATGTCATTAGTTAAAAGCAGTAACAAAAAACTTGTGGGCAGAGGGGCAGGCTTAACAGATAACCAGCTTGAGAAAAAACGTGAAGTTATAAGAAAAGCTATTACAAAATACAACCTTTTCCATGCAGAACCTTTTGAAATATTATCATGTGTTGGTGGGCTTGATATTGCAGCTATGACAGGCTTATACTTAGGAGCTGCTTATTATAGACTGCCAATAGTAATAGATGGGCTTATATCTATTTCAGCAGCTTTAATGGCATATCACATAAAAAATGAAGTAAAAGATTTTATGTTTACATCTCACCATTCAGAAGAGCCGGCATATTTAAGGGCAGTAAATGCTTTAGGGTTAGAGCCTATGCTTAATTTACATATGAGGCTTGGCGAAGGCAGCGGCTGCCCTATTGCTATGCAGATAATAGAAAATGCATGCCATATTATGAATAATATGCAGACATTTCAAGATATTAATTTGGAAGATGAATATAGAAAAGATATTATAATGAAATAATGGGGGATATTTTATTCCCTATTTATTTAATATGCTGTATTCAAGGGTAGTAGGCTCATTTGTAATAATATTTGCAGTAACAGTGAGCGGTGCATTTCCAGATTTATAAAGATAAAAATTTGTGCTGTGGTTTTTATCTAGAATATTTGTAAATAAGATAATATGAAAATCTCTATAATTTTAGTAGATATTTATATAACATATTGTTAAATAATTATATTTTACTGGTTATTTATAAGCAGTGAATTACAAACACAATTGCAAAAATTAGATAAATAAAAAGTAGCTGTATCTCTATTTAAATAAAATAATTTTTTTAGCAGAAAACATAAAAAGTAAGAAGGCCACAGCCACTAATGAATACTACTCTAAAATTTAAAAAATAGTAGCTTAACTTCATTAGAATGTTATAAATTATAAATTTTACTAAAAGCCAGGATAAAAGTAAGAGAAATAGCGAGTTTATAAAATCGAGATACAAGTATAACATAGAGAAATTAAGCGAGAAACAGTATAGTTTGAAAATAGCGATTTGAGTATTAGGAAAGAATATAGTACTCATAATTTATTAAATATAAGGCAAGATTAATAAATAAAATAGTCAGGATATTGTAATATACAGTATTGAAACCAAATTATTATCTTATATTAAGCATAAGTTAGATAATAAACATTCTTTCGATGCAATATCATGCAAACTAAAGAAAAGCAGGAATTTTGATGTTATAAAAAATGTCTAAATATATAAGATATGATTAATAACTATCCTAGAAAATTCTTTACTTATAAATCAGCTAATGATATTTTTTATGAGAACTTTAATGACTGCTTAATTTGTTGCAATCGTTTTTAGATTTTACACTTTATACAATTTTCTTTAAAATCTTATTGACATTTACATATTATATATAGTAGGTTATACAAAATTATTAAACGGAGGAGCAGAATCATGAACATAATAGAAGAGATAATATATCCAGTTTTACAAGAATTTAAAGAAGAGGAAGAATTTGACTATGAGCTTTCTCCAGAACTTAAAATTTTTGGAGATGGTGCATACTTTGATTCTATTACGTTAGTTCGTTTTGTAATAGCTGTTCAAGATAAAATATCAGAACTTACTGATAAAACATTAATATTAGCTACACCACAGGCAATGTCTAGAAGTAATAGCCCATTTAGAACAGTAACTACATTATCAGAATATATTGATGAACTTTTGGCAGAGGCAAAATAAGTAATGTCAGATAAAATTACATTAATTACAGGAACAAGAAAAGGAATTGGTAAAGCACTAGTTGAGCATTATATTAAAAAAGGGCATATAGTTATAGGCTGTAGCCGAAGTCCAATAGAATGGCAACTAGAAGGATATACTCACCATATTGCTGATGTATCAAATGAAAAAGATGTGCTTAGTATCTTCAAACAAATTAGGAATGATTTTGGTAGATTAGATAATTTAATTAATAATGCTGGGATTGCTTCCATGAACCATTCATTACTGACACCAAAACAAACTCTTGATAAAGTTTTTAATACAAATGTTATGGGTACATTTTTATTTTGTAGGGAAGCAGCAAAATTAATGCAAAAAAATAAATATGGAAGAATTGTAAATTTTAGCACTGTAGCAGTTCCATTAAAGTTAGCTGGAGAAGCAGTTTATGCAGCTTCAAAGGCGGCCATAGTTACCCTTACAGATGTTTTGGCAAAAGAATTTGCAGAGTTTGGTATTACTGTAAATACTGTTGGTCCTAGTCCTATAGAGACGGATTTAATAAAAAATGTCCCAAAACATAAAATTGAAGAACTTATAAATTCGCAAACTTTAAAAAAATTAGGAACTATTAAAGATGTTATAAATATTATAGACTTTTTCTTAAAAGAAGAAAGTCACAGCATTACAGGGCAAAAGTTATATCTTGGGGGTATGTAGTAATGTATGCAGAATTTATAATTAAAAAAATGCAAGATTTTCAAAATGAAGATGCTTTTATTTTAAAAGATAAAGTATATAAATACAGTCAAGTATTAGAACATTACAATAAAGCATTGCAAATACTTGATGAAAATAATGTTCAAAATGGAGATGTAGTATCATTAGAAGGTGATTTCTCTCCGATATCAACAGCTTATTTGCTTGCATTAATCAATAAAAACTGTATAATTGTCCCTCTTACTAAAGCTTTAAAAGATAAAAAAGAAGAGTTTATAAAGATAGCTCAAGCAAAATATGTTATTGTGCTAGATGATGAAGAGCTTGTAAGCATTACTGAAAGAAAATATAATACTAGTGAACCAGAACTATATAAATCATTAAGAGAAATTAACCACCCAGGCTTAATACTGTTTTCTTCTGGTTCAACTGGTGTTAGTAAAGGTGCTTTACATGATTTTGCAAAAATTTTAGAAAAATTTAAAATAGAACGCAAAACAAAAAGAATGATTACATTTTTAATGTTTGACCATATTGGTGGAGTAAATACATTATTTTATAATATTTCAAATGGTGGCTGTGTTATAACTATTAGAGATAGAACTCCAGATAATGTTTTAAGAATAGTAGAAAAATATAAAGTTCAAACTCTACCTGTTTCACCTACATTTATTAATATGATATTATTATCAGAAGCATATAAAAAATATGATTTATCATCTTTAGAAACAGTATCTTATGGAACAGAAGTAATGCCAGAAAGCACTTTATTAAGGTTTAGCAGCCTTTTTCCAAATATTAGAATTTTGCAAACTTATGGACTATCAGAAGTTGGTATATTAGATACCAAATCAAAATCAAATGATTCATTATGGGTAAAATTAGGTGGTGCAGGATTTGAAACGAGAGTTAGAAATAACATGCTAGAAATTAAAGCAAATTCTGGTATGTTAGGTTACTTAAATGCACCAAGCCCATATACAGAAGATGGCTGGTTTATGACTATGGATATGGTAGAGCAAGATGGTGAATATTTTAAAATATTAGGCAGAAAATCAGAAATTATAAATGTGGGTGGAGAAAAAGTTTACCCTGCAGAAGTGGAAAGTTTCTTTTTAGAGATGCCTGGAGTAGAAGATATTGCTGTAAGAGGGGAAGAAAATCCTTTAATGGGAAATATTGTTTTTGCAAAATTTAAAATATCAACTGATGAAAGTAAAAAAGATTTCCAAAAAAGAATGAGAGAATTTGCAAAAGGTAAGCTGGAGTCCTATAAAATACCACAACAAATTGAACTTGTAAGTGAAGAAGAAATACATAGCGTAAGGCTAAAAAAGGATAGAAAATAAATGCTATTATCTATCATTTTATTTAATAATTATAATTATATAAACAAATAAAAGATGATTTACTATATAATTATATTTATTTTGTAATATTGATTTATTAATTAATTTAATGAATTGCAAGGAGGATTATTATGGCTATTCAAGTATTAAAACCAAAATATCGTGTTGAAGAATGTCTAGAAGAAATTAAGGAGTGCCTGGAAGTTGGTTGGACAGGATTGGGATTTAAAACTGTTGAATTCGAAAATAAATGGAAAGAGTATACTAATCATAATAATGCCCATTTTCTTAATTCTGCAACAGCAGGTTTACATCTTGCAGTAAAGATACTTAAAATGGAAAACAACTGGTCAGATGAAGATGAAATATTGACAACTCCAATTACATTTGTTTCTACTAACCATGCTATATTATACGAATCTATGGTGCCTGTATTTGTTGATGTAGATGAGTATTTATGTATTGATCCAGTTGATCTTGAAAAGAAAATTACTAAAAGATCAAAAGCAGTAATTTTTGTAGGTTATGGTGGTCGTGTAGGGCAGTTAGAGAAAGTAGTGCAGTTGTGTAAAAAATATAACCTAAAATTAATATTAGATGCTGCACATATGACAGGAACAAGAGTTAATGGTGTTTTTCCTGGTACATGGGATGGAGTAGATGTAACGGTATATTCATTTCAAGCAGTGAAGAATTTACCTACATCTGATAGTGGAATGATATGTTTTTCATCAAATGATTATGATGCTTTATGTCGCAAATTAACATGGTTAGGGATAAATAAAGATACTTTTACAAGAAGTAATGATAAAGGAACATATAAATGGAGATACAGTGTAGATTATTTAGGATATAAGTATCATGGAAATTCAATCATTGCAGCGATAGGTATTGTTCAACTTAAATATGTTGATGAGGATAATGAGTATAGAAGAAAATTAGCAAGAACATATGATAAATGTTTTGAAAATAATGATAAGGTGAGAATTATTGATGCACCATATAAAGATGAGTGTAGCTATCATATATATGAAATTGAGGTAGAAGATAGAGATGGATTAATGAATGAACTAGCAAAACATGAAATATATGCTGGTGTTCATTATAGGGATAATAGAGAATATTCACTATTTCACGAGGATATAGATACATGCCCAAAAGCAAAGAAAGTATCAAATCACATATTAACATTACCACTTCATTTGTGGCTTAGTGAAGAAGATATTCTGAAAATAGCGGAGGTTGTAAATAACTATACGAGTGGTAATGATGCTTTATAAATTTATTAATGATATAAGAACAAGTCATTATATCATAATGAATTTTATAAATCAGGATCTTACTATTAAATACAAAAGGAGCTTACTGGGTTTTTTCTGGTCATTATTAAACCCTATTGCTACTATGACAATCACTTCAATAGTTTTTAGTACAATAATGAGGTTTGATTTAAACGAATTTGCAATATTTTTATTTGCAGGGCTTATTCCATGGAATTTTATTGCCATGTCAATAGATACATCAAGTGTTGCAATAATTAATAATGAAGGTTATATAAAAAAAATTTATATACCCAAAGTTATTTTTCCTGTTGTATCAACAACATCAAACTTTATTACAATGCTTTTTTCCATGGGTGCTTTGTTTGTTATTATGCTAGGGCTTGGTGCTAAAATATCCTTAAGTCTAATATTTTTACCTATATCTTTTATGATATTGTATATTTTTACATTAGGTAATGCCTTGATTATTTCAATATTGAATGTATATTTTAGAGATATGAAATATATTGTAGGTATCATTTTAAGTGTTTGGTACTATTATACGCCTATATTATATCCTATAAATCTTATTCCAGAAAAAATAAGGTATCTATTTTACTTAAATCCTGTGTATTATATAATTGAACTTTTTAGAGCTCCAATATATAATAATGTTTTTCCTGATTTAAAAACTATTACTATATCAGTATTGATTGCGTTTTCATGTTTTCTAGTTGGCATCTTTATATTTTATAAAAATGAGCAAAATATTGTTTATCGTTTATAAAAGATGGAGTTATAAATGAGTAGGATTGTTTTTAATAATGTATCACTTAAACTAAGAATATATAAAGATCAAGGATTAACAATTAAAGAAGCATTTGTAAATATGTTTAAAAAATCACGATATAGTGAAAATAAACATGATTTATGGGTATTAAAGAATATTAATATTGAAATAAATAAGGGTGATAGGCTCGGTATAATAGGGCTAAATGGTGCAGGAAAAAGTACCTTTTTAAAATTAATATCAAAAATATATACACCAACAGAAGGAACTATTGATGTTTCAGGCAAGGTAGTGCCGTTAATTGAGTTAGGTGCAGGTTTTAATCCAGAATTAACAGGAAGAGAAAATATATATCTTAATGGTGCAATATTAGGTTTTACTAAGAAGCAGATGCAGGAAATTGAGAGTAAAATTATAGATTTTTCAGAATTAAATGAATTTATTGATATGCCAATTAAATATTACTCAACAGGAATGTATGGAAGACTTGCATTTGCTGTTGCTACAGAAGTTGATGCAGATATATTATTAATCGATGAAATTTTTGCAGGTGGAGATGTTAATTTTATTGATAAAGCAGTTAAAAGAATGAATAATTTAATTGATAATGCAAATATAGTAGTAATGGTTTCGCATAGTTTAGATTTAATAAAGGAAATGTGTAATAGATGTATTGTGATAGGTAATCATGCTATTATGTATGATGGCACACCTGATAATTCAATAAACTTTTATTTAAATCATTGTAAAGATGGTAGTATATAATGAATAATGTTTTAGCCTTAACAATGGAATATATGCCATCATTTGACTTAGGTATAAAGGAGCCTTTGTTAAAATTAAAAAATAGTGGATACATAAATTTAAGATATATGAGAAATAGGGAGGCATCATCAAAAGATATTGACTGGTGTGACATACTGGTTTGTTGTAGATTTAGCCATTTTTATGAATTAGAAATAGTAGAATATGCATTTAGTAGGAATAAATATATAGTATATTTTTTAGATGATGATCTGATAAATATTCCACCTTTAATTAGAAGTAATGGAATATTTAGACAACAAAGAACTCAAAAAACAATAAGGAAAATTATGAGTTATTCAGATTGCTTATGGTCATCAAGTCAGCTAATAATAGATAGATACGGATATATATTTTCACAAAATGCGCATATACAAGCAGTATCACTTTTACTAGATAAAACAAAAAATATACCCCAACAAAACAAAGATAAAATAACAATTGGTTTTTCAGGTGGTATTGGGCATGCTGAATATATAGACTATTTATTAAGTGATGTATTAGTAGAAATAGAAGAAATATACAAAGAACAAGTGTATTTTGAATTTTTTGGGGCAAAGCCATCATTAATAAATAGATTAAGTAAAGTAAAATATATCCCAATGACAAAAGATTATGATGAATATAAAGCAGCAATGATGAGTTTATCATGGGATATTGGGCTTGCACCTTTAGAGTCAAATTATTTTACAGCATGTAAATATCATAATAAGTTTCTTGAGTATGCTAGTAGATATATGGCAGGAATATATTCAGATGTTCCTCCATTTAATTTAGTTGTAAAAAATGAAGTAAATGGCTTATTATGCGATAATAATCCTATTAGTTGGAAAAATACTATAATTAAACTTATAGAAAATAAAGATTTGCGATATAATATTATAAATAATGCCAATGAATACTTACGTCAAAACAATACAGAAGAAGAAATAGAAAAACAATTAATTAATCAAATACCATTTAATAGGAAAATTAGTATAAATAATTCTATTGCTATATATAATTTACCAAAAAAGAATTATAGAATTACAAATAAAAAATATATTAAATATATATATATCATACTGTATGAGTTTGAAAACTACCAAATGCATATAGCTTTATGTAATATAGTAAGAAGAATATTTAATAAAATAAATAGGTTAATATATGGAAAATAAAATAAAACCTAATATATCCCTGGTTATAAAGTTAGAAAATAATATTGAAGATATAGAAAAGCTTATTAAAAGTATCAATGAACAAACAATTAGAAATATACAGTTAATGATTATATGCAACAAAGAGCTGCAGCATACATATAACAATGCTATACTATATCATATTAAAAGAGATGATATTAATATCAAATATATAGATATAGTAGACAATTTATCTATAAAAGATTTTATTAGCCAAATTGCAAGTGAATTTATAGTATTTATTGACAAACCAATAAGTTACAATAACTATTATTTTCATAATTGCAGATCAAAACTAATAGAAGAAAACCATGATATAATTTGCAGTATAATTGTAGGATATTTTAGTGATAATAAGAATCATTATATTGAATATAATAGCCGTAAAAATCTATTTATCAAAAAAGAAGTATTTTTTGAAATTTCAGGTAGTATTATTAAAAAGGATATAATAGAAGAGCTTTATAAAGACAAAAATCTTTTATTAGAAGAAGTATCAAGTGCTGTGGTAGAAAAATTAGATGTATTTATAACATTTTTTAATGATGAAATTGTTGGATATAGTAATAAAAAAATAGATAGTTATAGTATATATGGTAATATGTTTTCAAATATAGAAAATAAGATAATGCAAAAACAAATAAAAAAAATTTTATATATAACAGATCTTATAAATGAAGATATATTTTATCTTTATTTATATAGGTTAAATAGTAAAGATATTTCAATAAAAATGATAGATAAAAATTTTTATGATTTTTATCAATTATCAGGTATAGATCTTGTAATTTTAGATGATATACATGATAGTGGTTTCCAATGGTTAAAAGTTATAAAAAAATTAAAAATACCTTATATATTATTTACACATTATAGAAATTGGAGAAATTTAAAAAATATTAGTAAAAATAGCGAGCATATATTAGTGCCATATGAAATAAGTAATCAATTTCAGGATAAAAATATATATACAATAAGACCTATTTTGAAAGAAATAAATTTAAATAATAAAATATATACAAATATAATAAATATATTAATACCAATGAAGAATCTAAATAGTAGAGATTACAAAAGGATTACATATATATTAGATGATATATCAAAAAAATATAATATAAGAGTATATAGTTATATATATATATATAGTGAGCAGGATAATGTAAATAAGGAGTATTTTCAACTAAATAAGTATAATAATATAATAAATGAAAGGGCACATCTTGAAGAATTAGAAATAGATGTTGTTATGCATATTGGTAAGAATCATAATTTTGAATACTATAAAAGTAGATTTTTAGCAAAGGAAATAAACAGGTGTTTTGTAGATATAGATGCATATGATAATATTGAATTAGTTTATCAAATTATAGAAAATAGTAGTAAATATAAAAATAATATACTTGATACCAGAAAAGATTTGGAGTATAACTATACAGTAATAAAAAATATATTAGAAAATAGACAATATTACCAAGAAATACAAGAAATAGAAAATAAGTTACAATCACTTTTTAATAACAATATTCATAATAATAATATTAAATATATAACAAAAGTTATAAACAATAAGACAGTAAAATATACAAAAAAAATTAATAAAATAGAATTTAAATATATGGTAAGTAATCCAATAGATCACATAGAAATTAAAATTATGGTAGACGAAATAGAAAATGATATAGTAGCTAGGCTAGTAATACAGAGAGAGGGTTATATAATAAGAGATATTGTTACAAATATAAAATTTGCTGATGATAAAATATTATTTAATTTCAAAAAGTTGAATATTATGACCACAACAGAATTAAAATGCAAAGTAGAGTTCTATGTTATACCACCATGTGTAAAAATTCTGAAAAATAGTGATGGAAGTTATGTTGTAAATTCAGGGTTATATTATTAGATCATGAGGGATAATTTTATGTATAAAGATGATATGAAACAATTGGTTAAAGTTGAGTTAGGTTGTGGTCCAAACAAACACAATGGATACATAGGTGTGGATAGGGATGATTTGCCTGGTGTTGATATTGTAACGGATATGAATAAAAGATTACCTTTTGATGATAATAGTGTTGATGTTATTTTAGCAATTCATAGTTTAGAGCATTTGGAAGATCTTCATCATATAATGAGTGAGATATACAGAATATGTAAGCATAAAGCTATAGTTAATATAATAGCTCCATATGAAAATCAAAGTAGTAATATTGCAAATTTATACCATAAGATACCATTTAATGAGCATACCTTTAGATTTTTTACTAAAGATAAAATAATCCCCCCCCCATTTGATAAAATGAAAATCTATTATGAGATACCAAGTTTAGGGAATTTATGGGGCTTATCAGAATCAGATTATAGTTCTCAGATAATGGATTTTAGGGTTTTAAATCAAGAGTTGATATTTTATCCAGAATATAATGATTTTGATGATGAAGTTAAAATGATGCTATTGCAAAATTTTAGGAATATATGCAGTATGATACAATATAGCTTACTAGTGTGTAAAAGTGAAGTGAATGATGAAGAGTTGAATACCAGCAAAAAACAAGCTGATAAATTAATGAAAGAAATATCACAGTATCAAATATTAAAACAATCATGGCAGACAGTTAAATATGATAGAAATAATATCATTAAATATTTGTTAAATAAAATAGATGAAGTAGAAAAAAAATACAACAAAGTAATCGAAGAATATGATGAGTTGTTTGAGGCACATAAAATAAAGCTGAGCATAGATCAATATATTAAAAATAATAAAAAATATAATATCCTAGAGATAATTAAGATGATTGATGAAGAGTATCTTGATGATATCTTATTAAATAATGATAAGAAAATAATAAAAAATTTAGTATTACAAGATAATGCAATGGGTAGTCCATATAGTGAATGGTTTATAGATAATAAAGGTGAGAATAGCAGTATCGCACTTTTTATGATAGTGCCATATAAAACAGAGTTTATGGTGGAAGTAGTTACAGATGATGCAATAGTAAATCAAAAAAAATACTCTATTAATAAATCGGGAGTATTATGGGTGGATATTCCTCATACAGAAAGTAAAATATATATAAGAATAGCTTGCATAAATAAATATGATACATTTTCTACTTTAGTATTAAGAAATAATAGCAACAAAATATTTTATATAGGCGATAATTGTAAAAAATATATGTAACATTATAATAGTAATCCTATAATATACTGCAAAAAAAGATGTATTATAGAATTACCATATCTATATTATGTAAATAAATTAAAATATATATATGTCATAAGAAATACAATTGCTGAATATGGTTTAATATTGTTTCGAATAATATTTAATTTATTAGAACTATTAAAAAATTTAGCTATAATATGGTATGAAATTATATAATAAAACAGAACATATACAGGTAATATATATCTTACTTCTACATGAAATAATAAATTTATAGCGATAAACATAAATATAAAGAAATAATATATTATATATTTTTTATTAAATATAAATCTTTCACGAAAATTCCTATTTAAACAAGCAAGTAAAAATAATGAAATAAGTAAAATATTTAATATTCTAGGTATGTAAAATATTAATGAATGAAGTAAAATATTGTATGTTTGTTCACGATAAACTATAATTTGAGTTGGAAAAATAAAATATAAGAATTTATTTATCAAAACAAATAAAGCAGAGAACATATTAGAAAAATAAGTTAGTAATACCATAGCAATATTCATTTCTTTTGCATCGCTAAATGGTATTATATCATTTAAATGGGAAAGCATAATACCATTTGGTAATACCCATGGCCAGCCAGTAATATTATATAAGGACCAGCTAGTAAGTTCACTAGATAAAGTTTGAGTTGGACTTGTGTATACACCAACTTTGTCATATCCATATAAACTAAATATTCCATCATGAATATAGGAAATATATATTTGTGGTATACATGGAATTATAATGCCAATTATAAAAAATAATATAAATAAGTAATTTTTATGGAATATACTAATAAATTTCACTCTAAATAATTGAATTATAAATATAAAGCATAATAAATATAAAAACATTACATACGAATTTCTATATAATATAGATAATGATAAACATATTCCTGCTAAAACTATATATGACATTTTTTGTTTTTGTTTAAAAAGCAAGTAAGACATAAAAGCAAGTGATAAAAATAAAACAGCATAAACATCTACTATAAAATCATATATATAATTCCACCAATAGAAAAAGAAAATAAGTGCAAATACTTGTGTTTGTATAAATGCAGGTTTTTTCCCTGATAAAAGCTCATAGATTTTAGGAATAATAATATTCATAAAAAGTGATATAAAAAAAGCGGCAAATATAAAATATATATAGTAGTATAAAGGTATACTTTGAAAAGATATTAAATATGCAATGTAAGGAATTATTCCTGTAATATAAGCTCTTGGAGTAAATGTTTGATTAATTGCATAATTATTAATATCAAAAATATGATTACCATTCCATGTTTCATATGAAAAAGCATACCATTTAGCATCACCTACTTTTAACCAAGTAGTATCAAAGTTCATCCATACAGAAAAAAGTATAAAAGAAAAAAGAAACCATATTATAAAAGAAAAAAGAGAGTTATGAGGTTGTAGTAGTTTTTCTTTTATATTATATGAAGAACTGATTTTTAATATTTTTTCAAATAATAATAAAAGAAAATAAATAAATGCAGCAGTGAATACATAAAAAATAGCTAATTTTAAGAACCAAAGTAATACAACACTATTGCTATTTGCAAATAAATAAGTTCTAGTTTCTGGAGATTGTGCATAAGTAATTTTAGCATCAATAGTTTTATATAATTTATCTTCTATATATATATCAAACTTACCAGCATCAACACCTTTATAAATTCCTATCCATGAAAACGGAGAGTTTTTAATATTTACGGACATAAAGCCGTCTTTATTCAGTTTAATATACTCTCTATTGTGAGGTGGTGGTGTTAAATATTCTGTATTATTACACATATTGACTTTGCATAAATCAGCATTAACATTATTATAGATATAAGAACCGAAGCCATATCCCCATACTGCATTTACTTCATTTTCATTTGACAGTGTTGATTTATATATCTTGATATTTACATCGCTTGTAAAATAATAAAGTATAAAATTATTAATATAAGGTGTAATAAGGATGCTAAGTAAAATTACTATTATTATTTTATAATTTATATATTTCATTATAACCTTCCAAAATAAAGATATCAGGTGATTGTATAGAAAATGAAAGTAAAAGTCAAGTAATTAATATTTTGATTGCATAATGAATTATTTAATGTTATATATAATCGAGGTTAGTAAGATGCTTTTTAACTCAATCAATTTCCTACTTTTTTTCCCAATAGTTACTATTCTTTACTTTATTATACCCCATAGAGTAAGATATATATGGCTTTTAATTGCCAGCTATTATTTTTATATGGCTTGGAACCCAGTATATGCTTTATTAATGCTTACTTCCACCTTCATAACATATTTAAGTGGTATCTTAATAGATAAGGCGAATAATAGTAAACAAGACAATGCTGACAAATTAAAGAAATTATGGGTAATATTAAGTTTAGTATTAAACCTTTCAATTTTATTTTTCTTTAAATATTTTTATTTTGCAGTAGATAATATAAATATATTACTTTCAGCACTGCATATTCAATTAATACAGCCGAAGTTTGATATAATACTGCCAGTAGGTATATCCTTTTATACCTTTCAGGCATTAAGTTACACAATAGATATATATAGAAAAGAAGTGTATGCTGAGCGTAATTTTTTAAAGTATGCCCTTTTTGTATCATTTTTTCCACAGTTGGTAGCAGGTCCTATTGAAAGAAGTAAAAATTTATTAGTGCAGGTAAGCCAGAAGCATACATTTAGCTTTGAAAGAATGCGAGATGGTTTACTACTAATGCTCTTTGGCTATTTTTTGAAAATGGTAATAGCAGATAGAGCAGCTATATTAGTAAACCATGTATTTGAAAATTATGAAGCTTATGCAGGCATAGAAATAGCCATAGCAGTAGTAGCATTTGCAGTGCAGGTATATGGCGATTTTGCAGGATATTCAGCAATAGCCATGGGAGCAGCCTGGGTAATGGGTTTTAAACTTATGCAAAACTTTAACCACCCATATTTTGCTACATCAATACAAGATTACTGGGGCAGGTGGCATATATCTTTATCAACATGGTTAAGAGATTATGTTTATTTACCAATTATTTTTAGTGGTAAAAAATTGAGCAATTTAAGAAATTATTTTGCAATAATGGTAACATTTTTTATAAGTGGATTATGGCATGGAGCAAATTGGACATATGTTGTGTGGGGCTTATATCATGGATTTTGTATAGTAATGGCAGAGATAACTAATCCATATAAAAAGAAGTTATATAAAAAATTGAAGGTAAATACTAAATGTTTTAGTTTTAGATTATCAGCCATGATAGTAACATTTATACTTGTAAATATAGGTTATTTAATCTTTAGAGCACCAGATTTTCACACAGCATATGAAATGTGGAAGCAAATGTTTAGTGTGTGGAATCCATGGATATTTTTTGATAATTCCTTATATGATATGGGGCTAGATAGAAAAGATTTTTGGGTGCTATGTTTTTCCATAATGATATTATGGGTAGTATCATTTATGCAGGAAAGAGGTATAAAGATAAGGGAAAGTTTAGCACAGCAAAATTTAGTTTTTAGATGGTTAGTATATTTACTTGCAATATTTGGAATACTAACATTTGGTATATATGGTCCAGAATATGATGCGACACAGTTTATATACTTTCAGTTTTAGAGGATAGTATGAAAAAAATAATTAAAGTAATAATTTTTTTAATTTTGTTAAACATGATATTTTTAACAATTGCATATACATTATTACCAAAAGAAAATGGATATAATTCTATTGATTATTTTAAGAATAATAATCAACTTGATGTAATTTGGTTAGGTCCATCTACCACATATTTTGCTATTTCTCCAATGTATATATGGAATAAATTTGGAATTACAAGTTACAATAATGCACACAATGACCAACGGTTAACAACATATTTTCTGTTAAATGACATCAAAAAATATAATCCAAAAGTTATATTTTTTGATATAACAACAATAACAGATAATAGCTTTCCAATAGAAAATAACTGGGGAAAGCAAATATATCAATGGCATTTAAGTTTTATCACGAGATATAAGTATATACAGTATACAAAAGGTAATTATAAAGATATATTATATTATTTTATAATGAACCAATTTCATTCTAGATGGAAAGAACTTACAGAAAAAGATTTTATTAACAATAGGCTAACTTATTATTTGTTAGGTAGTAACCCTAACTTTATACGACAGGCACAGGAAGTAAATTTAGTAAATACTGGAGAATATTCATTTAGTGAAGAAAGTATAAATATAATCAATAAAATTGCACAGTTTGTAAAAGATAATAAGCTCAATGTGATTTTTTGGTGCCCACCTACTACAACACAGCATAGGTATGAACGTTCGTTTTTGTTTGAACAATTAATCGCACCATGTAATATAACATATATAAACTTTAATAAATTATGGAAAGAGATAGCTCTTGATTATAAAAATGATTTTTTTGATATAAACCATGTAAATGTATATGGTGGAGAAAAAGTGAGTGATTATCTAATAAAGTATGCTATGGAAAAGTATACTATTAGCTCACATCATAATAGTTCAGAGTACGATGAATGGAATAAAAATTACACTATATATAAAAGACAGAGAAATGAAATGGAAATAAGAACTATGCAAGAATTTTCTCAGTGGAAAAAATTTGCTACATTTGATAATTATACTATAATGCTATCTACAAACGGGTATATACTAAATAAAATACCTGATACACTAAAAAAGAATTTAGAAGATTTAGGGTTATCTAAAATTAATACAAGTAATCCATATATGAATTATATAGCAATAATTGATAATAATACCGTATTTCATGAAGAAATATCAAATATAGCAGTTTCTTATAAAGGTAAAATAAATGGTATAACAAATATTTTTATAAAATCAGATGGTCAATCTACTATAAATATAAGTGGTAAAGAAGTAAGTAAAAATAAAGAAGGTTTAAATTTTGTAGTTTATGATAAAGTAAATAGAGAAGTAGTTGATAGTATATGGATAAATGAGAAGAATGATTATGCAATAAACAGGTAAAATATTAGAATGGTAGATATTTAATACAAATTAATGAGCAATAGATATATTATATAACAGCTTGACTTATTCAGTAAAACATGCTAGCTATGAAAAAAGTTAGATTGTATAAAATGCTAAGTTTATGGAATAAATGGTAGCTAAGGATAAGTTATTAATACAATAATAATTAGGATAAAATAATGGCAATAATGGAAGATATTCATGGAAAAGTGGTCTATTTAAAATCGGCAGATATTGAAGATGCGGAATTTACATTGCAGATACGCAATGTTAATAATACAGACGGTCGTATTCCCAAATTAGACAATACTATTCAAGACCAAATAAACTGGATTAATAGTCAAAGAAAAAAAGAAGGTGATTATTTTTTTATCATAAAAAATTTTCAAGAACGTAGTGTTGGGGTAGTGGGATTTTATAATATTGATGAGGATAAACAAATTTTTGAAGTTGGTAGATACGTAGCAGTTGGTTCGCCCATAGAAAATGTTGAAGGTTTGATTCTTGCAATCAATACTTGTTTAGAAAACTTTAAAGTTACCTCTATGATACTTAGTGTATTAGAATCTAATACTACAGTGTTAAATTTCTGGAAAAGCTTTGGTGCAAAGGTTACAAACAAAATATTAGTATCAGGTTGTCCAGCATTCGAGATGATTCTTCACAAAGACGACTATATTAATTATCGAAATAAAATATATAAAATTTTTGGGTTTTAAAAAATTCTGTTCATAAATTACGATGTAATAATAATAGGTGCAGGATTATACGGCTTATATTCTGCCGAACTAATTGGAAGAATTAGGGGGGGGGAATTTGGCAAGCGCATATTAGTGCTTGAAAGAGATGCTGCCCCTTTTATGCGTGCTACATATATAAACCAGGCTCGTGTTCATATGGGCTACCATTATCCACGCTCATACTCTACAGCTATTAAATCAAGAAATTATTTTGAAAGGTTTGTTGAAGATTATGGGTTTTGTATAGAAAAAAACTTTAAAAAAATATATGCAACAAGTACAAATTTTTCATGGACCAATGCTAAAGAGTTTAGAAAATTTTGCATGGATACAAATGTTATGTGTTCAGAAGTTAATCCATATGAATACTTTAATGCTGGTATGTGTGATGGTGTATTTGAAACACAAGAATATACTTATGATGCAAAACTACTATTAGAATATCTATATAATAAAATACGTACATATAAAAATGTGGAAATTAAATACAATGCGTATATTGATACTATTATCCAAGAAAATGATAAATATATTATATCATTAAAAGATGGAAGTAAATTTGAAACAGAGTTTATATTAAATACTACATATGCTTCAGTAAACCAAATTATAAATAAGCTTGATTTTCAGCCCTTAAAAATAAAGTATGAACTATGCGAAATAATACTTTGCAATACTAATGGTGCATTAAAAGATGTGGGGATAACTGTTATGGACGGTCCATTTTTCTCTATTATGCCTTTTGGTAAAACAGGACTGCATTCTCTTACTTCTGTTACTTTTACACCACATATTACAAGTTATGATTATCTGCCAACTTTTAAATGCCAGCAATTATGTAATAGTGACTATTGCTCCAGTGAATTTTTGGGTAACTGTAATGAATGTGATTTTAAGCCACAAACAGCATATCCATATATGTCCCGTCTTGCAAAAAAATATTTAAATGAGAAATATTCTAATTTCACATACAGCAGCAGTTTGTTTTCTATGAAGCCAATATTACAGGCATCAGAAATAGATGATTCAAGACCAACAATTATTAAAGTATTTTCAGAAAAACCTAAATTTATTAGTGTATTATCTGGAAAAATAAACACGGTGTATGATTTAGATGAGGTGATTTTATGATTTCAGATAAAGAGAAAAATTTTATTTCTTTAGTTGTATATGTTTATAATAATGAAAAAGAAATAGAGTATTTTTTAAAGTCAGTTAACGAAAAAATATCCGGCTGCTTTGAAAAATATGAGATAATATGTGTAAATGACTGCTCTACAGATAATTCTGTTAAAATTATAGAAGATGTATCAAAAACATTTGAGAACACAACTGTAAATATTATTAATATGAGTTATAAACAAGGGCTTGAAAAATCAATGCTTGCAGGGGTGGATTTTGCAATCGGTGATTTTGTATATGAATTTGATACATGTATTATTGATTATGATTTATCACTTATTATGGATATATACCAAAAATCACTACAAGGTTATGACATTGTAGCAGCATCACCTAATAAAAATAATAGTTTATTATCCAGTATGTTTTATTCATTACTTAATAAATTTGGTGGGCAGGATAAGTTAAAAAGTGAAAGATTTAGAATACTTTCAAGGCGTGGTATAAATAGAATTAACCAAAACACATCAAATATAGTATACAGGAAAGTAGTATATTACAGCTGTGGTTTAAAATATGCTCATATTACTTATAAACCATTAAGTAAAAATAATATAAATAAGGGGTTTTTGTATAATCAAAATTTGGCAATTGATTCTATTATTGCTTTTACTAATATAGGATATAAAATATCTATGGCAGCAACATTTATAATGATGTGTTTAATGATTGCAACAATGATATACAGCCTTTTTGTAAAAATATTAGGTTTAGATGTATCTGGTGGCTGGATGACTTTAATGTGGATAGTATCCATATCGTTTTTTGTATTATTTGGTTTAGCTTCTATTATTATAAGGTATCTTTCTATGATATTAGGGCTTATTAATAATAAAAGCTCATATTCTTATGATTCAATAAATAAAATTAATAAAAATTAAGAGGATATATGAAAACAGCATTAGTAGGTTACACAGGTTTTGTAGGCTCTAATTTAGATAAATCATATAGTTTTACAGATTTATTTAATAGTAAAAATATTAATAATATTTCAGATAATACTTATGATATTGTAGTTTATGCAGGCGTAACTGGCACAAAATATTTAGCTAATTTATATGCTGATAAAGATAAGCAGCATATAGATGATACAATATGTAATCTTCAGAAGATTAAAACAAAAAAATTGATACTTATTTCAACAGTTGATGTATATCCTTCACCTGTAGGGTTTGATGAATTATATAATATTAATCCAAGTGATAACCACACATATGGAAAAAACAGGTTTTATCTTGAAAATTGGGTAAAGGAAAATATTAATGATTATGCTATTATAAGAATACCTGCATTATATGGTGATAATCTTAAAAAAAATTTTATATATGATATAATTAATATTATTCCACCAATGATTAAGGAAGAACAGTTTAATAAATCAATTAATGATGATTTTATTCGTTCAATATACACATACGATAATAACTTTTATAAATTAAATACACAAGATAGAAACTTATTAATAAAGGCTAGGGAATTATTTTTTCAAAATAGTTTTAATGCCCTAAATTTTACTGATTCTAGAAATTTATATCAATTTTATAATCTTCACAAATTATGGCAAGATATATGTATGGTTATTGATAAAGATATAAAAGTAATAAATATTGTATCTGAACCAATACAGGCAAGTGAATTGTATTATAATGTATTTAAAAAAGATTTTAATAATATAATACAAGATAAACCAACCATATACGATTTAAAAACAATTTATTCAAAAGATAAAACTGGTTATTTATATAACAAAGCAAATACAATGAATGATTTATTGATGTATATAAATGAGAATATTAAACGTAAATATGAGGTAAATGAAAATGAATAGGGAAAACCCTGTATTAGTTATTATTGTTCCATGCTATAATGAGGAAAATATATTACATGAATCACATAAAGTTTTTTATAATATTTTAAATGATATGAAAGATAAAAAAATCATATCAAACAAAAGTTATCTCTGCTATGTAAATGATGGTTCAAAAGATTCTTCGTGGGAAATTATAAAATCTTTTATAAGTAAAGATGATGGTGTAAAAGGTATTTCTTTGGCAAGAAATTTTGGTTTACAAGGTGCATTAACAGCAGGTTTATATACTTGTGAAGCAGATGCTTATATAACTATTGATTGTGATTTACAGGAAGATCCAGAAGTAATATACCAACTTATTAATGAATATAAAAATGGCAATGATACAGTATATGCAGTTAGAAAATCAAGAACAGGCGATGGCTGGTTTAGAACTTTAGCTGGTAATTTATTCTATAAAATCATGGATATATTAGGCAGTGAAACAATTAAAAATCAAAGTGAAGTGAGATTAATTAGTAAAAGGATTGTAGAAGTATTAAAAGAAACAAACGAAAAAAATCTTTATTTAAGAGGTATGATACCTTCTGTTGGTTATAAAAGCACTAAAGTATTTTATGATAGAAAAGCAAGAATAGGTGGCTCTAGTAAATGGTCTTTTATAAAGTTATTTGATACTGCAATAGATGGTATGACTACTACAACAACCAAATTATTGACTTATATTCTATGGTCTGGAATATTTCTTTCTGCTATTTTTGTATTATTTTTTATTGGATTTTTAGTTATTTCAATATTAAATAAAGCAGTACACTGGAATTTACTGATATTAAGTATAATTAATATGGTTGGAGCAATTATCACATTATCATTAGGAATAATTGGAGCATACATAGGAAAAATTTATAAAGAGGTTAGAAATAGACCAGCATTTATTATTGAAGAAAATAAGGCTAAATAAAATCTTAAAACTATCTTGCTTTTTATATAAAATATATCAATAATATATTTATATTATATTTTAGGTGTTGTTATTTAATGTTAGATGTTATAAAAAATATATCATATAATCAATTACAGTATGAAGTTAATAAATTAAGCAAAATTAGTAATAATATTTATAGTAATTATACTTATGATGAAACTTATTACAATATATTTCCAGAAACATATTTTTTAGAGCATGAAAGCACATTAATACTTGTAGTGCATAATAATAAATATAATCTCATTTTCTACTGGACATTATCATATGATAATCTTATTTCAATTATTAATAATATTAAAGACAAGTTTAGTGTGCCATCTATAATTGAATGTTTATACAGAAAAAATTCCCATATTAAAAATAGATTAATGGAAGAAAATGAATTTATATATTATGGTGGTATACTGCGATTAAATAAGCAGGTGGAATATTATGATATTAATTTTGATGATAATATAAATATTGAATATGCCACACAAGATGATATAAATAATATCCAAAAATTATATTCAAGTATTTTCAATTTATATATAGATAGAATACTAACTAAAAGTGAATTAGAATATTATGCTAATCATAAAAATATTTTAGTTTACAGACATGGTAGTTATATAGCTGGCTGTTTAATATTTTCAAAACTAGATACCGAAATCACATATCATCTGCGTTACTGGTTTGTGGATAAAAAGCATCATGAAGAATTAAAAGGTGTTGGTAAATCTTTGCTTCATAAATTATATAAAATTGTAGATACTGGTAATATTATAGAAGTATGGAGCAGAAAAGATAATCAGATAGTAACAAATTTATATGAAAAATACGGGTTTCAAAAAGATGGCTTTGAATGTGATGTTTTAATTTATTCAAAGGATAAAAATTTAATAGAGCCACTTATACCACTAAATTAAATTTTTCATTTTCCACAAAAGCTGTATGTGTATCCATTATATTCAGCCACATATACCCAAAGCCTTTCAATAGCGTGTGCGATTGTGTCATCCACCTGACATTTTTCTTTTGGAAAATCACTCATTTGGATATTTGTAAAAAATGGCAAAATAGCATCAACTCTAGCCCAAAACATATTGCCTACAGGAAATACTATATGGCTTATAGGAAGTATTATACCAATACCATGTTTTATATATTTTACTCCCACAATGCACATATTGGTACTGCTTTTAGATTATCACCAAAAGAAAGAGTTTCTTTACCAGTATACAATATTATACCTAAAAAATTATTATTTTTTGCAATATTATTATTAAACCATTTAATATGCTTAAAATCATTTCTGCTTATATTAGAGCCTGCTTTAATCTCTATTGCATAAATATTGTTTTCATTATTATCTTGTAGTATAAAGTCTATTTCATGGCCTGCATTATCTCTAAAATGGTAAAGGCTGTATTCTCCATTGTAATAATCCATAAAAGAAGCAAGTTCATGGTGTATAAATGTTTCTATAAGTTTGCCAGATATACCTTGATTAAGGCGAACATTATCCATAGTATAGTTTAAAATAGATGAAATTAAAGCTGTATCTGTCATAAATATTTTTGGTTTTTTTGTAACTCTTTCGTAATCTGTTTTTGTATATGCTGGAAGTGTTTCTATAATATACATCATTTCAAGCAAACTAAGGTATTTATTAAAGGTTGGTTTTTCAATAGATAAGGCACTTCTTATGGCATTTTGTTCCATATATTTAGAACTCCAAGCTGCAGTTGTTTCTACAAGTTTTTTCATATCCTGATGGTTTCTAATATTTTCTATATCTTTTAAATCTTTTTCCAGTATTGCAGTAATATAATCATGGCACCAGTTTTTAATATCTTTTAATGGATAACCTAATGTTTCAGGATAACCACCATTTAAAGCAAAATTTAAAATTTCATCTTTACCATCATATTCATATTTACTTTTAAAAGTATTATTTTTTAAGTTTTCAATAAATACTGGTTGTTTTTCTAATATTTCACCTTGAGTAAGTGTTCTTAGTAATATTCTTCCTATTCTGCCAGCTAGTGATTCATTTACTTGTGGTAAGGACTGTATATCCACACTGCCAGTTATAATGTACCTGCCTTTTCTAGTATCTTCATCTACAATTTGTTTTAATGTAGTAATAATAACTGGAGCTTTTTGCACTTCATCAATAACCATAATATCTTTATTATGTGTAAGAAAATTCACAGGGTCAGCATTACATGCTTCAAGAATAGTTTTATTATCAAGTGTGTAGTAAAGGTTTTCATAATGGGAAGTGATAGCCTTTGCTGTGGTTGTTTTACCACATTGTCTAGCACCTGTAATTTGTATAATTCTTCTCTTATTTCTAAAATCTTCAATATTTTTTTCCTGCCATCTTTTAAGTGCCATTTTATACCCCACATATAAGAAATATTTAATGTTTTATAGAAACAAGATAGTATAAATCTGTTGAAAAGTAAAATAAAAGTATGTTGAAAAGTAAAATAAAAGTGTGTTGAAAAGTAAAATAGAGATAATTTATGTAATAAAACTGTTTACTTTCCACAAAAGCTGTATGTATATCCATTATATTCAGCCACATATACCCAAAGCCTTTCAATAGCGTGTGCGATAGTTCCATCAACCTGACCTTTTTCTTTTGGAAAATCACTCATTTGGATATTTGTAAAAAATGGGAGTATTGCATCAACCCTAGCCCAAAACATATTGCCTACAGGAAATACTATACCATGTATAGGAAGCATAATATCTATACCCATTTTTTTCAAAACATTATCAGCATATTTTTTATTTAAATTCCAAGTGGCAGCTTCTTCTAAAACCTGGAACGATTTAGGAAAAACTATTCCAAGCCCTTTATTGTATTCTAAATTTTTAATAATATGAGATATGTTTTCGCTGGAGCCAAAAAGCGAATCAAAAAGATAGTTACGCCATTCTGCGCCATGTATATTTGTAACAGATTTTTTTGAGTGTATATGGCATATAAATTTATATTTAGTAATTATGGAACGCATTTGCTCTATAAATGGTGCTACATCTCTACCTTTATTTTCAAAAACATCAATAAATACATTAAATTCCTTATGGTTTCTTTGGAATATATCCATAATAATATCAGCTTTTTTGTAGCTGTCTGTGGATATATACACATCAAATTTATAAGGAATTTTTTTTAGTTCCATAACCATTTCATCAAGTAAATCAATATAGTAAATATGAGCATGCACACATATTTTTGACGTATTATATGCATCTTCTGGTAAATCCTGCTCATAAACTGATAATTTTTTACCATATATTTTTTTATTAAACATTGCTCTATACATTGTATTTAAAAATGCGTATCCTGTATGTTTTTCAGGCACTATATGGTTTAGTTTTTCCCAGTTATTAAAAGAGTCAATAAATAGAAAACGCCTGTTTTTCTCAAAATTTTTTCTTAAATACTCGCATTCTTGTTTTACCCAGTTATAAAAATAAAAAAGGCTGTATTTATAAAAGGTAGCTTCGTTATTTATAATCCTATCTTGTGCATTAATAACAATATTATATTCAGGAATACTGCTTTTTTTATGGTGGGACAAGCTTTCTACAACCTGCGAATAATAATATAATTTATTTTGAGTGCTGATACTTATATAGGGAAGCGGTCTATAACTTACAGGTGGTATTGATGATTCATTAAATGTATTAATAACAGCAGCAATTTTATTGTTATTAATATTAGTATCATATGGCACTTTTAACCATAATTCATAGTCTATATTAAAACCTGTTAACGCATTATTTACTCTATTTATGAATTCATCAATTACACTTACATCATATGAGCAGTCAAGAACTATAATATATTTATCATTATGTTTAATGTATTCATCATGGTTAATGGTTTTAAATACTGTTTTAATATTATCAAAAGTTAGTTTATGGTGTAAAGATATACAAAAAGGCATACTTACACCAGCAAGATGCAGGTTACTAAAAAAGTTTGTAAATTTATTAATATCATCTACTTCATAGCAAAAGCCGTATATTTGGTATTCTTTAGCAATACGGATATGGTAGTTAATACGTTCCACAAAGCTTTCTGTAAAAAGCAGGGGCAGTCTTGGCATATAATGGTGTATAAATACAGGCTTATTTAATGCAAGGTTAGTAATATTAATATGGGAAATATTATAAAAACAAATGGGTAAAACATCGGCATTTGTAGTGTTAGATGGTAAATATTTTGCTTGATAAAAGGCATCAAATGAATGTTTATAAAGTTTATTTAAAGCTATTTTATTTTGGATATAAAGCGATACTTTTTTAATAGTGGCAGAAATACCACTTTGAAAAAGCGATGTAAAAAATTTATTAATTAATTCATGTAATTTATTATTCATATTATCCTTACTTAAAATAGTGTATGAGATAATACCATAAATATATCATATCAAGCAAGTAAAATTATACAATATATTAACAGTAAATAGTGGTTAATAAAAATAGTAATTTATACTACTTTACAAAATTATAAAAACTTATATAATATAATAATAGTATATTGTTATGTGGGGGTAGATGCATGGCAAAAAGTGAAATAGTTATACATAAAGAAAGGTGCAAGGGTTGTGAGATATGTGTTATTTTATGCCCTACCCAAGTTTTAGATATTCAAGATTTCAAAGCAAATGTGGCAGATATAGAAAAATGTACTGCCTGCATGCAGTGTGAGCTGCGTTGTCCTGATTTTGCAATAGAAGTTACAAGGTTATAAATATGGAAAAAGTAAGAGAGCGTAAATTTTTACAAGGAAATGATGCTGTAGCATTAGGTGCATTATATGCAGGCTGTAAGTTTTATGCAGGCTACCCTATTACTCCATCAACAGAGGTGGCAGAACGGCTTGCAGCATGGCTGCCAAAAAATGGTGGCAGGTTTATACAGATGGAAGATGAGATTAGTGCTATGGCAGCAGTTATTGGTGCGTCTTTAGCAGGTAAGAAATCACTTACTGCTACAAGTGGTCCGGGTATGTCATTGAAGCTTGAGAATTTAGGCTATGGTTACATGGCAGAAGTTCCTTGTGTAGTTTTAAATGTAATGCGTGGCGGCCCTTCAACTGGCACACCAACAGGTCCTGGTCAGGCTGATATTATGCAGGCACGCTGGGGCACTCATGGTGACCACCCATGTATTGCTCTTACACCATCAACAGTTTATGAGCAGTTTAGCCAGACAGTGCGTGCTTTTAATTTAGCAGAAAAATATCGTATGCCAGTTATTATATTATCTGATGAAATAATTGGGCATATGAGAGAAGCCATAGAGATACCTAATGAAGGTGAGCTGGAAGTTATAAAAAGGCAAAGCCCAACTTGCCCACCAGAAGAGTATAAACCATATGATAATAGTGTATTAGTGCCACAAATGGCAAGTTTTGGTCAAGGATATAGATACCATGTTACAGGGCTTAATCATGATGAGTATGGTTTTCCAACAAACAGCCCAAAACTAATAGGCCTGCAGGAAGAACGCCTTATAAAAAAGGTGGAAGAAAATTATGATGATATAGTTCAAGTAGAGCATTTTATGTGTGAGGATGCGGAGCATATTATATTTGCTTTTGGCAGTTCTGCTCGTGCTTCTAAAGATGCTGTTTTAAACCTTCGTGCAAGGGGTATAAAAGCAGGTCTTTTAAAACCACTTACTATTTGGCCGTTTCCTGATAGAGAGATAGATATGTATGCATCAAAGGTAAAAGATATTACTGTAGTTGAAATCAGTGTTGGCCAGTCAGTTCGTGAAGTAAGCAGGGCAGCAGGCGGCAAATGCAGGATAAAGCATGTATATAGAGTAGATAGTGAACCTATTGCTCCAAGTGATATAGAAAAAGTGGTGGAGGAATAGTATGGCTTATAATTACGAAGAATTTATTAGACAAGGCAGGTTACCACATATTTGGTGTCCTGGTTGTGGTTATGGTATAATTATGAAATCCATGATACGTGCCATTGCTGAAATGGGCTGGACTAAAGACGAAACAGTTATTGCTTCAGGTATAGGCTGTGCAAGCCGTTTGCCTGGTTATCTTGATTTTAATACACTTCATACTACTCACGGTAGAAGTTTAGCTTTTGCAACAGGTATTAAGCTTGCAAATCCATCATTAAAAATTGTAGCATTAGGTGGTGATGGAGATATGAGTGCCATAGGTGGCAATCACTTTATACATGCATGTAGAAGAAATATTGATATGACTATTATTGTATTTAACAATAACATATATGGTATGACAGGTGGCCAGTATTCTCCAACAACACCAATAGGAGCAAAGGCAACAACAGCCCCATATGGTATGCTGGAGCCTGATTTTGATATATGTAAGTTAGCCATAGCAGCAGGTGCAACATTTGTGGCAAGAAGCACATCTTATCATGCACTACCTATGGAGAAATTATTTAAGGAAGCATTTTCTCATAAAGGTTTATCAGTAGTAGAAATTATTGCAGGCTGCCCAACAGGTTATGGTAGAAAAAATAACCAGAGAACACCAACTAGTATGCTTTTATGGCAGAAAGACCATGCAGTAACAAAGCAGATGGCAGAAAAAATGAGTGCTGAAGAATTAGAGGGCAAATTTATAACGGGTGTGCTGCATCAAGATACAAGCAAAAAAGAATATGTGGAAAACTATGATGCCATAACTGGCTTTAAAGAGAAATAGGAGCAGATATATGAGATATGATATAAGGTTTTCAGGCTCAGGTGGGCAGGGTATAATTACAGCAGGTATCATACTTGCTCAGGCTGCTGCTATAAAAGCTGGTAAAAACGCAGTTCAAAGCCAGTCATATGGTCCTGAAGCAAGGGGTGGAGCCAGCAAGGCAGAAGTTATTATTAGTGATGATGAAATAAATTATCCGAAAATAGTAAGCCCTGATATAGTTATTTCATTAACTCAGGAAGCGTATGATAAATATGCAGTTGATTTAAAGGATAATGCAGTTATTATAGTTGATAATACATTAGTTCATGAGTATAAACAAGATGGACACACCATATATAAAGTGCCTATTACATCATCAGTAAAAGAGCTTTTAGGCAGTGCAGTATCTGCAAATATTGCTACTCTTGGTGTATTAAATGAAATTTGTAAAATATTAGAACACGACTGGCTTTTGGAAGTAATAGTAGGTAATTTTCCAGAGCGAGCAGCAGAAAGCAATACGAAAGCATATAATTTAGGTGTGGAACTGGCAAAAAAAGCAATGGGGTAGGTAGTAAATGAGTGAAAATCCACTTTATAAAAAAGCATATTTTCAATGTGCAAGGCGAGCTATACTTGAAAATGAAGTATTTATGAAAAAGTTTATTGTGGAAATTGTAAAAGATAATTACAGTGATGAAAAATTAGAAAGATTAAACGAAATGCTTACGAAAATGTATGATAATGATATGTTTGATTTAATTATGGGCTCAAAAACTGCCCAGCAGTTAAAATCTCAGTATGATTTTGAATTATGCAGTGAAATAGAAAAGTATGCAGTAGCATTGCGTGAAAAAGGCGAAGCAATAATATAATTACATATGATAATTTATATAATACATAATTTTTAAAGTAAAAATATATATCTTTATCTTCAAAGAGAACTTATTTATATTTTTGTTGTCAAAGTTAATAATAATGGCTTATATTTAAATTAGCCATATTGTGCTGTATACTTTAAAATAAGAGAAAGATAAATATATATTATTAAAGTAAAGTAAAAGGAGAAAGATATGCATTACTTAGTTTTGACATTATTATCATGCTTTCTTTTTGCAACATCAAGTTATGCTGCTTCATCAGATGATTATGCTCAATATGCATACAATTCTACATACTATGTTGAAAAAGTAAGGTATTATGATGAGTATGGTCGCCCAGTGCCACCACCAAGACATAATGTAGACAGACGTCCAGCACCACCACCTCCACCACCAGCTAGACCATATGTTGACAGGCGTCCTGCACCACCACCTCCAGGGTATAATGTGGATAGACGTCCTGCGCCTGCACCTACTTATAATGTAGATGTTCGCCCAGCTCCACCACCACCGCCAAAAAGGTAGTGTGCTTTGTGGCTGTTATTGGAGGATTTATGAGTAAATTACTGATTTTATTTTTATGTTCAGCATCATTATTATTGTCAGGTTGTCTTGCTTCTCACAGCTCATTAGCTGGCAGCTCATCATATAGCAGTTATGACTATGATGATGACGATGACAATAATGATGATGATAATTATGACAGCCGCCCAGTACCACCACCACCTGTATATTATGATAAATATGGCAGGCCAATAAATCCACCTAAAAACCATATTGATAGACGACCAGCGCCACCGCCTAAAAACCATGTGGTAGTAAGGCCAGCACCAGCTCCAACATACAATGTTGAAGTTCGTCCTGCACCACCGCCACCACCAAAAAGATAAACTTTGGTGCTATAAAACTTAAAACGTATACTTACTACATTAATATTTTTAATAACTATTTGTGGAAATAAGTATTCATTGAGCATTCCTATGTTTTAATGAATGACGACATAATACACATCTCCGTTTTATTATTAAAACGGAGACTAAAAAAACTATTTTATATGCTATAATAGTGAATTTCTGTGCACAAAATTACACTATTTGCAAATTATATAATTAAAAAGCAAATGGAGTAAAAAATGAAGAAAAAAATTATATTTCTTATAACAGCTGCATTTACAAGTATGATGATACTTGGCTGTGCAGAAGAAAAAAATAAAGAAGTTTACGTGCCTACATTTGAGGAAATGGGTTGTTCAGCTTCTTTTGCAAATACTGACCTTTACATAAATCCTAGTATAACAGGTGGCACAAATATGGCAGTATATCAAATGAATTGTAATGCACCTACTGCTGTAAGTGTAGAATTTTTTGATGATACAATAGGTGGTCATAGATACAATTTTTTAGTAAATGGTCAAAATGAAGCTTATGTAGTAGGTCTTAACCCATATGTTCCACAAGATTTTGCATTTACTGCTCAAAATATTACAGGTTCATATGTTTACTATGGTAAATATAGAGTTGTAGCACTAAACGCTGAAAATAACTACTACACATATAAAGATTATTATATCACAGCAAGAGATAACAGTATTATAGGTAAAGGAGAAGCTGCACCATCAAGTGGAACATTTAAAATGATAGATGAATTTAAAACTGATGATTTATTACCATTACAAAGTAAAGATAAAGCAGTTAATAATACAACCATGGATGCAAAAGTTTTACCAGAAAATACTAGTAAAACAGAGGAAAAATTACAGTAGTATGTAAAATACTACATATCCACTCTTATATTACTCAACATAAAAAACTGGTAAATTATTTTACCAGTTTTTACTAAATTATCTATTAAAACTATAATAGATAAGTAAACTTAAACAATTTTTTATCCTATAAATATATACCTTATATAAAAATATTATTGCAGTATACCAAGATAATAGTAGTTATGCATATAAAGAATATAATATTAAAGCATCTAATAAGCCAGTTAATTAGAAGTAAAAAAATATTTTTAATACTATAATTTTAATTTCATATTAAGCATCATATCTTTATTTGTAATACTTTCTTTTTCAAAATTATTTTCAGGTATTTTGCATACTCCATTAATACATAATGGATTCTTTATATTTTCATTATCTATATCTTCTTTATTTTCACTACCATTTTTATTATCATTTTCATTATCCATACTATTCCCCAAGCACTTCCACAATAGCATTATGTGCAATATCAATAGAAGTATCAAGTTGCTCTTTTGTAATAATAAGGGCTGGATTAAAGTAAAGCACATTACCAAGCGGTCTTAAAATAAGCCCGTTTTTCAAGGCTTTTTTATATATTTCATAGCCTATACGTTTTTCAGCATCAAAAGGCTCTTTTGTTTTTTTATCTACTACCAGTTCCATTGCATGGATTAAACCAATATGGCGTATTTCACCAATATTTTTATGGTTTAAAAACCGTTCATTCATTTTTTCTGTTAAATATTTGGCAGTAATTTGGGCATTTTCTATAATATTTTCATTTAAAAGCATATCAATAACAGCATTAGCAGCAGAACAGCCTAAAGGGTTGCCACTGTATGTATGGGAGTGCATAAATGCTTTTCCTTTATTATAATCATCATAAAATGCATAGTAAATTTCATCTGAAGTCAGAGTAACAGACATAGGCATATAACCACCTGTAAGCCCTTTTGATATACACATCATATCAGGGGATACTCCAGCATGGTCAAAGGCAAACATTTTACCAGTTCTTCCAAATCCTGTAGCTATTTCATCAGCAATTAAAATAACATTATATTCATCACATATTTTTCTTAATTTTTGCAGGTATTCTTTAGGGTATATTCGCATTCCTGCACTGCCCTGCAAAAGTGGCTCTAATATAAGGGCACAAGTTTCTGCCCCATGTTTTTCAAATTCATATTCTGCATACATAAAACATTCTGTGCTGCAAGTATCTCTAGTTTTATTAAATGGGCATCTGTAACAGTCTGGAGCTTTAATTCTTATTGAATGGATTAAAATAGGCTCATAAATTTTAGCATATAAATCAAGTGCCCCAACAGATAAAGCACCAATGGTTTCCCCATGATAGCCTCCACTTAAGCACATAAATTTCGTCTTTTTTGTATTACCTTTTTGAAACTGGTATTGAAAAGCCATTTTTAATGCACTTTCAACAGCAGCAGAGCCGTTATCAGAAAAATTACACTTATCAAGCCCTTTTGGAGAAATATGCACAAGTTTTTCACTTAATTCTATGGCTGGAGTATGGGAAAAATTTGCAAATATAACATGTTCTAACTTATCAAGCTGGTTTTTTATGGCATTATTTATTTTATCATTGGAATGGCCTAAAAGGTTTGACCACCATGAGCTAATAATATCAATATATTCGTTTCCATAAATATCATAAAGATAGATTCCCTTACCTTTATCAATAATAATAGGCGGCAGGTTTTCATAATCTTTCATTTGGGAGCATGGGTGCCATATGTATTTTAAGTCTTTTTCTTCTAAGCTTATATTTTCCATATTATTCTCCAAATAATTCATTAATATTTATGTTAATATTTTCTTCCCCGTGATAAAGGGTAGATAAAAGTTTTACGCTTGTATTTTTTAGTATAAAATCAATATTATCATTATCTATTATACTGTTAGTATAATTATTAAAAATAATACCGTTTATATTTATATTATGCTGCTGCATATAATATATTGTAAGCATAGCATTATTAATGCTTCCAAGACCTGTTGTAGATACTATTACAGCATTCATATTAAGTGCATTAATAATATCTTTTGTATAAACTGGGTTTTCTCCATCACAAAAGGGGCATATTATTCCACCTGCACCTTCTGCAATAATATATTCATATTTTTCAAGTAATTTATTATAGTCACCAACTATTTTATTAATATCTATAATGCAGTTTGCTTTTTTTGCTGCTAAATGAGGGGAAAATGCATCTTTAAAAATATATGAACCTAAAAAAGATATATCTTCATTAAGACCACTTATATTTTTGACATACCTAATATCACAGTCACCAATAACACCATTTATAATTTCAGCACCACTTAAAACTGGTTTAAAATAGCAGGCATTATATTTTTCACTTATTAACTTTTTCATTAATAGGGCAGAGACATATGTTTTACCAATATCTGTACCTGTTCCTGTAATGAATATTTTTTTATGCATTTGCAAGCTCCACATTATATCCTGCATTATGTATCATCTGCATATCAGTATTAACAGAAATTCCAGCAGTAGTAAGCATATCGCCAGTAATAACAGCATTAACACCAGATAAAAATGCTTTCTCACCTTTATCATCAAGTAATAATCTTCCACCTGCAAGGCGTATAAAAGCTTCAGGCATAATAAATCTAATTACAGCACATGTTCTTAAAACTTCATCATAAGTTAAAGGTTTATTATTTTCATAAGGTGTTCCCTTAATTGGGTTTAATATATTTACAGGGATAGATTTTATACCCAAATCTTTAAGAGTAAATGATAAATCTATCCTATCTTCCATAGTTTCTCCAAGCCCTAAAATCATACCACTGCATATGGAAAAACCATGTTTTTGTGCAATTTTTATGGCCATTATTTTATCTTCAAAAGAGTGGGTGGAGCAAACTTGTGGAAAATAATTTTTAGAAGCTTCTAAATTATTATGCACTCTTTCAAGACCTGCATTTTTTAACTTTCTAAAATTTTCATCACTTAATAACCCTAAAGAAGCACATATGGAAATACTGCATTTTGATTTTATTTCAGAAATAGTATCACATACAATATCAACTTCTTTATCTGTTAATGATTTACCAGAAGTAACAATAGAAAACCTTAATACACCTTTTTCTGCCATACTTAATGCTTCTGATATTATTTTTTCCTTATCAATCAAAGGATATTCTGATATATCTGTTTTATAATGGGCAGACTGAGCACAAAATTTACAATCCTCACTGCATTTTCCACTTTTTGCATTAATAATAGAACATACATCAAAAATATTTTGGCAGAATTTTTTACGTATATTATCAGCATAAAGAGTAAGTTTATCTAGGGGAGCATTACTAATAAATAGTGCTTCTTCATGTGTTATAAACTCATTATTCATTACTTTTTCATATAATTTATCAATCATTATACACCTCATTTATTTATAAAAGGTTTTAGCCGTAATGCAAGGCGTGCGCTTATTATGCTTAATATAAAATCAAAAGGAAAAGTATATACAAAGCAGAATAAAAATATCTGGCTAAATGAAAGGTTATTATTAATTACATTATGGGATATGAAATAGTAGTAAGGCACGCCAATAATATGTAAAATAATAAGCCCAGAAACTGCTGCAATAGTATAATTTAAAAGAGTAGGTTTTAACTTTTCAGATATAAGCCCTGTAGTATAAGCACATATTATAAACCCAACAATATACCCAAAAGTAGGCTGCAGCACATAAGTAATGCCACCACCACCTGTAAAAATAGGAAGTCCTGCAAGCCCAAGGGCAGCATAAATAAACACACTTAAAAAACCTTTTTTAGCACCTAGTAAAAAACCTGCTAAACACACAAATAAAAACTGTAATGTAAATGGAATAATTGGTGTAGGTATTTTAATAAAAGCCCCCACCATAACAAGTGTTGCAAAAAGACCAACATAAGCTGCATTTTTAGTATTTTGGTTACTCATAATATTATACTAACCTCTCCAGAATCAATAATTTCTTCCCTGCCGTTTTCATATTGGACACATAATTTAAAATCCTTATTAATCTCTTTTACAAACGCCTTTTCTTTTTTACCATTGTGTTCTATATATACATATTTCCCAGTAATTAAGCTTCTATCAATATAGTCTTGAAAAAATAATGCACTTTCTAACTCTTTATAATTTTCCCAAAAAATATCTAATATTTTTGCAGTAAGCTGGCTTTTAATATTATCATTATAATCATCTTTATGGAATGCAGCCCCTGCTGTTGCAGCAATATTTTCAGGAAAATCATCAGTTGGAGTAAAAACGTTTATGCCTATACCTAAAGCAGCATAATCAATCGTCATACTTTCCATATCAATATGGGCTTCTGTAAGGATTCCACATATTTTTTTATTATTAATATATACATCATTAACCCATTTAATATCAGGTTTGATATTATAAAGTATTTCACAGGCTTTACAAACTGAAACAGCAGCAGCTGTAGTAATAAATAATGCTTTTGAAAAATGAATATTAGGCCGCAAAAGAATAGAAAAATAAACGCCTGTATCTTTAGGTGAATAAAAGACTCTTCCCTTTCTACCTCTGCCTGCACTTTGGTGGTTTGATACTATAACAATCCCTTCTTTTTCATTATTTTTACCAAGCTCCATAACAACATCATTTGTGGAAGTAACTGATGAGATATATTTAATATCCAAAGGTGAATTAATATATTTTTTTATTTCTTCAGCAGTAAACAGTGGACCTTCTAAAATATATCCTTTATTTTGCACTGCATTAATATTATATCCTTGTTTACGTAGAGAGTTAACAGCTTTCCATACAGCATTACGGCTTACATTATAAGATTTAGCCATGCTTTCTCCAGAAATATACTTGTTGTGGCTATCACTTAACAGCCTTAAAATATTTTCTTTTAAAGACATCTCACTCTCCTGCAAAAATAGTATAAAGAAAAAATATGATTGTCAACTATATAAAATTATAAGGTTGACAATAGAACATATATTATGAAAATAAAGAAAAAATAAATAAGCAAAAAAATAAATTTGTAAAAAATATTGATAAAAGATAATACTTTATACAATTTTTTTAAAATCCATGTATATTTATAACTATGGATAATTTTAAGAGTATAAAGTATAAATGGAAATACGAAAAAATAGATGACAGCCTTATTAAGCAGGTAGCCAGTGAGAATAATATACCTAAACCAGTAGCAGAGTTAATGATAAAAAAGGGTATATATTCTAAAGATGATATTGAGCTTTTTTTTAATGGTTCATTAAAATCACTTCGCAACCCTTTTGATATAAAAGATATGGAAAAGGCAGCCGAGCGTATAGCAAAAGCTGTTATGAACCATGAAAGTATATTTATATATGGGGATTATGATGTTGATGGTGTTACTGCCACTGCTTTAATGTATATATTTTTGATGCAGTGTGGTGCAAATGTTTCTTATTACATACCAAACAGGCTTGAAGAAGGCTATGGACTTAATAAAGATGCAATTAATGAAATACATCACCGTGGGGCAGATTTAATTATTACTGTAGACTGTGGAATTAGTGCCATAGAAGAAGTGCTGCTTGCAAAAGAATTAGGTATGGATATAATCATTACAGACCATCACCAGCCATCAAAAGAGTTGCCAGTTGCAGCAGATGCTATAATTAACCCTATGCGTGAAGATGACTTATACCCTAATAAAACATTAGCAGGTGTAGGCGTTGCTTTTAAAGTTGTTATGGCTCTTAGGTTTACTTTAAGAAAGCATAATTTCTTTCAAAACGATGCACCAAATATTAGAAACCTTTTAGATATTGTTACATTAGGCACTATTGCTGATGTTATGCCGTTAGTTGATGAAAATAGAATATTTGTCCGTCATGGGTTAGAATTAATGAGTGGTGACAATGTTCGTATTGGTATAGATGAACTTAAGAAAGTAATAGACAGCTTAAGCACTGTGCAAAAAATGAAAACATCAAATATTGGTTTTCAAATAGCACCACGTATTAATGCTATGGGTAGAATGGCAAGTTCTGATAAAAGCCTTAAACTGCTTGTTACTCAAAATAGAAATGAAGCTCGTCAGTTAGCCATAGAGCTTGATAATGAAAATAAATACAGGCAGATGATAGAGCGTGATATCCTGCAGCAAACTTTCGATATTATAGAAACAAACAGATATGCAGACAATGAAGGCGGTATTGTTGTAGCTTCTGAAGGGTGGCACCCAGGTGTTATAGGTATCGTTGCTTCTCGTGTTGTAGATAAATATTTTAGACCGACTATAATATTAACAGATGATAATGGAGTATATAAAGGTTCTGCAAGAAGTATCCCCGGCTTTCATTTATATGATGGTCTAAGCAGCCTTTCAGATTTATTGCTATCTTTTGGTGGTCATAAATATGCAGCAGGTGTTAAAATAGCAAAAGAAAATTTAGAAGAGTTTCGTGAAAGATTTAATAAGATAGTAATAGAAAATTTAAATAAGGAAGATTTTATACCAGAAATAAATATTGATGCAGAGATTGATTCAAAAGATATAACAGATGAAATCATGCAGTATTTAGAAAAACTTGAACCATACGGGCAGGGTAATAAAGAACCAGTTTTTTACATGAAAAAAGTATCTAAATACCAGTATGAAACATTTGTTGGCAAAGAGCAAAACCATTTAAAATGTGTTTTTGAAAAAAAAGGTATTTTATTTGATGCTATTGGATTTAATATGAAAGAGTATAAATCTATTGTGGCAGAAAATGATGAGTTTGATATACTTTTTTCACTGGTTCATAATACATGGAAGAATACAAAAACAATCCAGTTAAATATTAAAGATATAAAAAAATCAGAATAATACATTAAAAATTCTTGCCACATCAATAATTACATTTTATAATAGCTATTATTATATTGGTTAAAATTATGAGTGTCAAAAAAACTATAAGACTTATGGATATTCAGGATAAAGTTTTAAGTAATAACCCTGAAGCCCAGATAGATAAATTAAATATAGCCTATGTTTATGGTGCCCAGCAGCATAGGGGGCAGCTTCGTCAAAGTGGGGAAGCATACCTTTCCCACCCATTAAATGTTGCATATATTCTAGCTGAAATGAAAATGGACGTAGACTGTATTATTGCAGGGCTGCTTCATGATACAATAGAAGATACTGATACCACATATGAAGTGCTGGAAGAACTTTTTGGTCAATCAGTTGCTTTTTTAGTTGATGCAGTATCTAAAATTAGTAAAATTCCATTTCAGTCAAAGGAAGAAAAACAGGCCGAATCTTTTAGAAAAATGCTTGTATCTATGAGCGATGATATTAGAGTTATTATTATAAAACTTGCTGACAGGCTCCATAATATGAGAACTATAGAAAGCCTTAGGGAAGATAAACAAAAACGAATAGCTCAAGAAACAATGGATATATATGCTCCCCTTGCTGACAGGCTTGGTATTGCCTGGATAAAATGGGAGCTAGAAGACAGAGCATTCCGTGTGTTAAATCCTGAAATGTATTATGAAATCCACCAAAAAGTAAAAATGAAACGGGGAGAGCGTGAAGAATACCTTGGTGAAGTAAAGGATATTATATCCCTTGCTTTAGAAAAGGCTAATATTCATGGGGAAATATCTGGCAGACCAAAGCATTTTTACAGTATATATTCTAAAATCATTAAAAAAGGCACTGCTTTTGAGGATATTTTTGACCTTTTGGCATTACGTGTAATAGTGGAAACAAAATCAGACTGTTATTCTGCCCTAGGAATTATCCATTCATTATGGACACCCATACCACATAGAATAAAAGATTATATAGCAAACCCAAAAGCAAACATGTATCAGTCAATACACACAACTGTTATGGGGCCTGGTGGAATGATGGTAGAGTTTCAAATACGTACAAGGCAAATGCACCAAATAGCTGAAGAAGGTGTGGCTGCTCACTGGGCATATAAAGAGGGCAGGATTTTTAATCCAAAAGAAGATAAGCAGTTTGTATGGCTTAGGCGTGCATTAGAAGAAGATAATAAAGAAAAACCACCAACCGAATTTGTAAATGCTATAAAAGAAGATGTTTTTAGGGAGCAGATTTTTGTATTTACACCACATGGGCATGTGGTGGAACTTCCAGTTGATTCAACCCCTATTGATTTTGCATATGCAATACACTCTCAAGTAGGTCATACTTGTGTTGGAGCAAAAATTAATGGCAGAATAGCACCATTAAAAGCAAAGCTTATTAGTGGTGATAAAGTGGAGATTTTAACATCTCAGACTCAAGAACCACGCAAAGACTGGCTTAATATTGTAAAGACTAACAGGGCTCATTCTCGGATTAGTGCATTTTTACGTAAAAAAGAATCTGAACGAGCTATGCTTACAGGTAAAGAGCTTTTAAATAAAGAATTTAAGCAGGCTGGTCTTGAGTTTGAAGAAGTTTTTAATGATGAACAAAATGTAAAAAAAGCACTGGATAAATTTTCTCTTCATACATTAGATGAGCTTATTACCCATGTGGGATTTGGTCAAATATCGGCAAGAAAATTGCTACACGTATTTATGCTAGAAGTTAAAGATGAAGAAATAGAGGTGAAACAAAGCACAACTAGAAAAGCTGAACCTTTTAAAATCACTGGTGTTGATAATATGATGATAAAAACTGCTAAATGCTGCTCTCCACTTCCCGGAGATTTAGTGAAGGGTTATGTATCAACTGGTAGGGGGATAATTGTACATAAGGCAGACTGCCCAAATATTACAAGGCTTGAAAATAATAAAGACAGGCTTGTAGATGTAGAGTGGGACAGCTCTCAAAAAGTGAGTATGCCTTTAAAATTTAGAGCTATTTTAGAAGATACTCCGGGAGTTTTTGTGGAAATATCAACCATTATTAAAGATATGGGCTTAAATATTTATGAGATGAATATAAAAAACTATGGCGATGGCACTGCTAAAATGGACTTTGTAGTTATGGTTACAAGCAAACAGCAGGCAAATACTTTATCTGAGAAAATATGCAGTTATAAACATGTTATATCTGTTTCACAAAATTAGATTGGAGAAGGATAATGTTTAATGGAAAAAATGTTTTAATTACAGGCGGAACTGGAACTTTTGGAAAACAGTTTGTAAAATATGTAGCTACAAATTATAAAGCTAATAAGATTATTATTTTTTCCAGAGATGAATTTAAGCAGTATGAGATGGCTCGTGCTTTTAAAGATATTCCAAATTTAAGGTTTTTTATAGGTGATGTTAGGGATAGAGAACGTTTAAACAGAGCTTTTTACGGAGTTGATTATATAGTGCATGCAGCAGCCTCAAAACAAGTGGTGGCAGCAGAGTATAACCCTTTTGAAGCTATTAAAACAAATATTTTAGGTGCTGAAAACGTTATTGAAGCAGCAATAGATGCAGGTGTTAAAAAAGTGGTGGCATTATCAACAGATAAGGCTGCAAACCCTATAAATTTATATGGAGCTACAAAACTTGCCAGTGATAAGCTTTTTGTAGCAGGTAATTCATATGCAGGTGGCAGAATTACAAGGTTTAGTGTTGTTCGTTATGGTAATGTTTTAGGAAGCCGTGGTTCTGTGCTTCCTTTATTTATAGAGCAGAAAGCAACAGGTAAAATTACTATTACAAACAGACAGATGACAAGGTTTTGGATAACTATTGAAAAAGCAATAGAGCTTGTTATAAAAGCATTTGAAGAGATGGAAGGCGGTGAGATATTTGTTCCAAAAATACCATCTATTTCTATGGAGGATTTTGCTAAAATTATTGCTCCAGACTGCCAAATAGAAGATATTGGTATTAGACCGGGTGAGAAAATGCACGAGATTATGATACCAACAGATGATGCACGCCATACATTAGAGTTTGATGACCATTACAGAATTATGCCAGAGTTTGTTAACTGGCAGCGAAATAGTAAGGTTGTAAATGGAAAAAAACTTCCTGAAGGTTTTTGTTATTCTAGTGATAATAATCCTGAAATAATGGATGCTGAATTTTTAAGAAAAATCGCAGTAGAAGTAGAAAAAAAATTAAAAGAAATGGCTAAATAATATGGATAAAATATCATATGGCAGGCAGTTTATAGACGATGAAGATATAAAACTGGTTATTGAAGCTTTAAAATCAGATAGTATTACTCAAGGGGAGTATGTTCCTTTATTTGAAAAATTATTATCAGAATATACTGGTGCAAGATATGCAGTTTGTGTATCATCTGGCACTGCAGCACTTCATATTATATACCATGCTTTAGGTCTTGGAAAAGAAGATGAACTTATTACAACTCCAAATACATTTGCAGCTACAAGTAATGCCTGCTTATATCTTGGTGGAAAACCAAAATTTGCAGATATTAGTTTAGATGATTTTTTAATAGATTTAAATTATATTGAAAAATTAATTAATAAAAATACGAAGATTATTGTTCCTGTCCACTATGCAGGGCTTACTTGTAATATGGAAGAAATAAAAAATATAGCAGATAAATATAATTTATATGTGGTAGAAGATGCCTGCCACAGTATAGGAAGTTTTTATAAAGGCAGTAGGACAGGAAGCTTAAAATATTCTAATGCTGCTGTTTTTAGTTTTCACCCAGTTAAACATATTACAACAGCAGAAGGTGGAGCAATATTACTGCAGGATGAATCACTTTATAAAAAATGCATTGCTTTAAGAAGCCACGGTATTGTTCGTGAAAATTTTCAGAAAACACCAACAAGCCCAACATATCATGAAATGCAAATATTAGGGTATAATTATAGAATGACAGATTTGCAGGCTGCTTTAGGTATTTCTCAGCTAAAAAAATTAGATGGTTTTATTAAAAGAAGGCATGAAATTGTAGAAGTTTATAATAGTGCTTTTAAAGATATGAATATAAAAACGCAGAAAATATATGATGATAGAATAAATTCTCAACATTTATTTCCTGTCCTTTTTGAAAGTAAAACTATAAGGGATAAAGTATATTATTATTTAAAAGAAAATAATATTTTTACCCAAGTTCATTATATACCAGTTACATGCCACCCATATTATGAGCAGTTAGGTTATAGTTATAAAGATACTCCGAAAGCTTATGAATTTTATGAAAGGGAATTATCTCTACCTATATATCCATCTTTAACTGACAGTCAGTTAGAATTTGTAATAGATAATATAAAAAAAGCATTGGCGAGTTAGTTATGAATACTGGTATAATTATTCAGGCAAGATGTTCTTCTACCAGATTAAAAGATAAGGTGGTTATGCCAATTCCTGCAGACAGTAATATATCCATGCTTGGACGAGTTATTATGCGTTCAAAAAAAGCGTGCGATAATGTAATACTGGCAACAAGTGAATTATCTGAAGATGATTTAACTGCTGAAGAAGCTTTAAAGTATGGAGCAAAAGTTTACAGGGGCAGCCTTGATGATGTGCTTTTAAGATATATTGGTGCAGCAGAAAAATATAATGTGGAACGAATTGTTAGAATTACAGCAGACTGCCCATGTATTGATTATAATATTATAAAAAAATGTATAGATGAACATATAAATTCAAAGGCTGATTACGTATCAAATGTGGAAAAACGCACATTTCCTCACGGGCTTGATACAGAAGTTGTAACACTTGATGCACTTAAAAAAACAGACAGGGAAGAAAAAGATATAAGAGTTAGAGAGCATGTTACATGGCATGTAAGAAAAAGTGATAATTTTTCTAAAATAAATGTAGTAGAAGATGGTGGCAATAACTATTCAGATATTAGAATAACAGTTGATACTAATGAAGATTATGCATTAATAAACCTTGTATATTTTATGCTGGGTGATGATTTTACATATAAAGATATAATTCAATTATTTAATAATAATAGCTGGTTAAAAGAGTTAAATAAAAGTGTATATCAAAAATATGTATTTAAAAATGAAAAAGAAGAACTACAAGAAGCTTTAAAACTTTTAAAACTTAATGGAATGAGTAATGCATATAGAATATTAGAGAGAGCAAAATGAATATATTGCTGCTGGGAGAAAAAAGTAATTTACTTGCTGATAAATTAATTAATATAGGTCATAATATTCAAATAACTTGTGATAAAATATCACTTGATATGGTGCAAAATTATGATTTTTTAATAAGCTTTGGCTACCGCCATATTATTAAAAAAGATATTATTGATAAATTTATAAATAGAATTATCAATCTTCATATTTCACTGCTGCCATATAACAGAGGGGCAGACCCAAACTTTTGGAGCTATATAGAACAAACTCCAAAAGGTGTAACAATTCACTATATAGATGAAGGACTTGATACTGGTGATATAATTGTACAAAAAGAAGTACAAGATAATATAGAAACTGATACATTAAAAACAAGTTATGACAGGCTGATTAATGAAATAATTACACTTTTTAATGATAATATAGAAGATATTTTAAAAGGTAATGTTCAATCAATCCCTCAGTCTAATTATGCTGTTGGGGGGGGGAATTAATGTTCATTACTTAAAGGATAAAGAAAAATATATGGAATTATTAAGAGAACAAAGCTGGGATACACCAGTTAAGCAATTGACATGTAAGGCAATTAAAGAAAAATAAATATTATTTAGATACATTTTTCTAAATAATATTTATTTGGATAAATGTATGAGTATAATATTAAAAAATTTTATAGAGTGCGATGATAAATTAGTATATGAGATTATATGTTGGCGTAATCACAATAATATTAGATTGAATTCACTGAATAGAAATATTATTACGATAGAAGAACATAGAGAATTTATAGCGTCTTTGGAACATGATAAATCAAGATTATATTTTGTTGTGGAAAATAATAATGTCAATATAGGTGTTATTAGTTTTACTAATATAAATAAAGAAAGTGCATATATTGGTTACTATAAAAATCCATTTTTAAATATAAATGGTATTGGACAAATATTAATAAATACTGCTAAAAAATATGCAAAAGAATGCCTAGTTTTAAAGGAACTATTTATGGTATCGTATGTAGATAATATAATTTCACAACATTGTATTACAAAACAAGGATTTGAAATGATTAATATTAATAATAACATTATAAAATACAGATTAAGGTTAACATGAAAATAGCAGACTTTGAACTTGGTAGTGGCAAAACTTTTATAGTGGCAGAGCTTTCAGCTAACCATAATGGTGATTTAGATTTGGCCTGTAAAACCATAGCTTCAGCAGCTAAAGCTGGGGCAGATGCCATTAAACTACAAACATATAGAGCAGATACTATAACATTAAATTGTGATAGTGATGATTTTAAAATAAAAGGTGGCACACTTTGGGATAATATATCCTACTATGATTTATATAATAAAGCCCACACTCCATGGCAGTGGCATGAAAAATTGCAGCAGGTTGCATATGATAATGGTATTATCTGTTTTTCTTCCCCTTTTGATAAGACAGCTGTTGATTTTTTAGAAGAATTAAATATGCCTGCCTATAAAATTGCATCTTTTGAAATTAATGATATACCTTTAATTGAATATGCAGCATCAAAGGGAAAACCTATGATATTATCTACAGGTGTTGCATACAAGCAGGAAATTGAAGATGCAGTTGCAGCATGCAGAAATGTTGGAAATAATGATATTATATTACTTAAATGTACTTCAAGTTATCCAGCACCTATTAATGAAGCAAATTTAAAAATGATACAGGTTATGGCTAAAGATTTTAACTGCTTAACAGGGCTTTCAGACCATACGTTAAATAATGCTGTTGCAATAACATCTGTTGTATTAGGAGCCTGTATGGTGGAAAAGCATTTTATTTTAGATAAATCAATAAATTCACCAGACAATGCATTTTCTTTAGATGAAAATCAGTTTAAAAAATTTGTAGATGATATTAGAGCAGCAGAAAGTGCCATAGGTAAGGCAGATTATGAAGTAAGCGAAGCTTCATTAAAGGGAAGAAGTTTTATGCGAAGTTTATATGCCATAAAAGATATTGAAAAAGATGAATTTTTTTCTTATAGTAATGTAGGCTCATATAGACCAAATCTTGGAATAAGCCCTAAATATTTAAAAAATATTGTTGGCAAAAAAGCAAAGACTAATATACAAAAATATACACCAATAAGTGATAATATAATAGAAAGTGGAGAATAAAAATGCCTTATAAAAATAATATTGAGATGCTTGCTAAAAGAAACCCCCAGCTTGCAGAACTTGTAAATAATGCAAGGTTAACAGGAAGATATGTTGTTGCACCATCTCAAAGAAAAGATAAACTTCCTTCAATGGTGGATATTAAGTTTAATAAAAATTTTTATAATAATATTGACCCATATAGAGTAGCAGAATTAGATATCAAAAATAGAAAAATCAGGCTTGCAGATGTTGCTGTATTTCTAGGTTTTGGGCTTGGTTATGAAGTATATGAATATATTAATAAATACCCACATGCAAGAGTATTAATCATAGAAAGTGATGTGGAACTTTTAAAAACAGCTTTTAGTGCAGTAAAATATACAGATTTATTAAGCAGCCCTAATATTCATTTTGTTGGTGGTCCAAATATACGATTATCTTATCCCTATGTTTTTAATTTTTTAAATATGAGTGTAAATATCCATTACCTAAAATCAATAAACATATTAGAACAGCCAATATGCTATTTTGGAAATAGAGAATATTATTCAGCTGCATTGCAGTTATTAAAAGAGGGTATACATCAGGTTTTACTTTTATATGGAAATGACCCTCATGACAGCCTTTTAGGTATAAAATATACATTAAGAAATATTCCTACAATTATTGATAACCCAGGTATATTGGAACTTGAAAACATTTTTAAAGGAAAACCTGGTATAGTTGTATCATCAGGTCCGTCATTAAATAAAAATATACATTTACTAAAGGATATTAGAGAGAAAGCTGTAATATGTGCAGCAGATGGTAGTGTGAAAATTTTAAAGAATAATAACCTGCCACCAGCTCATATGGTTACAAGTTTAGAACGTGTTATTCAAACATCATACTTATTTGAAGGGCTTACACCAGAAGATGTTAAAGATTCATATTTAGCAGCATGCCCTGTTGTGGTCCCTGAAACATATGCAAACTTTCCAGGGGATAAAATTATAGTTTACCGTAATTTTGCTACATTTGACTGGCTTAATATTAAACGTGGGATATTAGATATTGGACCATCTGCAGGTAATATGGCATTTAAAATATTAGAATTTTTAGGGTGCGATCCAATTATACTTATCGGGCAGGATTTATCTATTACTGATGATTTACAAACCCACGCAAAAGGTTTCCATTATGGAACTCAGGAAAAAAGTTTGCTTGGTAGTTTTATAGAAATAGAAGGCAACTATCAGGAAAAAGTAAAATCAAAACCAGTTTATAAGCAGTTTTTACTTCACTATGAAAGAGATATTGCCACATTTAAAGGCACTGTAATTAATGCTACAGAAGGTGGAGCAAAAATTCATGGAACTCAATTAATGACTTTCCAAGAAGCAATAGATAAATATATCACAACAAATATTGATACAACTAATACTATCAAAAGAGCATTAAAATATCCTAAACAAAAAGACAAAGAAAAAAATATAAAAGAAACATTAAAAAAACTCCATCATGCCAATAAATTCTGTAATGAAATCATTGAAATATGTCAAGACGGATTACATAAATGTGCAATTATTGAAGAAATACTAAGACGAACAGACTGCGAGCCACAAGGGGAAGATGTAGATATTTACAAAAAAAATCTTGATGATATAGTAAAAATACCATTAAAATTTGTAGGAAAAGATTTTTATTATATTGTAATGCACTATGTTCAATCAATTTATATTAAGATAATCCAAGATATTAATTACATAAAATTTAGCAGAGATGATGGTGTGGAAAGAGATACAATGCTCTTTTTAAAACACAGGGAACTTTTTTCTGTTATGATTGGCTTACTGAAAGTTTTAATGGTTGAATTTAATGTATCTATTGAAATTACAGAAAAATATCAGGAAGAATTTCTTAAGAGTAAAGAAAAGTAAATATATAATACAAATCTGGTAAATAAAATTTACCAGATTTATATTTTATTCAATTAAATATTACAAGTTATATTAAAATATACCTGTGGCATCAAGATGATTCTACTTTAGATATTTTCTATATTATTGTTATTAGTATTACTAAAATTATGTGATGCAAGTATTCTATAAGTTATCATATCACTAGAATATAAATTGATATTTTCAGCTGTAAAATTACTTTTTTCAAACTGCTTAACAATTAATCTATAATCTTTCATAAAAGAGTCTTCATTAATCATTTCCCGTATTCTTGCTAGAGTAATATGGGGTGTAAAAGGTTTCCTGTTATCAAAAGGAATATTTAAATCCATTAAATAATTATGTATTTGTTTAGTATATTCATATAATTTTTCTGATAATATTTTAATAAATATAGTAGAAGGTATTCCTTTTCTTTTGAAAAGACCTATATTATCACAATCAATTGTAAAGGGTTTTAAGTCAATATTTTTAAAAATACTCATAACATCATTAATTTTAGATGCGGGTAAATCTGGGAAAAAAGCAATGGTAATATGAATTTTTTCCTGCTGGACAAATGAAAGCACACTATTTTTTCTTAATACTCTGCATAAAGATGCATATTGTTCTTGTATTTCTGATGGTATTTCCACTGCTAAAAATGCTCTCATCTATATTTCCCCATCATGATATTACGGCTTTCTTGATAATAGGAAAGTAGTATTTTTGCCAGAGAATTTTTTTCATCTTCACTCATATCTTCTGGACTTGTTTCTAAAATATCTGCAAAAGAATGTATAAGCCATTTATCATTTTTTATAATTTTTGCAGAACCATAGCTGTGAACAATACTAAAGCTTTCATTATCTTTACAAAATACACTATCTCCAATATATTCTGATCTGTCTGTATAAAGCCCTGCTATATCAAGTATAGTGGAAGCCAAATCAATATGGTTTGTGGTAAAAGTATATTCTTTCTTTTCTTTAAATGCAGGTGAATATATTAAAAGTGGCACATGGTAATCTTCAGGAAATTCTGTTTTTTCAAATTTACCAAGAACATGGTCTGCTGTAAATATAAAAATAGTATTGTTAAAATAAGGCTCATTTTCCATTTTTTTCATAAATTCGCCTAAACTCCAGTCAGCATAAACAAGTGTGTTTTTAAAACCATTTTCATCACCAGTATTATGGGGAAATTTTACATTTATACTGTTTGGTTCAGCATATGGTATATGGGTTGTGCCAGTAAATAAAAATGCGAAAAATGGCTTATCTTTTCCCTTGTTTTTCAATACATCATAAAGTTTCATATATGTTTCATAATCCCAGCCAAACTGTGATGCTTTTTTATCAGGATAATCAAGTATTTCATCTAAATCTTCCATGCCGTAATATTCTTTAAAACCTATAGATTTTGCTATAACATCAAGGTAAAATGAATTACGTTTTGATGACTGGATAAATACAGTATCATATCCATTATTATTAAGAATAGTTGCAAGATTACCACTTCCTGAAATAGTTTCAAGCCCAAAACCAAGGCGTGGAATATTATCCATAGGTGGAATACCTAATAATATAGCCTGAATTGCAGATATACTTCTTCTTTCTGGAGAATAATGGTTCATAAATTTTATACCATTTTCTGCTAATTTATCAAAGTTTGGTGTAAGAGATTTACCTTTGTTTCCATTAAAAGAATCTACATAATAAGCACTCCAGCTTTCTAATAGTATGAATACGATATTTGGTTTATCATTAAAACGGAATGGTTTTTCACATTTACCACTTTTTAATGATAATATAAATTGGTGGGTTTCATTATCATCATAAAAGTTATAAATATCTGTGCTTAAGTTTCTATTTTCTGTCATATATCTAATAGATGTAAAAAGACCATTTAATGTAAGGTTTCCAAGTGCGTTATTTCCACTAATAAAAGCATTTATAGTGCTTATAGGTTTAATATCAAAACTGCCCCTTATTAAAATAAATACAATTATGCCAGCAATTAAGAAATATATAGCAGACCTTATATTTGCTTTTTTATTATATTCTGATTTTTTTATTTCAATACGCACAAGTTTATTCCAAAAATAAGCACCAGTAAAACCAGCAAGAAATACTAATAAAACAAGCCACCAGTATTCAAAGCCCATAGTAGAAATATATTCCTTATCTTGTCCAAGTTGGGCAAATTCCCCTGCCAGGTGGCGTGATACATAACCAAAATAAACTGCATCTATCATTAAATATATAACCATTACAAAGTAAACTACATACATTACCCAGTAGACAATTCGTTCGTATATTTTATTGTTTACAGGCAGCAGCAAAAGCACAATAAAAGGAAGTATTATAGTCATAAATATTGATGCATCAAACCTAATGCCATGCACCATTGCAAATAATATTTGAGTAAATGAGTTATCTTTAAACTGTTCAAAATATGTAATTAATATTCCTATTCTAAAAAGTGAAAAAATAATAAGCCCAGCAAGGACAGCATAAAAAAGCTTTAAATATCTATTCATAATTTACCTGCAATTACTTTTGCTTTAGATGATGTGAATTCATCTATTTGGTTGCCATCAATATCTATTACTTTAATTTTATATTCATTATTATCATATGTCATAACACAGTAGTGGTGGTTATTAACACGGCATACTTTATATTCATTTGTAATAGTTTCAGGATATAATGGAGCACCACCACCAGCAGTTACAATATAGTTTGTGCCTTTATAAAGAGAGCGTTCATAAGAATGAACGTGTGCTGAAAATACAAATATAACATTATATGTATCAAAAAGTTCTAAAAGATAAGGTGCATGGTATGGGTAATATTTTCCTGATGTAAAAAGTGGGTAATGCATACCTATAGAAATATTTTTATCTTTATTTTCTTCTAAGTCCTGTTTAAGCCATGTTATAACTTCATTGTGCAGGCTTTCATCAATTACATCAAGAATAATAAAATGCATATCCATTCTATCAAAAGAATAATAAGTTTTATTATCTGGTAAATCTAAGAAAATTTGATAATGATGAATTTCTGATTCATGGTTTCCACGTATTGGGTAGTATTCGCATTTTCGCCATACTTTGTTTTCAATAAGGCTGTATATAAGAAAATGAAGAAAATTATGGCTGTTAGAAGCAATATCTCCAGTAAATAAAATCATATCAGGGTTTTCTTTTTTTATTAAGTTAATTATACGGTTATGGTTTTTATAACTGGAACGCACATCACCATATATAACAATTTTATCCATATGCTTATTATTTTTATCAAATTTAAGTCTATGGCGAACTAGAAAATATGTTATTAAAATTAATGCTATTAATGCAGATAATATATATAAAACTACATACAATATATCTAAAATCATTGAACTAATCCTTTTTTATTACCTAAAACACTTTTAAGTGATGTGGAAACATTATCTATTTCATTTCCATTTATATCTATTGCTCTTAAGGTGTATACATCATCTTTCTTTTCAAGAACAGTATAATGGTGTATATTTTGCCTAAATATTTTATAAGGATTATCCCTTGTAACAGGGTATAATGGAGCACCACCACCAGCAGTTACAATATAATTTGTTCCTTTATAAAGTGAGCGTTCATAAGAATGAACATGGGCTGAAAATACAAACAGCACATTATATTTATCAAAAAGTTCTAAAAGATAGGGTGCATTATAAGGCTCATATTTGCCTGATGTAAAAAGTGGCACATGCATAGCAACAGATATTGGTTTACCATCATTTTTTGCTAAATCTTCTTTTAACCATTCCAATTGTTTTTCATCTAATGGGTTAAAAACGTCCCAGCAGTCAAGCACAATAAAGTGCATACCCATTCTATCAAATGAATAGTACGATGAATTATTTGGTAGTTCAAAAAATAAATCATAGAGCCAGTAGGTAGATTCGTGGTTGCCTCTTACTGGGTAATATTCTGCATTATCCCACAATTTTTTTTCAAATAAAGTAAACTGCAGGTAGTGAATATAGTTTCTACTGTTTGAAGCAATATCCCCAGTAAAAAGAATCATATCTGGTTTTTCATTATAAATCATATCTGCTATTTTTTTATGGGTTAAATAACCAGAACGCACATCTCCATATATAACAATTTTATCCATATCTTTATTTGCCGCATTAAATTCAAGATGATGGCGGGTGTAAAATACTAAAAATATGGAAGCAATAATAAATAATATAACTAAAGCTGATAAAAACACAGCTGTTTTTTTCAAAATAGACTTCATTTTTCACCTGTTTATTAATAAATTAAAATAATCTTATATACTAAAATATTTTTTTGCAATCATATAAATTAAATAATCTATAATTTTATTACATATTTGATTAAATTATTTACAAATATTATATATTAGTTTAATATTAAAAATGCTTTTATGCAAATATTATATATGGGGTTACTATGAATAATACGGATTCTCAAAATAATGACAAAGTAAAGTTTCAAAGTGCTTTGCTTATTAAAATTGTAATAGCAATAATATTAGGTATAATTTTAGGTCTTCTTTTTCAAGTTCTTCCTTTTGGGGAAGTGCTTGGTAAAATCTTAATGACATTAAGTAAATTATTTAGCAATTTTTTATCTTTTATAGTGCCATTATTAGTTGTAGGGCTTGTTGCTCCGGGTATTGGTCATTTAGGTAAAGATGCAGGTAAATTACTACTTATTACAATTGCAATAGCTTATGCTTTTACGCTGTTTTCTGGTTTTGGAACTTATTTTGTAACAAGTTTAATATACCCATTTATGCTTGATAATGCTACTATTTTCCAAACTGATGCACATGTGGAAAACTCTATTGCACCATATTTTACTTTAGATATGCCGCCAGTTCTTTCTGTTACGTCAGCTTTGATTTTTGCGTTTGTTATTGGTTTTGGTTTAGCTGTTACAAAAACAGATAAATTAATGGACGTTATAGATGATTTAAGAATTATTATTAATAAAATAATAGTTTCTGTTATTATTCCACTTTTACCATTTTATATTTTAACAATTTTTATGAATATAACTTACGTTGGTGAAATTGGAAAAGTTCTAGTGGTATTTATAAAAATTATTATTTTGATTTTTATTTTAACAGTAGTTCTGCTTTTAATATTCTTTTCAATAGCAGGTATTGTTGCCAAAAAGAACCCTATTACGCTTTTAAGAAAAATGATGCCAGCATATTTAACAGCATTAGGCACATCATCTTCAGCAGCTACAATTCCCGTGACATTAGAAGCTACACTATCAAATGGTGTTCGCCGTTCTATTGCAAGTTTTGTTATACCACTTTGTGCTACAATTAACTTATCAGGCTCTATGTTAAAAATTGTAGCCTGTGCTTTTGCTATAATATACACACACGGTATGGTTATAGAATATAAAGTAGTAGAAGAAGTTAAGCCAGCCACAGAAATAACAGCAAGTGCCAGCATTAATGATGCAGGTGAAAAAAGTAAAGTAAATGTGGTAGAAAAAAGAGAAGTTGTAAAAAGAACAGAAATTACTTTTGGAGTAATTGTAGCATTTATTTTTACTTTAGCTGTGGCAATGGTTGCAGCTCCGGGAGTGCCAGGTGGTGCAATAGTTACAGCACAGGCTGTTCTTACAAGTGTGCTTGGTTTTAGTCCAGAGCTTTATGGATTAATGTTTGCTTTATATATTGTAATGGATAGCTTTGGTACAGCAACAAACGTTACAGGTGATGGTGCAGTAGCCGTTATTATTGATAAAATATATAAACATGACCATCACATAACCGAAGATGAAACAGAAGCATAAAACTTTATAATTAGCGAACATATTAACCCTGCCTTATTTATTAATAGGGCAGGGTATCTTATAAATTATTATATATAGTAAACAGTATGGCAGATAGTCCGAACTTTTCTAATAACATAGTTATTAAAATTGTAGCAGTATTTTTCTTTGGAATAATTGCATTTTTAATTAATTTTATATGTTATATATTTGTATTAGATTTATTTAAGAACTCAATTGGTTGAATTTTATTACCTTTAATATTATTTATTTTCAGCAGTATTATAATGTATGCAAATAAAATTAGAAAATATGGTTATATATTTGCATTATTATTTTTTCCATATATAGTTCAGATATTTATGAATTTAGTGCAAAGTATGAATTATAGCCCAGAAGCTGGTGGATATGATGCTGTGTTATCTGCCATACTTTTTGGTATATTTTATTTTACTTTAGCAGTTATGCCATTTATAGAAAGTAAGAATAAAAATCAACTTATATTATTGTATTAAGTGTTTTCTTATTAATGATTTTGCTATTATTATATATTTTTTAAAATTAGGTAGTATTATATAGTGAAAAGGGCTGCTTTTAAGCAGCCCTAATATTTTATAAAAGGTTTAATTTTTTCATATCTTCTATTAAGTGTTTAACAGCATTAACAGAATTATCAAAAAGTGCTTGTTCTTCATCATTTAATGTAAGTTCAACGATTTTTTCAACACCTTTACCACCAAGCACAGCAGGAACGCCTACATAGTAGCCATTAACACCGTATTCGCCATCAAGATAAGCACAAACTGCTAAAACTCTTTTTTGGTCTTTAATAATAGCTTCTGCCATTTCGATAGCTGAAGCAGCAGGCGAATAGAAAGCAGAACCAGTTTTTAAAAGTGCTACAACTTCGCCACCAGCTTTTGCAGTTCTATCAACTATTTTAGCCATAACTTCTTTTGCTTTTTCAGCACTTTTATATTTTCTTTCAAAAAGTTCTAATGCAGGGATACCAGCAACATTAGCATATCTAACAAGTGGAACCATAGTATCGCCATGACCACCTAAAACTAATGCAGATACATCTTTAACAGATACACCTAATTCCCATGCAATAAAAGAAGCAAAGCGGGAAGAATCAAGAACGCCAGCTTGCCCTAACACTCTGTTTGCAGGAAAACCAGTAACTTGTCTCATTAAAGTAACCATAGCGTCAAGTGGGTTAGAAATAACGATAACATAAGAATCTGGAGCGTATTTTTTAATGTTTTCACCAACGCTTTTAATAATACCAGAGTTAATGCCTAAAAGGTCATCTCTGCTCATGCCAGGTTTTCTAGGCACACCTGAAGTTACAATAACAACGCCTGCACCTTCAATATCTTTATAATCATTAGTTCCTGAAACAGAAACATCAAAATGGTCAGTTTTAGAAGCCTCAGCAATGTCAAGAGTTTTACCTTGTGGTAAGTTTTCCACAATATCAAGCATAACAACATCACCAAGTTCGCGTTTAGCAATAAGTTGAGCCATAACGCCGCCAATTTGTCCGCCACCAATTAAAGCAATTTTAGGTCTTTTAAATTCCATAACAATAAGCCTCCTCTTAGACTTTAGTAAAATGCAATTATATTTTTTAATATTTTTTCCATTGCAAATACTATTCTAATCCAACTTATAAAAATAGTCTAATAAAAAATGCAAAAAAATTAAAAAAATATTTTTATTGCTTATAACTCTATTTTGTATTAATAATAGATAAGTGTTACAATAAAAAATATGGTGAGGGATATATGGATTTAAAAAGTCAAATTCTAGAAATGATACGTTTATCATCAACCAATCTATCAACTGATGTGGAAGAAGCAATTAAGGCGGCAGCATTAAATGAAGAAGATGGCAGCCCTGCAAGAAATGCATTAAATACTATTATAGAAAACATTGCACTTGCAAGAAGCCAGTCTACTCCAATATGTCAGGATACTGGTGCATTAATATTTTATGTAGACTATAAAGCAGGTGGTGAGGAAAAAGTATTTATTGATGCCATTAATGAGGCTGTGAAAGAAGCTACTGCAAAGCAGTATTTACGTCCTAATGCTGTGGACCCTGTTACTGGTAAAAACAGTGGTAATAATACAGGAACAAATGCGCCATATATCCATTTTCATCAATGGGATAAAGATTACACTCGTATTCGCTTTATGCAAAAAGGCGGCGGCTGTGAAAACTGTGGCACTCAATACAAGCTGCCAGATATTCCACTTGGTGCTGGCAGGGATTTAAAAGGTGTTAGAAAATGTATAATAGATGCTATATATAATGCTCAAGGTCAAGGCTGTGCACCAGGTATTATTGGTGTTGGTATTGGTGGGGATAGGGCATTATCTCACATTTTAGCAAAAGAGCAGCTTTTTAGAAAAATAGGTGAAAGGCACATTGATCCAGAAGTGGCAGCTTTAGAAGAAAACGTTTTAAAAGATATTAATAAATTAGGCATAGGCCCTATGGGTTTTGGTGGCAAAACTACTGCTTTAGAAGTATTTATTGGCTATCAACACCGTCACCCTGCTACATTTTATGTATCCATTGCATATATGTGCTGGGCAAACAGAAGAAAAATGATGACTATTAAAGATGGTGAGGTGACTTATGCTTAAAATAACTACTCCAATTTCAGAAGAAACAATAAAATCTTTAAAAGTAGGTGATTCTGTTCTACTTTCTGGCAGAATTGTAACAGCTAGAGATGCGGCACATAAATTAATGGTGGAAGAAAAGCCAGATTTTATTCGTGAATATTTAAAAGATGCTGTTATATATCACTGTGGTCCAGTTGTAAAACAGGACAGTAAGGGTGAGTGGTCTTTTGTTTCAGCTGGTCCTACAACATCATCAAGAGAAGAACCGTACCAAAGCACAGTAATTGGAGAATATGGAGTGAGAGCAGTTATAGGTAAAGGTGGCATGGGTCCTAAAACTTTAGCAGGCCTTAAAGAGCATGGGGCAGTATATCTTCATGCAATAGGTGGTTCTGGTTCTGTAACAGCTTCTAGAGTTAAAAAAGTGGAAAAAGTTTTTATGATGGAAGAGTTTGGCACGCCAGAAGCTTTTTGGGTAATAGATGTGGAAGATTTTCCTGTTATTGTTACTATGGACGCTCACGGTAACTCTCTTCATGCAAATATATTAGAACAAAGTGAAAAAGTTTATAAAGATTTAATAAAATAATTTAAAATATAACTTTAAAATATTTTATATGAAACGGTATGGTGCAAGCCATACCGTTTTTTTAGGTGGTTAATGGAAAATAGTGAAATAAAAGCAAGGCTTGAAAGTGCAAAGGATGAAAAAAATGCCATATTTTTTCAAAAAATTTCACCTACTGCTAAAAATGTAACAGGGGTTAGAGTGCCATTTATTAGAAAACTTGCAAAAGAGATTGTAAAAGATAATGGAAAAGATTTCCTTGAAAATTATGTAGTTTATAGTCATGAAGAATTTTTGCTTTATGGAATAGTTATAGCATATATTAAGGCACCACTGGAAGAAAAATTTGCCATGCTGGAAAAATATATTCCACAAATATATGACTGGTCAGGCTGTGATATAGTTATTTCATCATTTAAATTTAAAGAGAATGAGCTTATAAGAGTATATGATTTTATAATGAAATATAGAAATTCCTGCCATGAATATGAAACACGTTTTATGATAGTTATGCTTTTAAATTCGTTTATAAGGGAAGAATATTTAGATAAAATAAAAGATATATTAGAAACAGAAACTTTTGATAAATATTATACTCAAATGGCAGCAGCCTGGTTAATATCTGTAATGTTTGTAAAGTATAGGGAATATACTTTAAATTATTTAAAGTATAATAGTTTAGATGATTTTACACATAATAAAGCACTGCAAAAAATAAGAGAGTCTTTACGTGTATCAAAATCAGATAAGGAACTTATAAAAACATTAAAGCGATAAATTAAGAGTTTTAGGCAAAAAATAAGCTGTATTGTATATTGCAATAATAATATTTCTTTTTTAACTTAGTAAAAAATAAAATGGAGTATAAGCGATGACAGAATATGAGAAACTAATTTTAGGGCAGACTTATGACGGCAGGGATAAAGGCTGCTGGGCAAAACAGGCAAAAGCAAAGAATTTAGCAGTTAAGTTTAATAATCTTGATTATAATGACAGCCAGGAACATTTTAAAATATTAAAAGAAATGCTTGGAAGTCTTGGAGAAGATGCAGATATTTTAGCACCATTTAACTGTGATTATGGTATTCATATATTTTTAGGTAAAGGTTCATTTGTAAATTACAACTGTTCGTTTTTAGATACAGGTTATATTGAAATAGGTGAGTATGTAATGATAGCACCAGATGTAAAAATTTATACAGCGACTCACCCAGTATCAAGTAAGGATAGATATTATATTGATGATAACGGCAAAAAATTTTGGAAAACAAGTGCTAAAAAAGTAACAATAGGTAATAATGTTTGGATAGGTGGTGGGGTTGTAATTTGCCCGGGAGTTACAATAGGTGATAATACGACTATTGGAGCAGGCAGTGTTGTTACAAAAGATATACCTGCAAATGTAGTAGCAGCAGGCAACCCATGTAAAGTAATCAAGGAAATATAAAATTTATCTATTAATAATCACATGATACTACCAATATAAAAACCTGCCTTTAATAAATAAAGGCAGGTTTTAGAAGTGAGAAATGAGTTTATGTAAAAGTGATTTTTTTTAAATTAAAATGGCCATACCACATCGATAACTTTTCCAAGCCAGCCTTTTTTAGTAGCTTGAGAAGTAGCACCGTTGCCAGTATATGTAATCTGTGCATCAGCTATGGCACTTGATGATACAGTATTTGTAGCATCTATATCTTTTTGGCGAACTATACCTTTTAAAGTAATAGTTTGTTTTTCCTGGTCAATAATAATTTCTCTGTTACCTTCAATTACAAGATTACCAGAAGGCATAATATCTACAATTCTTGCTGCAATAGTTGCAGTAAATGTATCAGACTTATTATTAGAGCCTTGTCCTTGATGGGAATTACCAGTTGTTGCAGCAATAGTAGGCTGGAATGCTGCACCTGAACCTAAAAAGTTATTTACACCCATGTTATTAGGCAGCCCCATCATCGCAGTAATATTTGCATTATATGTAGTAGCTTTACTTGCTGCATTATTTGTAGAGTTAGAAGCAGAAGAATCTTCCTCAATTCTAACAATAACAACATCACCAATTCTTCTTGCTTTATAGTCTAGAAATATTGTGCCACTAGAGCCCACATCAGACCAAAGGGAAGGGTTTGGTTTATTCATTTCAGCTTCTTGAAGTTTATATGCTTCAATTTCTGATTTATACCCTGAAGTAGGTATAGATGTTATAACATCATCATAGTTTTTATTAGCACAGCCTGATAATAATATGGCAAATGTGCCGGTTAATAAAAATATCCTTTTCATATATTCACCGCCTAAATATATTTGTATATAAAATGTTAAGCAAAAGTTATGCCAAAATAATTTATAAAGGTATTGGGAAAACTTGTCTGGTTACAGTATTGTTTAAAATTGGAAGCGAAACACCACTATAACCAGACAAAAGTAAGGAGGTAAAAATGTTTATGAGTCAAATACACTCAAATTTATATAACGATTAATTAATTCTAAAATTCTGCTTTTACAATACCATTACCTAAATAGTCAGCAGTAATAACTTTTTGAGAAGCTATATTTCTAACAAGAACTTTTTTCCCAGGCATAGCATTTTCTTCCACCACACCTTGAGTTTCAATATGCAGAGTTCCATTAGATACTATGATTTTTACTGCTTCACCTTTTTTAAGTGCTGGGCGGGTAGATACTAAATCGGTAGTCAAAATTTTCCCAGCAGGCATAGCACGGCTTGCTGCCATACTTTCAGCATCGGTTACAAGTTCATATTTAATATTTGTAACATCAACTTTTTCTTTTGTTACTTTACCTGCAAGGTTTTCTCCAGCTTTTACTCTTTCTTTAGTAACATATGCTTCTTTGTAGCCTTTAACATAATAGTATATTTGATATTTACTATTTTCAATGCGAGCTTCAGCATAAGCAGCCCCAAGTTTTGTAGTATCGCAGCTTATTTGTAATCTGCCGTCATTAATATCATAAAGGTTATCAGGTATTCTGATTTGTTCTATGGAAATCTCTATATCAGGATACGCTTTAGTATATTCGTCTTTAATAAGTTTAGCAACTTTATCATAGGAAAGTTTTTCCCACTGTCTGAAAACTATTACATCAGAAATAACAGTCCCATTAATACCAGCTTCATTTATATGCTGTTGTATTATATCTTTTGATATAGTTACTTTGCTGCCTGCAGTAATCCCACACTGCACTTTATTGTGTGGAACATGGCTTGCAGTTAATTCATCAAGGTAAACACATTCTTTATTAATTGTTATCTCTTTTTGTGCAAAAGCATAAGAGAATGAAAAAAGTATAATTGTAGTTATAATTAATAATTTTTTCATGTTACACCGCCTTAGCGTTTAAGCCCTGCAACAGTCTGAAGCATTTCATCACTTGTTTGAATTGCTTTAGAGTTCATTTCATATGCACGCTGCCCTGTAATCATGTTAACCATTTCATTAACCATAACAACGTTACTAGTTTCTAAAAACCCTTGTCGAACTTTACCATAACCATCTTCAGAAGGTATTCCAACTTGTGCAGCACCTGATGCACCAGTTGCAAGATATATATTTTCTCCTATTGAGCTTAACCCTGTTGGGTTAATAAAACGAGCGATTTCAATTTGTCCAAGTTCAGTTTCTTCATCTTCACCAGGAAGTTTTACAGAGAAGATACCATCACTTGATACTGATATACTTAATGCATTATCAGGAATATTAATGCCTGGCTCTAAAAGATAGCCTTCTGGAGTAACAACATCACCATTTGCATCAATAGAAAATGCACCACTTCTTATATAACCGATATTTCCATCAGGTAAAGTTACTTGAAAATATCCATCACCTTCAATAGTTAAATCAAGCTGGTTGTAGGTATTTTCATAGTTACCTTGAGAGTGGATTTTTTGTATAGCAACTGTTGCTACACCCATACCCATTTGAATACCAGATGGGTGGTAAATCCCTGCAGAAGTAACAGCACCAGCTGCTTTAATGTCTTGATATAAAAGGTCTTGAAATAATATTCTACCTTTTTTAAATCCATGAGTGTTAACGTTTGACAGGTTATTTGACATATTATCAATATTCATTTGTTGTGCCTGCATGCCTGTCGCTGCTGTCCAAAGTGAACGTACCATAGTATTTTCCTCCTTACAATACTACTATTGTGTTAAAATTTGTGATGCTGCTTTCTGACTGATTTCATCATGAGTTTGAACAACTTTAGCATACATTTCATATCCTCTTGATGCTTCAATCATATGAACCATTTCAGCAATAGGGTCTACATTGGCTCCCTCAACGTAACCTTGCCTAACTCCTGCATTATCTGCATCAGTAGGTTCAATATCCACAGCAGCAAACTGGTTTCTACCAACTTTTTGAAGCTGACGAACATCATCAAACTCCACAATCATAAGCTGGTCACCTGCTATACCATTAGCATAAATCGTGCCAGTTTTATCAACTTCAAATCTGGCATTTTGGTCAACCACAATATTTCCTGCACCTTGGTCATTTCTACTTAAAACTTTAAACCCATCAGCAGTAACTAATTCACCATTATCATTAATAGTAAAAGCACCATCTCTAGTATATCTTATACCCCATGGAGTATCTACTGCAAAGAAAGCATTTTCCTGCTGCAAGGCAAAGTCGAATTTATTTCCTGTTTCTTTAATAGGTCCCATTTCAAAATTAGCAGAGTTTTCATGTAATAATGTAACTGTATTAATAGTTTTATTATAATGAGATTCTCTAATAAAATTTTGTGGGTATCTTTTATCTTCTGGTCTATAAACTGAGAAAACTGCTCTGTCTCTTTTATAGCCATTAGTATTCATATTTGCTAAGTTATTGGATATGGAATCCACTCTATTTTGCTGCATTAAAAGTCCGCTTGTAGCTGTATATAATCCGTTTTGCATAACACATTACCTCACTATACCAAAAGCTTGTGGAAGCCCTGATTGAAATATTTCTTCAAAACCTAATAATGTAAGTTCATGAACTGGTTTAGCAGATTTTGAAGGGTAGTAGTAAAAATTCTCATCTGATTTACTGTTTACTCTAACAGTAGAATAAAAAACAGCTCTTTCATTTTGTTCCATAATACTTATAGAAACAACTGATGAGTTAGTGCCCATTCTTCTTTCTGGAGATTCAGCAACTGTAGTCATTAATATGAAATCAGCTTTTGCAATATCTTCAGTAATAACAGCATAGTTATTAAGCTGGATATACCTTTTAATAAGGTTTGAATAATAAGTATCATATGATTTTTGATAGCTTTTTGTTATAATAGCTGGCATAACATATATTAATGATTTTTCTGGTAAAACTTCAAAAGGGTTAACATTAAAGTCTTCAACATGAGCTTTAGTTTTATCTATTACTAAAGAGGAAAGATTAGTTTCCAGTTCGCCAATAATAAGTAATGGATAAAAACCAGTGTTTGTAAAGTTTAATGGATTTACTACTGCAACAGCTCCGCCAACTGTTGAACACCCTGATATAACTAATAATAAACATAATAAAGTAATTAATCGTTTCATAATATCGCCTCCGCTTTTTTACTAGCAAGCTCCATGCCAAAACTTACTTTTTTTTAAAAAATAAATTTTGAAGTAAAAAAGTGGAGAGAAAATTTTCACGTATAGATTTTAATATAAAGTGTGGAATTTAATTTGTTGGGCATTATACTCTTACCCAAGTTATGGGAAAGAGTATGCCAACAGATTAATTAAGGGGTTAAGGATTAAAATAAATAGTGTAGTCCAAAGACAATAATTTAATATAGAAAATTATTTATTTCTAACATCTATTTTTTGTTTTTCTAATTCCATGCTTTTTTGTATAGAATAGCCATCAGGGTTACCTTTATACATATTTAGTTCGCTATCAATATGATTAATTTCAGCATCTTTTGCAGTTCTATTTTTTATAATAGTAGATACTGCATTACTGCTTTTAGGGATATTTGTGCTTTTTATAACATTTGTTTGTGCAAAACTTTCAAAAGCATATAAAATTATAAATAAAATACAAACTAAATGTTTCATAAATATAACCCTTATAGTATGTAGACATATGAGATTAAATTAAGTTCGCAAAATTTATCTTGTTTTGTATAAAGGTAAATTCTAAAAACGATTGCGAAAAATGATATAAATAAAAAAGTGGTTGTTAAATCTCTTTAAATAAAATAATATTTTTTTAGCCACAAAAAAATAAATAAGGAGACA
>CALUZC010000007.1 GCA_944325215.1 uncultured Mucispirillum sp. | reverse complement strand
TATTACAACCCTATACAATTAAAAAGGTTAAAAGAAACTGCTTCGCCTACTATCGTAGGCTCAGAATGACAGTTATTGCAATTGTTTCTATTTTGACATATATTATCAAGTAGTTATAGCATTTTTTGATAAAAAATGGGGGTGAAGCAGACAAAAACATATTGACAAATATATTACAGATGTTAATTATATTTAAATAATAAACTATAGTTTAGATATTTTATAACCAATATATTTTGGCAGTGCTTGAAAAATATACAATAATTTTTTAAAGAGAGTAAGAGTTTTTAGAAGTTCCTGCCCTTTGTTTTCTGCCTTTCCAAAAGTATCTATGAGCCATTTATTTTCTCTATGCATTTTGCCTATTGCTTTACCTCTTGCATACTCTGCCTTTATAGAATAAGGGTGGCTGTGCACTACTTTTGCTTCAGCATTATAATATATTTTTTTACCTTGTAAAATTAATTTAGCAGCAATAAGCATATCTTCAGCAAAATCAGTTTTTGGAAAACCACCAACAGATAATATGTCTGATATTTTATAGGCTGCAAAACTGTCAGAACAAAAGGCAGTAGATATGCCGTATCTTTCAATATCTTCTTTTGATTTTAAAAGGGAAGTTTCCCCATAATTAAAATGCCTGCTTATTTTTTCTATAAATGATGAGTTATCATTTACAAGCTGCCTGCCATAAGCTGCTGATACATCATCTATTTCAAATGAAGAAAGTAATGCTGCACATGTATTTCTATCAGTAAGTAATATATCCTGCGTCATAAATATGGCATAATCATAATTTTTATTATTATCTATACCCATCTGCCTTGTTAAGCCGTGATTAAAACTGCTTTTATCAATACTAGTTATATCACAGCCATATTTTTTGCATATTTCCACTGTTCTATCAGTAGAAGATGAATCTATTATACAAATTTTTTCAGGTGGCATGCTTTGATTTTTAATAGAAATAAGCAAATCTTCAATCCCCTGTTTTTCCCCATTATATGTAGGAATAATTATAATGTAGCTCATTATTTATACACCTTACTATATACATCTATTATACCAATAATTACATAGATTAGAAATATAAATTTAAATTTATATGATAATGGAAAAGATATTTTATTTATTAATTCAGCAAACATTAAACCTACTGATATGCCGTATAACACATAAGGAATAAAGAATATACGAAAACCTGAAGCAAATACTGTTGGTGAAAAACTTACTAAAAAAGAAGATAATATTGCTGCACCTAAAAATAAAAATGTAATATATTTACTTTCAAAACTGCTCCAGTTTATTTTAAATAAAAAATATATCATAATAATTAACAGTATTATACCAATAATTAATGAAATAAATGGTTCTGATGGTGTATTATTTAAGATTTTATGAGCATATAATTCTGAATTATATACTAAAGACTGCCCTACCCAGTTACGAAAACTTGAACTTACCTGCCTGCCTACATAATAAACTAATGAATATAATAATGGAATAAAAAGTAAAATCATATGGTATTTTGATTTGTTACTCTTTCTTATAAGTAAAATCATTATGATAGTATAAAAAATAGTCATAATATAATTATATTGTAAAAATCCAAATATAACAGTATAGGAAAAACCTAAAACAGCCTTATTTATCAATGATATACTATCAAACATTGGATACCATCTCATAACCTCTGATGCATATCTTATATGGACAGATGGGCTTGTAAATAAAAAATATGATGATATTATGCCACAAATAAATATAAGAATAATATAAATATTATAGTGTTTATATTTTATGTATGAGTATATCATTACAATTAAAAACATAGTTAAAAAAACAAGTGCTGTTTGTTCTGAATTTGTAGCATATGCTGCAAAAGGAATAATTAAAAAAAACTCTAATAAATTTATATTATTTTTATTTAATAATGTATTGTATAAATAAAATAAGCAAATAATTAATGATGTTGCTGGAAATAAATAATTAAATGAGCCTGTTACCCATGTAATGCTCCAATCCCATATCCCCTTTGGTAAAAGTGATATTAATGCAATAAAACCAAATAATATTATATAAAATTTTTCTTTATTTAATTTATAAAAACATTGGATAATTTTAGCCGAATAAATAAATAATAATGATAACATTATGGTATTTAGAATACGCCATAACCATATATTTTTATCCATTACAAAAGACATAACTATTGATGTAAAATACCTGCCATTAGTATAATTATACTGGGCAGTTAAAAAATTATATATACTTCCAAACTCTTTTATTACTTGTGTATGGTATAAATCATCATTACCTGCTTCAAGCTTAAAATTTTGCCCCAGCATAATAAAAAAACATATAATAAAAACCATAGTATAGGCAGCTGCATAACTATATTTACTATTAAATATATTTTCTATTTTTTTAATGAAATACATAATATACTCCCTATTTTAAGCTATTTAGCTCTACTGGTGATAAAATAATGTGGCTGCCATATTTATAATAAAAGACTGATTTATTATTTACAGGTATATCTATATCTGCTTCTTTGAATATGTATATTGTATCTTTTTTATATAAATTATTTTTTACATCATTTAAAGCATTGTTATAATTATTTACGCAAATTTTTCTAAACTCCCTTGCTGTATAACTACAACTTTCAGAAAAACCATTAGGTATAATAAACGAAGTATATTTTATAGTATATAAAGGGTCATCTACAGGTAATATAAAGTGCTTTATTCCATATTCTTTTAATTTTGCAGCATCATTTTTATCTATAATTGGCTGAAAGCTGTAAGTACGCATATGTTCTTCATTTAATTGGACAACTTTTTTTCCTATATCAAGGGCCTGAATGATAATTGCTGCTAATAATAATATGATAATAGACTTAGTTTTAAAACTTTTAAAAATTAATATATATAATAAAACAGTAAAAACAATTGGCAGTATCCATATAAACCTGCCATGACCTTTAAAAGTAGATAATAAAAATGATAAATCAAAGCTTGTAATTAATGTATTATTAAAAGAGATAATTCCACCAATAGCAATAAATATTATGCCAAAAATATATATTAAAATTATAGTAAGTGTTAATTTAAAATTTTTATCCCATTTTTCTTTATATGTGTTTTTTATAAGTCTATAAATATAAGGTAAACATACAAGCAGTAAAAAGAAAAACCCAAGCCCTAAATAAGCAAATCCATCGGTCTGACCATCATAAAAAATAGGAAGCCCTTTTATTAAAGCTGACCAGCCCATTAATGGGTTCCAAAAACCATTTAGATTAAATGAAAAAAAGCCAACACCTGCTCCCTTTGAGCTTTCAAAATTTACAAATACACCAAATATATACATTTCCATTACCACTATAAAACTGCTTACAATTAGTGGTAATATATATTTTATCTTCTTAAAATAAATTACTTTATAAAGCAAATATAAAAACATAAATGATAAAACTATTGGAACGTAATAAAAATGAATTGAAACTGCTAAAGCAAACAATAAAATACATATTATAAAATCTTTTTTAAAATTATCTAATTTATAATTATATAAAATATAAGCAATGCAGGCATAAATAAAAAATTGAGATGAAAGATTTGCATGGACTACCAGCCTGTGTAAAACTGTAGGCTTATAAACTAAAAAAATAGTTCCTAAAATTATAATAAATAAATTTTTATTAAAATACCTGACAATTTGAGATGCAAATACACTGCTTAATATTAATGAGATAAAAGAATAAAGCCCTATAAATTGAATATTTGCATAATTATATACTGGTGCTAATATTTTAAAAATAATTGAAAATAAAGGGTTTGAATCTGTCCAAAATATAGAAATATTTTCAGGATAAGTTAATTTATCTGTTAATAATAATGGAAACTGCCACGGACTATGTAAAAAAGCAAGCCAGCCCGTATAATGTTGAGCAACATCTAACCATTGGTAAAATATCCAGTCTGTATAATATGGGTTTATAATTTTATAGCCAAAAACATAAAAATATATAAATATACCTATTATTATTGATATAATAATGGAGCTTTTAAAATCTGCTTCTTTTTTAATAATATATGACTGGATTGATGAAACAGTATTATTTCCCACAACTACCCCTTTTTAAAAACAATAAATCTTTGGCTTAAATAATTTAGCCCAGTAAATATTACCATACCTATAAACATAGCTGTATTTTCCTGGATAGCCTTAGAATAATCACTTAATAAATATAATGCCAATGGTTTTGCTACACCGTATGCTATAAAAAAACACACTGCAATATTTAATGAAAAATATATAATCTCTTTTCTTGTTATTTTACTACTTTCAAATGTATAATATTTATTTAAAAAATAACTTACAATGCTTCCTATTACATAATTCATAATTGATGAAAACCAGTAAGAGCAGTGAAATAAATTATATAATGCAAACATTATTCCCGCTCCTACAATTGTATTTATAACACCTACTATTATGAATTTAAAAAAGGTTTTATCCATAAATATGGAAGCTGCTTTTTTTATCACTTATTCTCTCCACTATATTTTTCAACTAAATATAATGGTCTATTTTTTACTTCGTTAAATATTCTGCCCAAATACTCACCTATGACACCAAGAGATAAAAGCTGGATACCACCTAAAAAGATAATAACTGATAATAATGTGGGATAGCCTTTTATATCTGCCCCAAACATTAAAGTTTTTATTATTAAAAATATAATATATAAAAACCCAGCTAAAGCAGTAACAAAGCCTAGTATAGAACTTAATCTTAATGGAAAAGTGGAAAATGATGTTATACCTTCTATGGCTAAATTAAAAAGGTTAAAATAATTCCATTTTGAACGGCCTGCAAACCGTGCAGCAGGTTCATATAAAAACTCTTTTTTCTTTAGTCCTATTAAAGCAAATATACCTTTTGTATATCTATTATGTTCTCTGTATTTTTTTAAGGCTTCCACTGCCTTGCGGCTTAACATTCTAAAATCACTAGTGTTTTTTAAAATATCTACTCGAGTTAATGACTGTAATGCTTTATAATAAAGTTTTGTGCCAAATCTTTTTAAAAAGCTTTCATCATCTCTTGATTTACGCCTGCCATACACATCATCATAGCCTTCTTCATAATATTTAAGCATTTCAGGAATTAATTCTGGTGGAGTCTGCAAATCTGCATCTAATATAACAACCACATCGCCTTTAGCATAATCAAATCCTGCAGCCATTGCTGTTTCCTTGCCATAATTTCTTGCTAAATTTACATATTCTATATGCTTATCCTTTGCGTGTAATTCTTCTAATATTGAAAGTGTATTATCTTTTGAACCATCATTTATTATTAATATTTCATAATCATAATTATTAATATTTTTTAAGACACTGCTAACTCTTAAATAAAGTTCATTAATACATTCTTCTTCATTATAAGCAGGAATTAATGCAGTAATTAAAGGTTTATTCATGTAAATAATCTCCATTAGCTACAATGTATAGAAGATACATATGCTTTGTCAACTAAAAACTGTATATAAAATATATCTATATTTAATCACTTAATTTAACTATAACTGTATTATCAAATAGTTGTATGCAGTCATTATTAGGATAACTTGGCATATTTTTTATTTCATTTATCATGTTATCTGTAATTTTTCCCAATTTTACATCCATAGGAAAACCAATAAGTTTAAGAAAAGCTAATGTTTTAATATGGTCACTGTGAGCAGAAAAAACAGAAACATTAAACATATCTTTACCATTTATTAATGGATGTTGTTTTAAATTAGTTAGTCTACCTATAAAATTTATATTATATTTGCTATAAAATATATCTGGGTATTTATTATAAATTTTACTAATTATATCTTTTGCTAATACTTCATCTTGTTTGTATATTAGATAATAGCTTGTTTGGAATTTTACAATATAACTGCTATGATAAACTATAATTAAAATGGATAAGACTATTGATAGGTTCTTAATGATTTTTTGATTATTTAATATATAAATTAGTAATATAATAAATGCTGGATATAATGCAAAAGATAAATTTAACCTTATCATTATTGCTCCACCAATTAATATGTATAGTGATGATATAGAACACATAAATAAGAAAATTAAAAATAAAAACTCTATTCTATTCTTTTTTTCATGATAATTTTTGATAAAATTAATTAAATAAACTATTATAATTATAGTAATACTTAAATTTGCTGTATGATTACCATCGTATCCATTGCTTGATAATATACGCCAAATATGTGTTAACGAATTGCCTATTCTATCTAGATTTAAGTTTTTATTGATCATATTTAAGTGATATTGATTTAGACCATTATTTAATATTTTCATACAAATATAGTATATAACCAAACTTATAAATATAATTACAACTGGTTGAATTATTTGACTTAATGATTGTTTTATATTTTTACTATCAACATAATCTAATGTAATATTTATCATCATAACAGATAAAAATATTGCTGCATTCGCTTGATATGATGAAATACCAATAAAAAGTAAAATTACAGCAAAAATGTAAGTAATAATATGATTTCTTTCTATCAATCTATAGGCTATAACAGTTAATAAAAGCCCAATAAAATTATAAGCAGATTGAAAATAAAAATACTGTAAAAATGCAAAGTTAGGAAAAGTTACAAATAACAGCATAAATAATAACTTACCATTATTTGATATATTATGCCGTGATACTGTTAATAGTGCTGCTAGAGTCAGTGCAAATATACCTATTAATTGTGATAATATATGGTATCTTGCAAAAGGAAGAAGATAGTATAATAGCCATGAACCATAACGCTGGGTATCAAAATAAATTTGTGGACTGTTTTCTATGGCATGAAGTTCAGAATCTATGCCAAACTTTATAGTAAACACATCTACAGCATTAACAATTATACCTATAAAAAAAGTAATCAATATAATTGTTTTATATTTTATAATAAAATCATAAATATTATAATCAACTTTAAAATTTATATTTTTTACTGCATTAAATATTTTATTCATAAGATGCTCCCAGATTTTATTACAAAAATATTTATGCTTGCATTAAAAGAATTCATAAAAATATTAGCTATATAAATTATAAAAAATGAATAAATATACTTATATTTAGGTAGAATAAAAGATAATTTGGCAGTATAATTTTGTAATAAACTACTTCTTAACTGCCCATTTTTTATATAAATATATGATATATTGATTTTATTAATAAATTTGAAAATAAATGTGGTAAAACTTAAAAGAAAAAATAAAATCTGTAGATTTATAATTGGAAAAGATTTTCTATTTAAATGGCAAGATGTGTATTCCCCCCCCCAAGTATAGAAAAAGCTACTCTTTCACTAGGTAAATAAATAAAATTGAAAGGCATTAAACTAACTCCTTTTAATATTTATGTTGCTAATATATACTCATAAAACTATTTTGTCTACATAAATATACTGCCTTATTAATGCTACCTTAATAGCCTTGCAACTGCCATACAGGCTGAAATGCTGCTGCCAGATTTTGCTAAAACTGCACCATTTGAAAGCATATATTCTTCTGCATTGTTATTTTTACTTAATATAACAACAGGTTTTGGTGAAATATTTGATACAATGGAAGGAAGCCTTATATCTTTATCATAAATAACAATAACAGCATTAGCTGTATGAATATAATTTTTTAAAATCTGCATAGATACTGTTTTAAATGGTGATACACTATAAAATTCTACAGATATTCCAAGTATATTTAATATAACTTCTACTTGAGATACAATTTTTTCATCTTTATTAAGTGATGAAACAATTACGATTTTTTTATCAGTATCTAATTTTTTTTCTTTTGCGGTATATTTTATAATGCCTGCTTCAAAATAAGCCTTACATTTACTATATTTTGCACTAATTTCTGATAATGCTTCTTCAGATAAACCAACAAGAATAAAACTTGTATTATTTTTTATCATTTTCGCAACATGATTTTCTATTTGAGTAACACTTAAATTATCACACTCTAAAACTTCATCAAAAGGGCATTCTAGCTTTTGCCATATAGATATATTTTCATTTTCATCTACAGAATAAAAGTTTTGCTCAATTTCTGTAATAGCACTTTCTATTGTAATAGTTCCAAGCCTTAATTTAACAAGTAAATCTTCCAACTCATTTTTATCAAGCATATACATCTCCAATACTTAATTTAATTTATAAAGGGCAGCAATATATATTTCCATTGAGCCCTGCCTTGTAGCATCAGGTTTTATAATACGCACATCTTTAAAATCTTTTTTAAGTCTTTCTACTAAACCTTTTCGTCCTTCCCCCTCAAAAAGTTTAAATAAAAATGAACCATCTTTTTTCAATGTCTGCATTGCAAAAGTGTATACTTTTTCAACCAGTTCTAAAGAGTTCGTATGGTCTGCATCTCTTATACCTATGGTATGTGGTGCAATATCTGAAATAATACAGTCATACTTATCACATATCTCTAAAACTTGGTTTATTATTTCTTCCCTTGTAAAATCACCTGCAATACTTTTAAAATTTTTATTATTTATACCAGTGATTTCATTAAGGTCTACCCCTACTACTAAGCCATGTTCCCCAACTATTTCTAAAGCAACCTGGCTCCAGCCACCGGGAGCTGCACCACAGTCTAAAACTTTACTGCCTTTTTTCATTATTTTATATTTTGTATTTAATTCTTTTAACTTATAAGCAGCACGGGATTTATACCCTTCTTTTTTAGCTTTTTTGTAATAGCTGTCCTTTCTATTATATACTGCCATGCGCTTTTCCCATTATTTTAAGCTTATATCTATCATATGTGGAGCTGTTGTTTTGCTGTATTTCTATATCACACATATATTGTTTTTCTAGTTCTTCAATAGTTTCATTTTCATGCTCTAATAATAAATCTGCCACTTCTTCTTTTGCTTCTATTAGTATGGCTGTTCCTTTATTTTGAGAGGCAAGGCGGCTAAGTTCCCGCATTATTTCATAACATACCGTTATTTTTGATTTTATAACACCTTTGCCTTCACAGTATGGGCATGGTTCGCTCATCATTCTAATAACGCTGTCTCTTACCCTTTTTCTTGTAATTTCCACAAGCCCTAAGGGAGATATATTTACAACTGATGTTTTTGCCCTGTCTTCTTTTAAATACTGCTCTAATGTGGAAAGCATTTTTTCTCTATCTTCCATCCTTTCCATATCGATAAAATCAACTATTATAATACCACCAATATTTCTCATTTTAAGCTGATGGGCAATTTCTTTACAGGCTTCCAAGTTTGTTTTTAAAATAGTATCATCAAAATTCTGCCTGCCTACATATTTTCCAGTATTAACATCTATTACAGTTAATGCTTCTGCCTGGTCAATAATTATTGAACCACCAGAACGAAGCCACACTTTTTTATCAAGAAGCCTGTTTACTTCTATTTCCACATTATAAAGGTCAAAAAGTGGTTCCTCTCCATCATAATATTCTATTTTTAAATCAAGATTTGAAAGATGATTATTAAAAAATTCCTGCATTTTTTCATAATCTTCTTTATTATCAATTAATATACGGCTTGTATCTGATGTAACCACATCTCGCAAAATTTTATAAATCAAGTTATGGTCTTCATATACTAATGATGGGGCATTAGATTTTTCAATTACAGTTTCCACCCCTGCCCAAACACCTTTTATATACTCTAAATCTGCCACTAATTCTTCACTACTTAAACCATCGCTGACAGTTCTTGCAATAAGCCCCATACCTGCTGGTCTTAATGACATTAATATATTTTTTAAACGCTCTCTTTCTTCTTCATTTTCTATTTTTCTTGATATACCAATATGTTCATAACCGGGCATTAAAACAAGATATCTTCCGGGTATAGTCAAATGAGTAGTAAGCCTTGCACCCTTTGTGGCTATTGCATCTTTTGCTACTTGAACAATTATTTCCTGCCCTTCAGTTAAAATCTCTTGAATAGGTGTGTAATGATGAGTTACAGTTTCCACATTTTCTGATGATTTATGTTCCATATTTTCATCATCTGATATTTCTTCATCGTAGTTTATTTCGTCATTACTGCCTGTATAAATATCTGCAACGTGCAAAAAGGCAGCCTTTTGTAAGCCAATTTCCACAAATGCAGACTGCATACCAGGTAAAACTTTTACCACTTTACCTTTATATATATTTCCTGCTACACTTTTTTTATTTAATCGCTCTATAAATAATTCTGATACATTACCACCAGATATAACAGCAGCACGCACTTCCCTTATACCAGAATTTATTAGTATTTCTTTAGACATATTATCTCCTAGCAAAAAAATTCAGCCCAGCTGCGCATTTCTATTTCCGCACTACTCGCTTGGGAAATGCTTGCATCAACAAAATACGCTCCCCTTGAATTTTTTAAACCACGCTCTGACAAATCTTATTGGCTTACGGTATATAAAAAACAGCCAGCTATATTAAACCAACTCTGTTTTCTAAAGCTCGCAGCACAGTTATTTCATCTGCATATTCTAAATGAGAACCAATAGGGATACCACTTGCCAGCTTTGTTATTTTTAAATTAGGAACATTTTGCAGTATTCTGCCAATGTAAGATGCTGTAGTTTCACCATCTGCATCAGGGTTTGTGGCAATAATAACTTCCTTTACCTGTAATTTTTCTACTCTTTCTTTTAACTTTTCAAAACTTAAATCACTTGGTCCTATACCATCAAGTGGCGATATTTTACCACCTAGAACGTGATAAAGTCCAAAAAACCTGCCTGTATTTTCAATAAAAAATACATCTTTAGCTTCTTCCACTATACATATTACATCTTTCTGCCTGTTTTCATCACTGCAAACTGGGCAAATTTCAGTTTCAGATATAGAACCACATTCTTTGCAAAATTTGATATTGTCTTTTAATTTTTTTATGGCATCTGAAAGTTTATAAGCTTGTTCATGCTTTATTTTTAGTATATGTAAAGCAAGGCGAACGGCTGTTTTTCGCCCCACACCAGGAAGCCTTGAAAGCTCATGGACACAGTCATCAAACACTTTAATATTCTGCATTAGAGTATAAACCCTTAATTAAAACATTCCAGGGATATTTAACCCACCTGTAATACCTTGAAGTTTATCCTGCATAATTTGTTGTGATTTTTTCATACCTTCATTAACTGCTGCCACAATTAAATCTTGTAACATTTCAACATCATCAGGATTAACAACATCTTTTTCTATTGATATCTCTAAAAGTTCCTGCTTACCATTCACTTTTACACTTACCATACCACCGCCAGCACTAGCTTCTACTACTTGGTTTGCTGCCTCTTCTTGAGCTTCCTCCATTTTTTTCTGCATTTTTTGTGCCTGACGCATAATTTGTTGCATATTCATATAATCACCTCATATATTTTTTAATCTTTTTCTATTTTTATTATTTCTGAACCTAAATCTCTTATGGCTGCTTTTATAAAGGGGTTTTCTTTCATATCCTCACGTAATTTCTGCATGGCAACACTTTCTACAACACTTGCTTTTACGTATTTTTTTTCATGATTTTCTGTATTATTACTAATGTTTCCGTCATTTAGAGTTTTTTTTTCTGCTAAATCTTCAGTTTTTTTTTCTGGTATTTCTCCATCTATTTCAACATTAATTTTAGTATTACATTCGCTTATAAAAAATACCATTTGTTCAAAAGTATCATGCATTGGTCCATTTTTAATATTTTTATACTGGAACTGCCTGTCACTTGGAAAGCGTATAATTATATGTTCTTTTGTATCAAGCACCACTTCTGCATACTGCAAAAGCCCATAAAGCATAGTATTTTTACTGGAAATATAATTTAATATACGAACCCATATACCATCTGTATTTGATACCTGCTCTTTATGGACTTCCTGTTTTGCTTCCTGCATAACTTGTGGTTTTACTTCTTTTTGTGCAGTATGTTTCACTAATTCCATATTATTAGGCTTTTGCATGCTGCTGTTACTATCTGAAGAAATAATAGATATAATTTCAGATAAACTAGATGCCTTAAACATGGCAAATTCAAATACATAACGAGCAAAATCACTATATTTCAAATCATTAACTAGTTTTTGAAAAATTTGAAATAATGCGTAAATCCTGCCCTTATCACTATATGGTTTTAAACTGTTATAAAATTCAACCTCATCACTTGTCATATGATTTGATGGAGTTTTACCAGCAACAACAATAAAAAGCATATTTCTAGTATGCTCTATTAAACATTCTGCCATATATTTATAATCAATACCTTTTTCATCAATTTGTGATATTAATTCAGGCAGACTTGCAGTATCTTCCTTTAAAACAGCACTAAATATATTATTTGAAACATATGCATCTGTAATACCTAAAAGATATGATGTATCCTGCAGAGTAATATTTCCGCCACTATAGGCTATCACTTGGTCTAATAGAGAAAGTGCATCTCTCATACAGCCATCAGAATTACGTATTATATAATTTAATGCATCTTTTTCATATGCTACATTTTCTACATTTAATATATTTTCAAGATTTTTACTCATTTCATCATATGATATTTTTTTAAACTCATAACGCTGGCAGCGGGATAAAATTGTAACAGGTATCTTATGCTGGTCTGTTGTAGCAAATATAAATATAACATATTCTGGTGGTTCTTCTAATGTTTTTAAAAGTGCATTAAAAGCCTGCTCTGTAAGCATATGCACTTCGTCTACAATTATTACTTTATATTTACTTTTAACAGGGACAAACTTTACGGCTTCTCTTAATGAACGGATTTCTTCCACACCTCTGTTAGAAGCACCATCTATTTCTATAACATCTAAAGATGTGCCGCCTGTAATTTCAAGACAATTTTCACACTGACCACATGGAGCAAAATCAATAGGATTTGTGCAGTTTAAAGCTTTTGCAAATATTCTTGCAGTAGAAGTTTTACCAACACCTCTTGGACCAGTAAAAAGATAAGCATGAGCAACCCTGCCTAATTTGATAGCATTCTGAAGTGTTGATATAATAAAATCTTGCGATAATACTTCTGTAAATGTCTGCGGTCTGTATTTTCTTGCAAGAGCTAAATACGACATTAAAATCCTCATTATTATATTTTTAAATTATAGCAAACAAGTTAAAGTAATTATAATTTTCCGTCAAGTAAAAACTACTTAATACTGCCTATATCTTTATAAGCCTTTGTGCAGGGTATGCAAAATTAATACCTTTTTCTGCAAATGCATCTAATATTGCAAAATTAACTTTCTGAACACCTTTTGTATATTCTACATAATCATTAGTTGTAATAAAATATACAAGCTCAAAATCAAGGCTTGATGAATTAAATGCAGAAAAATGAACACGTGCAAACTCTGCTTCAGGGACAGACCTTACAGTATCTTCTAATATTTTAGGTATTTTGTGCAGCATTTCCACACTTGTTTCATATTCAACACCAATAATAGTTACCTGACGCCTTTTTTCTGCCATTTCAAAATTATGTATAATTGTTTTTGTAAGGTCAGTATTGGAAACGGATAAAAGCTCGCCATTGGCACTTCTAATTTTTGTGCTTTTAATACCAACATATTCCACCCTGCCCACTGATGTATTAAACTGGATTAAATCACCTTTTGCAAAAGGCTTATCAAATAATATAACAAGGTAGTTAAATAAATCACCTAATATATTTTGTGCAGCAAGAGCAACAGCAATACCACCTATTCCAAGCCCTGTGATAAATGTAGATACATTATACCCTAAATTTGAAAATATAAAAAGAGCACCAGTTATCCATATAATACCTTTAATGATAGTTAAGATACCTGCAGGTATTGGATTCTTACCAGTATGTGCTGCACTTGTAGCGTTATATGTTTTAAAAATATCAGTTAATGATAATATTACAATAAGTGCAATATATACCATAACTGCCTTATCTATAATCTTTGTAACTATTTCTGGCGTTGTAAGATAAGTTAATGCACCATATATAGCTAATGCATAAGTAATATATACTAATCTCTTACGAAAAATTGAAAAAAAAGTAAATAGAAATGGACTTGTTTCCTTTTCATCTATTTTAATTCTCTTTAAAACAAAGTGAATAAAAAGTGTAATAGCCACAATTATTGCAATAAAAATAAAAAATGCAATCGTATAATCATACAATGAATTTTTAAAATATTTATGGCTTTCTAAAAAATCAATTAAGTTATTAAATATTTCCATATGGCACCCTCCATATACTTATATAAAAAAAATTTTAAAAAGTCTACAAATAATAATGTACCATATGGAATATTTTAGAGACAATCTCTCATTGTATAATATGTTTCTAAAAATCTTCTAAAGGCATTTCTAGGTATTCTATAAACACTTCTTCCTTCAATACTAAAATTTAATGCTTCAAGCTTTCCATTTTCAATATAACGGCGAACAGTTCTATCACTTAAATCAATTTTTCTAGCAATGTAATCAACTGTAAGCATCTGCTTAAACTGAGGTATGGTATTCATTATTTCATCTACAAAACTTTCCTGCATTACTTCCTCCGGTTGTTTTTTAAAGCAATAAAAACTACTGTATTTATACAATAACAATTTATATTGCTTTTAATATTATTTTTCACTTGCACTTTTTCTTAAATGCAATTATAATTATATATATTGCTAATACGCAATAAAGTCAAGAACTTTTTTTAAAAATAATATATAGGGAAAAAAATATGGGTATTAATGACAAAATTGCATTTAATTTACAAGAGTTTATGAAAAAAAATAACATTAGTGCAAATACTATTGCAAAAGTAGGTGAAGTAACACCAAGCACTATTACAAGATTTCTATCCCGTGAGATTAAAAGCCTTAATATAGAAACCATACAAAAAATTTCATATTATTATAAAGAACCTATGGGCTCTTTTATACAGGAATTAAAAGATACTAGTTATAATAATGCAGAAATTATTACAGGTAGTGATATTGCATATATCAGCTTTTACAGAGATATTGGAGTATCTGCTGGGAAAGGGCTGGACTGGGACAGTGACGGGCAAATCTTATCTTTTCCTATACCTTTATCATTTCTGCATTCAAAAGGTATTGCACCAGAAAATGCATTAATTGTAAAAGTAAATGGAGATAGTATGGCTCCAACTTTAAATGATAATGATTTAGTTGTAATAGATAAAAATTTTTCCCTTTCACTTAATGGTGTTTACGTTATTAAAGATAATATTAATGGCTTAAGAGTTAAAAGACTTGATAAGGATAAAGATGGTAATCTTAAAGTTATATCTGATAATAAAAACTATGAAACACAAATCTATACTGTTGAAGAAATGCAGGACGAAACTATTACTATTTTAGGAAAAGTTACTGCTAAAATTGCAGGTGTATAGTAAAAGACTGATATTATTGCATAAATGCAACAAATACTTATTTGTCAGCTTTTGCTTTAATCTCATTTAAGCGTTTATATAACCTTTCATGGTCTGCTAATTTGGAATAACTTATAGCTTTATTCATTGATGAATATGCTTGTTTATAGTATCCTAGATTATAATAGCTTTCTGCCTGTATATAATAAGCATCAGAAAGTAAATCCCGTTTATCTGTAGATTTTAAACGAGATACTGCTTCTTCACTTCTTGCTGCACATTCTTCATATTCTTTTGCATGATATAAAGATAGTGCCATATCATATATAAATTCTGCTGCCATATCTGAATTAGATAAGTTTTCAGCCAGATTATAGCCTGCCTCTGCAGCAGTGTATAATTCTACGTATCTTGAGCCAAGCCTGTAATAAAGTGCAGATAAATTATATAGTAAAAGGGAAGTATCATCGTCTAAAAATTCTAAGCCTGCAAGCTCATATGATTTATCTCCCTGATATTTAAAACTGCCTTTTTCAGGCATATAATCCATTATTTTTTTATAGATAATATCTGTATTATCTATAGCTCCATTTTCCACTGCCACAAAAAATGACTGTTCAAAATATTCTCTTGCTGCATCTGGCCTGTGAAGTGCTTCTGATGTTAAACCCATGCCGTTTAATGCCGGCACTAAAATATCAGAATACTTTCTTGCCCTTGATGTATCTGCTGCTCTGCTAAAATGAAACATTGCTTTTGCATAATCTTTATGTGTTCTGTAATATTCCCCATAAATAATATCACATGATGATAATATTTTATGCAGTTTTAAACCTGTTGCATAATCCAACGATTTATCACAATTATCTTTTGATAAATGAAACTGACCTGCTAATCTGTTTGTTTCTGCAAGACCATAATATAAAACTGCCTTATCTTTATCTGTTAAATCTTCATACATTAAAGCTTTTGTATAATATTTTTCTGCCTCTTGAATATCGCCTGCAAGACGAGCTGATTCTGCAACATATGCAATAAGGGTTGGTATATCATATAAATCCTGCACTTTTTCTGCCAATGCTAAACTTACTAAAAACCATGCTTTAGCCTGAGCATACTCACCAATACCTCTGTATGAAAGCCCTGCATAAAGTGATGTTCTAAATCTGCTTGAAATATCTTTTGCTGAATTTTTTTTTGCCATGTAATAGGCTTCTTCAAACATGGGCGCAGCCTCTGCATAATTACTTACAGAGTAAAGCTCAAATGCTTCTGTTACTGTGGTATCCAAATCAGCACTAAATACTTGAAATGGAATAAATACTAAAAGAATTAATATAATTTTATACAATGTAAACCTGCTTATTTTTTATTATCTATTGCTACTGGTTTAGAAAAATCTACCTGACCAGCACTTTTGTTATCTTGAATATTTATATTTGAGTTATTATCTGTTTTAGACGCATTATCTAATGTTTTTGTTACATTATCTGTTTTATTATCTTCCACTTCTATACCTAAGTCTTTTGCTGTTGGTATAAACTCTTTAGGAAGGTTACTTTTTGGTGGCTTAATATATGTAGAAGGCATAGAAAATTTAGCAGTAGGATATAAATTTTTTAAATACGCAAACTCCACATTATCTATTGCTTCACTAAGGATAAATTCAGGTGCGATAGTTCCATCTCCTGGATAACATACTCTAACAGTTGATATTTTATATGCATTATTCCATGCACTGCCTATATTATATTCATCACACTGTGGGTCATCAAGGTTAATAGGCGCTCCCATAGAAATAAGGTAAGCTTTTACAGTTGCCCTGTCCCCTACTTTAGAATTAACTATTAAGCTTATATGTTTTTGTGCATTTAATTTATCTATAAACTGTTCTGCTTCATAAAATCCCATATCTGCTGCCATTTGTATTTTAGCAGAACCTTTTGCCTCATCTTGAACAGTGCCTTTTCCTGTATATTCTAATAAGCCAGTGTAATATACTGCTTCAGGAATATCATAAGATGCTGCATCTTTAAATAATGCATAAGCATTGGCATTATCTTTTGGAACACCATTACCAAAAAGTAATGCTTTGCCATATTCAGTTTTTGCAAAATTATTACCATCTGCAATAGATTCTTTAAGCATTGCAACAGCTTCTTTCATACCCTGACCGTTACCGTTATCAATAATAGCTTTTGCAGCACGGTATTTCATCATAGCATCTCCTAAATCACCAGCCTGTTTAGACCAAAAAACACCCTGCTCAGTATTGCCTTTTGAAAGAAATAAAGAACCTAGTAAATAACATGCTTCCACATTTTTATTATCTGCATAGCCCACCAAAAGCTCAGCTGCCTCATTTGTTTTACCTAGTGCTATAAGCTGGTTAAATTCTTCACGCCAAGGGGCTGAGTGAATTGCTGCCATTGTTCCACGCCTTGAAGGGCGAGTATCTACTTGAGATGAAATAACAGGGTTTTCATCACTAATATATTCATTCATAGTGAAAAAACCTTGTGCTTTAATATACATTTCAGGTGTCGTGCCAAATTTATTGGCAAGTTTTGGATCTGCACCTGCTTTAATTAAAAGAGATGCTATATATCTATGAGAATTTGTAACAGCAGACATTAACGGTGTATAACCAAACTTATTAACAGCATTAACCGATGCTTTATATGCAAGCAGTAAGCGAACAACTTCCTGATATCCACCATCAGAAGCTAATATTAGTGGAGTATTACCAAGCCTGTCTCTAGCATCAACATCAGCACCATTATGCAGCGCATCTTTTGCACCATCAGCATCACCAACCGAAGCAGCTTCTAAAAGCTGTGTATTTAAATACGGCTCCACTGCATATGATATATTTATGTATGACATTATAAACAAAGCTATAAACAATATCTTCTTTCTATTCATATTAGCTCCAAATAGTATGTTCCAAACTATTCTAAATAATTTTTGTAAACTTTTCAAGTTTTTAACTAATATTTTTTTAAAAAACATTAAATTTTAAACTTTTACTTAATAAAATTATACTATCTGAGTACTGCTTCAAACTCTTTTTCAAGATTTTTGAGTATATCATCTATTATCGGATTAATATCTTCATCTCTTAATGTTTTTTCCATATCTGTAAAAGTGATGCGAACTGCAATACTTTTATAACCTAAATTAATAGGCTTTCCTTCAAACACATCAAATACCTGCACATCTGTTATTACAGAACTTGTTTGTGCAATATTTTTTAATATATCACTGGCATTTATTTTTGTTTTTACTATTAATGCCAAATCCCTTTGAATTGAAGGAAAACGAGAAAACTTTTTATACTTCATACTTGATTTTTTAGCTTCATTAATATTATAACTTTCCTCAATTAAAGCAGTAAAATCAATTTCAGCAATATAGCATGTTGTTTTAAGGTTTAATTCTTCAACAGTATCTGGGTGCAGGCAGCCAATAAAACCAATATTTTTATCATTTAAATAAATTCCAGCAGATTTACCCGGATGTAAAAAGTGGATATTTTCCTCTCTTTTATATTCACAAACAACACCAAATTTTTCAAAAAGATTTTCAAGGCTTCCTTTTATATAATAAAAAGTATCTACTTTTGGGATATTTATCCATGTTTCATCATAATATGAGCCAAAAACACCAATAGCTAAATGAAGCCTTTCATCTGCTAATTTATCTTTTCCTAATGATTTATAGACAGAGGAAAGCTCAAATAATTTTACACTTGAATAACCCATATTTCTATTTGTCTGCATATTTTTAATTATAGATGGGAACAAGTATGTTCTCATCCATGCCATATCTTGACTAATAGGGTTTAAAAGTTTTACAAAATTATCTTCATTTTTATCAAAAATAGATAAATAATCAGCCCCTAAAAATGAAAAATTCAGCACTTCATTATAGCCTAGATTCTCCATTAAGTTTCTAGCAAGCCGCAAATACCTTACTTTTGGGCTTTGAATATCTATTTCACTATCCATTTTAGGCATTGTATAGCCTATTTTATCATAACCAATAATGCGGGCAACTTCTTCAGCTATATCACATTCTTTTGTAATATCGTTACGAAAAGTAGGGATTTTTGATACAAGCTTATCACCATCAATACTTGTTTGTATTTGCAGGTTATTTAAAACATCAGCCATATGATTTATGCTAAAATCTGTTCCTAAAAGCTTGTTAATATTTGATGCATGAGATATAACTTGTTTTTCTTCCATATCACACTGGTTTATACCTACTTTGCCACCAACAACTTCACCACCACATATTTTTGCAATTAAATATGCTGCATAATCTGACAAGGTTTCAGTTGCTCCATAATCTATACCACGTTCATACCTGTATGATGAATCAGAAGAAAGAGCAAGTTTTTTTGATGTTCTGCGGACCTGTGTTGGCTCAAAATATGCACACTCTAATACAACTGTTGTTGTGTCATTCATAACAGATGTATATTCCCCACCCATAACACCTGCTATGGCTAAAGGTTTTGAGTTATCAGCTATAATCAACATGTTGCTATCTAGTGTGTATTCTTTACCATCAAGTGCTGTAATTTTTTCATTATCTTTTGCATTTCTAACTATTATGCCTTTATCTATGTTTCTAATATCAAAAGCATGTAATGGCTGGCCATATTCCATTAAAACATAGTTTGTAACATCAACAATATTATTAATAGGGCGAACACCAGCAGCACGAAGTTTTGCCTGAAGCCATAATGGTGATGTACCAATTTTTATATTTTTTATAACACGGGCAAAATATATTGGGCATTTTTCTATATTTTCTACTTTTACAGATAAATAATCATCTGCCTTTTCACTATTTTCCACTAAATTATATTCTGGATATTTAACTGATGTATTAAAAACAGCAGCTGCTTCCCTTGCAACTCCAATAACAGACAGCCAATCAGGTCTATTTGGTGTTGCATTAAATTCCACAATAGTATCCCCAGTTCCTACTACTTCATTAATATCTTTGCCAAGTGGTGTATCACTTGGTAAAACCATTATACCATTATGCTCATCAGTTAAGCCAAGCTCCCTTTCAGAACATATCATACCAAAAGAATCTATTCCGCGAAGTTTTGCTTCTTTTATTTTAATATCACCTAAAACTGCACCGATTTTTGCAAAAGGCACAATCTGACCTTCTGCCACATTAGGTGCACCACATACCACCTGGTATTCCTGCACTCCATCAGTTACTCTGCATAAATTTAATTTATCAGCATTTGGGTGTTTTTCCTTATGTATCACTTTTGCTGTTACTACATTTTCTAACCTTTGTAACTCTGTAAATCCTTCAGCTTCAAGCCCTGCTAAAGTAAGACCATCAGATATTTCTTTAACTGATTTACCTTGAAAATCTATATATTCTTTTAACCAATTAATGCTTATATTCATTATGTCACCTAGAACTGTTTTAAAAATTTAAGAGAATTTTCATAAAAAAGACGAATATCATCTATACCGTATTTTAAAAGAGCAATTCTTTCTATACCCATACCAAAAGCAAAGCCACTGTATATATTAGAATCGATACCAACATGCTTAAATACTTCAGGGTTAACCATACCACAGCCTGCAATCTCTATCCAGCCTGTGCCTTTACACATTCTACACCCTTTACCTCTACAGTGAACACAACCCATATCCACTTCAGCAGATGGCTCTGTAAAAGGAAAAAAACTTGGGCGAAGCCTAACATCTAAATCATCACCAAATACACGTGAAATAAAAAGTTTTAATGTGCCTTTTAAATCTGCCATGGTAATACCTTTATCTACCACAAGTCCTTCTATTTGGTGGAACATTGGGGAGTGAGTCTGGTCATAATCACACCTGTAAACTGCTCCGGGAGCAATAATTTTTATAGGTGGTTTTTGGCTTTCCATTACACGAACCTGCACAGGGGAAGTATGAGTTCTTAAAACAATATTATTTTCATCTATATAAAAAGTATCCTGCATATCTCTAGCAGGGTGAGATTTTGGTAAATTTAATGCTTCAAAGTTATGAAAATCATCTTCTATTTCAGGGCCTTGTGCAACCATATAACCTGCTGCTGTAAATACATCAACTATTTCATCATATATTTTTTTAACAGGGTGCAGCGAACCTTTATTAAAGGGATATGGCGATAATGTTACATCAATATATTCCTGAGATATTGCCATATCTTTTAATGCTTTTTTTATTCTGGCAGTTTTCTCATTAAATTTTTCTTCAAATTTATTACGTAGATTTTGTATTGATTCACCCATTTTTGGGCGTTCTTCTGGAGATAATGTGCCCAGCACTTTATTTAAAAGGCTTATTATACCTTTTTTACCCATATATTTAATACGTACTTCATTAAGCTCATCAAGAGTAGAGCTTTTATCAATTTCCTGCTCAAATTCTGAAGCTTTCTTTAATTCATCATTATCCATAAATAATCCTTAAATCATATAAATTAAATAAATATCGTGCTATTTTATATTAAATTATAGTTTTTTGCAACAATGGAAATAAAAAACAAAAAAATTTATATAACTTATTAATAACCAAATAAAAATTTTAATTCAGCATAATATCTTAATTCACCATCAGCACGTAAACCAAATAGATTTTCCTGTTTTGCAAAGAAAAAAGGTGTATTTCCAGCATATTCTACCCCAGCATCAAAGGCTAAGCCAACATGTTGTTTTTTAAATATATACTGGTAACCTATACTTAAGTTTACTTTGTATGAAATAAGCCCTTTTGTGCCATCGTATTTTACATCATATGATTGAGAATTTTTTTTCACTTCTATATCACCAACACCTAGATGAACAGCAATACCAAACATAAACCCTTTATATAAATCCTGCCTCATTTCGTAAAAAATACCACCGCTTCTTGTTAAAGCTTCTACAATCATTGAGCCATATCCAGCATAATCTGTTCCGGGCGTTGCTGATTTTGGGCTGATTGTTTCATCATAATATATACCAAAATATGCATATTCTGAAATAGATGGCTTTAATACTACTGGTGTATCAAAATATAAACGCACATTCCAGTTGGTAGATACCGTATAAAACTTATCCCCTGCCTGTAATGACTGCCCCTTTATTAATACAGGACGCAGCACATTAAAATTACCATGTAAACTTGAAAAACTACCATCTATATTCATTTGAGATTTATATCCAAAAAATGGAACAGAAAAACCAAGAGGGAGTTTTATATAATAGTAATTATAATTTTGAAGTTTTTCCCCAGTATTTAAATCTGAACTAGTAAAAATAAACCTGGAATCCTTAATTTTTATTTCTGGAGAAAATCTTGTGCCTGAAAATAATTTTAAATTTAACATACCATAAGGCATAACTGGCATAGGGGATATGGCATCAAGAGTGTTTATAGAAAACAAACTATACCCTATTACTCCACCTGATACTGCACCTTCAATATAAAGCTTATCTTTACCCCACATGTTTCTAGTAGACCATCTATTAACTAACGAAAGTGTAACATCATCATAAAGGTCAGTATCTTTTGCATCAGAATTAATATTTACCTTTAACTCATGTCGTGCAGGAAAACCAAAATCCCCCATAAATAAGTTTTTATCATTAATATACCTATCTGGCACAAGCTTTGGTGGAATATTGTTGAATAGTTTTTTAGTGGAACTATTATCACTTTCAATTTTATTTACACTGCTATTATCATTTGCAAAAACACTTGAATAAGCCAATAAAAAAGAAAATATAATAGTAAAAATAATTCTCATTAACTACTTGCTTAAAGCTCTCTCTCTAACAATATTTACAAGCTGGCGAACTTCACCTTCTGCATATAAATCATCAGAATAAATGCCGTCTATGGTTTTAAAAAAACCTTTACGCACAACCACATCTGCTTCTGGAAATTTTTGGATAACTGCCTCTTTAACATTATCGATTACCATAGGCAGCTTATCTTCCCCGCCTGATTTTTCAATTGATAAATTAACTTCAATATACATATAATTCCTCCTTTATAACTGCTGTAGATATAAATACGCAGCAAACTGTTTAGCAAGGCGGCCACTTCTACCACCTCTATCAATGGCGTAACTTTCTGCCTGCTTTTCCCAGTCATCTGGCATATTAATATTATATTTCTTTAAATACATTTTTGCAATATTTAAGTAATCCTCTTTTCTAAGTGTATAAAAACCTATTGATAAACCAAAGCGGGCTTGCAGCGATGTTTGTTCATTTGCCTCATCTTTATCATAAATATCTGATATATCTTGAGATGAACCAGAAATAATATGACGTTTATTTGAAGTTGCTGCAAATATTACATTTTTTGGTTTTGATTCTATTCCACCTTCTATGGCAGATTTAAAACGCCTGTATACTGTATCTGATGTATTAAATGAAATGTCATCAAAAAACAGTAAAAACTTTTTATGGCTGTTTTCACGGATTATTTTATATAATTTATAAATTGCACCTGCACTTTCATCTATAAACTCTATGGTTACAAGGTTTTCTTTGGCATATTTTAAAGCAAGCAGCTTTAAAAGGGTAGATTTGCCGCTGCCTTTTTCACCCCATAAAAGCATATTTAGGCATGGACCACCTGCAATAAATGACGCAATATTTTTATCAGCTAGCGTAACATTATCACTAACAGCTAAAAGCTCAGAAAGTTCAATATCACTTTCAATATATGCAGGTTCTAACTGACCATTAATATATCTGTATGCTGCTTCTTCTAACATAAACCACCGAAATATTTATATTTAGCCGAATAATATATATTTTTTTTATTTTTTACAAGGCAAAAAATATATTATTATACATTTTTATATTTTCTTGTTTAATCTGTGTAGTATTTAATTTATTTTCATTGATTTTTTATCGTATGTGTGGTTTACTAAAAAATAAGTTATATAAATATAACTATGTTCTTATTTTACACATAGGTGATGAATGACTGAAGATACTCAAGTATTACCAGATAATATTCTGGAAAAAATAAAAAATCAGCATCTTTTTGAAAGTTTATCTATAGAAGAAATCAGGTCTGCTGTTACCCGTTTTGAAGAAATACATATTTTAACAGGTGAGCTGGCTTTTAGAAAGGGAGAAAGATACCATAAAGGTATATATTTTCTACTAAATGGTGAGATAATATTAAGCCGCCCTAATTCAAAAATAGAAGTTTCATGTTATAATTGTCCTGTTGGGCTTTCTACTTTTTTAGGAAAGACAATGTATACCATGAATGCAGTTGCGAAATCTGACTGTGATTTGTTATTTATTCATGAATTATGCATATACAGGCTCATGGAACTTTCTGATGATTTTAGAAGTAAATTAATAAAAGATATACAAGTTCGCCTAACTCAGCTTGATAATTCTTCCAATGCATTTTTAATGCAGTCCATATACCAGACTGTATCAGGTGTTATGAGCTCCCCTGTTATATCTATTCAAACAGGTAAATCCGTGGTGGAAGCTGCCAATTTAATGACAGAACATAAAATAAGCAGTCTGCTTGTTGTTAACAGAAAGCAGATTATAAAAGGAATTTTAACAGTTACTAATTTAACAAGAAATTTTTTATCATCATTAAATGATAATATTCATAAACAGGAAGTAGAAAATTATATGGATGTTGAACCTGTTATGTTTCCACCAGAATTTCCTGTGGTAGAAGCATTAAATGAGCTGCAAATTGCAGGCAAAACACATGGTATTGTTATGCAAAATGGCAAACCTGCTGGTATTGTTTCAATCCATAATATTGCATTAATGCTTTTAGAAAATTCTCATTTATATTGTGCTCATATTGATAATATGACAAATTTTGATGAGTTGAAAAATGCATTTTCTCAAATATATGTAGCTGCAAAAAATTTAGCTACGTCCTCCCGTGTTTCAAGGGAAGAATTAACTGCCCTTTCTTCTATTCACAGGGCAATACACAGAAAAGTATTTCAGCTTACAAGTGATAACTTTAAGGAAGAAAAAGGCTTTAAACTTTCAGATTATTCATACTGCTACTTACTTTTAGGAGCAGGTGCAAGGCGTGAAATGGATTTACGTCCACAGATAAATAATGCATTTATACTTGCTGATGATATTACTGAAAAGGCAGAAGAATTATTTAGAGAATTTGCTTCAAGATACCATGAGAACCTTGTTAATATTGGCTATTATCCACATAATAGTGATGATGATGTTATGACTGTAAATATGGTTTTAAAATATTCTAATTGGATAGAAGCAATTGATGGCTGGGCATCTAAAAGTAATAAGGCAGATAATAAATATGCTTTTGCTATGCTTTTAGATTTAGCAGCATTAGAAGGTGATATTATGCTTGCATGGTCACTGCGTAACTATATTATTAAAAAAGCAGCTGATAGACCTGCCATATTATCGGCATTAATAAAGCAGTCCCCTGCTATAAAAATACCTGTATCTCAATTTGGTTCATTTATTGTAGATAAAGACGGCGAACATGCAGGTATGATTAATTTAAAAACCCAAAGCCTTTCTTATATTATTAATATTACAAGGCTGTTATCTATTTATGCAGGTATTACAGATATGAGCACTGTGGAACGTATAAAACATTTAGAGCGTAAAAAAATAATACCTGAAGAAATAGCAAATCAGGCTGTTATTGCTTTTGATACAATTACAGAAACATTGATTAATGAGCAAATAAACCAGTCAATTAATAAACAAAAAGTAACTAGTTATATTTCCCCATCATCTCTTTCCCTTTTCTACCAAGAAAAATTAAAGAGAGCATTACAGTTTGCTACAATTTACACAGGCTATGGGGCAAAATTATTAAATGAAATATAAGAGAGTAAAAATGTAATATGAAAGATGTAAATAATTCACAACAAAAATTAGTAGTTTTAATAGATGCAGATAATGCGTCCCCTAGTATAATTTATGGTCTAATGGCAGAAATTGCCAAATACGGCACAGCACATGTTAAAAGAATATATGGTGACTGGACAAGTCCAAACCTAAAAGGCTGGAAAGAAATATTATTAGAACATGCATTGCAGCCTATACAGCAGTTTGGTTATACAAAAGGTAAAAACTCAACAGATTCAGCTATGATTATAGATGCTATGGATTTACTATACAGTGGCAGGTTTGATGGCTTTTGTATAGTTTCAAGTGACAGCGATTTTACACGCCTTGCCTCACGTATTAGAGAAGGCGGCTTAAATGTATATGGCTTTGGGGAAGAAAAAACTCCAAAATCATTTATAAGCGTATGTGATAAGTTTATTTATACAGAAATCCTGCAAAATATTGATGAAAATGATTCTGAAAATAATGGTGTTAAAGAGAAAAAACCACAAGTTAAGCAAAAAAGCACTAATGAATTGAAAATGGATACAAGGCTGGTAAACCTATTACGTTCTGCTGTTATTGCTTCCATGGACGAAGAAGGCTGGGCGTTTTTAGGTGAAGTTGGCCAGCACATAACAAAACAGTCCCCAGAATTTGATGCCAGAAACTATGGCTATGCAAAACTAAAAGATTTAGTTAAAGCCATTGGTCTTTTCAAAATTGATGAAAGGATAGACCAGCGAGCACCAAATATTAAGCAGATATATATAAAAGATAAACGCATGAAAAAACAGGAAGTTGAAGATTGATAATTATATGCCCCTGTATTGAATTGCATACCCCTTATGATTTATTATTAGATGCAGACCCTGAAAAAAGGAATGTGGATAATTACTTATTAAAAGGTATGCTTTTTGGAGCTTATGAAGATAGTAAGCTTGTAGGTGTTTATTTAATTATAGAAAAAGAAAACCATGTTTTTGAGCTTGTAAATTTATCTGTAAAAGATACACATCAGAAAAAAGGAATAGGCACCACTTTAATTAGCCATGCTGAAAATCAGGCAAAACTTTTAGGGGGAAAGTATATGGAAATAGGCACAGCTTTCCCCTTATTAAGTTATTATAAAAATCGTGGATACATTCATTATAAAACTATTAAAAACTTCTTTGTAGATAATTATTCTCACCCTGTAATTGATAACGGCATACTTTTAAAAGATATGGAAGTTTTAAGAAAAAAGATTTAATAATCAAGTTATTACTTGAATTATATATAATATCATATTATATTAGTATTACAATAATATGATAATATGATAATACTGGAGTAAATGATGTCTAAAACAATCAGCCTTAAAATAGACGATGAGTTATTTAATAGTATTAAGCGTGTTTCAAATTTATTTAATGTATCTTCTTCTGAATTTATTAGAAATGCTGTTATTAAAGAATTAGAAGATAAAAAAAATGACTTTATTGTAAGGCTTTCAAATGTGGAATATTGTGATGATACAGAGGAAAAAGAAATAACTCAATTACTTAATAAACTAACCGATGATGATATTAAAATTGTAAAACGTGATATTATAGAGTTATGAAAAAAATCATAATTAATTTATCTAATTCTGCCAATAAATTTTTCAAAAATCATATTGATATATATGCTAAATTTATTAATAATTTAAAATCTGTTTATAATAACAATAATACAAATATTGATATAAAAGCTATGAAAAATTATAATAATATATATAGAATGAGAATACAAAAATATCGTGTTATATATAAAATAATTAATGAAGAAATTATTATTATAGAAGTTATTACAGCAGGCAATAGAGGTGAAATCTATAAAAATTTTCAATAAATTTAGTATCTTACTTAATATATTTTAAACTGTAATTAAAAAATACCCCAAATACTTTAAATATCTGGGGTGTTATTCTTTTTAGTTATTAATATAATATCTCTCTATGGTAAATCAACACAGTAAGTTTCACGAGTGATTTTTTTATCAGGGTAGTATGTTAATAATACTGGCTCACGAGTAGATGCTTCTCTATGAAAGAAAGTGATTAAAACTTGAGTTTTTGATACAGGCTCAACTTTAATAACTAATGCACCATCATGAAGATTATACGTTGTTTTTTTGCTTGGAATTGCTGTAGGTAATTCATTGAATTTTGCATATTGAGCATAAACTTCCTGTAGTGATTGTTTTTTTATTTCATCGCTGCTTTGCCCTGCTCCATCTGGAACAGTAATATAAGTAACACCATCTTGAACAGAAGTTTCTCCATTAGGTGTTCCATCTGGTTTTAAACAAAACATTTCTTCATGATAATGCAGTTCTTCTGCATAAAGATTTGCAGATAAAAATGTAAACAAAATTAAAAATAAAATGGATTTTTTCAAAATAAATCCCCTCTAATTATTTATGTATAGTTCTATTTTTTACTTATTAGCCAAACCCATAAGTTTATTTTTTAATTCATTTTCAATTTTAACAAGCTCTGCTTCTGCCTGTTTTCTGCCCTGCCTGCCCTGCTCTTGAATTTTTAATACTTCATCTAAAGTTGATATAAGGCTTGCATTTGTAGTTTTTAATGTTTCTATATCCACAATGCCTCTTTCTGTTTCTTTAGCAGTTTCAACAGTTGCCATTTTTAGAGTTTCTGCATTTTTAGTAAGCAGTTTATTTGTCATATCTGTAACTTCTCTGTGAGCTTTTGCTGCATCTTGAGAATGTGTTATACCAATTGCCAGCACCATTTGGCTTTTCCATAAAGGTATTGTATTTACTATGGTTGACTGTATTTTCTCACTCATTTGAATATCATTACTTTGTATCATTCTAATTTGTGGTCCCATTTGTAATGATATTGTTCTTGTAAGCTCTAAATCATGTATTTTCTTTTCAAATCTGCTGTATAAATCGAGTAAATCCTTAACTGCTTGGGCATCTTCTGGCAGTCCTGATTTTTGAGCTTTTTCTCTTAAATCTTTTAACTCAGTATCTTGAATAGATGCCAGTTTTTTCTTACCAGCCTCTATATACATTGTTAACTCTTTAAAATAGCTTTTATTTAACTCATATAATTTATCAAGCATTGCTACATCTTTAAGTAGTGTAATTTGGTGGTTTTCTAATACCTGCACTACTTTTTCAATATTTGCATCGGCTTTTTCATAGCTTGTTTTTAAAGCCATCATTTTATTAGCACCTTTTTTGGCACTGCGTTTGAAAAAGCTAAAAAAACCTTTTTCTTCCTTATCTATTTCAAAGCCTTTCAGTTCAGTTATAACACTTGTTAATGCTTCCCCTACTGCACCTAAATCTTTTGATGTTACGTTACCCAGTGCATTTTCAGAAAATTCTGCAACCTTTCTTTGAGCAGCAGCACCATATGATATTACTGTGCTTGTATTATGAATATCAATAGATGCTGCATAATTTTCTATCTGCTTTAATTCATCATCAGTTAATGGTTCCATATCTAATTTTGGTGCCATTTTTGATGTGTGGCTTGCTATTTCTCTATTAATATTATTAATGGTATTATTTACTTCTTCTAATGCTGTTTCTTTTTTTTCTTCCATTATATCACCTTTAATTATTTATTTTGCTTAAATACATCTCTATCTAAAAACCCTTCACGAGATAACATCATTTTTAAAACCTGTATATCAGTTGATACATCTATGGCTTTATCATTATATAAATCTTCTAATACACCATTAAATGCTTCATGGATTTTATCACAGGCAGAAACTATTTCTTCCTTTGTTTTTTCTATATTAAATGTATTAATGCCAGACTTATCCAGCTCCCTGTATGATAATATTAACTTAACAGTAGATGGCAGATGAAATTCCATTAATTTTTTAACATCTTTTTCTTTTTCTGGGTGTTTTTCAAGGTAATCTATAACTTTTTCCACTACTTTTGAAAGCCTGTATAAACTAAAAGAAATATCCTGCGATTTAAACTCACTTTCTGCCTCTTTTATGGTTTTAATATAACTTTTCCACTGGTTGATAGATAAATTTTCCTGCTGTTTTACTATATTACTTTCATTTCTGTTTTCTTCTACTTCCACATCAATTACATTTTTACCAAGATTATCAGCAGTAAAAACAAGCACATCATCACTGTTAAAATGAGCATTGGGCATTATCCCAAGCTGTGCCATTTTTGCAATATCTTTTCTAATATTGCGTTTAGAATCCATTAATATATCAGAAAAATCCTGCAAAGTTTCAGAGCCAGACATATATATATTATAATACTTTAATGCTCTAATATAGCGAGAAAATATTAAAAAACCATATATAATTAAACCAGTTCCTGGTAAAAAACAGCATGTGATTAATAAAATACTATTAAATGTTATAATAGAAAATATTATTAAAGCAAACCCTGCAAATATAAGTATAACTGCCGTCATACTGCCAAGCCTGCCAAAAGCAGAGCTTTCATCATCTACATTATACACAAATGCACCTTAATATATAAAATTATACTAGTATTTTTAACATATATTTTTTAAAAAATCAAATACTAGAATGTATAATATTCTCTATTTTATATAACCTTTTAATTTTATACTTTGGTTTACTGCTTCAAGAGAAGATGATACTGAAAGTGCCATATTATCATAAAATTCTGCTAATACTATTGAAAAGGCATTATTGATGATTCCAATGGTTTTAATAATTTCTGGCTTTATTTTTCCAAGCTGTATACTATTTTTATTACTTTTATATATTTGCAGATATATATTAAGGTTTTTTACAAGCTCACAAATATAATAATCTGCCATAACTTTTATTTCATTAGCTTTAGATGTATGCTCTTTTAAGTAATTATTAAGATTATTTAGTGTATCTATTAACTGTTTTAAGGAACTATTTATATCATTATCAAAATCAAATGGTAAACTTTTAATTTCTTTTATAAGAACATTATCACTTGTTGTCTGTAATGTAAAATTATGCAGTTGTCTAAACTTGCCACTATTGATTATATAATATTTTAAACTCTCTTATTTTATATATAATCTATTTAATGTATCCTTTTAATTTTATGCTTGATTTTATAGCTTCTAAAGATGATGATACAGAAAGTGCCATACTGTCATAAAATTCTGATAAAACAGTTGAATATGCATTAGTTATCATACTTATAGTTTCTAAAAGTTCCTTTTTAATATCTTCCTTATGAACATTTGTAAAGCTGCTGGAACTTAGCTCTTTAAATACTTTAATATGCTTTAAAAGTTCTGGTATATAATGCTCTGTCATAACTTTAATATCTTTTTCATTATTTTTGTGGTTAGAAATATAAGTATCCATTTTTTTCATAATATCAGTTAGAGATGATAAAGCAGAGGCAACATCACTATCTAAACCGATTTTTGATTGGTTAATATCTTTTATATATTTTTCAATAACACTTTCTTTTACCACTTCGCCTTCAATTATAACAGAATTATCTGCACTGTTTTCCTGCCTTTTAAAATGAATATCATTGTTTTGGGCAGGGTTTTTAAATATGCCAGAAAAGAAATCAGATAAACCTTTTATAACCCATACACCAATTAAAGCTGCCATTCCAAGTATAAAAAATAAAAAGACAAACAAAAGTAATATAAACTTCATTTTCTTTACCTCAACTATATTTATACCATACTTTTTTCAAATAATACATATATTTTTCTCTTGATATTCTTTTATTATTTTTAGATAATAGTCATTAGAATAAAATATGAGGTTACACTATGGAAAATATTGAGAATAATATAATATTTACACGCCGTTCCATTCGTTCGTTTATAAAAGAAAAAAAGGTGGAAAGTGAAAAAATAGAACTTATAATAAAAGCTGCTATGCAGGCACCGTCTTCCTGTAATAAACAGCCTTGGGAGTTTCTTGTGCTTGATGATAAAGATGTTATAAACAGCATTGCTCCACTTGACAGGCATTTTTCTCTAGTAGCAAAAGCACCACTTGTTATTATTGCAATGGGTAATGAAAAAACTTCATACAAAGGTGAAAATGGAGCATTATGGTATCCATTAGATGTATCTGCTGCTACTCAAAATATTCTTTTACAGGCTGCAAAATTAGGGCTTGGTGGTGTATGGATTGGCTCTTACCCTGATGAAGTGCGTATTAAAGGTTTGCAAAAACATTTCAATATTCCAGAACATATTATTCCATTTACTGTAATAGCTATTGGCTACTCTGAAGAAAGTAACAAATTTGTTAATAGATATGACAGCACTAAAGTCCACTATAATAAATATTAAAATAATTTTTATTTTTGAAGCAAGTAACCCCCTGTCTAGCAGGGGGTTTTAATTTATTCTATTTCTTCCTTTCTTGATGGGAAAAGTTTTAATGAAATCCACATAATCCATTTAAAGAAAAATGGGACAAAAAGCGGCAGCAGTATGGTTGCAAATATCATACCACCTACAACTGCAATACCTAATACATTACGGCTTGCTGCCCCTGCACCTGTACTTACTGCCAGTGGAATTGTTCCAAAAATAAATGCTAAAGATGTCATAATAATTGGCCTAAACCTAAGCTGTGCACCAGTAAAGGCTGCTTCTTCTAATGTGCAGCCACCTGCTCTGTATCTTTCAACGGCAAACTCTACTATTAATATGGCATTTTTTGCTGCTAAACCAACAAGTGTAACAAGAGCCACTTGGAAATAAATATCGTTGGAAAATCCTTTTAAATATGTTGCAAGCCCTGCACCTAAAGCTGCAAACGGAATAGAAATAACAACTGCAAACGGTAGTGACCAGCTTTCATATTGTGCTGCTAATATTAAAAATACCATAATCATAGCAAGAACAAATACTGTAACAGTGCTGCCTGAAGATACTCTTTCCTGATAAGCCTGCCCAGACCAGCCTAGTGTGTAATCACGTGGAAGTATCTCTTTAGCTACCTGCTCAATTGCAGCCATTGCTTCACCTGAGCTGTATCCTGCACTTGCATTACCAATAATTTTAGTAGCAGGGAAGTTATTATATCTTTCTATAACGTATGCCCCGCCTTTTTCAGTATATGATACCATAGCAGCAAGTGGCACCATATCACCATTACCACTTCTAACATATAATTTTTCTAAATCACTAGGAGTAGAACGATATTCTGCATCTGCTTGAGCATACACTTTATATGACCTGCCGTAAAGATTAAAGTCATTTACATATGACTGACCAAAAGTGGCAGAAAGCACTGAAAAAATATCAGATATTGAAACACCCATTGCAAGCGCTTTTTCTTTATCTACTTCAAGCTGTAACTGTGGTGCTGTAATACTCATAGTTGTTCTAACACCAGTAAGTTCAGGACGCTGACTGGCAGCTGCTACAATCTGCATTGCATATTGGTAAAGTTTATCTGTGCTGTCACCTGTTCTGTTTTGTATCCACATTTCAAAACCACCAGTTGCACCCATACCAGGTATTGGAGATGGGTTAAATGCAAAGCTTACACCTTCTGGTGTCATATATCCCATTGCACCAATTCTTTTAACTAATTCATCTGATGATAACTCTTTAGTTTTCCTTTCGTCCCAGTGCTTTAAGTCAATAAATGCAGCACCAGAATTTGGACGAACAGAACTTGCAAGCATATCAAAACCAGCTAAAGCCATAAAGCCTTCAACTGATGGGTCCTGCTTTAATTTATTAGCAAAATTTTCCATATATTTTGCAGTTCTATCAATAGCAGTTCCGTCTGGAAGCTGAACAAAGGCAATAACTACCCCTTGGTCTTCACTAGGAACAAGCCCTGTTGGAATGTGAGTAAATAAATAACCAATACCACCTAATGTAGCACCAAACATAACTAATGCAATAATATTATTACGAAGTATAAATTTAACACCATGCAGATAACCTTGAGTCATAAACTCAAAACCTTTGTTAAACCCACGATGGAATATATGTTTATGTTCTTTACCATGTTTTAGTAAAAGCATACATAATGCTGGAGTAAATGTTAATGCTACAATACCAGAAATTACAACTGATATTACAATGGTTATGGCAAACTGCTTATACATAACACCTGCTAAACCACCCATAAATGCAACTGGAATAAATACGGCAGATAAAACAAGCACAACCGCAATAACAGGACGTGTTACCTCATTCATAGCTTTTGCTGTTGCCTGCCTAACTGATAAACCTGTTGCCATAAGCCGTTCTACATTTTCAACAACGATAATAGCATCATCTACCACCATACCAATAGCAAGAACCATAGCAAACATAGTTAATATATTAATAGAAAATCCTAATGCATACATACCTGCAAATGTTCCTATAATAGATACTGGAACTGCAATGGAAGGAATTAATGTAGCCCGCCAGCTTTGCAGGAAAACATACACAATAATTACAACTAATATTAATGCTTCTATTAATGTTTTAACTACTTCTTTAATAGAAACTACAATAAATTTTGTATTATCGAAAATAAACCTGTGCTCTATACCGTCAGGGAAGTTTTTAGAAAGCTCTTCCACTCTTGCTTTAACAGCATTGGCTGTTGCAAGGGCATTTGCATCAGGGGATAAATATATAGCCATAGCCGTAGCCATTTGACCATTATAACGGCTTTCTACACCATATGTTTCTGCACCTAACTCTATTCTTGCTATATCTTTTAACCTTAATGATGAGCCATCAGAATTAGAACGCACTATAATCTCACCAAATTCTTCTGGTGTGCTATACCTTACAGGTGGAAGAACCTGCCAGTAAACATCAGCTTTTCCTTCCATTGGAGCAGCACCTAAAGAACCTGCTGCAAACTGAGCATTTTGAGAGCGAATAACATTTGCCACATCTGCTGGTATAAGGTTATAATAAGCAAGCTTATTAGGGTCAAGCCATACACGAATAGAGTAATCATCTTTACCAAATAAACTAACTTCACCTACACCACTAACCTGCTTTAACTCATCAACTACGTTTAATGATGCATAGTTTGCAAGGTATGCTTTACTGTAACTGTTATCAACAGATACTAATGATACAAGCATAAGCATAGATGGGTTACGTTTTGTAACTGTAATACCTAACTGCTGCACTTCTGTTGGGAGCCTTGCAAGAGCTGTCTGCACTTTGTTATTAACGTTAATGGTTGCCAAATCAGGATCTGTTCCAATGGCAAAAGTAACTGTAACATTTACATACCCTGCACTTGATGATACAGAGTTCATATATATCATATCTTCTACACCAAAAATCTGGCTTTCTAATATGGAAGCCACATTTTGAGCAATAGTTTCAGCATCGGCACCGTTATAGTTTGCAGAAACTGATACTTGTGGTGGCGTTAAGTTTGGATAACGCTCTATTGGTAAAACTTGTATAGCAATTAAACCTACAAGGGTAATGATAATAGATATAACCGTTGCGAAAATAGGTCTTTGTATAAAAAAACCTGCTTTAATTTCTTCATTATTATTCATATTATTTCCTTAATTATTTAGCTTGTTGCTGTTGCTGCCCTGCAGACATTTTTTGCTGCATAGTTTTAGCGTCCATTACAGTGCCTTTTTCACTCATAATTTTATTGCTTCCTTCTACAACAATTACATCACCTGCTTTCAAACCACTATTTACTAGAAAATAATTGCCCATATTTATACCTAAATCAACTGGAACAAATTTTGGCTGGCCAACACCATTTTGCATATTTTCCACTACTATTACAAACTGTTTGCCTTGCCTTTGAACAATAGCTTTTTGTGGTATAACTATTGCATTGGTAAGTGTGAAACCATCAAGAGTAGCTCTAACATACTGACCTGGCAAAAGTGCTGTAACAGGGTTTGGAAATTCAGCTTTTATTTTAATATCACCAGTAGAAGCTGTGATTATTTTATCAAAAAATATAACTTTTCCACTTTCTGGATATTTAGTTTTATCCGCAGTATATACTGTAGATGTTAAATTATCATCTGCTTTAACTTTACCATCAAGGGCAAGCAGCCTAAGCTGCGTCATAGTTGTAGCAGGAATAGAAAAATTAACATAAATTGGGTCTATTTGGTTAATCACTGTTAAAGGTGTAGTAGTTGTTGTAGAAATTAAGTTACCTTCAGTAAAGTTAGCTTTACTAGTATAGCCTGATACTGGAGCAATAACGTTTGTATAACCAAGGCGTATTTTAGAATCACTTAATGTTCCTTGTGCAGTTTCTACTTGGGCTTTTGCTGACTCATAAGCTGCTAAGGCTGCATCATAATCTTTTTTACTAATAGAATTTGTTTTGTATAGATTTTGATATCTGTCATAATCTAATTTTGCCTGCCTAAGCTGAGCTCTAGCCATATCAAGATTACCTTGAGCAGTTTTTAATGCTGCTTCGTATGTATCTGATTCAATAGTAAAAAGCACATCACCAAAATTTACATACTGACCTTCTCTGTAATGGCGCTGCCTTAAAATACCACCTACTTGGGCACGAACTTCAACGGCTTTTGAACCTTCTGTAATACCTACATACTCGGCTCTAAATGGTGTATCTTTTTGCTCAACTGTCATTAAAGAAACAATGGTAGGAGGCATAGTTTTTGGCTGTTCCTCCTGTTTTTTACAGCCAGAAAAAAAAGCTGTTAAAACAATCAACATCAATAACACTTTTGTAATACGCTGTTTTTTCATAAATTAACTCCAAAATAATATTAATACGCAAAAATATTAAGGTTTTTATTCTAAACATATTTTTTAAAAATGGACAATAGAAATTATCATAAATGTGGACATATTTCTATACATTGTCAAATAATTATATAGATAAGTATATAATAGTTTAGGATATTTTATACAAGAAATAAGTTCATATATTTTAACATTAGAAATAAATATGTTAAAATAAAAAAAGTGCTTAAAACTAATATTTATATAGCTTTAAGCACCCTTTATATTATACCAGTTATATTATACCAGTTCAAAGTGTGGGTAATCCTTTAGTTTTGTAAAGTCTCTGCCCCATTTAATATTTATTTTAAGTTCTTTTGCTTTTTCCATAATAATATTACCAAGTTTTTCAAAACTTTCTATATTATCCCAGTCTAAAGGCAGGGGCACTACATCTACTGCTAAAGACGGCATTTGATTATGTTTTGACTGCCCCCATTTTGCACGACTTGTACCACTATTATACGCTTTTTCCTGCTCTGCTTTTCCACGATGACCACATATAACAGCACATTTTTCTGTTTTTGCTACTTCATTTATCAATAATATTAAATCACTATGACAAGTATTTAATTTTGCTTGAGATAGTGTTGATAATTTAAACATTTTTCCTCCATTACTTTTTTTCCAGCCACAGGAAGTGGCTCTTTAGTAAGACGAGCGTTTTATGCGAGGACACTTTTTCCCTAGCGAGTAGCGTAGGAAATAGAAAAAGTGGCTGGATATTAAATGAATTTATTTCATAAGCTCGCCTAAACAAAAAATCTACGGACAGATTTTTTGTTATTGTTTTATAATACAAGTATTTAATTTTGCTTGGGATAGTGTTGATAATTTAAACATTCCCCCCCTATATATTATCAATTTTTCTTTTTACAAGTTCTACAATTTTATTTTGCGTTATGATTAAAAGGTCTGTTCCTGTAAATGCTGCCATACCTGAAAGTGCTACTGCAAGACCATGATTATCAATAACACTTAATAATATTTCATAGCTAATATATGCTATAAACATACTGTTTATCATACCCATGCAAAGAGCGGCAAATTTAGAACGAAAAGAACGCCCTTTTAATGTAGGTGATATTTTTGTAATAAAACCTACCACACCACCTGTAAAAGATACTAAAAACAGCCATATCCATTGCCATATTTCTGCAGATAAATTAAATGCTTTCTCTATCATTTATCACCTCTGCACGCTTTTAAGGCTGATTCCAACTTTGAAGCGTATGATAAAATACTTAAATTTGTAACAACAATATTTTCACTATATACTGGCTTTTCAGGCATATCTATTTGACAGCTTACAGGAATATTAACAGGGTAATACTTTACACTGCCATTATGTGTAGAACAGCCCCATATAAAAAGAGCGGCTGCTGCAAGAATAATGGCTGTTATCCACTTAAAACTTTTTTGAACCCACCAGTTAAAACTCCAGCGAGCCTGCCCTTCTTCTACATCAATTATTGAAAAATCTTCTGCTGTATTTTTTATGAAATTTTTTATAACTTCATATAGTTTCATTATTTTTTCTTTTATTTTTTCATATAATTTTTTTACTGTTTCTTTAATCTGTGTAACCATATATATACCTCCGTTGGTTATTATCTATTATCTTTAATACTTCATTACACTGTAGTAAGCTGATATTTTTATATTTTTTTTCTAAAGCAGAATATTTTTCATTTATTGATTTTATTTTTAATGTGTATATTTCTTCTGCTTTTTCCATATTCTTACTGTGTTCTGATATTTTTAAATTCTGTATATCAATATAGCTTTCTGCACTACTTAACCTTGTAATTAATGACTTATTTTCTGTTTGCAGTTCATTAATCATATTTTTATATATTCCTGATTTAATCAGCATATAAGTAGATAAAGAAATAATTATGATAACAAGAACGACTATAATTCCTGTATAAATTTTATCCATTTTGCCTCCTGCTTTACTACTATTTATAGCAGTAGCAAAATATACTATGTCCGTTTTGTCCCATATGTCAGAAAAAAGAAAAACCACCTAAATTTTAGGTGGTTTATTGGTTTAATATCATGAGAATATAAGTAGATGTTATTTTTTTAGATTTATCTTATCATTATGACTTTGAGTATTATTAATATTATTATCGTTTATTAATGCATCATTGGAAGGGTTTCTTCTATTTCTAATTAATATAAAAGGCAGCATTATTACAGCCAAAATTATTATAATAACAGCACCAATTGTTGATAATATACCACCGAAAAAACCACGACCACGGCTTCTGCTTCTTCTTTTAGCTTCTGGTATAATATTAACTTTATCAAATAAAAAATCCTGCATAAATATATCCCCCTTTTATATGGAGTTATACATTATTAAATATAATAAGTCAAATTATTTTATGAAAAATTTTTGAACAATATAAAATAGATAGCTCTTTTCAGATTTAAAAAATTGTTACATATAAAATAGTTTTATTAATATAATAAATATGATTTGTATGATTTATTTAACAAATAAATCTTTATACCCTTCATTTTCTTTTGGCATATTGTCAGGCCTGTCATATGTAAATATTTCATATACTTTTACTTTATCTTTTTCCAATGTCATTTTTGTAATAAGGCCGCTAAACATAATAGGTAGTGTAATATTTAACTCATTATTTTTATCCTGCCATTCTATAATATTATTTCTCATGCCAAGATAATATAAATAATTGCTCCCTGATTTTATATTTACAGGAAGATATGATACTATATTATCTAATATTTGATACTCTTTCATATTTATTAAACGCTTATTTAAATCAAAACGATAGCTGTTATATGCTTCTATAATATTTGTCGTGTTATATTCATATTCACTGCTTTTGCAGTATTTATAAACCCAGAAAGGCTGTTCTTTTTCCTTTAAAATATTAGCCGTTCTTTTTATGGTTTTATAATCGGCTCCTAAACATTTACTTTCCCTTATGGTGCTGTATGTAATATTTTTATAGTATTCCTTTTTATCTAAGGCTTGGAAAATAACTCCATGCTGGTTTGAATGGTTAGATAAATCAATATCTTGTTCATTATAGCCAAAGCTGTTTGTAGCAGTTATGAAAATAAATAATAACAATAATTTTTTCATATATCACCTTTACTAATTCAGCCTGTATTTTTTTAAAGACTTCATATCTGTTTTTATAACAACACCTTTATTTTGTTTTATAAATTCAACAGTGTTGCTGTCTATATTTATAACTAATTTGTTTTTATTATTCCATTTATACTTTATTTTTTTATTTTTTAGAGTGTATTCAATATTATCATTTTCTTGTGGGTTTTGTATTAATACAGAAGTTATTTCTTCAGCAATAGCAAACATATAAAAAAACTTATGATATGCATTTAAAATATCATGTGCATTATCATCTTTATAGCAGCCTTCCCCACAGCTTTTAAAATCAGGCGTATATTTTTCTTCTTTTTCATAAACAGAAAAAGCCTTTTCTATAAAAGCTCCCACTATTATATCAGGGTTATTATTTACATATCCATTAACATAATTATTTGAATATTTTGCTGGGTTTTCAATATACTCTAGTATATCTTCATAAAGGTAATCATCAGCATAGGGAGAAGCATATATATTTGTAAAAGAAAGCAGCGTTATAACATATATTAGTAATTTTTTCATTTTTTCACAGGCTCCCCAAAAGAATTAATATATCCTTCTTCTAAAATACTTAAGCTGTCATCAAGATCTTTTCTTCTATCAAACCTATTATCACTAAAGGCTTCAGAAAATGGTTCGTTACTAAGCTCACCACTGGCAAAATATTCAAAGTGAAGCATAAATACAACTTTATCCATTATTACATTTATTGGCACAGTTTCTTTTTTCTTATTTTTTTTAGATAAAAAACCCGGTCTGCCTAAAATCTGCCCTTGTTTTACAGTTTCACCAACTGCAACTTTTATGCTTGCAGGGTCTAACTCACCATATCTTATAATGAAACTTCTTCCATCACATGTTGTATGCTGCACTGTTACTTTATAAGTTCCTGCATAAAAATAGCCAACTTCTAAAACTTTACCTTCACTTACTGCCCTAACATAATTTCTAGACTTTAATAATCCATAATTTCCTTTATCATTATATACATCTGTATATAAATCTCGTGCTGCATGAAATGCTTTTTTTGTAATATTTTTCTTACTGCTTTTACGTATTCTATAGCTTTTATATACTGCCTGATTTGCACCGTGTTCACTTCGCCAGTCATAATTATCATATTCTTGACCAATATCATTAACAGGCTTTGAAAGTAACGGAAATATAACAGGCTTTGTGCATTGATTATCTTGAGCAAATGCTTCTGTTATTATAAATATACATAAGATAAAAGTAAGTATAAAAGTTAATAAAGTTCTCATACTACATACCACTTTCATGGGCAAGATGAATTATTGGATATCCAAAATTATCACTTTTTGTTCTTGCTACTTCTTTAAAACCATGGTGTTTATAAAACTCTATGGCCTGTAAATTCTGCTCATTTACATCAACATATTTTATATTTAAAAAATGAAGTGCATAATCAATCATAAATGAACCTATACCCTGCCTAAAATAATCTGGATCGCAAAAAAGCATTTCAAGCTTATCATCTTTTACACCCATAAATGCTACATCTTTACCAGCTTTTTTATAAACATAGACTTCTACTTTCTGAAAATATGATGGCAAAATCAAACGAATATGCTCATAACTTTCTTTTGATAAAAAATGATGAGTTTTTTTAACTGCTCTTTCCCAAATATCAAAAAGCTTTGAATAGTCTGATAAAATATATCTCTGCACCATAAAACTGCTACCAAAACTAATGCACTTGTGCTTTTCCGTATTTAATTATATATTCATCAGCTATTTTATATGCCTGAAGCTTATCTTCATCACTTAATTCTGAAAGCAATTTTTCTGCTGTTTCTTTTGCATATTCTGAACCATTTTGTTCTGCTACCTTATACCATGCATATGCTTCCTTTTTATTGCCGTCAATACTAAAATGCTTAAAACCAGCAACAGTTACCTGCGACTGAACATCACCCATAAGTGCTGCTTTTTGAAAATAATATTGTGCTTTTTTAACATTTTTTGGGATTATTTTGCCTTCTGCATACATATTTGCAAGGGTTGTTATAGCTGTTAGAAAACCACCTTCAGCTGATTTTTCTATCCATAAAGCAGCTTCTGATAACTGCTCTTTTGTAGGCTCTTGGTTTTCATTTGAACCTAGAATAATACCACTGTATAAATATTGGGCTTGAGCATTACCAGATTCTGCCGCCTGCTTAATATACTTAATACCTTTTTCTTTATCTTCATCTATTTTAACACCAGAATAAAACATTAAACCTAATGCCAGTAATGTGGCAGGGTTACCTTTTGCAGCTTCTTCTTCTAACAGCTTTATTTTAATCTTCTTTCTATTAACGAAAAAATATACCAACATTCCTATTAAAATAACAATAACTACAGAAAGAATTATTATATTTACCATTTAAAACCTCATCTTGACTATTGTCCACTTTAACACATATATTTTTTTTGATAAAGTCTTTTTTATAATTTTTTTTCCATATGAATATGTTCTGCATGCTGGTCATAATATATATTGCCTAAAGCTTTATAGCCTAGTGATTCATAAAATCCTTTTGCCTGCAGCTGTGCAGAAAGCTCTATAAGTTCACCACCATTTTCTTTTATTTTTTCTTCTATCTTTTGCATTAAAAAACTTCCAATACCAATATGCCTATACTCTTTAATAACTGCAAATCTGCCTACTATCCAGCTGTTATCTTTATGTTTGTAAAATCTGCCTGTTGCTATTGGAAGATTCTTATCACTTACTAAAATATGTGTACTTTTACAGTCAAGTTCATCATATTCATCAATAAAACCTTGTTCCTGCACAAAAACAATATCTCTTATATATATAGTTTCTTTCGTTTTATCAGAGAAAAATTCAACTTTCAGATTTTCCATATTAATTTTTACCTGCATATATATCCTTGAATAAATTAAGATTTTTCATTATCTAACTATAATATAAACCATATAAAGATATTAAAGTATAGATTATTATATATGTGCAAATTTTTAGTAAACTAGCTATTACTCTATCATATCCACAAAGAACTGCAACATATAATATGAAGTAAGTTTATAATTCTATACCAATTATATAGATATTTTTATTTGTAATGAGTTCATTTATTTTATTTTTCGAGATTAATAAAATTTGCTTATTACACATATTATCATCATAATTATAACAGCTGCTTTACTAAATTATACAATTATTTTATAATAATTATCTTTAAAATTGTTTCCTATACAAACATACATAAAGTCGCAACTTTATAACGTATTGTTACAAGTTTCTATTATTTGTATACTATTATTTTTTACTTGTATGAATATCTATACTATAGCTTCTATTATTATAAATAACATTAACTGCCTGTTTCATACTGTTAATGAAAAAATTTTCTATAGGCTTGCCACCTTTTCTTGTTATATTGTATGAAAGCCTGTTATGATTTTTATGAATTATATTTTTAATATTATCAGTAATTTTTTCAGCTAATACATATTCTAAACTATCTTTACCAGCAAAAGACCTGACAAAAAACTTTTCTGCACTAAAACCTGCAGTAGATAATATGGCACTTTCCCTGTCATATTCATAGTTTATATCAAACCTGCGCATAATATTCACATATTCCTGAAATAAATCCTTACTTTTAATATACCCTTTTATATAATCCACTGCAAAAGAAGTGCCTGCTATTTTTTTTAAGTATAATTTTTCAATAATAAAAGTATCAAATTTTTTTGCAAAATCATAAATATTTTTTTCATTAAATTCTTTATTTTTAAAATATATAGTAGATGTATGATATGATTTTAAATAATTAATAAACGTATTACACCAATAATCTGCTTTAATATATGTTTTTTCAGGCATTAAATCAAGCTTGCCATAACATTCTATAGTGATAGGCAGTGATTTAAAGCTTTCATCTACAAATATTTTATATGCTGCCTTAGCATTAAAAGAAAAATCTGCACTTTTGTAATAAGGTGTTAATATAAAATTAATGTCTTTAACTTCTATTTTATACCTGTCCTTATCATACAAGATTTTTTTACCATAACATTCTATACTTCTTTTACCACTGCATTTAAAATCATTATATGTCAGCTTAAAATCTTCTGATTTCTTCTTTATATTTTTAAGTGATAAATTAAAAGAACTTTCCACTGTTTTTGAAAAGTAGTTTATTGTGCCATATATTATTTGAATAGTAATAAAACCAGCAGCAAATAACACAATAAGTATAGATGATATTATAATTATGCGTTTTTTCATAATATAATAACTTAAAATAAAGAAAGGCTTAAAAAATAAGCCTTTCTTTTGCTATTTATTTGCTTGATAATGATACGTCATATAATCTAGGCTCAAAACCTATGAAAAATACATCATCAATAGTATTACCGTCTTTAAGCTTAACATGGATATCTACTTTATTATGACCTTTAGTCAGCACATTATCAGCCACATCTATAAAATTTCTAATTATTTGTAATTCTGGCATTTCTTCTGATGAGCCAAAAATTGATATTAATCTTTCAAATTCTGATTTTGCTGCTTCAAACTGGCTAACTAATTTTTCTTTTGTATATTCTTCACTTTTATCAAAAGTATTCATTAAATATAATATGGATTGAAGTAAATCAGCACTAGAAAGATTGTTTGTTGTTTCTGCGACTGCATACTCAGTTTCATTTAATATGTTATTATAAAATTCTTTATTCTCTTCAATATCTTTAATTAATAATATAAAATTACCAATGGAAAATTTTTCATTTTTAAGGTAAATTTTACTTGTTTGTTTACTGGTTATATCTTGAAGTTTATTTTCACAAACAAGGTTATTAATAATATATTCGTTATCACCATCTATTTCAGCATTATTTTTACAGTCTACATTTATATCAATAGGGCCTTTACGTTCATCATTATAATCAAAGATTGATACATTAAAGTTCCCACTAAATGTAAGATTTGTGTTTTTAATACCAGGCTCAACACTAAAAACAATATCTTTGGATATAAGTTCAAGGTCAGAATCTTTTATATCTATAGAACTGCTTTTGCACTGAATTATTGAACTGCCAGTACATTTAAATGGTTTATAACTTATGGTTTTATTACTATCTTTATAATCATTTTCCATATCACTTAAAAATGAATTTAAAGATGTTTCAAGTTTTAATGCTGCCTCACTTGTTAAAGATGAACGCACAATAAATATAGCAACTACTGCTATTACTATAAGCAAAATAATAATACTCATAATTATAATAGCTTTTTTATTAGATTTGTTTGGCTTATTAGAAACACTATTAGTTATACCATTTACCTGCTGTTCTTGATTATTTACAGGTTCATTATTCATATTTTCTTCACTCATTATTTCCTCCAATATATAATATCTGCCTTTTATAACATACATATATATATAATGCAATTATAAAGTGATACTAATTATTACTATATATTTTTATATTAAAATTATCTATAACTTCATTATAGGTTTCAAATGAATAATATTTATCATCTTTTTCTTTTGCTGTTAATTCTACATTAAAATTTTTATGACCATCATATATAACACGGTCTATTGCTATTAATGTATCTTCTGTTAACTTCAAAAGCTCTTTTTCTTCTTCGTCTTTATTATCGTATGATAAGTCTTTATCAAAATTTTTTCTTAAATCTTCATATACTTCATGAATTTCTTCTTTTTCTATTTTCTTTTTTGAAATTAAATTGGTATATTCATAAATACTATCAAAAATACCTTTTGAACTGTATATGTTTATATATATATTATCCCATTTTCTTTCAATATCAATATCTTCTAAAATATTACTAATATCTTCTTCGTTTGCAAGCATATCTTCTTCATTATATTTAAATAATTTCTCTATATTATCAAATTGAAGATATGAAGAATAGGCATCATATATATCTTTATTTTTAAAGTTTTCACTTCTTTGGCTTTCTTCCATCATTATATTTAATATAAGTGAACCAAAATTACTTTTACAATCAGAAACAGAAGTATCAAATACACCATTTTCTTTATCATATGTTGATGTATAAGAGCATTTTCCACCTACATCAGTTTTAAAAGAGTTTGTATAAGGATTGCTTTCTAAATCAAAAACACCATCAGAAGACACTTCTAATACAACTTTACTATCACCTTTAAAATTAGTTGAAATTATATTATTCCTTAAATCTACACTTGCAAATGGTAATCCAATATAAAACCTATCGGACCTACATATTACTTTACTATTTTTTGCTATGCATTTAAATGGTTTAAACTTTAATTTTACATTATTTCTTAATGAATAATCCGAACCAATTTCATTACTAATATAATCCATTATAACGTTTATCTGCTTTTCATATTTTTCAGCAAACTTTAAAGTCTTTTCACTAGGTTTTGAATAAATAAAATAAACTGCAACACCTGCAGCAATAATAACACATATGCCTGCTACAACAGCTATAATTTTTGCCATGTTAAACTCCAATAACTTTTTATTATAATTCATTAATAATATTATTCATTATATTATCAATTTCATTGCTTTTATTATCTTTTATATTATTATTTATAATATTGCTAGCATTATCTTTATTAATTTGATTATTTAGCATTATATTATTTAATGACTGATTATCAATTTTAGGTTTATTTACTGGTTTTGTAGCTGTTTTATTATCCTTAATCATATTTTGATTTATGTTTACATTATCATTTTGCTTATATGTTTTATTATCTTGAATAGGGACATTTACTGTTTTATTATCATGCAGGGAATTATTATTACTTAACGTCTTATTATCTTTTAATGTAATATTATCTTTTATAGTTTTGTTATCATTTTGAACATTATTTTTAATAAAATTATCTTGAACTATCTCTACTCCCATATCTACTTTTTTTGGAGCAGTTTCTTTAATACGTTCTTCTATCATATCAATAATAAGCTGGTTGCCTTTTGATTTTGCATAATCTATTACTTTTACAGATAAATCTTCCCCAATTTCAGTATTAACTCCTGCATTATATTGAAGTAAAAGCCTAACAAGAGCAGGGTTTGCTGTATCTATTGCATTGGCAATAACTGGTTTATATTCATTGCAGTCTACATGGTTTGCATTAGCACCATGCTTAAGTAATGTTTCTGCTAAATCATAGTTATTATTAATAACAGCAAGCTGTAAAGGTGAAAGGCATGATTTATTTGCAACCACATTAGCATCAGCACCAGATTTAAGCAATACTTCTGCAATATCTGCTTTATCAGTTACATTTAAAGCTGTAATTCCGTCCATTTTAGAAGCGTAGTTTACATCTGCCCCTTTATTTAATAACTCTTTTACCATTTCCATATTATTTGTATCACTTGCAACCATTAAAGGTGAATAATATGGGTAGTCGTTAGGTTTATTAACATCTGCCCCTGCTTTTATTAATGCTTTAGCAATATTATTATAATTAAAATAAAGGGCAGCAATTAAAGGGGTTGGGTTTTCACCAACAAACTTGCCTTCAATAGATGATGAGCCTTTATCCTGCTTTATAGGTCTATTAATAAAACCCTTTGCCACATTTTCAGATATGGCTCTAACTGCAGGAAGCCCCATTTTTTCATTTATAGCCTGCACAAGCTCTTCATGAATTTTATCCTTTTCTAAATCTTCCTTAGTTATGCTAAAAAGTTTATATAAATCTACATCACCACTTTTTTTAGCCAAATCCAATGCGCTTACATTATCAATATTTTTAGTATTTCTATCAGCATCATTATGTAAAAGCTGGCCTGTTATATCATAATTTTTCTGCTGCACTGCAATATGAAGTGGTGTTATACTGTCTTTATTTTTTACATTTACATTAGCACCATTATCTATTAAATATGTAACAGCATCTAAATTATTATTCATAACAGCATAATGAAGTGGTGTATCACCTTCAAAATCTGTGGCGTTTACTTCTGCATGATATTTTAATAACCTATCTATAAACTCTTTATTAAAAAGGTTTGATGAAAGATGAGCAGTAAGTGGAGTATAACCATCATAATTTGCTTTATTTGCATCTGCCCCTTTTACAAGCAGATAATTTATACTATTTAACTGGTCCATATTTAAATCTTTTTGTAAAGCCATTCTATAGATTATAGTATTACCATTATTATCTATACTGTTAATATTAGCTCCCATATTAACATATCGCCTTACACCTTCAAAATCACCTTTTAATACAGCATCATAGAGCATATTATCAAGATTATCATAAGGGTTTGAGATTTGGTCCAGCCCACTAATATTATCAAAAGATTTTAAATCGCTTACACCATTTATATTATTATCATTAAATGTATTGCTATTTATAACAGAACTGTTATCTATAATATTTTGACCACTTATATTATTATAACCATTTACATTTTCAAGCATATTAATATTTTGGCTTGGTGTAAAATTATCAATGGCTGTAACATTATCACTTTTTTTATTTTCTGACTGTTTTTCAAGTAAGGTGGCTATTCTATAAACTGTAAAAAATACTGAAAATATAATACAAAATAATATTACATTGCGAACTATTTTCTTATCATCTTTTGTCATTCCTACTCCAACGCTCCAATTATGATTATAAGAAAATAATGCAATAAATCAAGTAAAATTATATATAATAATCACCACTTTCATATACTATAAAATTTATTCTACTTAACGGACGTTATTTGTATAGTATTCATCACCTTCATACTCTTTTTTGGGTGGTATAATACCGAAAAATAATATAATGAAAGCAAATAATACTATATTAATATACAATTTATAATCATTGATAAAGCCAATATTATGCTTATATATTAATGTAAAATAAAAAATTAGAAATATTATTATAAAAATAAAGACATGATATTTCATACTGCCAAATATATTTGTTAATCTATTAAATAACAGCATAAAAAAAGCATATAATACAAAAGGTGCATATAATTTCGCCATAAATTTAACAAGTTCATCAAAATCATTACTAAAACTGTTATATTCTAAAATATATGCTAATTTTAAAACCAAATATAAATCAAGAAAAATAAATACATTTACTAATATTATAAATAATATAGTTAAAAAATATTCTTTTCTTGTAATATTACCAGTAAACCTAAAAAATAATATATTTTCTATCTGCTTTGATATATTACAATAATCTACCATCAATTTATATTTTTCGTTATTAAATAAATATTTTCTTTCACTTATTTTTTCTACAAAAAATTTTGCAAAGACTATAATTGATACCATATATAACAAAATATATAAAACTGCATATTTAATATTTATAATATTTAATATATAATATGAAACTAAAAATATAAACAGCAGTATAATAATCTTATTTATTACTGCATGAGCTACTCTTTTTGATGTATAATATAAAAAGTATAACAAGAAAACACAAAATATTAATAAAAATATACTAAATATAAGAGATATGGAAGAATTATAATATAACATAGCTCCAACAATATATAGGAAACCTGATACATTACCGTATAATATTACAGAAAAGATAACAATAAAAACAAGTAATGTTTTTAATAACCCATATTTATATTCATTATAACTAATTCTATTTACTCTTTTATCTTTTATTACATTATCCATTTACCTTATCCTTTTTTGGTGGCAGTATACCTGCAATTAAAAAGAATGTAACATAAATTGCCAGGGAATATTCAGCAGATATATACTTGATCAAAAAATATTTTAATACACCTAAAAATACAATCACTAATATATTATATTTTGCAGTTCCAAAAATGCTTGTTAATCTTATAAAAAATACAATAAACTGTATATACAATAACATTATAAAATATATAAGAATTACAATAAGCACGAAAAATGCATCAGGTCTAAAAAATGTGAAATCAAGTTTATAATACATATAATCTCGTACAACATATAAAAGTCTAATATCATAATATATAAAAACATTTACAATTATTAAAAAGATAATTATAGAAAAATATTCTTTTCTATTAATAAAGTAATTAAATTTAAAAAATAATATATTATACATTGGTTTTGATATATCACAAAAATCAGCAATACGCCTATATTTTTCATTATTAAAAAGATATTTTCTTTCACCGATATAATTAGGCAGATATTTTGCAAGCAGAATAATAAATGATATATATAATATTAAAGCAAGTATTATATACAAAATATAGATTTCAGTAACAAATAAAATAAAAAAATTATATATTACTATAAACGGAATAATTAAAAGTTTATTAATTACAGCATGAGATATACGAAGATTTGTATAATAAAGTAGATATAATACAAATACACCTGAAGGTAATATGGAAAATATAGGAAAAACAATTAACATAACTGATAAAACAAAAATAGGCAGTACTCGCAATACACCTTTTTTATATTCTTGAAAACTTATCCTGTTATCTTTTATATTTTCTATTTCTCTATCCATTTACCTTATCCTTTTTTGGTGGAATAATACCAATAAATAATATTAATACGAAAGCAGCAACCATATAAAAATTATAAATATCATAAATATCATTATAAGGTATTAAATAATGTAAAAAATAGAATAATACAAATATTATGGTAAATATTAAGATATTATATTTATTAGTTCCAAATATATTTATTAATCTATTTGAGATAAGTATTATAAATGCACATAACATTAAAATTCCATACTCAATAAAAATAAATATTAAAATAAAACTTCCAAGACCAAAACCATGATAACCTAATATACCAGCCAACTGTATAATAATGAATAAATCAATAAAAATAAATATATTTGCCAATATTATAAATAGTGTAACAACAAAATATTTATGCCTTGAAATATTGTTTCTAAATTTAAAAAGTAATATATTTTCCATAGGCTTACTAATATCAAAAAAATCTGCAATACGTATGTATTTTTCACTACTAAAAATATATCTTCTTTCATTTATTTTTTTTGGTAAAAACAAGGAAATAAGTATTAATATTATCATATATATAACTATGTATAATATGGCTAATATATATTTTGGATTTGTAATATTTAATATATAATATGAAAACAAAAATATAAATGGCAAAATTATCAATTTATTTATTACTGCATGAGCTATCCTTTTTGATGAAAAATATATTAAATAAATAGAAAGCACTCCAAGGGGTATTAAAGCAGTAAGTTCAAATATTCCTAAAGCTGGCATAATAAAAATACTTGAACAAAAAAGAAATACTATAAATAATATTCCAATATTTATTAAATATTTTTCTATACTTATTCTTACATCAGTTTTATTTTCTATTTGGTTATCCATTAATTACACCTTTTCTTTTCATATATATTGTATATATCCCATTACACATAAGCACAAATATTGAATACACCACTAAAATAATATACATATATAACATGGGTGATATAAAATAATCTGTTACATATCCATTTTCGCTTGGGACTTCTGTTGGAAGATAAATAGTCATATTTATAAGCATATATTTTAACCAGTCAAATGGAATAATATAAACATACATAATCAAAATAAATATAAAAGATAATATAAACTCTCTTATGCTGATTACTCTTTTAAGTTTGAAAAATAATATATTTTCTATTTTGTTTGATATATTAAAATAATCTGCTAACTTTTTATACTTTTCATTATTAAATACATATTTTCTTTCATTTGCGTATTTAGGAATATAAGCACCTGCAATAATCAGTAAAAGAATATATATTACTATATAAAAAGACATAAAATTAATGTAATATGGTAACAGCACATATATAATAAATGATATTATAACTAATTTATTTATTATGGCATTATTAATTCTTTTCATAGTGTAATAAAGCATACAATAAATAAATTGTATTTTTATAAACAGATATATAATATCTGACAGACTTAACACATTATCAGGCAGATATATAAAGTTTATATAATGTTCAACATAATATAATACATCTTGTATAACCATATATATACCAGCTAACACTATTACTTTTATAATATATTCTTTAAATGATATTCTATTAATCTGCGGTGTTTTTAAGTTATTTTTTACACTAATAAGCTTATAATATATAAATAAAAGAATAATAGAAACTAATAGTAAATATCTATCAGATTTTGAATTTAAAAATAAGATTAAGCTTTCTCTACCAGAATTAAACATATCTTCATAATCTTTAACCATATAACCATAAAACATATAAAATGAATAAGGTAAAATAAATACTAAAATCAAACCAATAATAAATACAGCTACTTTATTTTTAGATATATTTTTATAAGAATTAATATATAAAACAAGAAAACTAATTAATATAAAAAAGAAAGTTCCATAAAAGATAATTACAGGAAACCGTGGTGAAAAATATTTATCATGATACTCTCTCATTTCATATGCTTCAAAAGCAAAATTTTTAAAATGAAATATTTGAGTGTATATATTTTTTAAAAGCTCTATTATATCTTTGTGTAATAAAAATAATAAAAGTGGTATAAATGTAAATAAAAGCCCATAAATAAACTGTTTACTATTTATGCGATTTTTAAATTTTAATGTTAAAATATTATTTATTGGGTATAAAATATTTTTCTTAATATATAAGCTGTTTTTTATTTTTGTAATAATTGGGCGTTCTTTGTTAGATGATGGCATAATGAATACTAATATAAAAAGCAGTAAAGCAGGTAACAGCCAAATACCAGCCCTAAAAAACCATTTTATAGGACTTTCCCAAATAAAATATTCATATACCATGCCAAATGAACAAGATAATGTATATAATATAGGAATAAGAAAAAGTAAAAATACAGGCATAGATGTATCTAAATATCTTTTAATAAAAAGTATATTAAAATAAAATAACATGAAAGATAAAAAAGGTATAAATATTATACTAGATAGAATAATAACTACGCTTCCAAGATTTAAAAAAAGAAAAAATAAAACAACAAATAACACTATAAGTAAAGATAGTTTAAAAAAAGATGCTGCATACTGTTTTCTTGTAAGCAGTGGTGTTTTAAATAAATCAATATCATTACTAAGAGATGATAAAATACTTTCTTCTTTTTGCATATACTTTTCCTTTTTGTAGTAGTATAAGTATAAAATAAAATTATATCATATGCAATATAAAAAACACTAGAATAACTTGTGTAACTGTATTATAATAAGTGCTGTTTTGGAGAGAAAAATGGAACTTATTATACTTTTAATGCTTATAATTGGTACATACTTATTTTTAAGGTTTTTTACAGTGCATAGATGCCCCCACTGCCAGTCACGTTATATTAACAGAAAAAAAGAGTATGAAACTAAAAAAGGGTATAAAGTATATGCCTGTAGTGCCTGTGGTAAAATTACAGAAAAGAAAAACTTGTTTTTTAGAGGTTAATATATGCTTTTTATTAATGATTATATAAGCCCAGTTGGTAAAATATTATTATATGCCAGTAATAAGGGTTTAAAGGGGCTTTATTTTTATAACCAAAAGTATTTTCCAAATATTTCTTTATTAGATGCACAACATCATGAAAATAAAATAATATATAATATAAAACTATATTTAGATGATTATTTTAATGGTAAAAATACAAGCCACAATATACCCTTAGAGATAGAAGGCACTGAATTTCAAAAACTTGTATGGGCTATGCTTTTAAAAATCCCATATGGAAAAACAACAACGTATTATAATATTGCATTAGAAGTAGCAAAAATCAGGTGTTTAAAATCAGCCCCTTTCCAAGCAGTAGGAAACGCCATAGGTCGTAATAAAATATCAATACTTATACCCTGCCATAGAGTTTTAGGAAAAGACGGCTCTCTAAAAGGCTATGCAGCAGGTATCCATATAAAAGAGTATCTTTTGAAACTGGAAAATATAATTATAAAATAAAAAAGCTGCCCAATTAAGAGCAGCTTAATCTTATAAAATTATAAATAATCTTATTGTAATGATTGATTATCTACAGCAGGTGCATCTGTTGCAGTTGCATCAGCTGCTGGAGCGTCTGTTGCTGTTGCGTCAGTTGCTGGCATATCTGTAGCAGGTGCGTCAGTTGCTGGCATATCTGTTGCAGGTGCATCAGTTGCTGGCATATCTGTTGCAGGTGCATCAGTTGCTGGCATATCTGTAGCAGGAGCATCAGTAGCTGGCATATCTGCAGCTGGTGCATCAATTGCTGGCATATCTGTAGCTGGTGCGTCAGTTGCTGGCATATCTGTAGCTGGAGTTTCTAACGCTGGAACTTCTGTCGCTGGAGTTTCAGTAGCTGGAACTTCTGTTGTTGGAGTTTCTGTAGCTGGAGTAGTTTCAGCTGGAGTAGTTTCAGTTGTTTCAGTTTTTTTACAACCTGCAGTTATAAATACTATAAATGCAACTGAAAGGATTACTAAACTTAATTTTCTCATCTTCTTTACCTCAATAATATTTAGTTACTCAAGTGTAATATTTTAAATTACAGTTGTCAAGGGTCAAAATGTCCTTTGTGTAAAATTTTTAAATTTTATAAAGTATACACATAAGTATATAATTTGTTAACAATATACATAATTAATTAATAATAAAATATTTTTTTATAGTTTATATCATAAAAAGCATGTAAAAGTTTTTAAAATATTTTTATAAAAATATTTAAAAGTATGCACTAACATATACTACTATTGAGATGGATTAAAATAAAAATTTAATGAATTCGGCTTTGAAATTAAGCAATGAAGTTTTTAGTAAGGCTTAAAGATTTTTGCGATAGAAGTTTATCTAAGGCTGTAAGATTTTTAACCAACGCAGTATAGCACAAAAAAATTAAGCCGAATACAAGCCTATGGATAGGCTTGCTTTAGCAAGTGTGACGAGCGGTTTTTGCGAGGACACCTTTTCCCGAGCGAGTAGCAAGGAATAAGAAAAGGTGGCTGGACAGCATTTAGTGCGACCAAACGGAGATTTTTTTTATTCTATGGATAGAATAAAAAATAAAAGTTTAATGAATACAAGGCGGATATTGTTTCCAGTGCAACTTGTTATAAGGCTTAAAGATTTTTGCGATAGACAAGGCGGATTAGAATTTTTGCGAAAGGAGTGTAAAGGTATAAAGATTTTGTTTTTAAGCTAGGTATATATTTTTGCCAATGCAAGTTACACTAAGGCTGTAAGATTTTTAATTTAGACAAGGCGGATTAGAATTTTTGCGTCAGGAGTTTACTAAGGCTTAAAGATTTTGTTTTTAAGCTAGGTAGATATTTTTGCCAATGCAAGTTATACTAAGGCTGTAAGATTTTTAATTTAGACAAGGCGGATATTTTTTTACCGATGCGAGTTTACATAATTAGTAAATGAGCAAGGTAAAAAAATACCAACGCCGTATAAATTAAAAAGATACAGCCGCCTAAGCCGTCAGTTCTTTGCAACATTTATATATTATAGAATACAACTCATCAATATTCTCCACATCTACACTGGAAAATGCTATTCTTATATCTGTTGCATTTGTGCTTATTACACCTACGCCATATTTATCAAGCAATGCTAATCTTAATTTTTCAGCCTCTACATTTTTTAACCTTATGCACATAAAATAGCCTGAATTAAATGGGTATGCTGTAAATTCATCATCATATATACCTTTATCAAAGATTTCTTTTACTTTCTTACATCTTTCTTCAATAATACCATTTAATTCTGCTCTTTCTGTTTTAAAGGACGGTTCTTTTAAAACATCAACAGTAATAGACTGGCTTGGGTGTGGAGCACTAGATATTGATGCCCTAATATAGCCTGCTGTTTTTGTTTCAAGCACTTTAAAAATTTCAGTGTTATCACCTTTTATAGTTTCCCCATATGTGACAAAACCTACTCTAAAACCCCATGCAAAACTTTCTTTTGTAACACCATCTATTTTTATAGCTAAAAGCCTTGGGCTTCTGCCTGAAAGCAGACTAAAAAGCGATTCTTTAAAAACATCATCAAAAAACAAGCCGAAATAAGCATCATCTGAAATAGCTACAATATTAATACCACTATCTGCTATTTCTGTTAAACCATTTGATAATTGAACTGCCTCATCATGAGTAAGGGTATAACCTGTTGGGTTATTTGGAAAATTAAGCACAACTACTACTTTTTTTGTTTTTGCACCACATTCTTTTACCTTTTCTAAAAGCCCTTCAATATTATATCCATTATTTTTATTAAATGTCTCATATGTAGCTATTTCGCCACCTAATAATGTGCTAAACATTAAACGGTAGTTGCCCCAAAATTTATCTGGTAATACTATATATTCACCTACATTTAAAAATAATTCTGCTGCTGTAACAAGTCCATTTGTTAATGCGTTACACACTACAGGATTACTCATCTGCCTGCCTGCAAGAGATGGATTTTCTTCTCTGATTTTAGCAGCCCACAATGTCCTAAGTTCTGGTAAACCAGTTGCTGGAGCATACGTAAAAAGCTTACGTGGGTGTATGCCTTGAAATTTTTTAAACATACTTTCAAGATACATTGGCTCCCCTTTTGCAGTTGAAATACCAATTGTTGCATTAAATTTATGTGCTTTTTCTTTAGCTTCTGCACTCTGGCTTAATATACCCTTTGGCATAAACATCTCTTTACCTGTATGAGATAACATTTCTAAAATATAAGGGTTATGTTTTGCAAGCTCATCATTTAAGCTTTTGGCTAATGGATTCATATAATATCACCTTTTTTATTATGGCAAAAACAATATATTGCCTTATAATTTTTCATTTACATTATGAAATATAATATATAATAATGTATTAATCAATATTTTTTTTAAATAGATGTAAGTTTTTCTATATCCTTGAAAAGCCCTTCTTTATCATTTAGTTCTATATCCATTTTAATATAGCTAAAAAGTGGCTGATATTCACTTGGAAGTTTTACAAAATCTTTTTCTGTAGTAATAAAAAGAGATGCTCCTTTATTTTTGCCTTGCGTTAAAATACCATTAATAGTTTTTTCTTCTAATAAAGAATGATCGTGAAATCCTGCAAAAAATACTACATCAAGCCCTGCATCTATTAAAGTGTTATAAAAAACTTCGTTTCTTGCAATACCAGAATACGCACAAACTTTTGTTCCTTTAATATAAGATAATTCTACAAATTCATTTTTAATAGCTACTCTATGGAAAACAGTATCACTAAAATATATGCTCTGCTTATTAATAAACCCTTTTACATTATCAGGAATATTATCATTTTTTGCTCTAGTAAATATAATAATATCTGAACGGTTTATAGCAAACGGAAATTCTCTTAAATATCCAAAAGGAAAAGGAAATCCTGTAGATATTGGGCGTTTATGGTCTAGTAATAATATATTAACATCACGTGCTAATTTTTTATACTGGTACCCATCATCAAGTATTGCAACTGTAGCACCATATTTATCCCTTGCTAAAGATAGCGACTGTTCTCTTTTTTTACCTGTAATAACAACAGCTTCTGGGTAGTTTTTTGCCATCATATACGGCTCATCTGCCGCCATTGGTGGATGATGGTATAAACCACCGTTGCCGTCACTAATTACATTTATATCATAGCCAATTTTTCCTTTATAGCCAAGAGATAAAATTGCAACTTTCTCACCTTTTTTTATCATTTCACCAGCAATTAAAAGTGTATGTGGTGTTTTACCAGCCCCACCCATTACAAGATTACCAACAGATATCGTCTTTATACCATGATTTACCATATATTAATCCTGTTCCTTTTTATTTAGATACATTTCCCATAAAAAAGCATATTTTAAAAACACATATACATATGCACTAAAACCAGCTATTAAGCCACCAACACCATCAAGAAATCCTTTTTTTAAAATATAAAGCTTAAAAAAGGAAAAAAATGGACTAAATACTAGCTTGCTAATACTAGGTTTTTTACCTTTATTATAGTAACTTTTAGCAGAAAGGTTTGCATAATTTATGGTTTTTGTAAAGTGGTCTTTAATATCTTTATATGAATAATGAATTATATACCCGTTAAGCAGTGATGTTTTGCCCTTTATAAATAGTTCTTCGTGGACAATCTCACCTTTCCATAATGGTTCTGCTGATTTTTTCACAAGTCTTAGCCGTTCATCTTTTTGCCATGCATAGTTTAAAAGCTTACCTAAATAATGAGTTTTTCTTCGTAAATAATAACCATCTGCATATGGCTTACTAATAGCTTTTACTATTTCCCGTTTTAATTCACTACTTATTACTTCATCAGCATCAAGATATAATATAAAATTATGGCTGCATTTAGATGTTAATGAGTTTTTTTGTGCAACAAATCCTTTCCATTGTTCTTGAAAAACTTTTGCATTATATTTTTTTGCTATTTCAACTGTTCTATCCTGTGAAAAGCTATCAATTACCACTATTTCTGAAGCAATATCACATATACTTTCTAAAGTGGCTCCAAGCCGTTTTTCCTCATTAAATGTAATTATAGCCACAGATAAATCTAGTTTATTATCCATGTAATTTATCCAGCACAGCTTTTACTGTTTCATTAATAATTTCATCTGTTATATTATCAAAAGTTCTATCATTATAATCTTTTTCTGCCATATTTTTATCAGGGATTATATATGTTGTTCTATCATTATTACCATAAAGCCCCCATCTTGTAGGAGAAAGCACTCTATAATTAGGATAAATACATACTGAAGGCTTACATAAATTACCTGCTATATGGCTTGGTCCAGTGCTGGCACCAACATATACTTTGCATTTATCAATTACTGCTGCCAGTTCTAAAATTGATGATGATGCAAAAATATATATATTGCTACAGGAAGATTTTATATATTCTGCCATTTTCATATCATCTAGTGATGAAGTAACTACAATCTGTAATGATGGGTTTGCATTATTTAAGCCCTTTATAACTTTTATATACTCATCTACTGTAAAATTTTTAGTAGAACCACCAGTAAAAGGGTGGATTAGGACGTAATTATAAATAGCATTTTCATTTAAAAATTTTAATGCTTTATTATGATTCGTTCTGCCATACTGCAGCCTGTCAATTGTAATCTTTTGTTTTTCAAACAACTCTTTATCAAGATGCTTTACTAAATCAAGGTTATATTCAGCTTCATTTTTTATAGATTCTGAACGTTTTTGTTTCAAACCACAATTATATATGAAAAAAGAAAGTGGTTTAGAAAGTGGCCCAACCCTGTATTTTGCACCACTTTTTAATGATAGTTTTAGCACTGTAGTATCAGAATATAATGCAATAAAAATATCTGCCTTAATTTGCTTTATTTTTTTATAAAGTTCTTTTTTAGGGCAGTCATCTATTGCAAGAACACCATCAATAAATGTATATCCTTTTACTACTTCCATATTATATTTTCTTACTAATACATATAATTTTGCATTGGGATACATTTTTTTAACAGTAGATATGGCAGGGACTGAAAGAACTAAATCTCCAATTTTATCAGTTCTAGAAATAATAATACTTTTAGGCTCTTTATCTATCCTTTTAAATTTAAACATAATGTATTATTCCTTGCCTGCTGTTATGTTTTCCATTTCTTCTACTTTAAACTGCATTTCATAAAGATTTTTATAAGTTGGTGAACTTACTAAAATCTCTTCGTGCCTGCCTATTGCTTCAATACCACCATTATTAAAAACTACTATTATATCAGCATTTAATATCGTGCTTAACCTGTGGGCTACTACAAAAGAAGTTCTACCTTTCATTAAATTATCCAGTGCTTTTTGCACAACTCTTTCACTTTCAGTATCTAGTGCACTTGTTGCCTCATCAAGTATTAAAATCGGTGGGTTTTTAAGTAATGCTCTGGCAATTGTTATACGCTGTTTTTGACCACCAGAAAGTTTTACTCCACGTTCCCCACATAATGCATCATATTTTTCAGGAAAATTTTCAATAAACTCATCAGCATAGGCAGCCCTAGCTGCATTTTTAATTTCTTCATCAGTAGCATTTTCCTTACTGTAACTAATATTATTTCTAATAGTATCATTAAATAAAAATGCATCTTGGGAAACTGTTGCAATATTATGCCTTAATGAATATAAATCATAATCTTTAATATTAATACCACCTATTAATATTGCCCCTTCAGTTACATCATAAAACCTTGTTATTAAGTGTGCTAAAGTAGTTTTTCCTGCACCACTTGGACCAACAAAAGCAACAGTTGAACCTGCTTTTACATTAAAAGATATATTTTTTAATGCATATATATTATCTTTATATTTAAAGCTAATATTTTTAAATTCAATATCTTTGCCTTCTGCATGACATTCTATACGGCCTTTATTTTCTATTACTTCATCTTCCTCATCAAACATAGAAAATACTCTGTCAGTTGCAGCAATAGAAGCCTGTAGTGCATTATTAGAGTTAGCAAATAATTTTACAGGCTCATAAATTTGTACAAGTGCTGCTAAAAAGGCAATAAATGTCCCTGTAGTAGATGTGCCACTAATTACTTGATAACCACCCATCAGTAAAACAGCTCCAATACCAAATGAACCTAAAGCTTCAGTTAATGGGGAGGCAAGGTTTCCTGCTAATACACTTTTATTAGCATATTTTATAGTTTGAGCATTTGCTTTTTCAAATCGTTCTACCTCTTTATCTTCTGCTACAAAAGCTTTTACAACCCTAATACCAGAAAAAGATTCTTGTAAAACACTTGTTAAATCACCCATTCTTTCCTGCCCTAAATGACTGTATTTCCTTAATTTTTTACTAATAATAGAAAGAGGAAAAATAAATATTGGGTATAAAACAATAGCTATTAATGCTAATTTATAGTTCATATATATAATAACACCTATTAAGCCTATCATTGTAAGCACTGCCCTAAACATACTTATAATTGTAGGAATAGATGACTGGACCAAGTTTATATCATTTGTAATACGGCTCATTAATGCACCAGTTGACTGGTCAGAATAATATTTAACAGGTAAACGAATCATCTTTTCAAATGTTTCATTTCTAAGTTTTTCTATAACTTTATTTCCTATAAAGCTCATTAAAAAACCCTGCATAAATAAAAAACTACTTTTTGCTACATATATAAGCACAACCGTAATTGGTAAGATATATAAATATGTATAATCATTTGGCTTAAACATATTATCAAACACATATTTTACAGCAACAGCTAAAGCACCATTTGTAGATGCTGTAATAATTGATGCGATAATCGCAAGAAACATTAGCCATTTATATGGTGCAAAATATGGCCACATTAACCTAAAAACTTTTTTTATGATACTACCCTCAACACTTATTTTTCATGGCAATCAAGGCATTTATTAAGTGGTGCATGGCTGCCATCTTTTGGCCACTGCTCATGGCATTGAAAACACCTGTCCCCACAGCCACCTTTAGCCTCCTCCAATGCTTTATTTTGCACTGGCTCATGGCATTTAATACATGTAGTCAGTGGTAAATGTGTAATATCACCTATTAATTTAGGGTGGCAAGTCATACAATCACCAGCACAGCCTGCAACACCATTATTAATAAAAAAACTTGTTGAAATTATTACGGAAGTAAGGAGCAGGATAACCACTCTAAACCAAGACTTCCTCTTTTTGTTGTTTTGATACATTGCCCTTCTCTTACTAATAGTCCATTATTAATATTTTCTTCTATTTTATTTAACAAATTTTTATCGATTTTGCCAAACTTTTTTTCTAAATTTGCTAAATTTACACCTTTCTTCATACGCAGCCCAAAGATTATATCTTCAATTAAAGCATCTTCACTGGAAATTATCTCAATATTTTCAATATGTTCTGGGTTAATAATATATTTTTCTATATTATTTCCATGATTATATCTCTTTCTCATATTTTTATCAATATAAACCATAGAATAAGCAGATACACCAAGCCCTGTATATTCTTCTCCCTGCCAGTATAAACTGTTATGAATACTTTCTTTTCCAGCTTTTGCAAAGTTAGATGTTTCATATTTATAAAATCCATGTGTTTCGCAAAACTCTTCTATTTCTAAAAATAAAGTATCATCATTATTAAAGCCTTTTAAATACCCTGTATCTTCAGCATCATATGAGTATGCTGAAATATGGCTTGGGTTAATATCTATCACTTTTTTTAGTGTTTTCATACTTTTTAGATTATCAGTATATGGTATATCATATATAATATCCATATTTAAATCTTTATTAATATTTAAAATTTTATAAGCAGCCTTTTCAGCCTGCTTTCCTGAGTGGATACGCCCTAAAAGTTTTAAAACATCATCAAAAAAACTCTGCACACCAAGTGATACTCTAGAGATTTTACTATTATGTATAAGCGATATAAAATCATCTGTTACACTTTCAGGGTTTGCTTCTATACTAAACTCACTGCCTTTATATATAATATTACTATCAATAGCATTAATAAGCTTTTCTAATAATAAGATATTTAATGCAGACGGAGTTCCACCACCTATATAAATTGTATCAAACACCTTATTTTCAAGCATCTGCATTTCTTTTATTAATGCAAAAATATATTTTTCCTGCAAACTGCCGTCATTATCCACCACAGAATAAAAATGGCAGTATGGGCATAAATTATTACAAAATGGAATATGAATATATAAACCACGCATTATAAATTATTCTTATATAAAGAGTAAGCCGCAATAGATAAACTTTGGCTAAACTCACCAGATTTTATTTTTTGCTGTAAATCTTTTTCTGTTATAGTTAATGCAACAGTATCTTCAAATAAATCAAGAGAAATTTTTCCTGTAAAACTACAGCCAAGAGCAGCAAAAACAAAACATTTATTTGTCATAAATGCAGGATTTGGATCCATTATTCCTATGGGAACTATTTTCTTTGCTTTAAGCCCTGTTTCTTCTTCTAGTTCTCGCTCTGCTGCTTTTATTGGTTCTTCCTGATTATTTATTGCACCACCCGGAAACTCTAAAGTATCACTATTTGTTCCAACTCTAAACTGCCTAACTGCTACAAAATCATCACTTTCTAAAACAGGCACTATTAATGCCCAGTTGCTCATATCTTGGACAGTAAACACCATATTTTTATCTATTTTTTCATACTTATATTCCAAATGTCTAATAGATAAAATAGTATCATCAAAAACTTTTTCTTCTTTTATAAACTTCCAGTCTTTTTTCATGCTATAATATTATATTACCGTTGTTTGAGCCTGATATTAATTTAATATCTGATGTTGCTTCAGTATATTTATTTTGTAAATCTTCTGGCACTTTTTCTATTTCATAAAGGATTTTATCATTTGGTATAAACCCTTTAAATTCATCTTCAAAAGGAAAACCATAAGGGATTAATGCCACAGACATACCACCATTTTCTGCTGGTACAAACTGTAAAGAACCTATATTTTTTATGCCTTTCTTTTCTTCTTCGTCAACCCCTACAACAAAGTCGCCACTTATTAATTTAACTAATCTTATTTTTGCCATATACTGCTCCTTATTATCGCTTAATGAAAACAATTTTGTGTTTTCATAAAATGCTCTACAATATTTTTACCTTCATCTGTAATAATAACTTTACCATTAATATCTTCCAGCTTCTTTTCTGCTTTTAATTTATTTACAATATATGATACTCGCAACACTTTCCAGTTTAATGAGACAGCAAGTATTTCATTTATGGAACTAGAAGAATTATCAATGCTTTGAGTATTTAATATATCTAAAATAATATATTCATCAAGTTTTTTTTGTTCGGCTAAATAATCAAAATATTTTTTTATAATGCCTTCTTCTGGTGCACAAAGCACTGATAATATAAACAATATTCCAATAAACGATACAATTGAACCAGAAATAGATACATAATTAGGCCATGCTATGCTAAAACCTACTAGGCAGGCAATAGAGGAAATAAAAACGGATACAAAAGCAAGTGTAGAAAGCCTTTTAGTGTAAAAAAGTGCAGCAGCAGCAGGCCCTAATATAAAAGCAGTAGTCATAAAAATACCTGCTGTTTGAAATGATACAGATACACTTAAAGCCGTCATTACAACTAGTAATAAATCAATTGTTTCTTCCTTCATTTGAATGGAGGCTGCATAATTTTTATCTACACCATCTATTTTAAACTCTTTATAAAATACAGTAACTATAACTATATTTATAATCATTACTAATAAAATAGAATAAAAAGCATAAGAGCCTATATCAACTCCAGCAATACGCACTCTGTTAAAATAAGTAAATGCTGTTTCTCCAAGATAAATAATTGATAAATCAAATTCAGATGATTTATTAAACGAAAAATTAGTAGCTATTAAAATACCTAAACATAGTAAAGTTGATGAAACAATAATAGATATACCCTTTGACCTAAAATGCGTTATTCCTTTAATTTTTTTTATAAGGAACATACCTAAAATAGCAGTTAGAGAACCAAATATTATTACTAATGGCGAAGATAAAAACGCTGAAAATATTAATGCAATAGAAATACCAAACATAGCAGAACGGGTTGATGTATCTGCCGCATAATAATTTTTACGCATTACTAAAAATGCCCCTGGTATTGAGCATGTAACAGCCGATAATGTTATTACTAATACTAATTCAAACTCCATTGAAAACATTTACTTACCTCCTGAATAAAGCTTTTTACCCAAAATCCCTTTATATGGAGATATTATAAGTGATATAATGAAAATAACAGCAAGTATTAATGTAATGGAAATACCTAGTGTAATATTACCTAAAAGCCCCGAAACTGTAGTTCCTAAAGCTCCACTAACTGCACCAATTAACCCTGCTGTTATCATGATAATAAATAACCTGTTACTCCATAACCTTGCAGTAACTGCAGGAATTAAAAATATAGAAACAGATAAAAATACTCCCATAATCTTAATAGAAAATGCTACTAAACATATAACCATAATATTTACTAAAAAATAATAAAATGATGTATGAAAATGTGTTGTTAAAGCTATATCTTTATTAAAAACTACTATTTTTAATCGTGAAAAATAGAGTAATAAAATAACAACAATAGCTGTAGCTATTACTCTTAAAAATACAAATTCTTCACTTGTTAATGATGTTTTTTCGCCAAAAAGATATATATCAATACCAGAATCTAAGGAACCACCTGTATGGCGAATATATGTTATTAAAGTTATGCCAACACCAAGCATAACGGCTGTCATTAAACTTTGGATTATATGCATATGGAGCCTGTCTGTTTTGTATAATATATGAAGCAGCACTATCATAAATAATGCTCCAACAATAGAGCCAATAAATGAAAATACATACTTATCTATCTGCTCAAATATATAAGGACTAATATATACACCAACCCCTGCTAAAAGATAAAATACTAATATACCTACAAATGAACCAGCAGCAAGAGCATTAATTTCTATGCTTCTTCTTTGGTATGAAAGTATAACACCAAGCATACCACTGCTTAATCCTAAAAAAGAAGCACTTTTTAGCATAGTATTAAAAATAAAAGTATCACTTATTTCTATCATGGCTTTCGTCCATATAAAGTCTTATATTTTTAATCATACCAGCACTCATTCCATAAGTTTTTTCAAAGTTTTCTTCAGTTAATATATCTTCTGTTTTGCCCATACCTAAAAGTTTAACATTTAAAAGTGCAACCATATCAAAATACCTAGGAATTGTTACAAACTCATGGTGTGACACTATTACAGTTTTTTTCTTTGCTCTCAATTCCTGAAGCACTTCCACTATAATATTTATACTTTCTTCATCGGCTGCCACCATAGGATCGTCCATAACATAAATTCTAGCGTCCTGCACTAATGCCCTTGCAATTAATGCTCTGTGTTTTTCTCCACGAGATAAATCACATATACTTTTTTTAGCTAATTTTTCAAGGCCCACTCTTTCTAATGCTTCCCAAGCTATTACCTTATCTTTCTTTTTAGGGTGTTCTACCCGTCTAAGCCTGTTGTAAGAACCCATTAAAACAAGGTCAAAAAGGCTTATTGGAAAATCCCAGTTAACCATATTTCTTTCAGGAACATAAGCTAAATCATTTTTTGCAGCATGAGTTGGTTTTGAATAAATATAAACATTACCTGCTGTTGGTTTTTCTATGCCTGCCATTGTTTTTAGTAATGTGGTTTTTCCTGAATTATTAGGACCAAGAACAGCTAAAAGCACTCCGCATGGAACTTCCATATTTACATTAAAAAGGTTTGGTTTACCTTTATATTCAACTGTAACATTTTCCACCTTAACAGCAATATTTAACTGTTCTATATGTTCTTGTGATGAGTATGTTCTTATCATTTGCCTATTCCATATATTATTTTAGATAATTTATTAATTATTTTGATAACGCTTTAACTATTGTATCAATATTATGACGCATCATTTTATCGTATGTATTATTATTCCCTAAAGTATCTGAATATAATATGCCGCCAATTTTAACAGAGTGACCTTGGGCTTTTAATGTAGCTTGTAAAAGCCTAATATTTCTATCTGGCACAGTGGCTTCTAAAAAGATAGTATCCACATTTTTTTCTATTAAAATATCTGCTAAATTATTTATATCAATTGAAGATACTTCCGAATATGTGCTTACCCCCTGCATAGATAATGTTTCAAAGCCATATGCTCTGCCAAAATAGGCAAATGCATCATGCTCAGTAACTAATATACGTTTTTCAGCAGGAATAAGTGCTACCTGTTCTTTTATATATTTATCTAATTTTTCTAATGTATATAGCACGATTTCTTCATTTTGGTAATATATTTGGTGATTTTCTTCATTCATTGTAGCAAGATTATCAGCAATAAATATAGCTACACTTTTCCACAACATTGCATCATGCCAAATATGCGGATTTAGCACATCATCTTTATATATAAATTTTTCTTCAGGAATATTTTTCATAATAGATATAGCAGGTGTAATATTACCAATTTTACCTAAAGCCCATTCAAGCCTGCCCTCTAAACCACCACCGTTATATATAATAAGGGAAGAATCTGTTATACTAATAATATCGCGTTCTGTAGCTGTATATGAGTGTGGGTCATTACCTTTTCTAATGGCAATATTAGTCTTAATAAAATCTCCACCAATAGTGTTTACTAAATCATCAATAATTTCATTGGAACAAATAATTATAGACCTGTCTTTTTGTTCAAAACTTTTCACTTTACAGCCTGCTGCTGTTACAATAACTAATATTATTATAGATAATACATATAACTTTTTCATAATTTATATTACACCATCATTTTGTAATATTTTTGCAAATTCATCTATTAGCTTTTCTTCATCTACTTTTTTTATTATCTGCCCCTTTTTAAAGATAAGCCCCTGCTTTATGCCGCCTGCTATACCATAATCTGCTTCTCTAGCTTCACCAGGACCATTTACAGCACAGCCCATAACGGCAACACTTATAATTTTATTAGAAGTTTGCAGCATATTTTCTACAGTATTTGCAAGCTCAATTAAATTGATTTCAGTTCTGCCACAAGTTGGGCATGATATAATTTCTGGACCTTTTCTTCTTAAATCAAGAGAAGATAATATTTGCCAGCCCACCTTTACTTCATCAAGTACATCACCAGTTAAAGACACACGTAAAGTATCGCCTATGCCTGAAGCTAAAACTGCACCAATGCCAACAGCTGATTTTATAGTGCCGGAAAATATAGTGCCAGATTCTGTAACACCTACATGTAGTGGAGAATTATCCTTTTCTGCAAAAAGCTGATATGCTTTTATAGTAATAGGAACAGAGCTTGATTTTAATGATACTTTAAAATTATCAAAATTTAAATCGTATAAATATCTAATATTTCTTAAGGCAGATTCTACAATAGACTCTGCACACACCCCATATTTTTCAAGCAAATCTTTTTCCAGTGAGCCAGAATTAACCCCTACTCTAATGGCAGCCCCTGCTGATTTACATGCATCTGTTACTATTTTTAATTTTTCATAGCCACCAAGGTTACCCGGGTTAATTCTTATGCAGTCTGCACCTGATTCTATTGATTTAATAGCAAGCTTATAATCAAAATGAATATCTGCTATTAATGGAATATGTATTTTATCTTTTATATCTTTTAATGCAGCAGCTGCACTGCTATCTAAAACAGCACAGCGAATAATCTCACAGCCTGCTTTTTCTAAAGCTAAAATCTGCTCTACTGTTTTTTCCACATCTCTAGTATCAGTATTTGTCATAGACTGGATATATATAGGATTATCACCACCTAAAGATAAACTGCCTACTTTTATCACTCTGCTTTTCATTAATATTTATACCTAAATCATTTTAAAAAATATTTTCCATACTTTAGCATATAAAAAGTAATAAAATCAACTGATTATTTTAAATATCTTTATAAATATAAGCATTATTATACCTTTATAACTAAACATATATATTTTATGACATAAAAGACATAACGGACACAGGCTAATAATTTATAAATAATATAAATAAAAACGGAGAATATTATGAAAACAATAAATAATTTAATAGAAAAAATTAGAATTAAAATAAATGATACATCAGCACTTGAATTTAGTGACGATGAGCTTTTATCATATATCCATAATGGACTTTCAAGTCTTGAAATGATTTTACTATCAAACAGGGTAAAATTTAATATTACTCTTTTACACTCCCCATTAAATACATGCCCTGTGCCTGATGATTTACTAGAGATACATAAGATTATAATTGATAATATGATAATACCTTTAAAAAATGAATATGATAATAACTTTGGCTACTTTATACTTAACAATAGTATTGTGCTGCCAAATCATAATGCAGATATTTATTATATAAAAGAATTTGATAGATATGGGGTTGATGATGAAATAAACCTGCCATCATCATATATAGACTATCTATACTTATATACTGTTATAAAAGCCTTATCTCGCCTTGAATTTAATATGGATAAAGAAGAAAAGGAATTGTTGCAGCTTTCAAATATGATTATAAAAACTACCCTTTCAAAATATGGCTCATATCCATTACAAAGGGATAACAGGTTTGCATTATGAAAAAATCATCATATACTTCAAAAAATTCAGTAGCTAAACTTTATAAACCCATTAGTGGAATGTGCAATACTATAAGTGGCGAATATATAAAGGATAATCAGGCGTGCCATATTTCAGGTGTCATTTATAATGAAGATATAAACTCTTTTTCTGGTTCATATTTGTTTGATACTATGGAATATTTTAAAAACATGGTTTTCTCAAGGCTTTATAATGTTCATTATAATGGAAAACAATGCCTTTTTGCAACCTACAACGGTGGGGTTTATGATATTACTAACAATAAAAGATATAATATTGAAAATAATGCTGTACCATGTGATATTATAAGTAACCAAGACGGAATTTTTATTGCAAGCACATATAATATTTATCATTTAAAAAATGACGGCTCTATTAATAAAATAACGTATTCATTAGCACCTTTTTCATGGCAAAGGTTATCTCCTCGTCAAAGTGATTTTACTCCTGCAAACTCGCTTATGTATTTTAGCTCACGCCTTTATTTTTCAGACAGTAGAGGTGTTGGATATATGGTGGAAGGCTCAAGCAATGTAAAAATTATAGATGCAAACTTAACAACTCTTGATTTTTATGTGTGCAATAATACATTATTTGCTGGAGATTATAGAAATATATACATTATATCAAACGATGAAATTATAATGTATGCCGATATTTCTGCCCAAAACTTTAACACACGTTTTACAGCAGCTTATGGAAATGAGCTTTTAAACCTTACCAATAATACTACATATGAAGTAGCTGCATTTAATACTTTAAATAAAAGTATTAAAAGGTATCCGGTTTATTGTAATAAGGGGCTTGGAACATATGGGCAGAAATATATTAGAGTTTTTAATAATGAAATATTTTTGCTTATTAATGAAACAGACTCATCTATGGCACAAGTAAAATCATCACTTTATAAGCTTTATTTTAACGGCTCATCATTTAGTATATCCGCCACATTATTTATAGATTTTATTAATACCATTTTTTTACAAAATGTATTTTATGTAAATGGTGCTTTACTTTGCTATTTTTCAGCAACTGCAAAGCATATTAATGCTTCAAAAACAGTTATGATATATGAATACTCACAAAATAAACTGGTGCTTCTAGATTATATAAACCCACCAGAAAATAATGCTTCATCATCTACTATAACAATAAACAATAACAGACTTTATGTGGCAAACTATAACGGTATATTTTATGTAGATGTTTCACCTGAAATGGAAAATATACCATGCCTTTTAATTCAAAACGGCAGGCTTGTAGTGCCGCAGGGTTCATCTTTATATTTCAGTGGAATTGGTGATTTTTATAACTGGGCTTGGGGCACAGATTTAGATGCATTGTTTGTAGAAATTGGATATAAAGATGGTGGAAGAATAACTTATGCCGTTGTAGTATTAGACAGTATTATTATATTTAAAGATAACGGCAATATATACCGTCTTGCAGGCAGTTACCCAAACTGGATTGTTTCAAAACTAGGTGAAGTAGATAAAGTTACAAGCAGGGCAATAACTTATGGTTCATCTATTATTTTTGGAGCAGCTTCAGGTATAAAAAAAATTAGTGCCACAGAATATTATGGTGATTTTTTCTTATCAGATTATCAAAAGATTATAAAAGATAAAAATGTGGTAGATATATGCCTTATTAATAATAGAAATACATTAATGTTTACCCATAATGATTATATTTTTGAATATTCTAATACTTTAGGCGGCTATTCAATCTATACATTAAATAATAAAACAAACTATAAACAAATATTAGAGATTTATAATGGTAATTATATAACTTATGCTCTTGATAACAGTGGTAAACTGCACATTGAAAATAAAAATAAATTAGATACTATTAATGTGGTTTATAAGGAAGTAAAAAGTAATTTAAATATGGTTATAAAAGCCATAACAGTATATACCCCTGTGCTAAGTGAGGATAAAAATTTTACTCTCTTGCTTAATAATATGAGCTATAATTTAATATTAAAATCAGGTCAAACTAAACACAAATATTTTATAACAAAAAAAGTCAATAAAATTCAAATAGATATAACCCATAATGGTGATTTTTTTATTGATAATATATTCATAGAATATTCAACCATAGGGAAATAAATGGAGGAAATAAATGGGATTTTTTGATGGATTAAATAAACTATTATTTGGAGAAAATACTGCTGAAAATAAACAAAGGCAGCAGTATGATAAAGTAGCAGACCGTGACACTAGAATGGCAGATTTTGAAAACTTAAGTGGCACAGCATTAAATAACCTTGCCAGTCGCGGCATAGTTAATTCATCTGTTACCTCAAAAGCAATGGGCTCTGCTATGGCTCAGGCAGAAGATAACTACTGGAATGACCAAATGAAGCTTTTAAGCATAGGTTATGGTGAAGATGATAAAGGTATTGCAGGTGATTTAATGAATACAGCAACAAAAGGCATATTCTCCAGTATATTTTAAAAAAAGCCTGTGGGAATATATCTCACAGGCTAAAATTATTATCTATCTTATAGATAATGCTATATTATAATTAAAATTATAATTTAAACTGCTCTATCATATTTCGTAATTTAACAGCTTTTTCTTGTAAACTATTTATAATAACAGTCACTTTATTAACCATTTCTTGATTAATTGTAATATCATTGGCAGTATTAAGTGCTGCTTCTGTGACAGGTCTTAATTTATCTCTTTGAGTTTGTAAAACCTTAATAGTAGGTTCCATTTTACCATATACAGTATTGATGCCTGAAGCTGTTCTTTCTAGATCACTAGTAACATTATGTAAATTAGAAGTACTATTTTGTATAATATCATTAGCACTATTCATTTGGTTGGACGCATTGACTGCTTCTGCTTGTAAAGAAGAAATAATTTCTTCTATTTGGCCAGTTGCTTTTTGAGTGCTTTCCGCAAGTTTTCTAACTTCATCTGCAACTACTGCAAACCCCCTGCCAGCTTCACCTGCTCTTGCAGCTTCAATGGCTGCATTTAATGCAAGTAAGTTAGTCTGACCTGCTATATCATTAATAACGGCAAGTATACCACCAATATCGTTAGAACTTTTAGAAAGCTCTTCAATATTATTAGAAAGATTATGTGAATTAGTTTGTATTTCATTCATATCTACATTAATACTGTGTAAACTATCCATCATAAAAGTAGTTTTATTATTTACATCAGCAAGAGAGGAAATATTATCATTAATAATATCTGCTGTTTTGTTAAAAGTAGAAATAATATGGCCAATATCATTAACCATTAAGTTAATTTGTTCTGATTGCATATTAAAGTTAGATGATATTTGTTCCATACTAGCAGAAAGTTCTGTACTTGCTGATGATAAATCTTCACTTGATTCTTGCACTTGTATAATAACGTCATGAACTGTTTGCAAGAAAGTATTCATATTTTTGGCAATCATACCTAGTTCATCATTTGTTTGTACAGGTATCTGAAATGTTAAATCATTACTTGTACCTGCTTGGCTAATTAGCTTACTAAATACATTTAAATTTCTAAGAGCATTATATGTTGCATAGAAAATAATAACACCTATAACCAGTACAACGATTATACCTGCTATAATTGAATATGATATATTTTTAGATGCTATATATAAAACTACCTTATAAGGTAAGTATACACTAAGAACCCAATCTGTATTTGGAATATTAATAATTGCAGCCATCATTTCAACATTTTTTTCATAGAAATACATTACTGTTTTACCATTATTAAATTGATTTTCAATATACTCAACAGATGAGAAAACCTGATTAATACTTTTATCCATAGCATTAGTATCAGAAGATAAAATAATTTTATTATTACTATCATAAATCATATATGAGTCTATATTAGAGAGTTTATCTAATACAGCATTAATATTATCTGTAATAGTATTAATTTTTAAATCAATAGATAAAACACCTTTAATATTATTTTTTGTCATAATAGGTTTGGCAATTGTAATACATAAAGCACCTGTTCCCATATCAATATATGGAGATATGACTGTTATTTTATTATTTTTAATAGTTTTTTGATACCAATCACGTTTTCTTGGGTCATAGTCTGGAGAATGCTCTTTAGCACTAATTTTATCATAGAATGTTTCACCATTTTCAAACCCAACAATAAATCCTATTATATTATTATCTTTTGCTTTATATGTATCTAAAACATATAAATAATTTTGAGTATCAGTCGGTGTATTTAAATTAAGTATACTATCAATAGAATTTACCATATTAAAATATTTATTGAGAAACCTATTAACTCCTAATTCTGTAACATTTTCAGTAATCAAATAGAGTTTATCTATAGCTAATTTACTATAACCAATACTTAATGCTCTATATAAAAAAGAGATTAAAATCACAAAACATAATACTGTAGCTATTAATGATATAAAAATTACCTTAAATCTTAATGACATATTATTAAATACTTTTTGCATAATATATTACCTCTAATTATATTTTAAATTGGTCTACAGATTGTTTTAATTTTAATGCACGAGTTGTCATATTACTAACAGTTTTATCTATTTCTTCAATAGCTCTATTACTTTCTTCTATACCTTGCAATATGCTGTATGAATTTTCAGTAATATATTTAATTTGCTTTTGCTGTTCCACTAAATCTTTTGCACTAGGGCTTATACTTTGATACATCCCATTAATACCGCTAATAGTCTCATCAATTTCACCTGCTACTTTCCCAAGATTATCAAGCCCAAAATTTACGGCTTCTGAAGCTTTATCCATCTCTTGAGAAGCTGAAGATGCTTCATTTTGCAAAGATAAAATAATTTTTTCTATTTCTTCTGTAGCATTTTTTGTTCTTTCAGCTAAGTTTCTAACTTCATCTGCAACCACTGCAAACCCTTTACCAGAATCGCCTGCTCTTGCTGCTTCTATTGATGCATTTAAGGCCAGAAGATTTGTTTTTTTAGCAATATCATTAATAACATTTAAAATATTTCCAATATTTTTTGATTGTTCTGAAAGAGTTAATACATTATCAGAAAGTAACGATGTATTTTCACGTATTTCTACCATATTATCATTAACAGTATTAATTAATGATTTTTCCTCATTTGTTTTTCTTACAGTTATGCCTAAAAGTTTCATATTTTCACTCATAATATTTACAATATCAGAAGAGGATGCATTTGCAATCCCCATTTCATCTACAATATTATTAATATGCCCCATTTGTTTTTTAAACATTTCTGTAAGTTCTCTCATAGTATTATTTAGTTCTATACTTTGTTCTGACACTTCATCAGTTAAAGTATGCACTTCTGATACGGTATTTCGTACATTGGTTATAAAAGTATTTATACTATCAGATACATCTTTTAATTCGTTACGTTTATTATAATCTATAAAAAGGCTTAAATCATTATGCATGCTTGCACTGTTAATGGCATTATTTATCTTTTTCAAATCAACAAAAATTCTGTTAGTAGTAAATAAAGTAACTATTACCATTATACCTGTTAAGATAATAAGCCCAGCAATTGCAGCATATATGGCAGTATTTATTCTTTTTAGAAAAATTGTTTTACCTATGATAAAAATAATAGTAAAATTTGTACCTTCAATTTGCGTACTTTGGGCAATATTTGTATATCTAGACTTATATTCAATATGGCTTTCAGATTCTGTAAGTTTGTTTAAAAAATTTGAAAGTTTTGGATAAATATCAGTAATTTTTTTATTTAAAGTTCTATCTGTATCAATAAGTATTTGACCGCTTTTATTTACAACATAGTATTTGCCTTTTACTATATCTCCAATAAAGGTATTATCAATATAGTCTACCATACTATCAGTATAAATGCTTATTGCTAACACACCTTTAATATTGTCTTTTGTTCTAATTGGTGCGGTATACATTAAATATGGTCTATTTGTAGCATTATCAATTAAAATATCAGATACGTTTACATTATTTGAATTAATGGTTTTATTATATATATCTGTATTATAAATTTTATATGTATTTTTTGAAATAGTATCTAAGTAAAAGTTATTATCGCTAAAAAATACACCAACAGAATAAGCAGTGCCTTGGTATTTGTCATAGAGCTTATTTACGGTGTTTTGAATATTTAAAACATCAGATGTATTATCAAATAATAATACTGATGCAATATCAGAAATATCACTTTTATGATTATTAATTGTGGTGGATGTTATATTTTTTAATTCGCTTACTGTTAAATTAAGATGGTCATAGACATATTGTTTAAAATATTTATTATTAATACCTAATGTTATAAAAATTACTGCTGTAAGACCTACAGCAAAGCTAGTAATTAAAATTAATGTTATTCTTGCACGTATGGAAAGTGTCTTTTTTAAAGCCATAATACTATCTCCCCCACCCATCAAATTTAGATAAAATACTATAAAAGTGGACTTTTTATTTATACTATCCTGACCATTATCAATAATATATAAATAATAGTCAAGTTCTATTTCTTTTTTTCCCCATATTTTTTTAATTTACATAAGATTTGTTATAAATATTTTGCTTAAAATCTATTGTTATATATAATAATATTAAGTAAAAAGTTTTAGCTGATTATTTATTTAATATTAAGAATTTTTATGTAATAAACCTGTGGGTAGTATCTTACACAGGTTTTTATATTATCTACTTTTTAAAAAGCTCTAAAAACGTTTACGTTTTCTTTTTCCTGCTCTTTTATTTCTATAAACTCTCCACGTTTTATATTAAGCATTGAAGCAAAAATATTTGTAGGTATCATATTAACAGCGTTATTTAATTCTCTAACTGCAATATTATATGCTCTTCTGCTTGCTGCAATCTGGTCTTCTACTTCATTTAATGACCGTTGTAAAAGCTCCATATTAGCACTTGCTTTTAATTCTGGGTAGTTTTCAACAGATACCATAATAGATTTTAACATACTCTCTGCTTTTTCTGATAAGCCCATAAGCTCATCATGGCTTATATTACCTTTTAAAGCTTGAGTACGTAATTCTGTTAACTGGTTTAATGTATCTTTTTCATATTTCATATATTCTTGCACAGTAGATACAAGATTTGGAATTAAATCAAAATGTTTTTTTAAGCTGCACATCAATGCCAGATTTAGCTTCCAAAGCCCTTTTTCTTAAATTTACCATCTTATTGTAATATGAAACATATTATTATAAATAAAATTATAACTGCAAGCACAATTATTACTGTAAGACTCATATTTCTACTCCCTAGTTTATTATTTTTATGAAAAAAATATTATAATAGTACTATTAATAAATATACGGGAGGTTGCCATGTTTATTTAAGTTTTTAATTAATATTTAACTTATATTTGTTTAAGTATTCATTTTAATATTATGAGCTTGTAACTCATATTCTTAAGCGAAGACTAACTAGCAGGTAACATTACCTGCTTTTTATTGGCTGTTATACTTTCTATCTTCATTATAATGTTTTTATTTTTGAAAATTATTTATTTTACTTTTACACCATTATTAAAATATTCTATTTTCTCTATACCATCTTCATTATAATATATTGTTTTACCATGTTCTTTACCATTTTTATACTCCGCTTTTAAAGTTAATACTCCATCACTATACTCTTTTAGAACACCATCAAGTTGACCATTTTTATATTCTGAATCAATTCTCATATTGCCCTGATAATCATAAAAAAATTCTTTTCCATTTTTTACACCGTCTTTATATTCACTATGACTGTTTACATAATAATTATCATTATTTCTAAATTTTATATAAGTGAGCACCCTGCCATTTAATTTACCATTTTTAAGTGGAAAATAATATTTAAAATTAAGTTTTCCATACATTTCATCATCAGTTATATTTTCATAACATAACATTCCACTTATATTTTTATTATAAGTCCCAGTGCTATAAAGTTTAGTGGTATCTACATTATTATCTTTAAAATCACATTTTATTTCAATATTTTGAGCATATAAATAAAATGGTATAAATGTTATTATTACATAAATTATTACTAGATATTTAGACATTATTTCCCCCTCCATATAAAAAAGCCTCTCAAAAAAATTTATGAGAGGCTTTATATATAGCTTATTATAAACTATCTTTTTGGTTTAGCTGTTGCTTTAATGTAAACTATACCGTTTTTATGCCCTGGAATAGAGCCTTTAACAAGTATAACATTTTTTTCAGGCATTACTTTTACAACTTTTAATCTTTGAGTTGTAACAGTTTCCACACCTAAATGCCCAGCCATTTTTTTACCTTTGTTTACTTCTGCAGGCCATTCTTTCATACCTATAGAACCAAGTCTACGGTGAAAACCTGAACCGTGACCACCAGGGCCACCTGCGAAGTTCCAGCGTTTCATACCACCAGCAAAACCTTTACCGATTGTAACGCCTTGAATATCAACTAAATCACCTTCTGCGAAAATTTCGCTGTTGATTGTTTGACCAACGTTATAGTCATCAATAGCATCAACGCGAACTTCACGAAGATATTTCATAGGCTTAACATCTGCTTTTTTGAAATGTCCAGCCATAGGTTTATTAACTTTCTTTTCTGAGAGTATCTCTTCGAACCCGATTTGTATAGCGTTGTAGCCATCAGATTCAACGGTTTTTTTCTGTACAACTACGCATGGTCCTGCTTGTACAACCGTAACCGGAATAACCGCCCCGTTCTCAGAGAATATTTGAGTCATTCCGATTTTTTTACCGATAATTCCCTTTGCCATTTATTCCTGCCTTATTAGAGTTTAATCTCTACGTCTATGCCCGCAGATAGCTCAAGATTCTTAAGCGCATCAATTGTTTGAGGGTTATACTCAAAAATATCGATTAAACGCTTATGAGTCCTTATTTCAAACTGCTCACGAGAGTTTTTATCTACGTGAGGTGAACGCGTTACACAAAATTTTTCTATGCGTGTAGGCAGTGGTATAGGACCCACTACCCTTGCGCCAGTTCTTTTAGCTGTATTAACAATGTCTTTTACAACTTTGTCTAAAATTTTGTGTTCAAAAGCTTTAAGTTTAATTCTTATCTTTTGATTTTCCATTATAATCTACCAGCCTGATTACTCAATGATTTCAGTAACAACGCCTGCACCAACAGTTCTACCACCTTCACGAATAGCAAAACGTAAACCTTTTTCCATAGCGATAGGTTGGATAAGTTGAACTTCACAGCTGATGTTATCACCAGGCATAACCATTTCAACGCCTTCTTGTAATGTGATGATACCAGTAACGTCAGTAGTTCTGAAATAGAACTGTGGACGGTATCCACCGAAGAATGGAGTGTGACGGCCACCTTCATCTTTATTTAAGATATAAGCTTCTGCTTTGAATTTTTTGTGTGGAGTGATTGTGCCAGGTTTAGCTAAAACTTGACCACGTTCAACTTCATCTTTTTTAGTACCACGGAGTAACACACCGATGTTATCACCAGCTTCACCTTGGTCTAAAAGTTTACGGAACATTTCAATACCAGTAACTGTTGTTTTAGAAGTGTCACGAATACCAACAATTTCAATCTCTTCACCAACTTTAATAATACCACGTTCAACTCTACCTGTAACAACTGTACCACGGCCAGAAATAGAGAAAACGTCTTCTATTGGCATTAAGAATGGTTGGTCAACAGAACGTTCTGGAGTTGGAATGTAAGAGTCTAATGCTGCTAATAAATCCCAAATTGGTTTAGTTTGAGCTTCATCTGTTGGGTTTTCTAATGCTTTTAATGCAGAACCTTTGATAATTGGAGTATCATCACCAGGGAATTCATATGAAGATAATAATTCTCTGATTTCCATTTCAACAAGTTCTAAAAGTTCTTCATCGTCAACCATATCACATTTGTTCATGAAAACGATGATGTATGGAACGCCAACTTGACGAGCAAGAAGAATGTGTTCGCGAGTTTGTGGCATAGGACCATCAGCTGCAGAAACAACTAATATAGCACCGTCCATCTGAGCAGCACCAGTAATCATGTTTTTAACGTAGTCGGCATGACCTGGGCAGTCAACGTGTGCATAGTGACGAGTTTCAGATTCATATTCAACGTGGCTTGTTGCAATAGTAATACCACGTTCCCTTTCTTCAGGAGCCTTGTCAATATTTGCATAATCTACGAATGCAGCTAAACCTTTTTGAGATAAAACGTTTGTTAAAGCTGCTGTTAATGTAGTTTTACCGTGGTCAACGTGACCGATAGTACCAACGTTTACGTGTGGTTTTGTTCTTTCAAATTTTTGTTTTGCCATGATTTATTCCTCCAAAATCTTTTTAATTTCTAGATTTAATTATTTCTTCTGCAATATTTGCAGGTACTTCTTCATAATGGTCAAACTGCATAGTGTAAGTTGCTCTACCTTGTGTAATAGAACGAAGTTCAGTTGAATAACCAAACATTTGTTTTAAAGGTACCATTGCATTAATTACCTGTGCATTACCTTGAACATTCATACCCTCAATTCTACCACGTCTTGAGTTTAAGTCGCCCATAACATCGCCCATGTATTCATCTGGAGTAACAACTTCCACTTTCATAATAGGCTCTAATAATACAGGTGAAGCTTGTTTCATACCATCTTTAAATGCCATAGAAGCAGCAATTTTAAATGCCATCTCGTTAGAGTCAACTTCATGGAAAGAACCATCAAATACAGTTACTTTAAAGTCAACAACAGGATAGCCTGCAACTATACCATTTTCCATTGCTTCTGCAACACCTTTTTCAATAGCTGGGATATATTCTTTTGGAATAGCACCACCAACGATTTTGTTTTCAAACTCAAAGCCAGAACCAGCTTCAAGTGGTGTCATTTCTAACCAGCAGTGGCCATAGTTACCTTTACCACCAGACTGTTTAATATATTTACCTTCTGTTTTAACAGATTTACGGAAAGTTTCACGGTAAGCAACTTGTGGGTTACCAATGTTAGCTTCCACTTTAAATTCTCTTTTTAAACGGTCAACAATGATTTCAAGGTGTAATTCACCCATACCTGAAATAACTGTCTGGCCAGTTTCTTCATCAACTCTAACTCTAAAAGATGGGTCTTCTGAAGCAAGTTTGCCTAGTGCAACAGAAAGTTTATCTTGGTCTGCTTTTGTTTTTGGTTCAATAGCAATAGATATAACTGGCTCTGGAAATTCCATAGCTTCTAATATAATTGGTTTTTTCTCATCACAAAGAGTATCCCCTGTTGTAGTGAATTTTAAACCAACTGTCGCACAAATATCACCAGCCCTGATTTCTTTTATTTCTTCTCTTTTATTAGAGTGCATTTTTAAAAGACGGCCAATACGTTCTTTTTTATCTTTAGTAGAGTTTAAAACATAATTACCTGCTTCAAACACACCAGAGTAAACCCTAAAGTATGCAAGCTGCCCCATATATGGGTCTGTCATGATTTTGAATGCTAATGCTGCAAATGGTTCGTCATCACTTGCAGGGCGTGTTTCTTCTTCGTTAGTTTCTGGGTTAATACCAGCAATTGCAGGAATATCAAGTGGAGATGGAAGATATTCAACTACTGCATCTAAAAGTTTTTGGATACCTTTATATTTGAAAGCTGTTCCGCATAATACAGGGTTAAACTGTAATGCACAAGTTCCTTTACGAAGTGCTGCTTTAATTTCTTCATTAGTAACTTCGCCACCATCAAGGTATCTTTCCATAAGCTCTTCATCAGCTTCTACTGCAATTTCTATCATTTTTGCACGATATTCTTCTGCTTTATCTTTTAAATCAGCAGGGATTTCAACTTCTTTGAATTTCATACCGAAATCCCCTTCAACGTCCCAAATGTAGCCTTTCATTTCTATTAAATCAACTACACCTTGGAATTTATCTTCAGCACCTATTGGTATTTGAATTGCAACAGGTGTAGCACCTAATCTTTCATTCATCATATCAAGAACACGGTAGAAATTTGCACCAGTTCTATCCATTTTATTAACGAAAGCAACTCTTGGTACTTTGTATTTATCAGCCTGTCTCCAAACTGTTTCAGACTGAGGCTGAACACCAGCAACTGCACAGAATACACCAACTGCACCGTCTAATACTTTAAGTGAGCGTTCAACTTCAATAGTAAAGTCCACGTGTCCTGGAGTATCAATAATGTTAATAACATAATCTTTCCAGAAGCATTGAGTAGTAGCAGAAGTAATTGTAATACCTCTTTCTCTTTCCTGCTCCATCCAGTCCATTGTAGCTGCACCATCATGAACTTCACCGATTTTATAGTTTACACCAGTATAATATAATATACGTTCTGTAGTAGTAGTTTTACCAGCATCAATGTGAGCCATGATACCAATGTTTCTTTGTAAATCTAATGATTTTGCTCTTGCCACAGGAAACTCCTATATTACCATCTAAAATGTGCGAAAGCTCTGTTTGCTTCTGCCATTTTGTGTGTATCTTCACGTTTTTTAATAGATGCACCTTTGTTTGATGCAGCATCCATTAATTCACCAGCAAGACGCTCTATCATAGTTCTTTCTTTTCTAGCGCGTGATGCTGTAATAATCCACTTAATAGAAAGTGCTTGACGTCTAGCAGGTCTAACTTCTGTAGGCACTTGGTATGTTGCACCACCAACTCTGCGAGATTTTACTTCTAATACAGGTTTTACATTTTCAATAGCTTTTTTGAAAACTTCAATACCTTCTTCGCCGCCTCTTTCTTTAATTAAGTCTAACGTTTTGTAAAAAATACCTTCAGCAACTGATTTTTTACCAGAATACATTAAACTGTTAATAAATTTTGTAACAAGTGTATCCTTATAAATTGGATCAGGTAACACTTCACGTTTTTTAGTTCCTCTTCTGCGTGCCATCTATATTCCTCTCTTATTTAGGCCTTTTAGCACCGTATTTAGAACGGCTTTTTTTCCTGTTTGCAACGCCTGCAGTATCTAAAGCGCCACGAACAACTTTGTAACGAACACCCGGTAAGTCTTTTACCCTTCCACCACGAACAAGAACAACTGAGTGCTCTTGAAGATTATGGCCGATACCCGGGATATAAGCTGTTACCTCAATACCATTTGTTAAACGAACCCTTGCAACTTTTCTTAAAGCTGAGTTAGGTTTTTTAGGTGTTGTGGTATAAACACGAACACACACGCCACGTCTTTGTGGGTTTGCTTGTAATGCCGGAGATTTGGTCTTTTTAATCATTTCCATACGACCAAATCTAACTAACTGATTAAGAGTCGGCAAATTACACCTCCAATAAAATTATGGTTTTTCACCACGATATATTATTATTTATTAAAATTTTTCTGCCCCATAAAAAAGCAATTTTAATTTTCTTTATTAATAAATTAGCTTGTCGGAAACTCCCCTTTATATGAATGCTGCCATGATAACAGCCACGGTTTGTTTCCATCATTAGTGGCAAATATTATATCATCTAAAATAAAAAAGCAAGTATTTTTTTTATTTTATTATATTTTTTTGTATGTTTGTAACTGTAGCGTATATGGTATATATTATTTTAATACTAAATCAAACATTATTTATATATGCTGTTTCTAGAATTTACCGACTTTATAAAAAAATAAGCCAGTCATTTGACCATCTTATCTTATAATTATTATTTCTAAATAGTTATCTTTCCAATCCTTTATTTTTACTCTTTTCTTTTTCCTGTTTTTTTGCATCATCAAACATATATTTTAAATCATAAGTTTCACCTATCTCTGTAACATCATATTTCTGGATACAATCCTTAAGCCATTTAAACTTTTTATTTAATTTTTCAGTTAATTTTATTGCACTAAATTCAGATATAGGCTCTTTAGAAATATATCCAGAATACTGCCTATGTTCAAAACCATTTTTTTCCATAAATATTTTTATTGCAGAATATGCTTGATGAGTATTTTTAAAATGTTTAAGTAGCTCTTTTGTATCTAAATCAAAATTAATTGCTCTTTTGATTACTTTTTTTCTCATTTATTAAACCCAAACACCTTCATTCTCATTTTTAAAATGTTCTATTAGATTTTCATCACCTTCTTCTTTATTTATCCAAGTCCATTCTTTTACATTTTTTGTAAACCATTCTTGTTCAACTAATTTATGGAAATTAAATATAGCAAGGGCTGCTAAATCTTTTTCATTACCTTGGCAGATGTAAGTATATTTATTTTTTTTAATTAATCCTGCATATTCTGCCATATTATCTATATCTTTATAAATGTTTTCTAAATCATATATACCTTCCCTTTTGATTTTATCTTCATCCATTACTATCCTTGTTCCTCTTCTATAATCCATATTATACCTCCAAACATAAAATTTATTGCTTTTAATCTAATATATAAATATATCATTTGTGATATTATTATACAAGGTATTTTATTATTCAAAATTATTATAGTAAAAAATAATAATTTTTTATTGATAATATATTTTTTAATGATATAATCCACCTTATGAGTTTAAGGGGCTGTAATCACGGCTGTATCCATAAAAAAGATATTAAAGTAGAGCAGATGAAAGAAATATATCTTTTTAGATGTGCAGCTATAAAGAAATACATTACTAAAGACGAAGTTAAATCAAGATGCAACCTGTTTCAAGGTCCATTGAAGATTAAAGAACACTCAATAGATGAATTTCTTCCATAGTTTCCTTATATATATCAATTAATTGGAGTAATTAATGTCAGAATACGTTTTACCAAAATATACAAAAGCAGAAGAGATAATGAATGCTGTTACCCATGGTATTGGTATAGCTTTAAGCATTGCAGGGCTTGTTATATTAGTTGTATTTGCTGCCCTTTATGGTGATGCTTGGAAAGTAGTAGCTTCTTCCATATATGGAGCATCTATGATAGTTTTATATACTGCTTCCACCTTATACCACAGCTTTTCAAAAACTAAAGCAGCAAAAAAATTAAATATGTTTGACCACATATCTATATATTACCTTATTGCTGGCTCTTATACACCGTTTATGCTTGTTAACCTGCGTGGTGCTTGGGGATGGTCTATTTTTGGTGTAATATGGGCGTGTGCTATTACTGGTACAATATTAAAAATAATATATGGTAATAATTTTAGGAAAATATCTACTATTATATATCTTGCTATGGGGTGGATGATATTGATTGCCATATACCCTTTTGTAAAAAATGTTGAACTAGGTGGCGTAATACTTTTAGCAGCAGGCGGACTTTCTTATTCATTTGGTGTAATATTTTATAAATGGAAATCACTTCCATTTAACCACGCCATATGGCACTTGTTTGTATTAGCTGGTACTGTGCTTCAATTTTTTGCAGTATTATTCTACGTGGTGTTATAGTAACATTATGATTATCAAACTTATCCAACCAAAAATGATTAAAAGACCAATGGATACAGGGCTTAAAACAAAAATGTCCCCTTCCCTTGGGCTTTTGACCATTGCAAATATGTTTCAAGATAAGCATACCATAATATATGAAAACGAAAATATAAAAGATATTGATTTTAATGAAAAAGTAGATATTGTGGGCATAAGCATTACAGTAGATGTGTTTTTCAGGGCTGTAGAAATTGCAAAAAAATATAGGGAAAAAAATATTCCTGTTGTTGCTGGTGGTATTCATATTACTGCTAATCCTGATGAATCAGAAGAATATTTTGATGCATTAAGTATTGGGCTTGCAGAACTAACATGGTATGATATTATCAGCGATTTTGAAAAAGGACAGCTTAAAAAAAGATATTACCATAATACAAGTAATATTACACCTAATAGTATTATTTCCCCTGCCTATAACTTAATAAATAAAAGTGAATACTTATATTATAATATTATATCTACCAGCAGAGGCTGCCCTTATAAATGTAACTTCTGCTATAACAGCACAGATGCATATAAAAACTTATATATTTCAAGAAGTGTTCAAGATGTTATTAAGGATATTAAAGCTATAAATAACAGGCATATTATGTTTATTGATGATAACCTGATAGGTAATCCTGTATGGACTTTTGAATTATTAGAAGCTATAACACCGCTTAACCTAAAATGGAATGCTGCAGTTTCCAGTAATGTGGTAAATATTCCAAATATGCTTGATAAAATGAAAAGTGCAGGCTGCCAAAGTTTATTTATTGGTTTTGAAAGTATTAATACTTCATCTATTGAAGATGCAGAAAAAGTGCAAAATAATGTGGAGCGTTATAACTATATAGTTTCTGAAATCCATAAACGTGGTATAATGATTAATGCCAGCTTCGTTTTTGGGCTGGACGGCGATAATAAAGATACATTTAAAAACACTTTAAAATGGATAGTTGATAATAAAATTGAAACAGTAACATCTCACATTTTAACACCTTATCCTGGAACAGAGCTTTTTAAAAAATTAAAATCATCTGGTAGAATTATAGATGATGATTATGCAAAATATAATACTGCTAATGTTGTATTTATGCCTAAAAATATGAGCCCAGATGAACTTAAACAAGGGTATTTAAAAATCTATAAAGATATATACTCTTTTAAAAATATTATTAAAAGAATGCCTAAATCTAAAAACCAGTGGATACCTTACTTACTTTTTAATATATTTTATAGAAAATTTGGCAAGTTTACTGATTTTATATGCAGCTTAATAGGCTATAAAAATATAGGCAGGCTAGCAGCATTAATGTCATATAAAACAAAGTAATCTCTCAAATTTTTAGGGATATACTTTTAAAAAATACTGTATGGTATTTATTTATGCCTGCACACATTAATTATAATTTCCTAGTGTCTTTTTACATACTTTAAAAGTAATGTTCCCTGTAAGATTATTTATAATCTAGATACTTTTTATTAAACTGTTCATCACTTTGCGTTAAAAATATTATTCCATTAATAATACTTACCACAACTAATGCTACCAATCCAATTATAGATAATATTAATATGGTAATAGTCAATAGGATAGAAAAATCACTTGACTTTGAATACCCTAAATATTCTATCAAAATAATTGAATAAAAAATAAATACTTGCGATAAGACAGCACATAAAAGCATAATTATGCCATATATTTTTTTACCAATATAAAACCAATGCACTCCAAATACACCAACAAAAAATGCAAGTAGTGCTGCCATTACTCTATTTTTATCTGTATAATTGGTTCTTAATCTTGTTTGTTCACAACCACATTTTGGACATATTACTGCTTTTCTTAAGATTTTTTACCACAACTTGTACAAAACTTTGTATCATTTTCCATAGTCTACTATTGCCCCTTTTTATATTTTGCATCAAATTCTTCATCACTGGAAACGAAAAGTATAATAAAATGAATAAAAGATACTATTGCAGGAATTCCTGTCCAGAATAAAAAAGAGATATTATTCAATAACTTTTCTTACCAAGATAAAACCATTGAATACCAAAGCCACCTAGAAAAAATGCGAGTAATGCTGCCACCATTTTATTTTTGCCAGAACCTAATCCAATTGGTTTTAACTGAACTCCACAACCTGTGCATACTACTGCATTAGCTGCTACCTTTTTGCCACATTCAGGACAAAATTTTGTATTATCTGCCATTAGATAACCTCCTCTTTTTTACAATTATACTATTTTTCTATACATAAAAATTTACTTTGGCAAGGCAAAGTTAACAGCAGCTAAAGCAAGTTCTAAAGTAGCATCAATTACTGGAAGTTTAGATTTTATATGTGGCACTAGAATTGGAATTTCAGTGCAGCCTGCAATTAATACATCTGCTCCCATATCAGTAATTTTATCTACACATTCTTGAAAAAGCGTAACATACTCTTCTGTTTTCCCTGCTTTTACACCTTTATAAATACAGTCCATGATATTATTTTCTAGCTTTTCATCAAGTTCTATAATATCATAGCCATAATCTTTTAATATATTAGCATAAACTCCAGATTTTATAGTGCCTGTTGTAGCTATTAACCCTGTTTTTTTTGCATTAGGATATTTATTTTTTATAGCTTCTGCTGCACTTTTTACAATATGAATAAGTGGAATACCAACTTCCTTTTCTATATCATTAGCAAAATAATGGGCAGTATTGCATGGCATAATTAAAGCATCTGCTCCTGCATTTTCTAGCCTTTTTGCACTTTCTATTAATTTATCTTTCGGATTTTTACCACCATGCAAAATATAAGCAGTTCTATCTTCTATTTGTGGGTAGCTGTCTATTATTATATGTATATGGTCCTGGTCTTTTTCTGCTTTTGTGTTAAATGTTATTTTTTCATATAAATCAATTGTAGCCAGTGGTCCCATACCACCTATTATACCTATTGTTTTCATATTATCACCTTAAAAAATCATAACTACCCGTTAAACGGGTAGTTTGCTCTTTGGCTATAAGCCACTACCACCTGCAGCATCTAAAGGTGC
>CALUZC010000006.1 GCA_944325215.1 uncultured Mucispirillum sp. | reverse complement strand
ACTAACTTTCGCATTCGCTTATAATGGCTTATGAGTATGTGAATAGTTTTCTTTTACTGCTTCACCCCCATTTTTTAATAAAAAATGAGGGTGAAGCAGGTTTTTGTGCATATCTTCAATATAATATTTGACAATTTTATATATTAACATTATAATCAACTATATTATTTTTATTCTTTTTTTTATTTTTATGCAGTCTAAAATTTATTTATTTTAGCTGCCTTATTGGTGGAATATATGCATCTGTGCATATATTTATTATATAGATTGAAGTTTTTGGCTACTAAATACTAAAGTATATATTAGTCTATTTTATGATGTTTTAAAATTTAAAAGGAGCATTTATGTCTAAAAGAGGCTGTGTTTTTATTTTTTATTTTATTTTAATTTTATTTCCTCTTTTACTTACTGCATGTTCTACAGACAGTAGTAGTAGCTCTGTGGGTACAATCTATGAAGATTCTAACCCTAATATAGTAATTACTGGGATAAGTCTACCTGGTAACTATATTGAGCTTACTAAGTCGCAAGATGCTGTTTTATACTATGATATTAGTGCTGTTGCAGAGCCAGCTAATGCAGTAGATAGGAAATTATTGTATTCATCTAGCAACCCTGAAATTGCTTCTATTGATGAAAAAGGAATTTTAACCATTACTGGTTTAGGAGAATTTTCTGTAGAAGTTAAATCAGCTGCAAATGCAAGTATTTGGCAGAAAATTGATTTTTATGTGGCTGAAAAAATATTAACAGATGTTAATATTGATAGTATGCCTTTGTCTTTATTTGGTGATTATTCTATAAGTCAATATGGTATTAATAAAACTCCTGATACTAATATTTCAGGCAGTCTTTCTATTAATGCAGATAAAACAAACAGTAATGTTGTATTATTTGGTTTAGTTTTTAACGGTGCTGTTTTTGATTTAGCTTTATCAGATGAAAGTCTTGCTGCTCTTTCATATGAGGCGATAGCCCTAAAAATTAAAGAGCAGTTGAAAATAGTAAATCATACCAATAGTGATGCTGATATAATCATATCATTAAGTGGGACTGATTTTCCTGCACTTGTAGAAAGTAATGTAATTGGTGATGATGAAATCTTACAATTATCTCTTAAGAAATTAAATGATATTAATATAGGGCAGGATATTGAATCAATGCCTGTGCTTACTACTGAAATCACTTTAGCAGACAGTAAGGAAGTAGACAGGAAAGATATTCCAGAATTTAGAATAGAGCCAACTATTAAGCCTAGCAATGCAACAGATAAAAGTGTTAAATATACTTCATCAGATGATACAATTGCTACAGTTAATGAAATTGGTCATGTTACTTTACATAGGGCAGGTAATGTGAAGATTACTGCCGTATCTAACGCCAATGATAAAGCAAGTAGCATAATGAATGTAACAGTAACAGACAGCACTATTCCTGTTACCCATATTGTTAGAAAAAGTGAAGTAAATCAAGTATTGATTGGTAATACTATTGACTTATCTGGTACGGCTATGCCAGAAAATGCAACTCATAGAGCTGTAACATATATATCATTAAATCCTGATATTGCTACTATTAACAATACAACAGGTATTTTAACAGCCCACAGAAAAGGCACTGCAAAAATATATGCCATAACAGATGCTGGTAATTATAAAGAAGAATATACCATAACAGTTGATGCATTTGCATTTCCTGTAACAGCTGTTATGAATATTCCATCTATACTCAATATAAGCATACAAGATAAGGCTTATACAATAAACCCACAAGCTTTTCCAGACTATGCTTTTGATAAAAATTTAACATATACTATTACTTCAGGCAGTGATATTATCACTTTTGATGAAACAACTAAAACTATAAAAGGCTTAAAAGAGGGTACTGCAGTATTAACAGTTGCTTCAGCAAGTGATGCTGCAGTAAAAAAAGCTATACAAGTAAATGTAAGGGCAGAATTAGAGGCTGTTGAAGTTTCACAGATAAATTTAAATACACCACCTGCAAACTTATATATTAACCATACTACCTTTGATTTAGCAGCAACTGTTAATGCAGATGCCAATGTAAATACAGATTTATTCATAGAATCATCTAATAATAATATTGTTGGTGCATACCCTGTAGTTGGAGAAAAAAACAAATGGCAGTTAATGCCTGTTACAGAAGGTACTGCAGAAATAAAAGTTTATTCTTCAAGCGGTGTTGAGCGAAAGTTTAATATATCAGTGCATAAGGTAATGAATACTAAAGGGTATTATAAACTTAAACAAGTAGTTTACTCATATAACGGGGTGGAACGAACATTTTTGTCTAATGAAGAAGGTGGCAACGATAACCTGCAAGGTGAATTTGGTATAAATGTTGATGATGCAAAAATACTTTTCCATGGCAGGTTGCAATTTACACCAGAAAATCCACTGGAAAAATCATCGTATACATTTAATAACTGGCGTTTTTTATATGTTCATAAAGAAATTGCTTTAAATGGCAGTGATGTATATGCAAAACAAATTAAGCAGGGCTATGCAAATGAAGGTATTAATATAACAAGCGAAAAAACTATTGAATATACATATACTGAAAATGGTTTTCAAGCTCATTTATACCTTGAAAAAGTATCTGATGTATATACAGTAATTGAAGATAAAACTATATATATGACAGATATAGATGTAGTAAATGACCCACACAGTATAGAAGGCTACTATGAAATGACATGGTTTTATGGAAACTCTTTAAATACTGCAATGCTTGAAAGATACCCTGCCATATATTCATCATCTAAAGATGATATGCCTTTATATAGTAATATTGGCATAACATACCATAAAGAATGTCCTGATAAAACAGCATGGTATGACTGGTCTGCATGTTATAGTGGTGGCGGTGGCGAAAATGGTTCTGTTACCAACTATACTGGTTCTTTTGTTATAAAAGTTGATGGCACAAACCAAGACGCACAGATGAGTTCTATAATGAAAGTGCAAATGCAGGGACACCAAAATTTTAATTTAAAATCATGGTTAAAATACATACATGCTGCATTTGATGCAACAACAATATCGCAGTCTTCTGCTGTTAGCAAACTTATTGTAAATAAAAACTTGAAAGCTCAGATTACATCTAATAGCGGTGATGAAGGTTATAATGGAGCTTATATTGCATACAACAAACTTGATGGTAATACTATGGAGTTTGAAGTACAGTTTATGACTGACTATAAATTTATGTACCGTGCTGTAAAAGTAAGTGATAGGTATATAGATTTGCCTACAGCAAAATATGTAGATGGTGATGTTTCTGGTAGAATGCCGCCTGAAAAACCATCTCAAGTTGAGATTAAGCCTATTACAGAAGTAACAGGTAGTGCATCGGATATTTATTAATTATTAACTTTTCTGCCTGTTTTTGTTACAGGCAGAAAAGGTTGTTTTTATTTTGGAGAAATTATATGAAAAGAATAAGTAATGTATATAAAGCAATACTTATATGCGTTTTAATGTTATCTTTAGCCTGTTCAAAGAACGAAAGTTCTTCAAGCAGTGTTAATGTGGTTAAAAACCCACCAAAAGATCCAACAAAAATTGTAACGCAGTATAGTTATATTCCTTTGGAAATTAACAAATCATTCAATTTGAATGCTACGGTTATTCCTTTAGAAAAAGCTATGGAACCACTTGAATATTCGTCTAGTAACAGCGGTGTAGCAGGTGTTGATATTACAGGAAAAATTACAACTTATAATAATGGGGTTGCTGAAGTCAAAGTATCCCTTAAAAATGATAAAAATATATATAAAAATATTTTAATTAATGCTTATACAAAAAATGATGCAGTAAATAATTCAAAAGTGCGTGCAGTATATGTTAATAAAACTTATATTTCGCTAGATGAAAACAAGAATAATGCATATACAATAGATGCAAGTATAAGGCCACTTGATGCAGAAGATGAGCTTGTATATATTTCAACAGATTTAAATGTTGCCACAGTATCAGATAAGGGTGTAGTTTCATCAAAAAAAGCAGGTAATGCTGCAATTATAATATATGCAAAAAATAACCCTGCAAAATATGCTCAGCTTGCTGTGGAAGTAAAAGCAAAGTCATCATCTAATAGTGGTGGCTCATCATTTACTCCACCTGCAGGGGTTGCACCAATTGATTTAAATTCAGACCCATTTTCATTAATAGCAAAATATCAAGTGCTAGATTACAGCATAAATGGTGGTGAAATTTTACCTGCTAGTACTGACAGTAATTTAAGGGTTAATGTAAACCTAGATGAGCTTGGTGCAGGTATTGTTAAAATATTAATGTATGTAAAATTAAATGGTAAGGAAGTACGCCTTATACAGAAAAAAAATATGAATGATTACGGCAGTATTCCAGAAATATTTACATCTCTTGGTGCTAAAATTACAGGGGACTATACTATGGAATTTACTTTAGACCCTGTCAATTACAGCGAACTTGCAAAACAAGGTTTAGTTAATACAGGTGAAACTCTAGAACTAAATATTGGTAAACTAGAAAACCTTGTTCCTGCTGGTGGTTTAGGTGGAGATATTGTTTTTGATGAAAGCACTGTGCCTGTGGAAAGTGGAAATGGACAGGCAGGAGGCTCAAATGAATCAGGCAGCAGTGTTACAAAAGTAATACTAGATAAATATCAGTATACTCCGTATGCAGTAAATGAGAAGTTTAAAATAACAGCATCAGTAGAGCCATCTACAGCAACGGACAAAACAATAAAATGGAAGAGCAGTAATCCAAATGTAGCAGTGGTAAATGAACACGGTGAAGTAACAGTTTTAAAAAATGGTAACGCCATAATAACAGCCACTTCTTCAAATGGTGTAAGTGCATCTTTAGATATTATGCCTGTTACTGCTCCGCAAGATTTTATGCTGGAAGTTGACAAGCAGGATTTAATTTTAGGTTTAATAGAAGAATTTCAAATAAACCCTGTTTTATACCCATTTATTTTAAGTGTGGAAGATATTAATGTAAGCTATAGAACAGCAGATGACAGTATAGCGACAGTATCAGACACTGGGCTTGTACGTGCTGTTTCAGAAGGTGAAACAATTATATATGTAACAATTGCAGGATTTGAAAGGCAGTGTTATATAAACGTGCTTCCAAAATCAGCAGCAAATGTACCTGTGGAGCGTATTATTTTAGCAGAAGACAACGGCCTTTATGATTTAGTAACAGGCTCTTTTAGAATATCTGCAACAGTGGAGCCAGCAACAGCAGGCGATAAACGCTTAAGATATCAAGTTACTAATCCTGAAATATGTGCTGTTAATGAAACTGGGCTTGTAACATTTAAAAAACCAGGTGAAACTACAATTATTGTAAGTGCTTATAATAACAGTGAAGTGCAGGCAGTATATACTTTAAAAATACAATCATTACCAACAAAAATAGCCTTTGAAAAGGTTGATATTGGTATTACTATGGGAGCCCAATACACATTAGCTCCAGTTTTAGAAGGCTTGCAGCCATCTAGTAAAATTATATATTCATCTTCTAACCCAAATATTGCCAGTGTAGATGAATCAACTGGAAAAGTTACTGGGCATAATATAGGGACAACTACTATAACAGCAGTAACGGAGAATAATTTAGAAGCTACATATGATGTGCATGTATATACACCATTAAATGCAGATGATGTATCATCACTTCAAGGTACGTATCAAATAATAGACTTTGAACAGTCAAATGGTACATTAGATGTAAGTACGACAGCTAAATATGGTAAAGTTGAACGCATGGTAGGCGAGATGACCATTGAAGTGCAGGGGCAAAATGTTATTATTAAAAGTAAAATCCAAATGGATAGTAGTGCTATGAATACTTTTGGTGGTGTATTAGGTCAAGGTAAGGAAGAAGCAAGAAAAGGTCAATTTCAATATACAGAGTATTCATCAGCAACTTATAATAAAAATGGGTTTGGAACAGCAGGCAAAACATCAGCTCAAGTAACATTTGATAATGGTAATTTAAAACTTTACCAAACTTGGAAAGAACTTGGTATTGCAACGGTAAATGTATATACTTGGATAAAGAAAAAATCAAATGATGTAAAAGATTTACAACCTAATAAATTTCATTTTTATTACAGTGATAAAAACGGAACAAAAAAGGCAAATGCTGTGGCTCATCACCCAGATATTTTACCTCCAGATGAAGAACCATATTATACTTATGGGTTAATAGCAAGATAATTTTTTACAGCAATTTAAGGGGGCTTTTATGCCCCCAAATTTATATTTTCTCTGGATAATCAACAAAATCAGGATAATATTCTTGTTCTGTTATCTCTCTTAAATTTTGTATATATTTAAGTAAGTTTATAAATTCATCATCACTTAATGTGGTATTTATTCCCAAAAGTTTTTCCTGTTCATGTCTTTGGATTTTCCACATTTGGCTGCTTATTAACATATCTCGTTTTTGCCTGTGGTATTCTTCTTTTTCTGCTTTTGTCATTAATGATAGTTTTTCATGTTCAGCCATTTCTACTAAAGCATTATTTTCTATTTTATAGTATGGTGGTATATCTTCTATACCTGCAATTACTTTCTCATCATATGTCATTTCTATAAGCTGGTTATTTTCTAACTTATACCCTAAAGGTATATCTTTTAAATTTGATAAAATAAGCTCTATATCACTTTTACGAGTATAATCATCATTATAAAATGCTATATTTTCACCAACTCTAACTTCATGATTTTCTGGTAATATTATAATATTTTCACTATTTTTTATTTCTCCACAATAAATTGCTTCTACTACATTATTTTTTAAAACCATATATTCTGCCATCGTTTTATTTCTCCTTTAAGATATTTTTTTCCATATTCTCACTGCACTATTATATGGTGTAACATGAGTGGAAGCACCATAAATACTATTTGCACTACTTGCATAGAAATTAAGATTTCTATATCCTTGAATTCCACCAGCATTTAAAGCATATGCTCTTACAAAACTTGACGAAGCATTAAAACTACCGCTAACATTACTTGTATCCATACAAATAGCACCACTTATACTACCTGTAATATTTGGCAATCCTTCATTTTGTATACCTCCAAAGCTCCCACTGTTTCCCCCAACTACCCTAAAAAATTCTCCAGCAAATTTATTTGAAATATCTTGCCATTTACCTGTTGTATTAAAAAGAACATCTGGTGTAGCCTGCCCCCTTAACTGCATATAAATAAATCCCACAGGAAGCGATGCTTTTAATATATTATTAAGTGATGAAAGAGATATTTTTTTAACATTTTCATTAGAATAAATATATAAATATTCGCTGTCAGCCATAGTGGTGGCTTCTGCTGTATCTTTTAAGATATTGTTTGCTGCTGTTTGAAAATTGTCTGCACCTGTGCCACCTTTATTTATAGATAGTATATCTTTTAATTTATCATCATTTAATGATAATTCATTAAGCTGAGCAAAACTTCCTAATATAATAGAGAGATTATTTGCATTTATTTTGCCATCGCTGTTTATGATTTTTATCCAATAATCTGGTGAATTTACAGGGTCATATATTTTAGATAATTCTGTGCCATTATCCTGCAGGCAATAGTATAAGCAGTTATCACTTCCTAATATAAAAGCACCTTTTGTATAGTTTTGAGTGTCTACCCATTTATAATTTTTGCCATGCTCTAAAAGAGAAGTTATAATATTTGCAAATAAGTCATTTTTATCTACCTTGCTAATAAGTCTTTCATTATTCATAAGAAAATGACTGTTTTCTAAAAATGTGCTTTCTTTTTTAATTACTATATCGTTTTCAGAAAAAACAGCTTCTTCCCACTGCTGCCATGAAGAACTAAACTCTCTTTTATAACCAACTGCAAAATTATAATCCATACTTGCAAACTGGTATATTTTTTCTTTATTTGTTTGCACAAGCAAATATATTATATTATGTTCAAATGGTGCATTTGTAAGTGGTTTTTCTATAATATATATACCAGAAATATTTATATCATCATAATTTTCAATGCTGCTTGCTTGTGTTATATTTATAATTTTAATTTGTCTTGTATCAAGGCTTGTGCATTCTATTAATAAATCATCAGAGTAAACAGGATACTGCCCCTTATTTTTACCAGTTCTATATTTTAAATAATCTTTTAAAGTGTATGGGTTTATTGATTTATCAACATTTTCATCACTTATTACTTCTTCAAGTGTTGCAAACATAATACCTGCCAAACCACCATTTGATGATTTTGCAGCATATAAACTGTCCTTATTTTCTGATATTGAAAATGCAATAAAAAAATATTCTGTTCTTAAAAGATTAGCCCAAGAGCCTTTCGGGCATTCTGTTTCTATCCATTTTATACCGTCGTAACTTGCCATAGTAGTGCCATTTAATGATACCATACAAAATACATTAGCACCGTAAGATATATCAGAAAATGGTTCATCTTTATATAAAGTAATATTTTGCCATACAGGAATATTTTCATAAATATCTTTTTCTCTGCATATACATATTTGGTTTGTATCTAACGAGCAGGCTATAAATTTTCCTTTTCCATATGTAATAGAGGAGCCTTGAGAAAATGGCATATTAAAAGTATTCCATGACGAACCAAAATCTGTTGAATAAATACAATTTTGGCTTTCATTACTGCTTAATGCTATAATAACCTTATTTATATATATTAATTTAGTAAATGATACATTTTCATATTCTGCAATGCATGTAAAATTTTGGAATTTATCTATTGATGCAAATATTTTACCACATGCAGTTCCCAGTAAAAATGTGCCGTTATAAAATGCAATACATGTAAAATCATAATTTTCATACAATATTTCCTGCCAAGATAGTCCATTATCTTCACTTATATATATTTTTCCATTAAATGATGAAATGGCAAAAATATTATCCCCATATGCTGCACCTGTAATTTTATCACATATTATTTTTTCTTGAAATGTTTTGCAAAAATCTTGTGTTAAGGCAATACGCCCATCACTTGCTGCTGCAATAATAGTGTTATCTCCATAAGCAGAAGCACACCATAAACCATATGGCATATATAAGGCGTCCCATGGGGCATATTTTACTTCCATAGCTTTTTTATTAAGTGCATCACTTATCCATGATATATCTATTTGTTTATGAAAATCATCAGGTCTTTTATCTAATATATCCTGCAGGGAAAGTTTACCCAGTTCTGCCACATATAGAGGGCTTGTTCTATTTTCTGCTTTTTTTTCAGAAACTGTAACATTTAAAAAGGAAGTGTTATCCATTTTTCACCTCTTTTTTACTGCGTAATAATGCATAATGCCTTGCTGAATATAAGTTTTTTTCAACAGGTATATTTAATGGGTTAGATGCCCATTTTTTGCTGTTTTCTGCATATTTTTGGCATATTTGAGCATTATTTTTTATTTCTGCAATATATTTTTCATATATTTTTTCTAAACTAAGCCTCATATTAAAATATTTAGAAGCCATTTTGTTTTCTGCCTGTTCCAGCATATCAGATGTTTTAACAGAAAGTGTGCTAATATTTTTTTCAATATTTTTTATATTTTCTTGAATATTTTTTTCTTTTTCATTTATTTTGTTTTCATATTCTTTCAAATTTTCAAAAATATTTTCCATATTTTCTAAAGTTTTATCATATTTTTCTTTTACTTCATTTATTGCTTTTATTTTTTCATCAATTTGGTTGATTTTTAAAATAGTTTCTTCTAGTTTTTCCTGCATTGAAAATAATTCTTGAGTTTTATTAATTACTTCATCTTTTAAATCACCCATAATCATTTGCATATTTGATGAAATATTTTGCATTTCTTCAATATTAAAAATATTTCCTACTTCTGTAAAATTATTGCTGTTAAATAAATGCATATATTCATCACTTACAAGAAAAAAAGGCGATAATGTTCTTATTTTACCATTATCATTAATTGATATTTTTTGTGTATTCCAGCTAACTATTTTCATAGTATCCTCCATGTTTTAATATGGTATGAGATTAACATATGAAAATATACTCCTTGTCCAAAATAGTATTAATAGTCCATAAATGTATCTTATGTCCGTTATGATTATAATGAAATATTGTAAAAAGATATTGCTAAATAAAAATATTTATAATATACTTTGCAGATAATTCTAGTATAGGAGATATTATATGAAAAAATTACTTTTACTTTTTATTTCTATTATTTACATTACAGGTTGTTCTAGTTCAGGTTCTAGTTCAGGTTCTAGTTCTAACAGCCAGCCTGCTGAATTTTCTGGTAAAACTACTGTGCTTTTGTATATTGATGGCACATCTTTTGAACAGCCTGAAACAGCAAGCATATCTTTTGCAGATTCTCTTAAGGGTAATACATCTGATGCACTAGGTTTTACGCCAGCCAACTATATGATACATAAAATGATGCAAAATGTTGATTCTAGTCACACTAATATAATAGTGCAGACAGCATCTTCTGAAGATAATATGAAATGGACAGATGAACAAATTGCAGCGAAAGGTGCTGATGTTAACAAATATTATGTAAAAGACTGGGATAAAGTTCAAAGATGGAAAATTACAAATGGCAACTTTGAATTATTAGATGATACACTTGGTCAAATTTGTAAAGGTAGTGTAAGTTCTAATTGTCTTCAGATGAATAGTCAAGATATGGTAGCAGATTTTCTTGAGTATGGAGTAAAAAATAACCCTGCTGATAGATATATTGTAATATTTTTTAGCCATGGTGGTGGCTCTGTTGTTGGTTTTGGTTCACCTTCTATTACTGCTGTTAATATGAAACAAGCTTTTGAAACAGCAACAAATAATCTTAAAGCAGATGGTAGTTTAAACTTTAATAAATTTGATATTATTGGTTTTGCAGCATGTTTAATGGGTAATATAGAGTGGATGTATAATTTATCAGACTATGGCAAATATTATGTTGCTTCAGAAGAAATAGAGTATGAATTTCCATGGCTTCTTGGAGATATTATTACATCAATATCACAAAGAAAAAGCACTTTAAATGTTACTAATACAATAGTAGATTCATACTGGGAATATTCAGCTAAGAATGGTGAAACAGCTACAAATATTTCTGTAATTGATTTAGATAAAGTTAAAGCTGTAAATGATGGTATAAACAGCTTAGCTAGATCTATATTAAATAATTATAACCAAAGCCAACTGCAAACATTAAATAATTTTTATGTATCTTTAAATAGATCACAACGTTATGGTGATGCTATTGCTGATGGTGGTCCTATAACATACCAGAGCAGCTTGTATGATATTTATGATTTTCTTACAAATTTAGATGAGAAATTATGGTATCATCAAGATTATTCTTCAGAAATTAAAAATCTAAAAAATTTAATTAAAGATGATTTAAATGCTGCTGCTGTTATAAATAATAAAACAAGTTATATGCTTCCAGATTCACATGGAATATCATTTTTTGCTGTAACTCCAGATTCATCTTATGTTACTACATACAAAGATAGTGTTGGAACTTTTGGTGCTGATTATATAAACCTGCTTGGACAAATGTATGCTAAATTAAGCTCAACAACTGCAAATGGCACTCCAAGTAACCTTACAACATCAGGCTCTATTATGTCTGGAACAATAGATACAAATATTGCATTAACTCATTTAGCTACATTAGATGCCAGCAAACAAATTGATGGTAAAACAAGGGTTGGAACAGTAGCAGGAAAATATAAAGTAGAAGCAAGATCATCTTCTACTCCAGATCATTTAGTATACACAGTTTCTGTTGATACAGGTTCTACAATAAAAGATGATGCAAAATTATTCGCAATTAATAAAACAGGAATGCAGGATTATAACCCAGTAAAAGTATCATTTACATCAGGAATGGATAAAAGTGATACACCTCTTTTTGGTTATACACCATTAAAAGTAATACGTGGTGATCAAACATATGGTGATCAAACATATAATGTAATGGCTATATTTGAATTTGATCCACAATCATTGGAGGTAAAGATTGTATCCTTTAAAGAAGCATTGATACCTACTTTACCAGGGCAAGGTTTTGTATTTAAAAAAGGTGATATAGTTCAAATACCAGAAGCTACTACACAGGTAACTGGAAAAGCTGAGGCAAACCAGCTTCCTGCTTATGAATTTACATGTGATAGTGAGAACTGTGTTAGTATGTCAGTTCAACCATTTACTTCTGGTGACCCTTTAACATTTACATTAAACGTTAAAAATATTAAGGGTGAAACTGTAACTTTTACAGAAGCTGCCAATTAAAAAATTATTTTTTATAAAAAAATGCCCCATTTGTTTTTTGCAAATGGGGTTTTTATTTGTTTAAGCTAAGTATTTAATATTTAATATTTAATATTTGGGTGGTGGATAATAAAAGCAGAAGTAGAATATTCTGGCTGCATTTGGTGGCTTTGGCTCATTTTAACACCAATTCTTTCACTTTGCAGCATATTTGCAAGTACTGTGTTATTTTCCACATCAGGACATAATGGATAGCCAAAACTAAACCTTTTTGAACGGTATTTACCACCAATGGCATTTTCTATTGTTTCATTTTTATCAGCTATTTTTAGTTCTTTTCTTATTATATGGTGCATATATTCTGCAAAACTTTCAGTAAGTTCTGTAAAAAGACCATGTGCCATATAGTAATTTTTATAATCATTATTTTTAAATAAGTCAGCACAATACTGGGCTGGTTTATCGCCTAATGTTACAATCTGCATAGGTAGAACATCATAAAATTCTTCATTATTTGATATAAAATCAGCTAAACTGTATTTTGGAGTAGCTTTACTGTCAGGAAATGCAAATGTATGCAGCAGTCCATTATCTTGAGTATATACTTCTATGGCATTATTAACAGCACGGCATTTAAAGTAACCATATATAGCTTTTGGCGTAACTGCTTTTTTATGAACAATATCTTTAAATAAATGTTTTAGTTCAGGTATAGCAGTATCATTTATAAGCATCTCATAATCTTCACAGCTTAAATCTTTCTTTTTATAGCCCCATATATTAGAGAATAAAAATGGTTTATTTAAATATTTAAATATTTCATTAATATCAGCATCTATTACTTTTGTTCCATAAAATGGAGCTTCTGGAATATCGCTTTTATTAAGTTTTAATATATTTGCACGTTCAATATTTGTATTTTCTTCCACTTTTTCAATAACAGTGCTACTACTATCAACTTTTGAAGCTGCTTTTTTACTGCCGTCCATAGCAGCAATATTATCAAAAGCATCTTTACAGTAGTATATTTTATCAGGCATAATAGGAGCACAGCTTTCGTTTACAAATTTATTAGTAAGGGCAGCACCACCAAGCATAATTTTTATATCTGGCAGTTCTTTAACTATTTCTTCTAAATTATCTTTCATAATTAAAGTAGATTTTACTAAAAGCCCACTCATACCAATAGCTTTTGCCTGCACTTCTTTTGCTTTTTTAATCATATCACTAACTGGCACTTTTATGCCAAGGTTATGCACATTGTATCCGTTATTACTCATAATAATATCAACAAGGTTTTTACCAATATCATGGACATCACCAGCTACTGTTGCAATAACCACATCGCCTTTTGAAGCACCTTCTAATTTTTCAAGAAATGGTTCTAATATAGATACGGCAGCTTTCATAGTTTCAGCAGATTTTAAAACGAAAGGAAGCAGTATTTTACCTTCTGCAAACATATCGCCCACTTTCTGCATGGCAGGAAATAGTATATTATTAATAATATCTTCTGCTTTATGAGTTTGCATTACATCTTTAATAATATCTGCAAGTTCTGTTTTATCACCTTTTACTATTTTTAAAGGCAGTTTTTCAATGGCAGGGATATTTTCATCTATTTCTGCTTTATCAAATTTTACACCTGCAAAATGCTCAATAAATTTAGATAGTGCATCGTCTGATTTATTATATATTAAATCAAGGCAGTATTTAACATCATCTTCTGAAAGGTTTGCAACTGGTGTTAATTTAGATGCATGGACTATGGCAGTATCAAGCCCAGCTTTTACAGCTTCTGATAAAAATACAGAATTTAATATCTGCCTTGCTTCAGGTGATAACCCAAAGGATACATTACTTACTCCAAGTGTAGTTTTTACACCTTTTAGGTTTTCCTTAATTAATTTAATAGCTTCCAAAGTTTCAACAGCTGCATTTTTTAATGTTTCATCGCCTGAACCTATGGAAAATGTAAGAGCATCTATAATTAAATCTTCCGGGCTTAGTTTATATTCATTTACCCATGTATCATAAAGTCTTTGTGCTATTTGGTATTTTTTTTCACTAGTTGCGGCCATACCTTCTTCATCAATCGTTAAAGCTACCATACATGCAGGGTGGTCTTTTACAATACTAAGCATTTTATGAAGTTTTACGCCACCATCTTCAAAGTTAATGGAGTTAATAATAGGTTTGCCTGAATAAAACTCTAAACTTGCTTTAATAGTTTCCGGGTCTGTAGAATCAAGCACTAAAGGAGCAGTTAAACTGGAATTTAGTATTGGAACCATTTTTTTATAATCATCTATTTCTGTTCTTGAAGCATAAGCTAGTGATAAGTCTATAAAATGGGCAGTATCTTCTTGATTTTTACAAATTGCAACCATACCATCAACATCATCAGCTAAAAGCATTTCTCTAAAAGCTTTTGAACCTGTAGCATTAGCGCGTTCGCCAATCATTGCAGGTTTTGGGTCCTGCTCTAAAGGCACAGCTGTAAAAAGGCTTGCTGCCTCCCCATTATATGCAAGTTTATCTCTTTTTGGCAGATTTCTTGCATGAGCCATATTATAAAGCATTTTAATATGGCTTGCATCAGTCCCGCAGCAGCCACCTGCCATAGATATTGGGTATTTATCCATTAAATCTTTAATTATTGCAGTAAATTTTTCATCATTCATAGGGTATACTGTTTTGCCATCAACAGTTTCAGGCATACCAGCATTTGGAGAAATATAAATTTTACCCTGCCATATTTTTGAAAGGGAAGAGATAGCAGGCTCCATCATATCAGGTCCCATAGCACAGTTTAACCCTAAAGCAAATATAGGCATTCCACGCATTACAGCAGCAACTGCAGAAATATCTGAGCCTGTAAGCAGTGTGTAATTACTTTCTACAGTAAATGATACAAGTATTGGAGTATTTGTATTTTTCCTTCTATTTGCTTCTTTGCAGGCATTAACTGCCGCTTTTAATTGCAAAATATCTTGAGCAGTTTCAATATTGTATAAATCCACATCCACACATTCTGCCTGCTCTAAATATTGGTTATATAAAGATTCATATGATGTATGTCCTAAACTTGCAAGCTTTGTGCCAGGCCCCATAGAAAGAGATATAAAAGTATTTTCTTTGCCAGTTGCAGCACGGCGTGCAATATCAACAGCAGCTTTATTTATTTCCACCACTTTATCTTCCAAGCCGTATTCAGCTAAAACAGAAGATATTGCACCAAATGTATTTGTAACTGCCACATTTGCTCCAGCATCAAAATAATTCTTATGAATATTATATATTATATCAGGAGCAGCAAGGCATAAAAATTCATTACAGCCATTTTTACCCTGCCATATATCATCACTAATTTCTACTTTTTGAATTGATGTGCCCATAGCACCATCAAAAATCACCATGTTATTTGCAGCAAATTCTTTTAAAGACACAAGTCTACCTCGTTTTTCTTTTAATCTTACCAAATTACTATATATAAAACTTGGTTTTTTGCAAGAAAATATTGCAGTATAATATAAATTTATATATAATGCAGTAATATTTTATGTGGGGTTTTTCTTGAATAAAGATACAGATATATTACTATCAGATGAATATACTCAAAGGCAGTTTTTTAAAGACAGTATATATAATTCTATAATATTATTTAGAAATATTTTAAGTGATTATTTTAATTATTTTCTATTTAAGCTTTCCCCATTATCACGCTACGAATTTTGGTGTTTCAGCCTTTTTTCTTTTGTATCCACTATAATTTTCTTATCTATTGTTTCTATAATATCATACACTATTGCACCTGTTGGAAAATATGCATATGGGTTATTTTATATTTATGTTTTTTTACTTGCTAATTTAGCTATCCGAGTTTTTGCTTCACGGCTTTTAAGTGTGCAAAATTTTGTTAAAGAAATGAGTGGGGACAGCCATAAAGAAAGCACAATAAAAATTCCTATAATAAATAAAATAGAAAGTATTATTAAAAAAATTTTTTTAAGTATTAAGTTATATATTACTATTGCTTATATTAAAATGTTTTTAGTTATGGTTTATATAATAAATATAAAGTTAATTCATTCTCATACAATTAGTTATTATTTTATCCAATTAAAAGATAACCCGATTTTATATCTTTTTGTATTTATATTAAAAGTGATAGCTGTTATATATATTATTTTTATGGTTTCACCATCATTAAACAGATTGGAATATTTAGAGAATAAAAAAGTAAAATATTATAAAGTATCATACTACCAGACATGGTATTCAAAAGAATATATTGTCGACTATTTAACTTTAGCAGCAAGTATATTGTCTGTTATTTCGGTTGGTCATTTATTGATTATTGGTTATTCATTATCATGCCATATAATTGTAAGTTTATCGCTTTTGTGTCAAGGTGCTGCGTTACTGCTTTCTGGTAGATTTTTTTGTGTTATGGCAGGGCTTGTTAGCATTATATTTTATATGGTATCAAGTATTTCTGTTATTATGGGTGGTATAGAAATTTTTCATTACCCTGATATTGTTATTGAGTTTGTAAAATATTACCAGATTACTATTGCATTTTTATTTTTTGGTATTTTTTATTATTCATCATATGATAGAGATATTTTAAAAATGATAGCAGTTTTAGGCTGTTATTTATCTGCACTTTTTTTATGGGAAGATGAAAATGCCATAAGGGGTATAATGGTATATGATAACCATACAATACCAGTTTTAATATATGGACTTGTTGTGCTTTTTACCTTTTTCATATATTTAATGCGAGTTGCAAATAACAGAGGCTTTTATAAAATGGAATGGCAGTATTTATCTATTATAAATGAATATAGAAAAGCAGCCCATATAATTAAAACTAAATATATATATATTATTATTTTAATATCAAGTATTATAATGATTATATTTGCATTAATATTCCTTTTAGACCCAATATTTACTAATGGTAGTTTAAACAGTAGTTTAGATAATTATATTTTCAAATTTCTTATAAATATAAGAAGGCTTATAGCATTTTATATGCTGTTGGGGTTATATTTGCTTTTTAAAAATAATAATGATGCATTTCCTATGTTAATTATCGCTTTTGTTGTATGCCTTGAAATGTATATAATTTTATATCCATCATTAAAATCACTTCTGCCAATGGATACTTTATATTCATTAAAATATGTATATATGTATATTTATGGTTTAATGTTTATATTATCGATTAGTTTAAGTAAATATTCTTTGCTTATATCAACTGGTTTTTCATTATCTTTAATTTCTTTTATTACTGGCATTATAAGTATTTTATTTAACTATACATATGCTAATAATATATATCTTTATAATATAATATTTATTTCACTTTTAATTGCTAATATTTTAGTATTAGCAGGTAGTTATAAAAAAATAAAAAATAGAAAATAATGGGGATAAATAAATACATGGATAATAATATTATACAGCTTGAAAATGTATCAAAATATTTTAATACATCAAAAGGGATATTTTCAAAGGGAGAGCCATTTACTGCCTTAAATAATATATCTTTTAATATAAAGTCTGGCTCATCTTTAGGTATTGTTGGAGAATCAGGCAGTGGAAAAACTACTATTGCAAGAATAATTTGTAATATATATAAGGCAGATAATGGCAGGGTAATATATAATGGTAAAGAAATAAACAGTATGACGAAAGAAGAATATGCAGATTATAGAAAAAATGTACAAATGGTATTTCAGGACCCTAATAACACACTTAATCCAAAATTAAAAATATATTCCGCACTTTCTGACGGTATAAAAAAGCATATTACAAAGGACAAGCAGGAAATAGATAACCATTTAAAAAACTTAATGGAAATGGTGGGGCTGTCCTGTGATTATTTAGACAGGTATCCCCATGAGTTTTCAGGTGGGCAAAGGCAGAGAATATCAATTGCAAGAGCATTATCTATTAACCCAAAAGTGATTATTGCTGATGAGCCTGTAAGCTCACTTGATGTTTCAGTGCAGGCACAGATTTTAAATTTAATGAAATCCTTGCAAAAAAATGGTATTACATTTATATTAATATCTCACAGTTTGGCTGTTGTTTCTAATATGTGTGAAAATATTGCAGTTATGCATAAAGGTAATATGGTGGAATATGGTAATACTGATAAAGTGCTGTCAGAGCCACAATCAGAGTATACTAAGAGCCTTATTAATGCATCAAGCTATACTTTAATGAATAGAAAAGAAATGGAGTAATATTATGAGTATATCACTTTATAATACAATGACAAATAAAAAAGAAGAATTCAAACCTATACATGAAGGTAAAGTAGGCATGTATGTTTGTGGTGTAACAGTTTATGATTATACCCATATAGGTCATGGCAGAAGTTCTGTAGCTTTTGATGTTATTCGCAGGTATTTTGAATACTGTGGCTATAATGTTACATTTGTTAAAAATTTTACAGATGTTGATGATAAAATAATCAATAGAGCCAATGAAAATAATGAGTTATGGAGCCAGCTTGCTTTAAGGTTTATAAAAGAACACGATAAAGATATGGACAGCCTTTATATTAAAAAGCCAACATATACTCCAATGGCAACAAAATATATTGAAAAGATGATAAACTACTGTGAAAGGTTAATAGAAAAAGGAAACGCCTATGCAGTAGATGGCGATGTTTATTTTAGAGTAAACTCATTTAAAGAATATGGCAAGCTTTCAGGCAGAAATTTAGATGATATGATGGCAGGTGCTAGAGTTGATGTAAATGATAAAAAGGAAAACCCCCTTGATTTTGCCCTATGGAAAGGCGCAAAAGAGGGCGAGCCTTTTTGGGAAAGCCCATGGGGTAAGGGAAGACCGGGCTGGCATATAGAATGCAGCGTAATGAGTGAAGCAATTTTAGGAAGCTCTATAGATATTCATGGTGGTGGGCAGGATTTAATATTTCCTCACCATGAAAATGAAATAGCTCAGTCTGAAGCAATATCTTGCTCCACTTTTGCAAATTACTGGATACATAACGGATTTGTAAATATTAATAAAGAAAAAATGTCTAAATCCTTAAACAACTTTTTTACTATTAGAGATATATTAAAAATATGCCACAGTGAAGCATTAAGGCTTTTATTTTTAATGACTCATTACAGGCAGCCTTTAGAATATTCAGAAGATAAACTAAAAGAAGCCACAGCAGCACTTCAAAGGATATATACATTTTTAGATGAAGTGGAGCATATAAAGGGCAGTAAAAAAGGCAAAAATATGGCTAATGATATAAACCACATGAGAGAGCATTTTATAAAAGAATTTGAAAGTGCTATGAATGATGATTTTAATACTCCAAAAGCAGTAGCTGCCATATTTGAAACAGTAAGAATTGGTAATACTGTAATTGCAGGCAAGCCAGATAATGAAACAGCAGAGCAGTTAAAAGAAGTAACATTATATATTTTTAATATTGTATCAAAAGTATTAGGTATTATGAACCACAGTGCAAAAGACTGGTATATAAGCAACTTAAAAGTGCCTTTAGAAGAAGTGGAATCATTAATTGCAAAACGAGCAGAAGCAAGAAAAAATAAAGATTTTGCTCTGGCTGATAGTATTCGTGCAGAATTAACTGAAAAAGGGGTAGAAATTATAGATACAATAGATGGCACAAGGTTTAGAACTATTTCATAAAAGTTTTAAGTAAGAGAATAATGTGGCTGATTTGTTATATTTCAGCCACCATTTTTATATAACTAATTAATAAATATGCTCTTTTAAAAGGAGAGGGTTATGCACAAAATATTTTTAGTATTTATTGTAACTTTATTTACTTTCAATCTTGCATATGCAGAGCCATTTAAAATAAGCAGTGTTCAAAAAACTGCGGGTATCCCGTTATCTGAAATGGCTTATGAACTGCCATATAAAGATGTGATTGTAGATTATGATTACAGCAGATTAAGTGATAAAGAAAAAGTAAAAAAAGCTAATGAATTTCTTTTGAAATTAAATGTAAAACCAGAGTTTCTACATGAAGTAAATAGTAAAAATATGAATAAAGGGTATGTTTATTTCTTAGCTTTTCATAAATATATTATGGAAAGTTTAGCAAGCATTAAGGATGAAAATGTTAAAAAATCTCAAGAATATCATCTTGCATATACCCTTGGTTATTTAGCAAAAAATGGGCTTTATGAATATGAAAGTATTTTAAGCCATATAAAACATTTAAAAGGTATGAGCCTTGCTCAAATGCAGCAATATATAGTGCATAAAGAAGATAATGCAGAGTTAATAGAAAAAATATATAATTTAATTACAGTTTTAAATAAATCTAATTTTTCAAATGATAGTTTAGCTGTTGCACATCTATATGATACATTAATAGATAATAATATTACAAATACCATATTATTTGAATATGGTTATCTAGATACATTAAACAGTAATCAAGACTTTTTTTCTATTATTTCAACAGAGGGTACGGATAGATACAGCAGTATAGATGTTGATTTAAGCAGTCTGGATTACACTATTTTCAATACATTTATTTATAGGTTTTCAGATAAATACAATGCGCTTAGTTCTGATATAAAGCAAAAATATACACAAAGTCTTTTAGAGGGTGTTATTTCAGATAATACTTTATCTATGGGTGTATCATATTATTTTTATCCATTTAATAAAAATGTATATGTTATAAGACCAGAAGGTATGCCAAAAAGCTATAATATGTATCTTTTAACCATTGATAATATAGAGATGCGTGATAAAGATAATGGGCTTGATAGAAATTTATTTATTGAAAATAAGGCAGCAGAAAATACTATAGGCGGCTATACTTATGAAGAATTAATAAAGGCTGCCATTGATACTAATGATTTGTTTATTAATGATGAAGAATTAGCAAAAATTGCCCCTAAATCACCATTTATTAAAAACGGCAACTTTGATGATGCTGCATTTATGGAATATTTAAAAGGTTATATTGATAAGCCACATGCTTATCATTCTTATATTATCTATTATAAGTTTGATATAAATAATGATGGTAAAGATGAAATGATAGTGTATTCAGGTTTTGAACTGCCAAGAACATATGAAACAGTAGGCAATGTATTTTTAGCAGATGAAAAAACATTAAAAATAAAAGAAGATAATAAACTGGGGCAGTTATTAAAAGTATTATCTGGCAATATTACGCCTTTGGATAAAAGTAAAATTAATGCATTAATAAATAAATATACAAAAAATAAAATAAGTGAAGCCGATATTTTAGATGCTATATCAGACGGTTTCAATTTTTATTTATATGAACAAAACGGCAAAAAGAAAATAGCATTAGTAAGCGGTAATAGATTTGTAGATATATTATATATGAATGATAATCTAGAAGTTACTATGGGTTATCTTAAAGCAGAAAAAAGCAATGCAAAATTAGTATGGAAGGGCAAAACTAAAAACGGTAAACCAACAGGATTATTAACATTAGATGCGTCATTTGATATGAGTAAAGCTTCCACTTTATCAGAAAAAGCAATAGTAGATGATGCAAATTTAAAAATGTTAGATAGAATGTCAAGTGCTTTATATTTTGACTTGATAGAAGGTTATAATGATTATCACAAAAAAGAAGCATTAAAAGAAAGAAGGCAGATGAATAAAGATATTAAAAACTGTAATGGTAAGAAAAAATGTATATTTGATATATTATTTGATGATGTATTTAATAAAGGTGCATAAAATAAATTATAAAAATTAAAAGTAAATTATAAATATTAATGCAGCCCCATTTATTAATAAATAAATGGGGTTTCTATTTTTATATTAAAAGCTAAAAATATATACCTATATAAGTTTTCTTATTTATTATAATAAAACTTCATAAAGTATAGTATAACTGGAATATAAAAAAAGGGGAAAGCATTTAACTTTCCCCTTTTTATATGATTATGTATTGAATTATTTTAATTATTCTTCAATAACAAGTTCCACATCAGCTTCGCTTTCATCAGCAGTTGTATCGTCTGCTGGAGCTTCTTCCACTGTAGTATTTTCATCTATTACAGTTTCAGTGCTTTCTTGTGAAGCAGGAAGTCCGCTTGAAGAGCTTACGTTACTATCTTCACTTCTATTTAAATAGTCATCTATCATTTGCTGGTTTGGTTTAACACTAGCAGGGTTTTTAAGAGATGCTTTTACTGCAGTGCAGTCGCCTTGAGCCATTCTATCAGCAAAGTCATAAGCATTATATTTTAAATCGTTTTCACCTTTTATTCTAATATCAGTATCTGCTTTAGCTAATATTAATGCATCAACAGCTTCACTGTTACATAATAATGCAGCAGCTATTAATGGAGTAGCATCTTTTGGAATAGTTACACCATTTACTTCCACAGCAAAAGGAAGTTTATTATTAATGCCACCACCAAGTAATCTTGATAATTTAGAACCACCTTCTATACCTTTAAAAATTTGTTTTGCTCCATATATATATGGTACAGCATCATTTTCCTCATAGCTTCCAAATATATCAACACCAGCTTCTCCTAATGCTTTTACTGTAGAATTATGTCCTCTTGCTTTTGCAATAGCAAGTGGAGTTTCACCGGCATCGTTAGTTGCTGTTAAAACTTCTAAACTATTTGGCATTAATGCAAGACCTCTTAAAAGGTAATTATATTCAAATGTAGCAGCAATATGGGCGATATTTGACATATGCCCAATAGTAACATTATCATCTTTAGTTTGGATAGTTATTTCTTCTATCATTGTAGTTATTGAGCCACCATTTACTATATTTTTAATTGCTTCAATACCTGCACCATCTTGACTGTATTTTCTTAATACAAGGTTCATAAAAACATCTACTGGTACATTTGCTTCCTGTAATAATGGACCCATATCATTATAGAACATATAGTGTAAAGGGATAGTATTTGTGCCGTCTTCTGCTTTCATATCAGCATATAAAGAAGCTGTTTTTGTGAAAAAGAAGTTTAATGCTTCAAAGTTTTTATTTTTTAAAGCTGTTATTACAGGCATTTGGTCGTTATTTTCATCATTTCTATTAGTAAAGTTAATACCACCTGCATATTTTATAATTACAGGTATTGCATCATTTAGATTGTTTTCGATAGCATAGTTTAGGATAGTTTTTCCTTTACCGTCTTCATCTGTAATATTGTCTTTTATTATAGCATTAGCTGCATATAATTCTGATTTATTTTTGTATATGCTTGGGTTATCTCTTTCAAATTTACGAGCAGCTTTTAAATAGTTTTCAAACATACCAGCCTGTTCTGCTTCGCCACACTGGATAATAATAGCAGAAACTTCCATGCCGTTTGTTTTAGCTTTTAAATCTGCACCTTTTTCAATTAAATCATTAACTAAAGAAGGTGTGCAAAAAAGAGCAGCAATACCAAGTGGTGTTGCACCTTTTTGGATAGTTATTTGTGGCTCATTAATAAGAAGTCTTTTTGCATGGCTTGGATAGCCGATAGTAACATCTTCTTCAAGCTGAGCATTAACACCACCTTTTTCAATTAGCTTATAAAGTAAATCATACTGTGGGTTTTTTAAAATCGATAATGATTTTTTAAATGGCTCCATATCTGTAAGTGGAGCTTGTGTTTGGTTGTCTGTTTGATTATCTTTTGGTGTTGCTGTTTGTTCTGCATCTTTTTTACAGCCAAAGGATAATAAAACAATAGTAAGGGTAAGTAAAGTAAGTAATTTTTTCATCACTCTCTCCATTGTTAAATTTTTTCGCATAATAACATAAAAATTTTATTTTGTCATCATATTTATATGGTATTTTTAAAATATTGTAAAATCTAAAAACGACTGCTTAATGTGTTGCAATCGTTTTTAGATTTTACATTTTTTTTAATAATTTAAAAAAACACTTGACATTCCCCCCCCCATGATAAAATGAACTGTCGACGATAACAGAAGCTTCAAAAATTTAAGGGGTTTATTACATGAAACAATTTTTAAAAACTATTTTATTAGTGTCTGTACTAGCAATTTTTATTGCAGGTTGTGCAGAAGAAAGTTCAAATTCAGCTCCAACAACATCTAAAACAGCAGAACAAGTTTTAGCCGATTTTATGGCTGAATTTAATGCAATGCAGGGTGAAGATATTGGTCAATTGACTTCTTCAGGAACTACTTATACTACTACTGTAAGTATAACTAATACAAGAAAAGATAATAAAGATGCTTTTTTTGTAAGTATGGATAGTTATTTAGTTGAATTTACAGCAGTGAAATTAGAAGAGGCTCTTTTTGTTGAAACAAATTCACCACAAGTACCGGGTGTTTTAATAAGTGCAAATGGTAAAAGTAATGTAACTTTTAGAACATCAAATAATCCACCAATAGGAACACGTTCATCAGTTTGTGCTTTATTAACTCAAGAAGAATTATTAAAATTACAAGAATTAATACCACAAGGCGTTATGCCAACTGGTGAGCAAATGCAGGCTATTATCGACCTTGTAAAACCTTATGTAGTAAAAATAAATTATTCAGTTCAATAATAATATATCATGGCATTTCCATATTTTAATAATATGGAAATGCTTCTTTTATGCTTTTATATATGTATATAATTTAATCTAAAAATATAATTTATAGTTTATTATACTTCTAATTATTATAATATTCTTTTCAACTTAAATATTTTTTTTAATAATTTAAAAAAACACTTGACATTCCCCCCCCCATGATAAAATGAACTGTCGACAATAACAGAAGCTTCAAAAATTTAAGGGGTTTATTACATGAAACAATTTTTAAAAACTATTTTATTAGTGTCTGTACTAGCAATTTTTATTGCAGGTTGTGCAGAAGAAAGTTCAAATTCAGCTCCAACAACATCTAAAACAGCAGAACAAGTTTTAGCCGATTTTATGGCTGAATTTAATGCAATGCAGGGTGAAGATATTGGTCAATTGACTTCTTCAGGAACTACTTATACTACTACTGTAAGTATAACTAATACAAGAAAAGATAATAAAGATGCTTTTTTTGTAAGTATGGATAGTTATTTAGTTGAATTTACAGCAGTGAAATTAGAAGAGGCTCTTTTTGTTGAAACAAATTCACCACAAGTACCGGGTGTTTTAATAAGTGCAAATGGTAAAAGTAATGTAACTTTTAGAACATCAAATAATCCACCAATAGGAACACGTTCATCAGTTTGTGCTTTATTAACTCAAGAAGAATTATTAAAATTACAAGAATTAATACCACAAGGCGTTATGCCAACTGGTGAGCAAATGCAGGCTATTATCGACCTTGTAAAACCTTATGTAGTAAAAATAAATTATTCAGTTCAATAATAATATATCATGGCATTTCCATATTTTAATAATATGGAAATGCTTCTTTTATGTTTTTATATATTGTATATAATTTTATCTAAATTATAAAATTTTTTCTTGACAAGTATAAAAATATATAATAATAAAGAAGCGAGTATTCATACTACTTTCTCAAGGTTCTGTATATTATAAGTCAAACATAGTTAAATTTCAGTTACCTTAAGTTATTTTGCTTGAATTTTATATATTTATTAAGTCGTATTATTTACGGCAATTCTTAATGTTGCTTAATTTTAAAGTAATTTATAAAGTCAATATATAAAGAGGTATTTTGTGAATCTTACTGAATTAAAAAAGAAATCTATTGAAGATTTAGTAGCTATTGCTACTCAGCTTGAAATTGAAAATGCTGAAAACTTACTTAAGCAGGAGCTTGTATTTGAAATATTAAAATCTACAAGCATTAAAAATGGTCAGATATATGGTCAGGGTGTTTTAGAGATTTTGCCTGATGGTTTTGGGTTTTTACGCTCCCCTGATTATAACTATTTACCGGGGCCTGATGATATATATGTTTCGCCTGCTCAAATTAGACGTCTTGGTTTAAGAAATGGTGATACTGTGGCAGGCGAAATTAGGCCGCCTAAAGATAATGAAAAATATTTTGCACTTTTAAAAGTAGAAACAGTAAACTTTGATGCACCTACAAGGCAAAGAAACCTTTTTGAAAACTTAACACCTCTTTTTCCTGATGAAAGGCTTGATTTAGAAGCAGACCCTACAAAATACGATACAAGATGTATAAATTTAATTGCACCAATAGGTAAAGGGCAGCGTGGCTTAATTGTTGCTCCACCAAGAACTGGTAAAACTGTTCTTATGAAATCTATTGCTGGCTCTATTGCAAAAAATCACCCAGAAGTATATATGATATTACTTTTAATTGATGAACGTCCAGAAGAAGTTACTGACTTTAAGAAAACAGTTGCCAAAATGACAGAAGATGCCATAAACGAAGGCAGGCAGCCTATGCAGGTAGAAGTTATTTCTTCTACATTTGATGAGCCTGCATACAGGCACGTTCAAGTGGCTGAAATGGTTTTAAATAAATCTAAACGTTTAGTAGAAAGCGGCAGAGATGTTGTTATTATTCTTGATAGTATAACTCGCCTTGCTCGTGCATATAATGCTGTTGAACCGTCCAGCGGTAAAGTGCTTTCAGGTGGTGTAGACGCTAATGCACTCCATAAACCAAAACGCTTTTTTGGTGCTGCAAGAAATATTGAAAATGGCGGCTCTCTTTCTATTATTGCTTCAGCATTGGTGGATACTGGCTCTAGAATGGACGAAGTTATTTTTGAAGAATTTAAAGGAACTGGTAATATGGAACTTCACCTTGATAGAAGGCTTGTGGAACGCAGGCTCTTTCCTGCTATTGATATTAATAAATCAGGCACAAGACGTGAAGAATTACTTCACACTCAAGAAGAACAAAATAAAGTTTGGATATTACGCAGGTTCTTATCAAATATGAATTCGGTAGATGCTATGGAGCTTGTGCTCGATAAAATGCGTGGCACTAAAACAAATACAGAATTTTTAAATAATATGAGTAAATAAATTACAGGGGCTTAAAAGCCCCTTTTTTATTGTTTCTAACTAAATAATATTATATTATGCTTGCAATAAATAATCATTAATGTATATTTATATTAATATTGTCATTTTAGGTGCATTATGAGCAAAATAGTATTTTTCAGTGGTGCAGGCTTAAGTGCAGATAGTGGATTGGGAGTTTTCCGTGGCGGCAATGGCCTGTGGGATAAATATGATGTTAACCAGGTATGCAATATTAATACTTGGGAGAAAAATTATAATTTAGTTCACGAGTTTTATTCTTTAAGGCGAGTAGAGTATGCAAAAGCAAAACCTAACAGTATGCATAAAGCTATAGCATCTCTGCAGCAAAAATATGGAAAAGAAAAAGTCATAGTCATTACCCAAAATATTGATAATTTATTAGAAGATGTAGGCTGCACTGATGTGATGCATGTTCATGGCAGAATAAATTATATTCACTGCACAAAGTGTAATCATGAAGTTTATATTACAGATGAATTTAAAGGTGCAGTATGCCAAAATTGTGGCGGCACTCACTTTAAGCCATCTATTGTATTTTTTGGAGAGCAGGCACCAAAATATGCTGATATGTATGGGGCATTTGCAGGCTTATCAGAAAATGATGGTGTAGCAGTTATTGGAACAGAAGGTTCTGTTGTGCCTATTGCTCATATTTTAGGGGATAAATCATATGGTGTAAAAGCATCAAGGCTTTTATGTAACCTTGAAAAATCAATATATATAAATGATAAACTTTTTGATGAAGTAATATATGACAGAGCAGAAAATGTAAGCAGTAAGGTTCAGGAATTTGCCACTTCTATACTTGAAAAATAAGGTGATGTATGAATAACTATGTTAATATAGATAGAGTCAGTGCTTTATTAATTGCATTTATATATATTAGTATAACAACTACTATTTTTAGCTTAACTAATCCAGTTGCTGCCATATTACTTTTGATAGTCTATAATACTGTATTTCTTTATATTCCATATAAATTTAAACTATCTAAAAACATGAGTATTTTACAAGTAAGTTTAATAGTTATTACTACAGTTCTTTTTATAATAACTAAAGCAGAATATTCAAAATATAATGGGGTGTTGGTAGTATTTGCATATTTATGTAATATATTTTTTATTTTTTCTTTATTCAAACTACACTTCCATGTAAGAAATATTTATAAATATAGTTACATATATGTAAATAAAAATAAATTTAAACCACGTCCATTTTTATTGTTATTTATTTATATCTTATTGTTATGGACATATTTCTTTTCTTTAGCATTCCTGTATACTGAATATATCATGACTGATTATATCATGAATGATTATTTAGCAATAATAAAATATTTTATTTATGTTGTATTCTCGTTTATATATATATACTTATATTATAGGTTACTGCATAAATATAAAAGTGCATATGTTGTTTTATATTTAAGTCGTAATAGAAAAATTCATGTTTCATCATTAATTAATCAAAATTCTACTGATATATATGAATTGTTTAAAAACCAAGTAGAACCATATGTTTATTATGCTCATTATAATGAAGAAAATAACGTTATAACATTTGATGATGAAGATGATATTCTTAAATCAAATGAAAATAATGAAGTGCTTGAATGTAATCTTGATAAATCAATTAATGTAATAAATTCATTACTTGCAGATGAAAAAAGCCATGAAATAGCAGGTATTCTTAAAAGTATTATTGATAAATTAAATAAAATAAATAATATGCATCAAGAAAAACATCAGTTTAATAAATATATCCACCATATTAATGAAAGATATATTCCTTATATTAAAAGTTTAGTGCAGGCTTATTATAATAATATGCAGCTTGATTTAGATTTAACTAAAACTATGCAGGAAAAGATTATATTATCACTTGAAAAAATTAATGATACCTTTGAAAAAAGTGTGCAGGAAATGTATAATAAAAATATGCTTGAACTGGAAAGCTATATGCAGGCAATAGATATTATGTTAAATTATAAAAATGCAGGCAGTAAGGCATAAATTATATTAAATATAAAAAGCAGGGAGAAAATATGAATAATTATATTAATATTGATAAAATTAGTGCTTCATTAATGACATCTATATATCTTATTATAATAGCTTCAATTGCTACTATAATTAATACATCAAATTCTATTGTATATATGATATTTTATAATATTATATTTCTTTTTATATTTTATAATTTTATATTTATATATATACTTAAAAAATTTCAATTATCTAAAGTCATAGGTGCAGTCCAGATAGTTGTAATGGTATCTTCTACCATATTATTTCTAACAACTTCATACTCAATATCTAACCTGTTGTTATTATTATTTTCATTATTAAGCTGCTTATATTTTATATTTTCTATAATAAGATTTTACTTTAGCTTAAGAAGTATTCATAAATACAGCTATATTTATATAAATAAAAATAAATTTAACCCACGACCTGTTTTGTTATTAGTGGTATTATTTTTATATTTTTTCATTGCTGCACAAATATTATTTAATTCAGGTATAAAAAGTTTTATTTACCATTATAAGTTAATGCCAATATTATACTTTTTAAATACTTTAGTTTGTATAGCTTATATATACTTATTTTATAATATAATATATAAATATAAAATTGCATATGTTGTTTTATCTTTAAGCAGTAATAGAAAAATATATTTTTCATCATTAGCTAATCAATACAATACTGATGGATATGAATTGTTTAAAAATCAGGTAGAACCATATGTTTATTATGCCCATTATAATGAAGAAAATGGAGTTATAATATTTGATGATGAAGATGATGTTATTAAGTCAAATGAATATAATGAAGCGCTTGAATGTAGTCTTGATAAATCAATTAATGTAATAAATTCATTACTTGCAGATGAAAAAAGCCATGAAATAGCAGGTATTCTTAAAAGTATTATTGATAAATTAAATAAAATAAATAATATGCATCAAGAAAAACATCAGTTTAATAAATATATCCACCATATTAATGAAAGATATATTCCTTATATTAAAAGTTTAGTGCAGGCTTATTATAATAATATGCAGTTAGATATAGAATTAACACAAACTATGCAGGAAAAAATTATTGCATCACTTGAAAAAATTAATGATACCTTTGAAAAAAGTGTTCAGGAAATGTATAATAAAAATATGCTTGAACTGGAAAGCTATATGCAGGCAATGGATATCATGTTAAATTATAAAAGCATAAGCTAACTAAAGTGTTTATTATTTTAGAGAGGGCAAGTTTATGAATGTATGGGTAGATTTAAATAAAATGGTTATACCTTATATTTATTCAATATATACATTATCAATGGGTATGTTATTAAATGAAAATGATGGTAAATCATATGAGTTGATTGCTTTTTCAAGTATATTGTTTTTTATAGTTGGAAAATTAATACATATAGTAAATGGCAAAGTAGATAAAGTAATATATGGATATATTGTTTTTGGGCTTATACTTGTATTTTTATCTATTTTTATTCCTAATGGTTCTTTTAGAGCATTTTTATCTATATCATGTTATGTTATATCTATTGTATTTATGCTGACTGCTTTATATAAAATATTTTCAATACAAAATATGGTAAAAGTAGTAGATAAATATTACAGCCCATATATTAATACTAAAACTTTTAAGCCAAATTTTATAATAAGTTTTTTTATTATGGTAAGTTATATTCTTGTAATTTATCCATTAATTTTATCGAAAGTGATTAGTGATAATGCTTATTTATTAATAACTCTTTTATATGCTGTTTCATTTATTGCCTGTATAATAATTTATTTTACTTTATATAAATATAAATATGCTTACTATGTAGTATGCAGTAAAGAAAAAAAATATATATTTATAGAAAACTTATGTAATGAAGAAGAAGTATTAAAATATAAATGGTATTTAACTAATATTGAGCCTTATATTAATCATATTGGATATGATAACAAGAAAAAGGCGTTATGTTTTTACAGCAGTGAAGAAATTAGTAAAAGCGATACAGTAAATGAAGATAATCAAACTTTATATATTGCTATAAACTCCATAGATAATTTAATTGAAAAATTAGATAATGAAGAAATAAAACAAACAGCATGTAGCATTAAAGATGAACTTGTAAAAATAGATAACTACCATAAGGGAGAAGAATATAAATTTAATAAGCATATTAAAAATATTAATGAAAAATATATCCCTTATATTGAGAAGTTAATATTATCATACATAAACAATAACGAACTGCCAATTGATATAACAAAGGAAATGCAGGAAAAAATAACTGCTACTCTAAATGAAATTGATAGTGTATTAAAAGAAATAATGAAGAAAATGTATAATATGAATATGCTTGCTTTAGAAAGCCATATGGACGCAATGGATATTATACTTGCTCAAAGTGGTTATAAAGATATAAAAGGTGGTAAGTAGTTGGATAATATGCTGTTAGAAATTAGTGATGTTGTTACAATTACTAATAATAAGCCTGTAAGTATAAATGTGAAAAGTGGTGAGATTATTTGTATTTTTGGGCTTAATGGCAGTGGAAAAAGTGTGCTGTTAAAAACCATATTAGGTATAATGGAAAAAAAGCAGGGCAGTATTAATTTTTTTATTGATAAAAAAGAGTATGGGGTTTGCCTGCAGTTTCCAGAGCATTTAATATTTAAAGAGACTGCCTTTGCTGAGGCATTGCTTATTACTGATAATAATGAATTAATGGCAGAAAATTTACTTAATGAAATAAATGCGTTAAAGGATATGAGCCCCTTTTATTTAAGTGATGGTCAAAAACGGCTGCTTTTTATATATGGATACCTTGAAACGAAAAAACTTATTTTTTTAGATGAACCTTTTGTATCTTTAGATGAAATATCTAAAGAAAAGGTTGCAGAAAAGATTATACAGGCTAAAAATCAAGGTAAATCTATTATATATACAGCAAATAGAGAGAAAGATAAAAAAATAGCAGATAAGATTATAAATATTTAATACAAAAAGGATTTTATGATACAAATTGATTACTCTAAAATAGAAATAAATATACAAAAAATTACTATGAGCTTTTTATCATCACTATATTTTTATATGATGAATTATTTAACAGCTTTATTTAATTATGGTTATTTTTCTTATAATTATGCTATGCTTTCTTTAATTGTAATGCTTTTAGGCACATTTTTTCTTATTAAATATACTTACAGTGTATGTGTAAAGACTAGTTTAGTTCCATTATATATATTTATTTCACTTGTTTTAATATCATTTTTTACAAGAGCCACTTCTGCTTTAATATGTATTACTGCAAGTTTCGTGTATAGTTTATATACTTTAAAATTAATATATGATTATGGATTAAAGCAAAGTGATTTTATAAATAAATATAGAAAATATATTAAATTTGAAAATTTTATTGCAATATTTTCCATTATTTTCATAATATTTTTATTTTATTTTTTATTTTTATTTTTTTTAAATCTAACTTTTATAGCAAATAATTACATTTTTTTTGATAGTTTTTTTTATTTACCTGTTGAAAGTGGTTTTTTTAATGTATTACAATATGTTGGCAATACTTTTCACGATTCTATTTTACTTTTTTACATACTGTTTCCTTCATCTATTTTGCTTATAATTTATACGTTTTATGCACATTTTCTTACAAGAAGCCAGTATGTTTTTATTTTATGCCCATTAAGCGAATATGGTCAAATTCCGCTTTCTATCATTACCAGCAAATTTAATGGTAATTCAAATAAAGCGTTAATGCTTGCATGGTTTAAAGAAAATATTGGTAATTATATAAAAAGTGTTTATTTAGATACAGAAAATAAAATGATAATTTTTGAAAATGCTGAAATCAAAGAGAATTATAAGGAAAATGATACTCCAATTTTACAGGAAGAATCCACTGATTATGAGTATGTTATATATAGTTTAGATGAATCTATAAAAAAAATAGATACATTAATGGCAAGAGTTGTTCATAATGGAACACATTTAACAGGTGTGTTATATAATATGAAATCATATCTTGAAAAAATTAATATACTTCATAAGGATAAACGAAAATATAATAAAAATATTGATAGGATAAATAACAGGTATATTCCATATGTGGAATACTTGGTGGATACATATTTGCAAAATATATTATTAAGAGATGAAAAAATAAACCAGCTTCAAGAAAAAATAGTGGAGTCTTTAAATAATATATTAGAAGTGTTTAAATCAATGTATGAAAGTAATATGGAATATATAGCATTTAATATAGAAAATGAAATAGATGCAATGGAGCTTTTAATCAAGCAAAAAGGCTTATAGGAAGATATAATTAAGTAATATATTTTAAAAATTGAAAAATATATTAAGATATATAAATCCCATCTTGAAAAATTTATTATAATAGTATTTAATACTTTTATTCTTAAAATATTTGGAGAAAAAATATGAGTCATTTTGATGAAGCTAAAAAATATATCCCTGGTGGAGTAAACAGCCCTGTAAGAGCCTTTGGTTCTGTTGGTGGCGAGCCAATTTTTATAGAAAAAGGAAAGGGCAGCCATATTTGGGATACTGATAATAACGAATATATAGATTATGTATGCTCATGGGGACCTATGATATTAGGTCATTGTGATAAAGATGTGAATGATGCTGTTATAAAAGCAGTTGAAAACGGCACAAGCTTTGGGGCACCTACTGTTTTAGAAACAAAGCTTGCTGCAAAAATAGTTGAGCTTATGCCATCTGTTGAAAAAGTAAGAATGGTATCTTCAGGTACAGAAGCTGTAATGAGTGCGTTACGTCTTGCAAGGGGATATACAAAAAGAGATAAAATTATTAAATTTGAAGGCTGCTATCATGGTCATTCAGATTTTATGCTTGTAAAAGCTGGCAGTGGTTTATTGACTTTTGGGGAAACATCATCTCCTGGTGTTCCACAAGATGCAGCAAAAAATACAATCATAGCACAATATAATGATTTAGAAAATGTGGCAGAAATATTTAAGCAGAATAAAAACGAAATAGCATGTTTAATAGTAGAGCCAGTTGCAGCTAATATGGGTGTTGTGCTTCCAAAACCGGGCTTTTTAGAAGGTTTAAGAAAACTTTGTGATGAAAACGGTGCATTATTAATATTTGATGAAGTAATAACTGGTTTTAGGCTTTCAGCAGGGGGTGCTCAAAAATATTTTGGCATTAACCCAGATATTACTACTATGGGTAAAATCATAGGTGGTGGTATGCCTGTTGGTGCTTATGGTGGTAGAAGTGATATTATGGATATGGTATCCCCTGCAGGTCCAGTTTATCAGGCAGGCACATTATCAGGCAACCCACTTGCAATGACAGCAGGTCTTAAAACATTAGAAAAATTATCATCTAATGGTTTTTATGAAAAATTAAAAGAAAAATCAGATGCATTATGGGAAGGCTTTAGGCAAAACTCTAAATCTTTAGGTATAAATTATGCTTTTAATACTATAGAATCCCTTTCCTGCACATTTTTTACAGAAGGAAAGGTGGAAAGCTATGCAGAGGCTGTTAAAAGTGATACTAAAAAATATGCTGCATTCTTCCATAATATGCTAAAACGTGGTATATCTTTAGCACCTGCTCAGTTTGAAGCAATGTTTGTATCTAGTGTGCATAGTGATGAAGATATTGAAAAAACAATAAAAGCACATTATGAATCATTAAAAGAGTTATAAGATGGATAATAAAGACAATGAACATGAGAAAGACAGCCCAAATCCAATATACAGGCAGCTTTTTAATGCATCAAGTGTTGGGGTTGCTTTAGTATCTGGTATGCTTGTTGGTGGTGTCATGGGCTATTTTTTAGATAAATGGCTTGGCACTTCCCCTTGGCTGTTATTTGCATTTTTAGTATTTGGCTTTATAGCAGGTGTTAAAAATGCAATTTATTATATGAAAAAAGCAGGTATAGAAGTTGGCAAAAATAGTGATAATATAAAGGATAAATAAAATTATTATCTTTATAACTTATTTATATTAAAATATATTTTAGCCTATATATGACATTTGTAATTTAAAAAATAAGACAAAATAAGTGTAGAAAACACTTGCGAAAAAAAATAATATGATATAGTATAGGTTGTATGGTAAAGAATTATAAAAATTTGCTGTTTGTTCTTTTAGTGCTTCTTACAGCAGGCTATGCGGCATTTTTTATTTTTAAGGATTTTACATTTGCTAATGCTTTTTTAGCAGGCTTTATTATTATATTTATAGATTTAATTTTTTTATCTCGCCATTTACCTAATGCTGTGAAAAATTCATCAGTAGGTGGTTTTGTAGTTCAGAGTATGGTTCGGTGGGCGTTTATAGGCTTTTGTATTTATTTTACACTTGTTGTGCTTAATCTATACAAATGGTCATTTGTTGTGGGTATAATACTTCCATTTATGGGGGTTTTTATTACTGTAATATATCAAATCTTTCGGGGGAAAGAAGATGGAACATCCTCTTAATTTAACATCGTTTTTACCAGTTGAGTTTCAGCACCACTATTTACATGTGGTTATGCTTTCTGTAGCTGTTCTTATTATCTTTTTTATGGGTTTATACGTTAGAACCTTAAGAAGTGAAGTGCCAGGAAAAGCCCAAAACTTTTTTGAATTTATAGTTGGTGGCGTTGGTAACCTTGCTGATAGTGTTATGGGTAAAGAGGGAAGACCTTATATTCCAGTTGTTTTAGGTATTGGTTTATATGTTGGTGTATCAAACCTTATGGCATTAATTCCAGGTCTTATTCCACCTACAAGCAATTTAAATACAACAGCAGCACCTGCATTATTTGTATTTTTATTATATAATTTCATTGGTATTAAAAAACATGGTTTTGGTTATATAAAACACTTTTTAGGACCATTTTGGTGGCTTGCTCCATTTATGTTTATAATAGAAGTTATAAGCCATTTAGCAAGACCACTTTCCCTTACAATGCGACTTTTTGGTAACATCGCAGGGGAAGATTTAGTTGTGGTTATATTATTTATGCTTGTGCCACTTTTCTTACCATTACCAATGTTTTTCTTAATGATATTTACAAGTGTGCTGCAAGCGTTTGTGTTTATGATGTTGACTATGGTGTATATTAATGGTGCTTTAGAAGAAGCCCATTAAAATTTAATTATCTTTTTAGTTTATTCGTTGTTGGAATGATAAAAAGTTCAGTCATTTACTATTATGTAAACTCCTTTCACTTTTTATCACTCCGCCTAGACTAAACTAAAAATCTTAATTAAATAAATTAGCTATCTTTTTCCTTTATACTTTGTTGAAAAGTAAAAGAGCTTGGTCATTTACTATTATGTAAACTCCCTTCGCTCTCTTACTTTTCGCCGTGTCTAAAGAAAAAATCCACGCTAATTTGCGGTGTTTGAATTTATTAAGACTAAACTAAAAATCTTAATTAAATAAATTAGCAGTCTTTTTCCTTGTTACACTAAGCGTAAGCGAAGTATCTGTAACATTAACTAAAAAACTGCTATATATATTTGTTTGTCATACATATTAAAATCTAGTAAGGCTAGATTTTATTATAAATTTAATAACTAGCGTTTTGTTTTACGCTTAAAATATTTATTATTTTTTGGAGGACTTTTACATGAAAAAAGTTATCTTAACTACTTTAATTGCATTAATTGCAGTTCCTGCTTTTGCAGCTACTCAAGGTGATGCTACTGCAGCTTGGGCATTATATATCGGTGCTGGTGTCGCTATCGGCTTTGCTGGTCTTGGTGCTGGTATTGGTATGGGTAGTGCTATTAGAGGTGGTCTTGAAGGTATTTCTCGTAACCCTGGCGTTGCAGGTACTATTTTCAACTACTTACTTGTTGGTGTTGCTCTTATCGAGTCTATCGCTATTTATGGTTTAGTTGTATCTCTTATTCTTCTTTTCGTTAAATAATAAGTTTATCAGATATCAACATATATAAAGCGAAGCCATGTGCTTCGCTTTAATATTGATAAAGCATATTTTATCAATCACAGCTTTATATTACATGTAAAATATAGCTTAAATCAAATAAATTATTCATCATAAATAGATTTAAGCTAAAAAAATATAGTATAATATTAAATGAGGTAATTATGAAAAAAATATTTGTATTATTATTTACATTTATAGCATTTAACGCTTTTGCTTTTGATGTGGAAAAAGTAAAAAAAATCTCTTGTGATGCACCAGTTAAGAAAACAGAAAATGATACAGAAATCACTACTTGGACATGCACATTTGCTGAAGGCACACCACTTAGCTTTGCGTATAAAGAAATAATTAATGACCTTACAAAAGACATTGAGAAAAGAATATTAATGCCAAAAAGTAAAAATCAGTTTAAACAAAATGTTCAAAATGCATTAAACCAAAAAAATGCTAAGCATAAAATCACTCAGATTGGTATAAAAGGTATGATATATCTTGAACCAACATATGATAATAATAAAAAAGCTGATATCACTACTAACCTTGGTATTGAAAACGAAAACCACACTTTTAATTTAGTGCAGGAAGATAAAGTTAAACTTACTTACGTTTTTTCTAAAGGAGATTCTCAAATAGAAAAAACTCAAAGCTATGAAGAATAATTAATAAAATTATAAAATTCATTTTTTATATAAACCCCATTTATTAGGCAAATGAATGGGGTGTTTTTATATAAATTATTAAAGATAAAACATATAATAAAGAAATTTACTACCACACAAAATAATCGAACAATAATATACCATTATATATAGTCATTTAATCAAAAATATTGTAAAAATAAGTAAAAATATATAAACTATAAAAATAATTGGAGGAAAGTATGAAAAAATTGTTTGTAGTATTATTTATGCTATTATCACTTAATGCTTATGCATTTGATATTTCATCAATTAAAAATGTAACATGTAAAAAGGAAAATACTGGGGCTGATAATAGCAACTCAGAAATGTATATATGCAGCTACAATAAAAACATAGAATTTGATAATGCATATGGTGATATAATCAGCCTAGTAAGTAAAGAAATAATTTCAAAAAATAAATTTGTATCAGATAAAAGTAAGGCTAAATTTGAAAGCACAGTTAAAGACTTAATTTTAAAAAAATACGAACAATATATTATAAATGAAAAAAGTAAAGATGGTGTAATATTACTTGTTTCTAGGTATGATTTTGGTAATATAGCCAATATTATAACAAATATGGCAGTAATGGACGAGCATTATGATTTTACAATTACAAAAGATGAAAATAATAAACTTATGCTTATGGTTTCAAAATTTAAAGGTAAAGAATATATTGAAGTAAATAAAAACTTTATAGAGCAGTAATGTATCATAATATAAAAAACAAAGTCTATTCATTTTTTGCAGGTGGAATAATTGGCACACTAGGTGGTCTTATTGGGCTTGGTGGTGTTTGAATTTCGCCTGCCTGTATTAATAAGCCTTTTTAAGTTTCATGCACTTGAAGCTGTTATATTAAATAAAATAATGAGCTTAGTAGTAGTATTTTTTGCTTTCTTTTTCAGGCTTTTTTCTATATCTATTAATGATATATTATCAAACTATATGATAATAATAAATATATTACTAGGAAGTATAATAGGTGCATATTTAGGGGCAGATATTGCTATAAAAATAAAAACAACCACTCTTTATAAAATCATATCTATTATGCTTATAATTATATTAATAGTTCTTTTTATAAGCCATACTTATTCATATAATGGCGATACTTTGCATTATAAAAGCTATATTATATTTATTCTTGGTATAATTTCAGGGTTTATTATAGGGCTTTTTGCAGCTGTTTTAGGCGTTGCAGGTTGTGAACTCATTATCCCCACATTAATACTTCTTTTTGGAATAGACATAAAATTAGCAGGAAGTTTAAGCCTTGCTATTAGCCTTCCTACAATGATTACAGGGTTAATAAGATATAAAAAAGATAACTCTTTTAATGTGGTATATTCTCATAAGTCATTTATATTAATAATGGTGCTGGGCTCCATACTTGGTGCATTTATTGGTGGCTTAATGGTTGGCATCATCAGTGATAATATACTTATTCCATTACTTAGTATTATATTACTTATTTCATCTTATAAAATATGGTTGCATAAGTAGTTAAGGTATAGTATACATATAAGGGGGTGAGATAATATATAATGGAATAACGAGATAAGTTTGTTACAGATATGTGCAGTTACTGTGCAAATACTTGCACTTGAGTAGAAAGTTAAAACTGTTTTAAGATTTTAAGTGGGATTGTTTTTTTAAATTGGAAAACATAAATTGAGGTGAGCTTTCATCAAGCCCACCTTTTTTATTTGCTTTCATCTAAATATTCATTGATAGATAACTGCCGCATATATGCCATACTACATATAGCTCTAACTTGATTAAAACTTAAATTGTATTTTTTACATAGCTGCTCAATACTCATGCCGTTTTTATAGTCATTTTTTATAGATAAGTCACGCAGCCTTTTTTGAATGCTATCTGTTTTAGGAACATATACATAATTGCCACCAGCAGCAGTACAAAGTTTATATGCTGCTTCCATTCCGATAGCTACAACTACATCTCTAAAACCTTCTGGAAAGTCTTCAATAGTAAGCAGTGAATAATCATAATTACTCATATTACTTCCTCCCCGTGGAGATTTAGTTTGATAAGCCTGCCTTTTGAAATATCAAAAAACCAAGCCCAGCCATGTTTGTTAAACCATTTTATTTCAGGATTCCATGGAAATGGCAATGCCTGCAATTCAATAATTTTAGTATTAATACCTAACATACCTTTTAATGCATTAATCACTTTAAATGCATCAGCTTTTGTTATTACTTTATTGATTTTAAGCCTTTTTTGAATGTAAAGTTCATAACCATTTTCAACTTTCCAGACTATATTGTTTTTAAGAACTTCAATTAATTTATGCTGGCGGGTAGTTGCAAGTTCTATTACATTATCAGCTTTTTTTGCCTTTAAAGGTTTTACTTTCTTTTTAAATTTAAAGCCTTTTTCTGATAAAAAACCAATAAAATTACTTGCTTGATTATAAGTTAAATCTTTAGCAGATGTTACATTATATCTATATTCTAGTGTTTCTCTGTAAGTTTCATCATCTAAAGCAAGCTGTGTTTTTGCAACATGAATTAATTGTATCTGTTTTTTATCTGCCATTTTTTTCATATATCACCTATATAGATTCTTCGCTATCGCTCAGAATGACAAAGGGGAATGGGTAGGCTCAGAATAACAATGGAGCAAACCTGTTCCCCCTATAATGTTAAAAAGTAACGGTTGCAGTTAGTGTGGCAGCTGCAATCCAGTAAATAAAATGCCTGATGTCACCGTGCCACAGGTAAACTTCCAGCCTGTGCAAATTCTGATTCCTTCCTATTCGGGCGGGAATTTGGCAGTCTTCGCTATGCTCACCTGCGGCACATAAATCTAATATCATAAGCAGCAAAGGAAAAAACTTTACAATCATTCTGCCACCTTTGCACTTTCTTTTATCATTGCTTCTATTAATTTTTGCACTTCATCATCAGTTAATTTTACAAATGCTACATCTGTATCCTGCACTATGTTTACACCTAATTTTTTCAAGTCAGATGCTGGCAGGCTGTCTAATGCTTTTTTTACGATAGATGTTTTAGTATTGATATAAAGAGCTACATTTTCCCCATAAAGCTCTTTTAATTTTGCAATAGTAGCATCTTCATTAATGATTTCTAACTTACCTTTCTTTTTTTGAAAGCCAAACTTAACACCTGATACTGTCATAGATTTTTTATCTTTAAACAAATCTGATGCGTCATTAATAAGAGTTAAAAGCATTTGATAGCTTTCACCAGCTTCCACTGATGCTATTTTAATATCTTCTAAATATTTAGATTTAATAGCATCTATCTCACTGTTTAATTGTTCATGATAGTTCCTTAAAGTTTTGCTTTTTGCAGAGAAATCTCTTGCTGCCTGCTCAATATCTGATAATTTTACATACATATTTCACTCCTTCAAAAATTGTAATAAATACAATTTTTTCATCTGTTTATTTTTATTAAAAAATACATCCCTGTATTTTTTAAAATACGCATAGCCGAAGTAAATTCGTCTATACTTACGCAAGCGATGCCACTTCCTGTGGCGATTCACTCCTTATAATTATATTCCAGCCATATCAATAACTTCATTATTGATAATATCTTCACCAGCTGCTGTTGCGGTATTCATTAAAAGTTTCATCACATTGTTTACTTTATTTGGATATGCTATATAGCTAATTTTGCCATTTACATCTTTTGATATAAAGCGAGCAGATAATGCATCTACCGCATCTTTTGTTATGATTTTTTCTACCTGTAAGCCTGCCATTTTACATTTATGCTTGATATAATCATATAATTCATGATTAATTGCCCCAAGCTCCACATGAGTCATACGAGATGCAACTTCTCGCAAGTTCATATTTTGACTTCCATAGAGCTTATATGCTAACTCTGTTTGACCTATCAAAATAATAGCAAGCAGCGGATTAAACTCATCTTCACCAATTTCCCACAATCTTTTAAGTTTTTTGATAGTGTTTGTATGTAAATCTTGACTTTCTTCAATTATCAAGATACATCTTTTACCACTGTTGCTTGTTTTTTGCAGTAGTTCTTCAACCTGGCGACTTAATGCTTCCAAATTTCTTTTTGGTTTATCATCTGATAATTTATTCAGTATAGCTTCTAATATTTCACGAGTGGTAATTCTGCCGATTTCCCTTGTTTTTGGCTGAATAATAATATATTTATCCTGCTTGTTGATAGTTCTTTTAAACTTAGCCAAGACAGTTGTTTTTCCGCTGCCAACTTGCCCTGTTATTGCTGTCATTAAGCCCATTTCTGCTGTTATACGCATATTTTCAAGAGCATAATAATGAGCCTGTAACATTAATACTTGATTTTCGTTTGTGAGAACTGGCATAAATGGGTCTGAATTTAACCCAAAATGAGCCATTGCATCGCTTGTTAATACTTCGCATTTTTCCATAGTTGTTTCCTCCATTTCTTTAGATATGTTCCATATATCTTCTATTTTTATGTTTAATTTTTCTAATACCTGGTGGAAGTTTTCTTTTACAATCTTCTCAATATGATATTTAAAATCAGGTATTCTTTTAGGCATAATGCCTTGATTTAACAGGTTAAAAATAGCACTGCGGCTAATTTTAAAGCCTGTATAATTTAAAAATAAATCTGCAAATTTACTTAATGATGTATCACTTTCTTCAATGATTTTTTTAAGCAGTATGCATTTATTTTTATGCGAGTTTTTCATTATCCACCTCCATATATGGGGCATTAATCATATTATAAAGCTCTGTAGCAGATAGGTTATTAGGCACACCATCTTTAAACATGGCTTTTAATCTTTTATTTTGCACTGGTGATATTGAGCCATACTCAGCAATCAACATCCCGATTGCAGAAGATACTGGCAGCAGCAATGGAGCATGGTCATCGCTGCTGCTTAGCACTTCAGGGGATTTGTTACTAATTAGTTCATTAGTAACAGGTTTGTATGGGTTTTCTGTTTTAACTATTTCACCTTGTGGCTGTAAATATGCTACAGTTTCTTTTTTAGTTTTCACTGCTGGTTTAGCTGCTGCATTTAGGGTAGGTTTAGCTATACGTTTATCATTATTCCCTTTAAACACTACACCATCAACACGTTCTGCAACCTGCTCAATATGTTCTTTTAAAATTTCCGCATCTGTTACAATATGGCATGCATATTTTTCACCGATAATGCCAGTGCGGGCGATTTGTGGTCTGCCATATTCATCACGGCTGAAAGGATATGCTTTTTCAACAGTGCCATTAAAGTGTAGGTGCAGTGCTGGGAAATCTGATAAATGTATTTTAATTACTACTTTTTGCCCTGCGAAATTTGGATTATCACAAATATAGTCTTGCCCCTTATAGCTAAATTCACAGTTGCCATTTAATACTCTTGTTTCATCTTCTTTGGAAATAAGAGTGTTATAAATATCAAGCCCTGGGAGTAGTGTATATTCATTAGGCTTAATAGTTCGCCACAGCTGGCTTCTAGTTTTATTAGTATTAGCCACTTCTCTCTCATTATTAAACTTTATGCACCAGTCAAGAGCATAAGCATTTAATTCTTCTAAGGTTTCAATTTTAAAGCGTCTTAAATTGCTTTCAAAATTATCACCTATGATTTTCATATGGCGTTCAACCATACCTTTTGCCCTTGGATTATGTGTTTTATGGATAAGCACTTCAATACCAAGAGCTGCCATTAAGTTTTTAATGGCAGTATCTTTAAAAATTGGACCGCCATCAGTATAGATAATCTTTGGTATGCCTGAAAACTGATACATGCCATCATAATCTGCAATGCCAAGTGTTTTTTCAATTAAAGGGCGTTTATCTGCCCATGCGTTATAAAAGAACTCAGCACCATTTTCAGCTCGTTCGCCTGATGTATAAAAATATTGAAAGTAAAAAGCACGGCTTTTATGGTCTATCATAACATATCTTAATAGTTTAGGTTTCATATCTCTTTTACGAGCTTCTTCCAATACTTTATTAGGATATAACCATTTAGATATGTCTTCCTCATTCATGCCATGCCCTTTTTCTAAGTGCCATTGCAGGCAGTTAGTAATATCAAACAAATGTACATGGTTTACATGCAGGCTATCCAAACGCACAAATGGAGTAGCAGTTGTAAGGCTCTTTCTATCAAGCTGCATGTTTCTTAAAAGAGTGCATACTCTTTCGTAGCTAACAGGTATATCAACACCTTCTTCAATTAAAGTTTCATACTCTTTTTTTATGGTAGTATTAATATCAAAAGCATCTTTAGCCCCTTTTTTGATAGAAATACGAACACGGGCAGCTATTAAATCAATAACATCTGTAGGGCATGAAGTTTCGCCTTTATTACTCCTTTCCTGTCTTCTTCTAAAGCCTGCATCAAGAGCTATGGACTGCATTCTTTTATAAGATACACCCAGTTTAAAAGCTAAATATTCCATGGCTTCTTTTATATTATCAGCAGTTTCAAGATAGTTTTTTATTTCTGACTTATTCATATTCATTACCTTGTTGTTTTAAAAACATATTTGGCGTAATGACTGCATCTTCTGCATCAATAACATCATCATCAACAAAAGCATCACCAAAGTAATCAGAAATACCAAGGCTGCATAACTCTTGATGCAGGTTGTGCATATCATTCATAATTTTAATAACAGTGCTGCCAAGCATAGATTTATTAAATTTTGATAAATCTTTTTCAGCAAGCCTTGTAAGCCGTTCTATTAAAATGCTGTTTTCATTTTCACATTGTTTAATAGCCTGAAAGTCTGGATTATCTTCCAGCTCTACACCATTAATTGAGCCTTCTGCTTTTAAATACTTAAGCTCACGCTCTGCCTGCTCTTTTTCTTTGAAAAATGTGTTATTGGAAGCCTGCAAACGTTTAATATCATGCTCTTTATCTTCAATAATGCTTTCTTTATTTTTGATTTCATCTTTTAATTCTTCTATTTTTTTATATTTAGATTTTAAAAGAGTATCTAGTGCATCACGAAGCTCGTCTTTATCATCTAATGGTATTACTTCACCATCAATGATAACTTCAGCATCTTTAATTTCTAAACTGCCAGATTTGACTTGTTTACGAAGCTCTCTTAAATCTTTATATCCTAAACTAAAATCCCCGACGGTCGTGAGTAAATTTTCTCCAAAAGTGTTTAAATTTAATAAATCTTCATCTATCTTATTTACTGAAAAACCTATACTTTTACAGTAATCAGCCCAAGTTTTAATATTTGGAAGCTCTTTATAAACACCACTTTCTTTTATTTTTTTAATAATCATCAAACTCCCGACGGTCGTGAGTTTTGATATAAAATTAAACGCTTCCACTCTGCCAGTAAGCCTGCTTGCTTCTGCAATGAGCGTTTCTCTTTCCTGCTGTTGTTTAACTTTTAATTCCTGCTGTTCTGCATGGAATTCTGCCATGTTTGCTTCTACTAAACTGGTGGCTGCCTGCATTTCACTTTCTAACTTAAAAGTATCAATTTTATCTTGTAAGGGGGAAATTCCGCTTTCCCCCTTTCCATCTTCCCCCATCGGTAAGGTGTCGCTGTGCCGATACACGCTCGGCTCCGCTCCAACAGAATTAATTTTAATATTCTTTTCAGTTTCTGCTGTTATTTCTTTTTTACTCATATTACCCTCCAAAGATTTCATCTGCTATTTCAAGCACATGATTTATTGTAAAATCACTTATTTTTTTAACAAACTCACTTTTAGGCTGCCCCCTGGCTTTGTAGTTTTTTGCAGTGGACTTCATAATCTCTTTTATAATTAAAAACCTAAAGTTGCCTGTTAGTTTTGTTAAATCCTGCGGTGAATAAACAGAATAATCACCATTAAAATTTTTTCTTAAAGAAAAGGTTACCTCATTCATTTGTTACCCCCATAAAGTAGCCCAGCAGGCAAAAAGGACTAATGCATATATTCCAATTATTGATAGCATTTCTTTATTACTCATTCTGCATCTCCAGCCTGTGCAAATTCTGATTCCTCCCTATTCGGTCGGGAATTTGGCAGTCCTCGCTTTGCTCGCCCCTTTCTAACACTTCTATTTCGTCCTGTATTATCTGTTTACGCCGTTTAAGGTAACTCATACGGTTAGTCCAAATACTTGCCAATTTAAAACTGCCAATGTAGCCTGAGCCTTGTTTTTCTATGAAGCCAGCATCTTCCAAAGTTATGATATTATTCATAGCTGTTGAGTAAGTAATACCAGCCTGGTCTGCTATATCTTTCACCATTACAGGAATTGGTGAAGAACCTATTATATTTAAGATTGCAAGCCCTTTTGAAAGGGCGGAAATTTTGGTGTAAGTTTTACTCATATTTTTAAAACTCCTTGTCGGTTATATCTTTTTTGCCTATACTTTGTTATCCGCCTTTTTTAAAATACTCATTTACTAATCTTGTAAACTCCGTTTTTAAAAAAGCCGTCTGTCTTGTCTATGCAAAAAATCTTATAACCTTGTATTGTTTTTTCTTGCATTTTTTTAAAAATATAGTCATTATATATGCATGCGGTGGTGCAAAAGGTGCAGGATGCACCGTCGCTTGCGTAAGCACTTAAACGGATTTACTCCGTAAGTGCGTGGTTTCAAAAATACAGGGATGTATTTTTGAATAAAAGTTTATTGGTATTTTGCGGCAAGTCCATTTTGGATTTGTCGCTTTTTTGCTCTATAAGCTTTCATAATATCATCTGCATATCTAGCTGGTAGTTTGTTTGAACGTATAACAGTATCAAACCACTGCCTTGTATTTTCTAAATGTTCAAAGGTTACACAACTGCGAATAACTGCAATGATTTTATTAAAACAAAGGTGTTGAAATTTATTTGGCATAACACTTCCTCACAGTATTTATTAATATTATTAAATCTTTAAAAGAGCTTGCAAGAGTGTAGTTACAGTTCGCACATTCAATATCTATTAGTGTGTCATCATCTGTATCAAACACGTTTGTTTTGGGATAAATTATATTGTTATCAATATAAAATTTAACGGATACTGAACATTCCATTTTCGCTGTAAATTCTGTATGACCACATTGCGGGCATATAATAATATCTCTAACCTCCAGACTACTCATCATTCTTCCTCCAATTTTTCATAATCATCTAAAAAGTTATGATTTAAAGATACATACCAGCATTCGCCAAGGTCTACCTGCTTCCAAATAAATGCAGGTTCTCTATAATCTTCATCTTCTGCATCAAGCTGTAACACAATGATAATAAAGTCCTTATCTACTTTGTTTCTGTATTTTTCTGTTTCAATTACTAATGCCATGTTATGCTCCCAATTCTGCTTTCTTCAACACACGGATATTTAAATCACCATAAGAAATAAAGCCTACCACCTGCATTTGTGGATTAGATTCTTCGCTTCGGTCAGAATGATAGACTGTATCTACTTCTTCTAAAAATTCCCTTAATTCTTCTTCCCAGTGGTCTAAAAAACCTAAATTAAAAACTATACCAGCATATAACCTGCTTAAAGTCTCATAAGCTATTTTTGCTTTTTCAAGCGGGTTAAATGATTTATATGCTTTTACTTTGTCATATAAATTATAATCAATTACATGAGTTTCTGCTTTTGCAAAAAAAGCTGAAACTTGTGTGCAAATAGCTCTTTGCATTTTTGGTGTTACTTCTTTTTTTTTAACTATTTTTAAAATCTCTACACTTGTTATCATAATATACCTCCTTAATTATTTGCAGCACTTAATGTGCGTGGAACTTGTTTAAATGCAGGGAATTGATACCCAGTAAGTTCTGTTATAATTTTTTCAACATTATAACTTCTAGCTCTACCATGAATTATAGAGCTGACTGCCGCAGGCGTTACACCTGCTTTTTTTGCGATGTCTCTCTGGGTAATACCCAAGTGGATGAGCAATACCATAATGTCTTGATGTTGTGACATTGTGTCCTCCTAAATATTTTTTTGTTTACAAAAATCAATAAACTTATTAAACTAGTTAAATAAATTTATTAATTATTTAAAAAATATATAAATGATTAACTTGATAAGTATAATATATATGTAACTTAGTTACATGTCAAGCTGAAATTGTAACTAAATTACATTTTTATTAATATAAAATATGTAAGTAGGTTACAATGAGCACAGAAATTGAGAGAATAAAAGAAATTATTAAAGTTAAAGGTATGAACAAATCGCAATTTATGAAAGATTTAGGGTATTCCCATGTTGCTTTTTTAAAATGGGAAAAAGGTGCAAAAATTGGAGAAAAAACTTTAAAATTGATAGAAATGCAATATAATATTAATCCAAATTGGCTCCGCACGGGTCAAGGCAGTATGTTTCTCTCTGATGATAAAAAAGAAAGCACTGCATCTAATGCAGATAAAGATTTGCTGGCGTTTCCAAAAGAAAAAGACAAATATGACTATGTAGAAATACCTGCATATTTAGATATAAAGGCTAGTGCTGGCACTGGGGCATTTGTGGGTATGGAAGTATCAGAAATGGTGCAGGTAAGTAAAAAGTTAATAAAAAATGCTTATGGGCTTGTAATATTAGCTGTTTCGGGGGATAGTATGGAGCCAGCTATACTTAATAAAGATAAAATAATAATAGATACTAATGATAAATATACTCTTAAAAAGAATAAAATATATGTAATAAGAAAAGATAATGAGCTTTATATAAAAAGGTACAATGACTGTAATAATAATATGTGCATATTTACCAGTGATAATACAAAATACCCAAGTATTATATTAGATAAAGATGATAATAGTGCTATTATTGGCAGACTTAAAGGCATATTTATGCGGGAAATAAATTAAAAATAATATGAAAAAGGAGAGAAAATATGAGTTTTATAGTAAAACTTATAAAAATTATTATAACAATATTTTCTAGTATAATTATTTTAGCTGGTTTAGCCGCTATTTTTGAAAATAATAATATTGTATCTAGCTTATTGGTTATCTTTTTGTTAGGAATATTACCATTGTATTTTATGTGGTTTAGAAAAAGTAAGTATGAGCAAAAGCAAGGTATTCCAAAAAATATAATGGATATCTTAATGATGACTGATAAAAATACTTTTTATGATGTATTAAAAAAGAAGTTTATTATTAATCAAAAATACTGGCAATATTATGGACGATTATCAAAAAAATATGGTTATAAAGAACCTAGCCAATATACAATAAAATCTATATTAAAAAAACTTCAATCACAGGGTATTATAAATGAACATACAGAAGCATTTGAGCATTATAAAGTTGATGAGTTAAAAGAAATTACAAAAAAATATAATATAAACACAGGAACAAAAAAAAGTGAAATTGTAGATAGTTTATATAATACAATAAGTTCTGAAAATATAGGACAGTATGTGCGAAGAATATATTATTTTCCAACAGTAAAAGCCCAACAATTATTAAATAAATATGAATTTGAAATTATGGCTTTTGAAGATAATTTTGATGTTAGTAAAAATGAATTAAGTATTATTAAAAAAGAATATAAAAATGAAAATGCTTTTATAAAAATGAGCAAACTATATGAAATTAGAATGCATCAATTATTACAAACCAAACAATATAAAACATATGAAAATACTGTAATGAATTATGCATATTTTTTTGAAAAAAATAATATGTATGATAAAGCTTTGATTTGTTATACATTGGCAGCTTATATTTGTGCTAGTGGTCTAAACAATAAGAGTTATGCAATGCTTTTTATAGATGATATTGACTTAGTAGTTATACCTAAATATGTATTCATGGGTATCAATAAATGTATAAAAGCATTAAATATGAATACAAATACATTTGCCGAAAATTATGGGTTTGAGTATGAAAAACAAGGATTTATTCCACAACTTCCATTTTCTTACTATTCTTATAAAAATGTATGCCGTATAATTCAAGATATTATTAATACACCAAAAATTGATGTGAATGATTATGATGAAGTTGGTATTATTTATAAAAAATATCCTAATAGAACAGCACCAAAAGATAATATTATAGAAGATGATAGAGATATAGAAGATGTTTTAAAAAATCGTAATTGGACAGACCAAGAAATAATGAATTTATACAAATATGTTAATAATAAATAATTACAGGGCTTTCGCCCTGTATATTATTAAAGAGAAATTTAAAATGATGTATAAAAATTTATCATTTTAAAAGTTATATAATAAAGAAATATGAATAACAATGGAAAAATAATATAAGCACTATATGCTTATGAAATATAAATAGGGTACGCCCTGCTTTTATGGCAGGGTCTCTTTTTACCCTTTTTTATAATAAATATTAATAATACAGCTTATCTGTATTAATATTATCTAATTATCTATAATCAACACATAAGGAGTTGATTATATGCCAAAATTATCTACAAAAAGTCAAACCAAATTAAACACCTGCCATAGTGATTTAATAAAACTAATAGAAGCTGTGGCAGAAACGGAAAAATGTGCCGTAATTTGTGGCCATAGAGGTAAAGCAGAGCAGGAAAAAGCATATAATAGTGGGGCAAGTAAAGCTCGCTGGGGACAGTCTAAACATAATCATAAACCATCTTTAGCTGTAGATGTTGTGCCGCTGCCACTGAACTGGGAAGATATACCAGCTTTTGAAAAACTAGGTGAAAAAATTATGGCAAAAGCAGAAGAACTGGGTATCAAAATAAAATGGGGTAAAAATTTTAAAGGTTTAGTTGACTATCCTCACTTTGAATTAGCCAGCGATAAAGAGAGTGAGTAGATTCTTCGCCTGATAAATCAGGCTCAGAATGACATGGTATGTGATATGAATATAAATGCGTTAAGTAAATATATAATACTTTTTCTTTTTGCTATGCTGGTGGTTTTATCTGTGCTTTTAGGTATTGAAAAAGCAAGTAATAATAAACTTACAAAAGAAAATGCAAGGCTTACTGAAATGATAAAGTTAAGAGATGTTGCTATTACTGAAATAGATAAAAATATTGCAAGCCTGCAAGAGCAGGTATTAGAAGCAGAAAGTATATGTAATGAAAGGTTGAAAGCAAGAGAGAATTTACTAACATTTTTAAGTATTGAGCCTACTTATGATGTTGGTAAAAAACAAACTCCCTCCGAAATAAATTTGCACAATGGCTCAAAAGCTGGGGCGGAAGACCGCACCGCCCCAATGCTATCAAAGGTGATAAGTTATGAAAAAAGTAATATTGCTATTAATTATATTAATAATTACTGGAGCATGTTCACAGCACAGTCAAGTGATAGTAAAAAATAAACAGTGTGCTGTGCCTGCACGGGTGGAGTTAAAACAGCTTGATAATAAAAGCCATATTGGCAGTGAAAAAAATACAGCAATATTGATGCTGAATATTGCGGATTTAGTGGCATATGTAAAGAGTTTAGAAGCAGCTATTAAATGCTTTGAAAAACGGTAATATCTTTTTCCTTTATTCGTTGTTGGTTGAAAAAATTACTCAATCATTTACCTATTTTGTAAACTCATTCGTAATTTTCTCAATCCGCCTAGATTAAAGAAAAAATCTTATTACCTTAAAAATAAATATGATGAGGTGAATTATGGCTTGTTGGGGCTGGATGACTGTTTGTTTGCTTTTTGGCTTAATTGTAGGCTGGTTTGGCTGTAAAACAGTTGAATACTTTAAAAACAAAAAATAAAAAATACATCCTTGTATTTTTTATTTGGCGTTTGGTCGCAGTGAATGCTCTCGCACTTACTAAAGGCGGTGCGTCCTGCACCTTCCAAAAAAAGTAAAAAGCAGTAAAAACAACCTGCCGAGTTTTTCTCGGTAGGTTAATTTTAAAATGATTTTAAAATATGGAGATAAATATATGGATGTAGGATTAATAAATACAATACTTTCAGATAAGAGTTTACTTGTGATGATGTTAGCTCCTGGTATGCTTTTTACAGGGCTTTTAATGTTTGTTTTATATAAAGTATTAAAAATAGTAGGTCAAAAATATTTAGATATGCAAGAAAGGCAGGTATCTGCTTTTGAAGAGCTTGTAAAAAGTGTTACTGCATTAGAACACTATCTGCGTGAAGCAAAACAGAGAGAAGACGCTGTTGAAATGACACTAAAAAAAATAAGTGAAGATATATCTTATATTAAAATACGATTAGAGGATAATAAAGATGTTAAATAAAACAGAAATAGAAAATATTGAAAACCAACATCGTCGTGGGCTTATCCTGCAAAACTTAAAACAAAAATATCCTGAAGGGGTTGATTTTGTTGTGCTGCAAAAAGCCCTTGAGCTTCAAGGGCATAGCTTATCAAAAAGAGAGTTAGCAAGTCTGATAGAGTATTTAAACGATGGTGGTTATGTAAAAGTAACATATTTTCAAAAGTACATACTTATAATCACTCTATCTAAAAAAGGTATTGATTTATTAGATAATTTAATAAGCGATATTGGAGTAAATGTGTAAATGTCAAAAAATATCTACTCTAATGAAGTAAAAGAGAAAGCCTTTCTTTTTTGGTATGATACAAGAAATGACAGTGAAGTTGTGCGACTTTTAAGCAATGCAGGTTATAGTATCACCCGCACAACTATTGCTTCCTGGCGGGTTAAGCTTGATTGGAATACTAGAGCATCTAATATTGATATCAAAAAGCAAGCTGCACAGGATACTACTATATCTTTTGAAGAAACATTATTGCAGGATTTACAAAAGCAAAAAGAAAGATACGATGTGTATTTTGATAATCTACCAGCTGGTAAAGTAGATAACCAAGCAATGTATGTTTATAATCAGCTTTGTGAAAAATTAATAAACCTAAGAAATAAAATCAACCCTAAAGATAAAAAGAAAAATACAGGGTTAAAACATGAAAACATAGATGAAATTAGAAAAGAACTTTTAGGGATATAATAACTGGAAGGGGGATATATCCCCCTTTCCACCTTCCCCCTAATGCAAAATTTTTATATTCACCATATAAAAATTTCATAGGGATAAAAATCACGGTTCACGCCCGTGATTTTTATGATTACTATTAATGAAGGAATTATTATGAAAATAGACAGCATACTTTTACCATATCAGAAAAAGTGGGTATCAGATACTGCTTCTGTAAAATTCTATGAAAAAAGCCGTCGTATTGGTGTGACATGGGCTGAGGCACTTGATAATGTGCTTACTGCTTGCAGTAATAAAGGCATGGATGTTTGGTATATAGGATATAATAAAGATATGGCAAAAGAATATATAGAAACATGTGCTGACTGGGCAAAAAAACTAAATCAAGCTGTATCAAAAATATATGATAATGAAATAATAGATGAAGATAAAAAAATATTATCATACTCTATTACATTTCATTCAGGCTTTAAAATCACTGCCCTTTCTGGACGCCCTTCAAACTTACGTGGTAAGCAAGGAAAAGCTGTAATAGATGAAGCAGCATTCCATGATGATTTAAAAGAGACAATGAAAGCTGCCCTTGCCTTTTTAATATGGGGAGGTAAAGTAGCAGTTATAAGCACTCATTTTGGCGAAGATAATATTTTTAACGAGTATATTGAAGATATAAGAAAAGGCAGACTTAACTACTCATTACATAGAACTACTTTTGATGATGCTATTAATGATGGTCTTTATGAAAGAGTTAGAGAAATAACAAAAATGAAGACTGCAAAAGATGAATGGATAACTTCGATATATGCAGACTATGGCGAAAGCTCTGATGAAGAGTTACGCTGCATACCTTCAAAAAGTGGTGGTGCTTATTTTACATCATTCTTAGTTGAAAGCTGTATGCAGGCAGATATACCAATAGTGAGATTTAACCCACCAAGTGAAGATTTTGCATCATGGAATGAGGCAAGACGTTCTTCTTATGTAAGTGATTTTTTAGATGATAATATATCTGAGTTATTAAAGAATCTAAACATAAATAACAGACACTTTATTGGTGAAGACTTTGCACGCAGCAGTGACCTTTCTGTGTTTTGGATATTATCTGAAAATAAGGACTTAACACTATCTACTCCATTTATAGTTGAAATAAGAAATGCACCACACAAGGTGCAGGAGAGAATAGCCCATTATATAATAGACAGGCTACCCCGCTTTAATGGAGGCGGATTTGATGCAAGGGGTAATGGAGAATATCTGGCTGAAAGCTGCACTGAGAGATATGGCGAAGATTTAATAATATCTGTAAAAGCCAGTGAGACATTTTATTTAAATGCTTTTCCAAAATTGAAAGCAGCATTGGAAGATAAGACTATAACTCTTCCAAAATCGGCTGATATTTTGGCAGATTTTAGGAGTGTAAAGCTTGTGAAAGGTGTGCCAAAAATAGTGGAGAGAGTAAATGAAAAGGACAGCCATTTAAAACGGCATGGAGATAGTGTTATTGCATGTTTGCTGGGAGTGTATGCGAGAGCAGAGCTAGGTAATTATGAGCAAGTAGATTATGAGAAAGTAAATAAGATATGGAATATCTAGGCTTTTCTTTTTGGCTTTACTCTGTGTTGAGCTTTTAGAACGGGGACAAGTCCCCTTTCTATCTTTCCCCTAATGCAAAATTTTTATATTCACCATATAAAAATTTCATAGGGATAAAAATCACGGTTCACGCCCATGATTTTTATAATCACTATTAATGAAGGAATATAAATTATTAACATATTAGGAGTTACAATGGGACTATTAGATATATTTAGAAGTGAAAAAATAAAAGTTGAAGACAGTAATATAGATAAAGTGCAGTATATTGACAGCCGAGCTTATGAAAGCAGGAATATTAATTTATCAGATATTGCACCGATTAGGACATTTGATAATATGCCAGCTGATGTGGCAGGGCTTGCTTATAGAAATTTTTCAAGCTGGCAGAATTATGCTGCTTCTATTGGTGTAAATAATTCACTGCAGCAATACTCACATCATATATTAAATAGATTAAGCTATCAAGAATGTGCGAATTTAGCAACTGACAGCATGATAAGCAAGGCAATAGATGTGATTACAAGAGAGATATTTAAAAGTGGCGGAAAATGGATATCAGCTCATTTGGATATAGAAAATTTTGAAATGGTTTTAAATTCTCTTGATTTTTATAATAAAATACGACTTGCAGTGCAGAGAGCATTAGAATATGGCGGAGCATTTATTTATATAAATACTGATGATACTAATTTAAGCCTGCCACTATATATTAATGAAAAAACTTCTAAAAAAAATAAAATTACTGGGCTTACTGTAATTGAGCCATGGCAGGCAGCACCTGTGCAGGTAAATACATTTAATCCATTAAAAAATAACTATATGCAGCCTGATTTATGGTGGGTGCTGGGTGCTTCTACTACAGTGCATAAAACAAGGCTTATACCAATAGTATTTTATTCTGTGCCTGATTTAATAAAACCACTTTATAATTACTTAGGACTTCCCCTTTCCTTTTATATGAAAAACTATGTATCTAATGCTGATACTGTCCGTCAGAGTATAAGTGATTTAATACTTAGATTTCGCACAAAAATTATTAAAACTACTGCCCAAAAAATAGCAGACCCACAAACACAGGCAAGAGTAAAATATATGAATGCTACAAGCAATAACCTTGCTACACTATTACTTGCCAAAGATGAAGAATGGATTGAAACTGTTACAAGTTTATCTGGTATGGATAATCTACTATCACAAATGTATGAGCTTATGACAGCTTCAACTCGTGGCATACCTGTAACAAAATTATTAGGGCTTTCTCCAAGGGGCTTTAATGCTACTGGGGAATATGATGAAAATAATTTTTATGATGTAATAGATGGTTATGCAAAATCAGTAGTTATACCTGTTATGGAAAAAGCCGCAGAGTATGTATTATGCTTTAAAGCTGGAATATTAGATGAACCAAAATATGAGTTTAACCCAAGAAAACAGATTAAACAAAAAGAGCAGGTAGAGATAAATAATTTAAAAGCTGACTACATTTCAAAACTTATAATGAGCGGAGTTGTTACAGGAAAAGATGCAATAAGAGCAATTAGTGAAGATAATTTTAAATTTGATTGGATAGATTTAGAAGATTATAAAATACCAGAAAATAGTGAAGTGGAACAGGAAATATTTAATCAGTGGATGGACTCTCTGGAAAGTGGAGAATCCCGTTTCTCCCCTTTCCACCTTTCCCCTGACGGAGCAGACAGCACTACACCCGCACATGTCGGTTTTCGTGCTGAACAGGATAACCAAAAATATATAGAAGATGATGATATAGATGTTTATATTGAAGGTGCAGAATGGCGGACATTAAAAAATGGTAAAAGGGTTTTAATAGATAGAGAAACCGGGGAATTGCTTCTTGGTGGTGGCGACATAGAAAATGAGCAAAGAGTCCGACCAGAAGAATGGGGAACAGCATATACAAAATATTCTGGCAAAGGGCAAGTTGCAATAAATTTTTTACTTGATAAAAAAGAAGGTTATGTGCCTGATGTGATAACTGTTGCAGGTTATGGTGTAGATATACCTTATGGGACAATTAAAACAAATACAAGTAAAGGTTATGGGTTAGCACATATTATAAAACGGCGAAACCAAGATGGATTTGACGGTAATGAATTTGTAAAGAATGAGTTGATACCATTGCTAAAAAATGGAGCAAGTTATATGAATATGCCAAAAAATAAAAATGAGAAATTGCCTAAAAAGTTATTTGTAGAAACAAATGATAAGAAAGGTTTGGTTTCATTAGACTGGCAAGGGGAAAAACAATGCTGGCTTGTAAGTGGATATTATAAAACAGACAAAAAGAAAAGATAAGGCTTTAATCGTAGTCTTGCACGGATTAAAATTAATTGTGTAACGGCATCTCCTTACACAACCTTATCTTGATATGGTTAATATACTAACTAATTAAAAAATAATCAAGGAAAATAATAAGAGAAGTATTTTAAATTAAAAATGCTTCTCTCATAAATTTAATAATACCCCAAAATTACTGTTTATAAATGTTTATTTTTAAAAGTTTATGGCGGTTGTGTATAAATTATCATTTCAAGCATAAAAAGCCCTTACAAGCCAAAATTTAGAAAAAATAAAAAATCATAAAAATATATCAATCAATATATAATAAAGATTAATAATATACCTTATCTGTATCTACCAATCATTTTAATATAGTATCAAACCATGGAATTGAAAGAACTGCAAGAGAAACTCAACAGAAAACATGTAAAAGTAAAAGTGCCAAAAATATATGGTGAAAGCTATGCCGTGCAGTATGCACGACTACTTAAAAATTTTACAGATAATATTGTGGAAAATTTTAGCAGTTTAGTAGAAGCTATCTTTGAACTAACTGAAGAAGGTGTAAAAAATACTGTTTTAGATTCTTCACTGCCTGCTTTGCAGGCGTTCAGAATGACACGAGAGAGAGTTATGGACGAAGGCTCTTTTGACGAATGGGATAATTTTTTCAAAGAGCATGAGAGCGAGATAGCGGATATTGAAAGGCAGCTTTATGGCAGAAAGAAAAGAAAAAGCCCAGATGAAAGTAAACGAGCATGGAAAGAGTTACTGGGTATAATAATATCAGAGATTGACGCAAAATATCCTAAAAAGAAAAAAGAGATAGTAGATTACACAAGCAGCCTTTCTTCCCTTTTTGATTATTATACAGGCAGAGCTGAGCTTTTGGCTCGTGAATGGACTGATAAAGAACTTAATAATTTATATAGATATGTTTATGGCTCTTACAAAAGCAGCTTCCCTAACATGTCGGTTAGTGGTGAATATTATGAGCAGATAATGAATGCTGTAATAAATGAAAATCTGACACTTATAAAAAGCATACCGCAGGAAGTATTAAAAGATATGCAGGTAGCATTATCGCAGGGTATTATCTCTGGAAATCAAAAAGAGTTAATAAAAAATTTAAAAAGAATAAAGGGTGTAAGTAAAGACAGAGCTGTATTTATTGCAAGAGACCAGATACATAAAGCAGTAGAAAGTTTTAAGCAAGTGCAAAACACAGCACTAGGTATTGAATATTATGAATGGCTGACCGCTGATGATGAGAGAGTGTCGTCTGGAATAGGCGGGCATGCTCAAAATAACCACCGCATATTTAAATATGGTAGCAATGAGGCAATTATTAGCCATAGTGCAAAGCGTGGCTTTTATTATGGAAAACCAGGAGATAGACCAAACTGCCGCTGCATTGCTGTTGGTGTGATACCTGATACAAACGAAGAAATAAAAAAAAGTCCAGATGGTTATGGTTATATATTAGTTAAGAAAAAATAAGGATAATATATGAAAAAAATAACATTAGATACAAAGAGTAATAGATATTTTGATGAAAACGGATATTTGGTAATTAAAGACAATAAAATAGCAAAGGCTGGAGTGTTTGAATATTTGGGAAGAGAGATTAGCGATGAGCTGCAAGATAGTGAAATTTATAAAGTTTATAGACCATGGGCAGAGCTTGAAAAGACTGCGAAGGACTTTGAAGGTATGCCAGTTAAGCTTGGGCATGAATGGGTAGAACCTGAAAAAAGAGATTTAAAAGTTGGAGCAATTTCTGGTGAAGTAAGGCTTGAAGAGCCTTATTTAATAGCTGATATAAAGATATATGACAAAGATGCAATAGAAGAAATAACAGCAAAAGGTATTGTAGATTTATCGCCAGGATATAAAGCTTATTATAAAAAAGAAGCTGGTGAATATAATGGGGAAAAATATGAGTTTAAGCAGGAAGGTATTAAATATAATCATCTAGCGGTTGTGGAAAATGGTAGAAGTGGAAAAGAAGTGCGTATAGCAGATGAAATGCCGCAAGGCAGTAAAAATAGAGAGGTAAATAATATGCCAAAAAATTTAAAACAAGATGCGTTGTATGCATTATCACATGCGAAAAAAGTATATGATGAATGCATTACAAACAAAACAGATGACACAGATAAGCGAGAGCTTATCAGGGAAATAGTAGCCATTGCAGTAAAACCTGATACTGACTTTGAAGGTGGCGAAGAAGAAAAATTTGAAACCATTTTAAAAAAGGCGGAGGAGCTTGGGTATGAGCCGTCAGAAACATCAAAAACAGATGATGAAGATGTGGTAGATGAAAAAACAGTAGACAGCGATGTGGCTGCAATGAAAGAAGCCTTTAATAGTTTTGCTTCGCTTTTTAATAACTTTTTAAGTGAAGAAGAAACGGAAGAAGCTCACACTGAAGATGATGACGCATTAGAAAAAAAACAGGAAGAAGAGAAAAAACAGGTAGGTGATGCCCGCCCTTCTATTTCTAAAAAAACAATGGATGCTGAAATCAATAAGGCGATTTTGAATGAAAGAAAACGTACTCAAGATGCAATAGCTGCATACCATGATGTAGAACGTTTTACAGGTTCATTTAATATGGCAGGAATGAGCTCTGATGAAATTTATCAGTATGCTTATGAAGTTGTGAGCGGTGAAAGAGTTAGAGTTAGTGATGCTAAAGCAAGCTTTAAAGCATATGTGAAAGCTAGGGTGCAGGATAGCGGCTTTAAATATGAAAGCAGTAATGATAGTGAATTTTTTGATTATATAAAATAAGAGGTAAAACTATGGATAAGTTTCAAACAACAGTAGGAAATGGGTTAGGAGTAGCAGTGCCAGGAACACTGGTAGAAGCTGCTGAAAGTTATAAACTTTTAGAGCATTTTGTAACAGAAGATGATACCTGCACAGTTGGCGGATTTGTTAAAAAAGGCAGTGTTGATGGTAAAGTAACAGGTGCTGCAGGTGATGGTGCTGTTTTAGGCATCATAATCAAAGACGGTTATTTTACAGGGCAGGAATCAGGAATGAGTATCCCCGCAGGGCAAACTGTAACTGTATGTGTGTTCGGTGTGGTAGCCGTTGAAAATACATACTCTGCTAGTGCAACTGTAAATAATAAAGTATTTATAAAAAGTGCTGATAACACACTTGCATTTAGTGACAGCGATGTGGCAGATGCTAAAAACACTGGCTGGGCAGTAAAACAAGGTGCAGAGCCTAATGGTATTGTATTTGTAACACGATAGGAGTTTATAATGAATGGATTAAAAGACAAAATGAAAACAATGGATGGCAAAAAAGCCATAATGGACGAACTTAACAGAAAAGGTATATTTAACACTGCCAAAGTGCAGGTGATGGATGGTGGTCCTGCTGGTATTACACCATCAAATGTATATATGCCTGCTGGTATTCTTACAAAAATCTCTGCTGATTTAGTGAGAATTATTACAAGAAAAAGAACGGCTGATGAAATCATAGGTAACCGTAAAAAACTGGGCATGTGGGAGCAGAATGATATATTAACACGCAACCTTGAACAGCTTGGTGAAACAAAACCATATACGGATAAAGATAATGCCCCAACAGTATCATTAAACCCACAGTTTATATATGCGGGACATTATAGATTTTCAGTAAAAGCTCAGCCTGGCGATTTAGAATCAGCCCAAATGGCACTTGCTAACATCTCAAACGAAGCAGAAATGTATGCAGCAGCACTTGAAACTCTTGCTATTGAGTTTAATAACACTGCTTTTTTTGGTACCACAAAGCAAAGTGGAGCATACCCTGTTTATGGATTTTTAAATAATCCATCATTAGATGTTTATAAAACAGCAAGCTCAACTATTGCTAATACTACATTTGATACATTTTTTAAAGATGTTAGAGATTTAATACAGGATGTTATAACAAAAGCTCGTGGCTGGGCATCAAGTGACAGCAATATTACAATAGGTATTGCTAATGCAAGAGCTATGAACTTTTCTGTTGTAAACCAATACGGGCAAACTGTAGAAGAAGTGTTAAAGAAAACATTTCATAACTTGAAAATAGTAAACTCTCCAGAGCTTGACGCTGCTTATAACAGTAATGATGTGATGGTATGCCGCATAGAAAATACAGAAGCTGCAAATGTAGCAGAAACTGCTGTGCTGGGTTTTTCTGAAATTGCACTTGCAAGCCCTGTTGTGCGATATGAGACTTACTCATCACAAAAATTTTCAAGCGGAAGTTTTGGAACTATTGTGTATAAGCCTTACATGATAGCTAGAAGTTATTTCACGGCATAATCGGCAATATCTTTTTGGCTGTTTCGGTGTTGGCGAGTGCATTTTACGAGGTGGGATTTTTCCGACTGAGTAAGGAGGAAATAAAAAATCCCGCTGGAACAACTGCCCCAGCCACTTTTTCTGTTTCCTACGCTACTCGCTAGGGAAAAAGTGTCCTCGCTGAAAACCGCTCGCCGCCTAGAACCAGCACAAAAATCTTATTGCCTTACTATAGATAAAAATGCACTTATTTTTTTTAAAAGGTGATGCTAACATGAAAATAATAATATTACATAACGATAGTTGTTCTTTTAGATTAAAAAATGGAAAAGAAATAACATTGAAAGGACATCATGAAATAAATGAATTAAATAATGATGATTTTAATAGTTTACTTGCAGAATACCCACATTTAAAAATATGGGAAGAAAAAGGGTTTATTACTTTTGATGATAAAAAACAAGATAATTTAAAAGCAGATAATGCAATAAATGATGAAAAGAAAGAAATAGAAAGAAATGAAAAAGCAGTAAATCAGGCAGTAGAAACTGTAAAAAAGGCAGTAGAGAAAAAATGACAGATAAATACTGGGGTGGGAACTCCGCAGCCGTTCCCCCTCCCAACTCCCCCTTTGCTGTAAGGAGCAAAATTCCCGCACTTGTCGGATAATTTTGCAATAAGATTATTACATGAGAATATTATGACAAATAATGAGTTTATAGATTATTTTTTAAAGAAATTCCCACAGTTTGAAATAGTAAAAGATAAAATCGCAGATTATTATAATCAGGTAAAATGTCGTTTTCCTGTATTAAATATAGATAATTGCTATAATACTGATGCAGCATGTTTAGTTGTAGCTCATTATCTAATGATTTATGAAATGCCAGAAGATGCAACAGCAGGGAGCAGTGGAAATAGTGGCGGTATAATCAACTCTGCATCTGTGGGTGATGTATCTGTGGGTATGCAGGCAAAACCTATAAATGATATGTTTGAGGATTTTATGGCGTCAACGGTGTATGGGAGAGATTTTCTTGCGTGGTTGGCGAGTGTCGGCGGAATAACACTCATTAATTAGCGGTTATATCTTTTTGGCTATTTCGTTGTTGTTTTTTAATCTGTCTTCAGTCATTTACCTTTTTGTGTAAACTCCTTTGCCAGATTTAAAAGCCGCCTAGAACTAGCCAAAAATCTTATAACCTTTAAAAAATAGTAAGTAAAAATAATAAAAAAATTTAAAATCATTTTAACTTTTTACTTGAATGAAATGGAAAACTAGTTTATATTAAGTGCAGTTGGGGTGATTGCCTCAGAGATTTAAAATATTTTTTTTAATCCGCCGAAGTCTGCTCACTTAGGCGGTTTTTTTATGAACGCTATCGCTTTATAATAATTAAAGCAAAGGCAATTATGAAAGTTAGAGCAATGATTGACACCCAGCTTTCATATATCATAAAGCCTGCCTCCTAAAAAAGTAGGCAACCACCTATTCCCAACTGCACCGCTAATATATCAAACTTTTTATAATTATTCAAATAAAAAATGGTGGTATCATGGACATAAATACAAACACTCCAAAAGTAAATAAAAATGATTTATTGACGGCAGTGCTTGAAAAGCTGAAATTACAGTTTGGCACTGTGGATGTGGGCTTTTTTAAAGGCACACATACTTACCCTAATGGTAAAGATGTAACTACTGTGGCAAGAGATAATGACCAAGGCACCAAAAGAATACCTGAGCGACCTTTTATGATACCAGCAGGAAATAAAGCAGCTAACAAAACTATAAATATTACAGTCCAAAGTATTTTTGGTGGCATGGATGAACAGCAGGCATTATCAAAAGCTGGTGAACTTTTTGTTGGATTTATTCAAAAAGAAATAACTAATTTAAAAGAACCACCTAACTCACCTTATACAATAGAAAAAAAAGGTTCATCAAATCCGCTTATTGATACGGGTGATATGCGAAAAAGTGTTAAATGGAAATTAAGACCTCCAAAACAATAATAAAAAATACATCCGTGTATTTTTTATTTAGCGTTTGGTCGTAGTAAATACTCCCGCACTTACTAAAGAGTTTTTATCCTAAAAATTTATCTAAAATAATACTTCACTATATAATAAATATTAATAATATACCTTAGCTGTATATATCTATTAAAACTTAATACAATTTTATCATAATAATACGTATTGTGGAGATAAGATTGTGATAAATGTATTAAATGCCGCTCTTTCTGCGGTTTCTGGTATCCAAAAAACAGTTACAACAACAATCTATAATAAAGTTTCAGTTATTAATGATGGTATAGCAAATTATAATATAATAGATATTCAAGCAAGAGTTCATGCTCAACCACTAACAATGAAAGAGCTTGAAACATTCGGAAAGCTAGAAAAATCATCTACCCTTTTAAAATTTTACATTATGGGGGATAAGGCAGAAATAGTTGATTTTTTTAAAAATAAAGATGCTTCAAACTCTATAATTATTTGGGATAATAAAGAATATTCAATTTATGGCAAAATAGAGTGGCAAAATGATTCATGGATAAAAGTTTACGGCATAAAAAATGTCTGGAAGGGGGACTCGCCCCTTCCACCTACCCCTTAATGCCGAATTTTAAAACTCACCGTTTAAAATTCATAAGGGATAAAAACTCCCGAATAAATCGGATAGTTTTTATAATAAGTATTGATGAAGGAGCTTTTATGAATGAAATGATTAAATCAATATATGAAGCTGTGGCAGATATAGTTACACCGTTTAAAACTTTATATCCATACCAAGATATAGAGGCAGATGTTGATAATGGTGTTGTTACATTTGCACCAGTAAAGATTGAAAATTTAACACTTGCTGGAGAAGAGCTGAAGGCAGATGGAAGTTTGTTAGTAGATAGTGTTGCTAGAATATGTTTTCAAGTAGATATTTATAAAAGCATTAGCTGGAATGATAATAGCATATCAGCTTTTGATATAGCTGAAAGACTGCAAACATATTTAAAAAGCTCACAAGCAAGAGATAAATTTTATAACGATTATAAGTATGAGCTTATGCCTATATGGGCAGATATAACATTTCAAGCAGATTTTAATACGTATAAAAAATGGGTGCAGATTGCACAGTTTGAGATATTTATTACAAAAATGAGCAAGGTAGAATTAAGCGATACTGCATTAAATAAAGTAATAGTTGAAGTTAATGAAGTAGACTCATTAAAAGCTAACCCCGCATATACAACTTTTGCAGATAAATACTTAAAAACAAATTAAAATAAGGAGATATATATGACTAAACCGAACACAGTAATACCCTTTTCAAAGTTTATTAATATTACAACTTCTGGTGTTAGTGATACATTTACATTTAACAGACTTAATGCATTAGCTATCACTACCCCACTTATACCAATGCCTGCAACAGTAGAAGCTGGAAGTTTAGAAGCTGTTGCAAAATTATATGGAGTTGTAAGCCAAGAATACAGCTATGCAACAGAATTTTTTGGATATACTTCAAAAAATGCAACAAAGGCACAAAAGCTAACATTTTATAACAGCTATCCCGAAGCACAAAAAGCAGCCCTTGTTGGAGCTGCTATTGCAATGCTTGATGAGATTAAGCAGCAAGGCTCATTAGCATTAAACATAAATGGTGATAGTTATGATTTTAATATTAATTTAGAAAATATATCATCATTTACAGATGCTGCAAATATTATTAATGATAATTTAAAACAGCCAAAAATAGATGCTGTGCCATATAGTCTTAAAGGCACAACACCTGCACTGCCGATTACAGCATCTGCTACTATTGATGCATCAGAATTTGTTATCCAGGATAATCAAAGTGGAGCAATATTTACATACACTTCAAGCATAACAATAGATACATCTGATGGTGTAGATGAAATAGTAACAAAATTAAACACTAAAGAATTAAGTGATGCTAACCTTGTTTGGAGTAATGATGGTGGAGTGTTTAAATTAAGCCAGATAAATTATTCTTCAGCAACTAACACAATACCTGAAAAAATATTTATATCAGAATCAGATATACAAATGAAACTTGGATTAGATAATGTTATAACCCAAACTGGTTCACCAGAAGTGCCTGCCATTGATTTAGGTGGCTGCACATATTCTACACAAACTAAAGGTTTTATAATTCAAGGTGCGATAGCCTCTGCATCACAAACTATTGATTTTGCTACAGGTGATATGGCTTCTGTATTAGGGCTTTCTTTAACAGACGGCGGATATATTACAAAAGGCACAAATGGTGAAAATTTAACTGAGATGTTAAATAATATTGGGCTTATTAATGGCGATTATGTTTCTATTGCATCTATTAATAAAATAGATACAAGTGATTATGAGCAAATAGCTACATGGGTAAATGCCAGTAGTGGCAGATATGCTTTTATAGTTTTAAGTGACGATGCCAGATTAAAAGCAACAAATCAGATTGTATATGAAAGCCTATTTGGCAATGATGGATTTATTTTAATTTATGGCAGCAATATTAATATGTTAGCATTTATGCAAGCAGCTATTGCATCTGTTGATTTTTCAGTACCTAATGGTATGACAAACTTTAATTTTATAGAAACACCTGAATTTTTAAATGATTCTATTGGCACAAGTGAGGAGCTAGACGGCATTAATGCAAATCGAGCTAACTGCTGTTATATAATGGGTGGTTATGGTCAGAGCCAGCCATTATTTGGTGAAGGTAAAATTTTTGGCACAAACTTTAACAACATAGCAAACTATATTGGCAATTCATGGATAAAAGCAAAAATGGAAATTGCTGGTGCTAACCTTATGATTTCTCAAGGCTTTATTGCTCTTCGTGGTGGCAAAGGTAAATCACTAATTTTAGCAAGCTTACAAGAGATAATAGCTTTAGCTAAATCATCAGATATTATAGTGACAGTTGGCACAGATGGATTATTAGCATCAGAAAAAGCTAAAATAGTATCTATTACAGGTAACGCTAATGCAGTAAACTTAATAGAAAGTAATGGGTATTATATAAATGTGCTGCCACTAACTGCTGATGATATTGCTAACGAACAGATGAGAGTGCAGTTTATTTATACTAAAAATGTGCCACTGAACAGGTTAGTAGTTCAAAATATTGTAATATAAATAAAAATTGAGGTGAATATATGAGTATGAATTTTGTAGGTACAAATGCTGTTACAATAGCAGTATCTATACTTCCATTATACCCTGCTGGTGCTGTTGACCATTTTGCAGATAGCAGTGATGTATGGACTGGTGGTGCAACAGAAACAGCCGATATTGTAAAAACACCTGATGGTCATACCTACGCTTGGACAAAAAATGCGATTATAGAAAGGACATTAACTATTGCCCCTGCCAGCCCTATTGCAGTTATTTTAGATGCGGCTGTTGCTGCACAGCAAAGCTATGTGGGTGTTGGTCCAGAGCCATTTCAAGTGACAGTAGTTGTTACCCATGCACACACTGGGCAAGTGGATACATATACAGATGGAATTATTGGTAGTGGTGAACTAGGGATGAAAGTGCAGCAAGACAGGCTTGGAAATAAGCAGTATAGCTTCAAGTTTGGCACTTTCACTACCACCGGACCAACGGCTTAATCTTTTTCCGCAGGACTTTGTTGTTTGGATTTTTCCTCGCTCATTTACCTTCGCTTTATGTAAACTCGCTTCGGCAAAAATCCAAGCCGCCTTGTCCTGCAAAAAAAATTTTTAAGCCTTAAAGAAAAAATTTAGGTGCACGCCCGAGATTTTTATAATAGGATATTGGAGATAAAAAATGAAACATACATTTGAATTAAGTGATGGCAAGACTACACGTCAAGCATACTTTAAAAAAGTTACCATGGAAGATGGGTTAAAAATCATAACAACTGCGGATGGTATGGCAAAACAAGAAGAAGCAGCTGTTAATAAGTTTGTGAATATTGCAGTTAAATATCTTGTATTAATCATTCCAGAAACAGGAACAGAACAACACATTAAAAGTTTAGCTGAGCTGGATGCTATATTTGATAACCCATTTATGAGCATTAAAATTGCAGAAGAGTTTGAGAACTACATAGCCCCCTATTTAGGGAGCTTGAACATTTCCAGGGGCAAAATTATGGAGTTACAAGCTCAAGCTCTTCAAAAATAAATTATCCATGTAATGCCATAGTCACCACCCTTATATTAAATGGGTTTGGTGATTATGATAAAGTAATGAATATGAGTTTTGAAAGTGCTGTATATACGTATATTACAGTGGCATTATCAAATATCGAATATCAAAAAGAATTAAATAAGGGGCATAGGTAATATGCCCTGTTTCTTTAAAAAAAAATCATACCTTTATATAATAAAAATTAATAATCTATATTGCCTGTAATCTTTAATATATCTGTATTATGCTTGATTTATAATATATATATATAAGGATTATATAATGGCACTTGGTGATACATTAAAAAACTATACCATTGGTGTTGGTGTAAAAGATAATAATTTTACTGCTGGGCTTAAAAATATGGGTAGCCAGTTAAAAAGTTTTGTGTCTCAGATGGGAATTATGCTTGGTGCGGGCTCTCTTGGACTTGCATTTAAAAAGTTTATAGATGCTGGCACTGATATTAGTAATTTTTCATCACTAACTGGTATTGCAGAACAAGATATAACAGCCCTTGGTGGAGCATTAGAACAGTTTGGTGGTAATGTTGATAGTGCTAAAAGTTCGCTTCAAGCATTACAGCAAGGACTTTCTCAAGCTGAATGGGGGCAGGGGCAATTATTAGAAACTGCTGCCCTTTATGGAGTGGAGCTTTATAACCAGGACGGCTCACTTAAAAATGCTCAACAGCTTTTAATGGGATTAGCTGATGATTTCGGGCATCTCACAAAAGCCCAGCAGTTTACTTTAGGCAGCCAGTTAGGGCTTGATGAAAGCACAATCTTATTATTACAGCAAGGAAAAACCAATATAAAAGCATTGCTTGAAGAACAGCAGAAAATGGGTGCAATGAATGCTCAGCAAGCTCTTGAAGCAAAAAAGTTTAGTGTAGAATGGACTAAACTAAAACAATCATTAAGCTCTTTAGGCAGAAGTATTGCAGTTGATATTATGCCTCCAGTGATAGATTTTGTTAAGCAGCTTGGTAAAGCTGTAGAGTGGGTGCGAAGCTTGGATACATATACTATTATGCTTGCTGCATCTTTTGGTGTTGTTGGGTATGCTATTAAAAACTTGCAAAGTGTTATGACTATTTTTTCTAAAAGCTTTTTAAAAGCTAATTTGCCACTATTAGCATTAATTACAGGATTAACAATATTATTTTTAATAGTTGAAGATATTGTAGGGTATTTTAATGGTAAAGAAAGCCTTTTTGGTAAATTTTTGGAAAATGAGAAAATACAAGAGTTTGTGCAAAAGATACAAAGTGCTTTTGCCTGGATAAAAGATTTAGTATCTGGATTTTCTTTTGATGGACTTTTAGAAAAAATAAATAACATGGCTGATGCTATAAAAAATGTGTTTGTAGGAACTTTTGATTATGTAAAAGATGTAATTGCTACTATTGGAGCAAACCTTGGTGCATTTATTGTAAACCCATTAATAGATGTATTAAATAAATTATCATTTATTGATTTAGAATTAAAAAAATTAGATACAAAAGCAATGCCTGTATATTCTGATTATATCAAAGGTAATAGTGAAAATAATAACACCCAAAATAATAATATTACAATAAATATGCCTGGCGGAACTGACAGTTTAACAAATATTACAAATGCTGTGGAGACTGGCATAAATAAAGCTAATTCTGTTTCATCAGCATTGCTTATAAATGGAGCTCAATGATGGCTTTTACTTTACCAAGATTTTCCTTGCAATCAATAGCATCTATTAGAAGAGCGATTAGGATTGAAAACAATGGGGTAATATTTCCTATAATATTTACTGAAGATAAAGAAGATTGTGTGTGGGAGATACCACAGCACCCAGTAGATGCGAACATGAAAATTAGTGATACAATATGGTCTACGCCAGCAAGATTATCATTTACTGGGTATGTATCTATTATGAAGTATCAACTTGTGCTGCAACTGATAGATAGTGCGTTAAAAGCTAATCAGTTATTTACTATCTACTATATGGGTGGAGTATATGAAAATATGCAATTTTTATCACTATCTAAAGTGGCTAATGCAGATAATGCTTCTAGCTATAAGTTACAAATAGAAATGCAACAGATACCTTTTGTTATGCCACTAACTACTGCTATTACAGCTGCCCAAGCTGCCAGTGTGCAGGATGCTGAAACAAGTTTATTAGGTCAGGTTCAGGCAAAAGAAGTTAAAGATAATAAAACTCTTGCTCTGAAGTTTGTAAATATGATTACTGGGGTAAATTGATATGAGCATATATGAAATAAGTTTACCACAGAATACACCGAATTTTGAAATAACCACTGTTATTGGTGATGAAAATTTAAGAATAAGAATACGCTCATTAAACAGCAAAACTTATATGGATTTATCAGTAAATAATAATGTTATTTTTCAAGGTTTAAGATGTGATGCAAATGTAAATTTAACTGAGAGTTATATGTATAAAGGGATTAAGGGAGCATTAGTATTTTATACAGAAAGTGCAGCAGATGTTTACTATACAGGCTTTGGCAGTGATTACAAATTATATTATATTGTAAACTGATAAGGTGATTTATGAATTTATCATATTCTGCCCTTTTTAAAAGAAAAGTAGCACTAGATATACAAGTTAATAATGTTATTAAAACATACTCTGATGCACTTGTAGATAAGTTTAATTTAAAGATAGATTTCAATATTACAAAAACAATGGGTAGTCTTGGAGATAGAGGCACAATAACAATAACAGGGCTGCCCTTGGAAGATGCTGGTGCATTATCAACATGTATGATGAATATTGGCAAAGAAAAACCATTGAGAAATTATGTACAGCTTATGGCAGGTTATGAATCAGATTACGGAGTTATTTTTACGGGTGGAGTATTTAAAGTATCATCTAATTTAGATACTCCAGATATGAGTGTAACACTTGATTTAAAACCGGGATATGATGCCTCAAGAATTTCTCAAATAGAAATAAATGAAAAGCCAGCTACACTTATGAGTATATGCCAAAAAGCAGCAGATGTATTACAAGCACCACTTAATTTTACCGCAGAAGATAAAACATTTTCTGAATATAACTTTAAAGGCACAGTGTTTCAGCTTTTAAGTAATTTACAAAGAACAGCGCCTTACACAAAAAGAATATATTACAGCGATAATATATTGCATGTTGAAGATACTGCGATACCTAGTAGTGATGTTATTCTAATAAGTGGTGAAAGCGGACTAATTGGAACACCACAAGCATCTATGCAAGGTATTAATTTTAAATGCTTACTGATGCCAGGATTAAAAGTAGGCTGTATGGTTGATATAAAAAGTAGGAAAATACCATTATTAGATGGACTTTATAAAATACAAACATTGCAAATGCAGGGAGGAAACAGAAGCAACCCTTATTTTTGCAATGTGTTTGCAATAAGGATGTAAAAAAATATGAAGGAGTGAATGTGGATAAAAGAGATTATTCAAGTTTTGATTGGACAGAAGCTGCAACACCTGATGATATTATTAATGCAGCTATTCGATTAGGTATTGAGAATATGGTAAATACTTCATCTATTGCTCGTGTTACAGCAGTAAATGAAAATACTGTAGATTTAGAGCTTTTGAATGGTGATAAAGTAATCAATGTGCCACTTTGTGCTAGCAGTTTTAACGGCTGGACTATATCTTTACCCATAAAACAAGACGATACAGGTATAGTATTTTTCACAAAATATGAGATAAGTAATTATAAATCAACTGGAGAATTTAGCGGGGAATCACTTTCACCTTACTCTCAAAACAATGGAGTATTTGTGCCGTTTGCTTTATTTAAACAGCCTGCAATAAGTGAAGATATAGTGATTACTAATAGCATAGTAAATATCACTATTAATAAGGATAATGAAATATCTGTCACTAATGGCAAAGCAAGTCTTTTAATAAACAAAGAAGGCGGATTAGCTGTTACTTGTGAAAGCGATATTACTATTGATACACAAAAAGATATAAATATTACATGTAATAATGCAAGTATTGAAACACAAGCAAATGCAGAGATTAAAGCAAGTGGAAATGTTACGGTGGATGGTGCAACTGTTGCTTTTTGCGGTGCAACTGCTGCACAAGGTGCAGTTGCTGTTGGAAGCCCATGCCCTTTAACAGGCACACACAGCAAAGGTTCAACTAAAGTGTTTGCCCCTGGCACATAAGGAGGAGAATATGCCATTAACAGGAAGTGATGCAGCCCTGAAAACTTTGATAAAAACAGCTTTTCAAAAGGCGACAGTCAGCTATGAAAGCGGAGATAGTGATGCTTATTTAGATACTTTATGTGATGGGATAGCAAAAGCTGTTATAAATCATATTGTATCAAATGCACAGGTGCAAACAACTGTAACAGGAACATGCTCTACAGGACCTATCGCTGGCACTGGAACAGGGAAAATATTATGAGCTCATCATTTAAACTTGATAGAAATAACAATATTATTAATAACAGTAATTTTATTCTTGTATCATATAAAGCTGCTTTAATTCAAGATATAAAGACTCGCCTTTATATGTATAAAGGGGAATATGTTTATAATAAAAATCTAGGCATAGATTATATAGATTATATGAGTAAAAATAACGAACAAGGGTTGCTTGCTGCAATTCAGTCCAGAATATTAGAAGATTCAAGAGTGTCTAATGTGACTTTTGAAACAGCTAAAGAAAGTAATAATCTTAAAGTTATTTTAACTATTACAGGTGGTGAGGAGGTGTCTTTTGAGCTGGACTAAATCAGATAACGGATTAAAATTAAGTGATACATCTACTATATTGCAGCAGGTGCAGAATGTATTTTTAACAGCATTTCCTAATCTAAATGTAGAACCTTCAACACCACAAGGACAGATAATAACTGCTATTACAGAACTTTTTACAAAGGCACAAACAGATATTGTAGAGTTTGCTAATGTAATATTAAATGGTGGAACTGGAATTTGGCTTGATGCATATTGCAAAACAAATTTTGGCATTATAAGAAAAACAGCATCAAAAGGCTCTGTGACGGCACTTATTTCTGGAGCTATTGGCACCGTTATTCCCGCAGGATTTATTGCTAAATCTGGTGATTATGAGTTTGAAACAATATCTGAATATATAATTGCTACTAGTGGCAATGTTTATGCTGAACTCTTTGCTAAAGATGATGGCGATTTTAGTATTAATGCAGATACCTTAACAACCATTATTACACCAGTATCAGGGGTAGAACGCATTACAAATCCTTACGAAAGCGTTTCTGGAAGTGATACCGAAACAGATAATAAACTAAGATTAAGAGCATCTAACAGCCTTACATACAGAGCAACCTCTATATTTGATGGAATGCTTGCTCAGATTTTACAGCTTTCTGGTGTCTCTAAAATTGCGGGTTATGAAAATAATACTAAAAATATAGTAACATATAAAAATATTATATTAGAGCCAAACAGTATTGCCGTTGTTGTTAAAGGCGGAGATTTGCAGGCAATAGGCAAAGTAATTCTTGAAAATAAAACCGTTGGTGCTGATGTTATGGGTGATATAGATATTAATGTTTATGAAGAAATTAGTAAACAAACATCAACTATGAGAATATACCGCCCTACCAAAGTAGCTTTAAAAGCAGAGCTGCAAGTGGCTATCAATAATTTAACTACTCAAGATTATGCTGATCAGCTAAAAAATCAAATTATGAGTATTATTGATGCTTATGATATTAATGATGAAATAATACCATTTCAAGTGGCGTCTGGTATATCTCTGCCTAATCTGCAACTGGCTGATTTTAAAATGGGGCTTGTTTCTGCAACAGCAACCTATAACCCTATCCAATTAAATTTTACAGATGAAGCTACTATATCGCCAGCAAATATTGTGGTGTCTGTTTATGAATAAAATTCAAGACCAGTATAAAAATACAAATATTGAAACTCTTATTAATGCTTTAACAGATTTGTATGATAAACTCGTTTCGCAGCCATTAAAAGAATTTTATCATAATATATATAATTTAGATACTGCAATAGGTGTTGGTCTTGACTTATGGGGTGAAAGATTAAACTTTCCACGAACGATTAAATATATTGATGAAACTACAGGAAAGGAATCGGCAGTAACTTTACAAGATGATGAGTATAGATTAATTTTACAAATAGCAACATTGAAACTCTATACAAAAATGAGTGTGCCAGGTATCAATAAAACATTAAAAGAGTTATTTGCCTTCTATAATGCAAGAGCTTATACAGTAGATAATCAAGATATGACTTATGTAAATTTTATATTCCTTTGGGAGATTCCTGATTATCTTAAACAAGCATTTAATAATTATGACTTACTGCCACATCCTATGGCAGTTGGAACTAGATATAGAGAAGCTGTATATCAAATCTTAGGATTTAAAGGACAAAAATTATCTGATAATTTTTATAGAACAATACTACATAAAAGAGAAGAAGATTATATTGTTGGGTTTAAAGGACAAGGTTTATCAAGTAATTTATATAAAACAATTTTTAATACAATAAAAAATGGAGGTTAAGTATGGAAAAAAAAGTTTTAGAAGAACTTGATTTACAACACAAGATTACAATTCCTTTTGCAGAAACTGGTGATAAGTTTAATATTCCAGACACTTCGCCAACAGGCTTAGTAAATAAAACTGATGGGTTTGGGTTTAAATATGAAACACCTATCACAGATGGTGGAGAATATTTTGAAAGGCAGCAACTGAATGCCATATTTTACTCTGTTTATGCAGCTGTGAAGGAAATACAAGAAATCGCAGAAACTGCTGGTTTCCCAATTGACATGACAAAAGCATTAAATGTATTACCTATTGAAAACGGCGGCACAGGAGCAAATAATAAACAAGCTGCAGCTGATAATATTTTGAAAAATGTTGCTGTAAATTCATCATTAAATAATACAGATTATGTATATATTTTTGCAGATAATACTGTAAAAAAAATAACTCTTACAAATCTTGTTAACAAAATTATTCCTATTGGATTTATCTATGTTCAGTATAGAAATCAGTCTACACCAGATACTCTGTTTGGAACTGATGGTAAATGGCAGGATGTATCAGCAGAGTATGCAGGCGAATTTTTTAGAGCTGTTGGTGGAAATAGTGGTAGTTTTGGAACAACACAAAACGAAGGGCTGCCTGAAATCTATGGTGGTATTCAGTCAGGGATAAATATTTTTAAAGGAACCAGTGGTGCATTTAAAGTAGGAACTAAATATTATGACCCTTCACATAATGCATCTACACAAGTTGATTTTAACACAGTAGAGTTTAAAGCATCTTATTATAATTTGATTTATGGCTCATCTACCCACGTAACACCATATAACAGTGCAATTAGAATATGGAAAAAAATAGCGTAAAGGGGGAAATATGGCAGAGTATATGATTATTAATAATAATATAATAGAAGCAATATATTGTGGTAAAGCAGATGAAAAAGAAAATGTAATAATATTGCCAGAAAATCATGAAGTAAGAGTTGGTGATAATATTGCTTTTTATAATAATGACTGGAGAAGAAAAAGTGATATAGAGCTTATGCAATTAGGTTTAAAAGATATACCTGCGGGCTTTAAGCTTGAAAATAATATGTTAGTAGAAATGACTTACATTGAAAAAGTGATAGCAGGTATTGAAGAAATGCCTGCAAATATGAAAATAGAAGAAGGAAAGTTGCTGCAAAAAAGCCAAGAAGAATTATTTAATGAAATGACCTTAGAACAAAAAGAAAATTTTATTAGAAGTAAACGAGATAATCTTATTATTGAAGCTGATATTTTACTGCTTAAATATCAAGAGCAGGTAGAGCTGGGTATTAAAAAACAAGATGATACTTATAGGCTTGCATTACTGCAATATAAAGAAGATTTAAGAAATGTGACAGAACAGGCAGGCTTTCCAGAAAACGTGGTATGGTCAGAAATGCCTATTTATACTAATAAAGAATAAAAAATAATGGGAGTAGAAAACTACTCCCATTTCATGTATAGCGGGGTATCCCACATAGGCTCGAACCCTTTGCAAGAACTGTTATGCTACTAACAGTACGGCAGAGCCGCTACCCCTAGCCTTTTCGCGAATGGCTTATTGGGTATATCGGCTTTTATTAAAATTTGTAAAGGAGAAATTAACCTATGATTAAAAATTTTGAAATTTATAATGGTGACTGTTTAAAAGAAGCTGATAAAATAAACACTTCTAGTGTGGATTTGATACTTACAGACCTACCCTATGGAATAATGAAAGGTATTGACAGGTATAACCGTGTATTTAAGTCTGGTAATTACGATTGGGATGAAGCATTAGATACAGATGAAATATTTAAAATTGCATCACGCATATTAAAGAAAAATGCAAAAATGCTTTTGTTTTCCCAACAACCATTTACTACAAAGCTATTAGAGAAACAGCATAATGGTATAAAGTATATATATCAAATGTATTGGGAAAAAGATCACTTTGGTAACCCATTAAGTGCTAAAATTGCACCAGTGTCTTATATAGAGGAAATATGTGTATTTAAAAAATTACATGATAAGCACGATGGCAATCCGTTAAGAGTTTATGCAAAAAGCTGTAAAGAATATATCAATAAAACCACAAAGGAAATTAATACGGTTTTAGGTCATGCAAAAACACAACACTTTTTATGCCATGATGGGCTACAGTTTGCTTTATGCACTATCAAGACGTATGAAGAGCTTATTAATGTATTTAAACTTGATAAAATGCAAGGTTTTAAATCCTATCAAGAGCTGCTAGATATTCAGGCAAAAGCAAATATAAAAAGCACAAGTGTTTTCAATCTATGGGAAGGTAAAGGTCATAAAAGTAATTTATTAAAGTATGCAAAAGATAGTAAGAAATACCACCCCACCCAAAAACCTGTTAAATTGCTTGAAGATTTAATTAAAACATTTTCAAACGAAGGTGATACAGTGTGTGATTTGACTATGGGCTCGGGCTCTACTGGAGTAGCCTCTATCAATACTGGTAGGAATTTTATTGGTATTGAAAAAGATGAAGGTTACTTTAATTTATTGGTATTGAAAAAGATGAAGGTTACTTTAAAATAGCTCATGAGAGAATAACTAACGCACAAAAAGAATTAAACAAAAAAATATGTAATTAACTAAAATAATAGGTGGCAAAATAATGCCACCTATTATATTGAAAATTTAAAACGATTTTAAGATTTGTTATGTGAAACGATTTTTTCTTATCTCGTCATTTTAATTGAAATTATCTCGCCCCGATATATATACACATACATTATATTTTGGAGGGAGCAAGAAATGAAAAAAATATTTGTATTATTATTCACTTTTATAGCATTTAATGCTTTTGCATTTGATGTGGAAAACTTAAATGGTGCATCTTGTTCAAAAGTTTCAGATGCATCAGAAGATGGTTTTGATGCTGGTTTTTGGTATGAATATGAATGCAGCTTTAGTGATAGTGTTACATTTGACAGCCTTTATAATGATGTATTAGATAATATAGAAGCTGCGTATAATGAAAAACTGATAAAAGAAGGGAAATCATATTCTCAAGAAGAACGAGAACAAATCAAAAAAGAATTAACTAACGAGATAAATAAATTAAGAAAAACAAAAAAGAATGCAGACTACGGATATGGTAATTTTGTATTATATGTAACTTTTGAAAAAAATAGTGTAAAATTTAGCACATGTGATGGATATGGGCAAGAATTTTATAATTATACTATCCAAAAAAATAATGATAATACTGTTAAACTTTTATTTTCATACGATAGTGGATTTTAATTTATAATAACTTAAAATTTATAAATATATTACTATATAAAACAAGCTTTGTGTAATGCGGGGCTTGTTTTTTTATTTTTAATATATTATGCTGTTAGAGATATCTATAACTTTGGGGGGATATATGAAAAAAATAAGCCTATTAATAATACTACTTATGCTTGTAATATTGCCTTTAGGCTGTAAAAAAGAAGCAGAAGATAGTGCAGTAAAAGAAAACACATCAACTTCAAAACCAGTAGAAAAAAATGATAATACTACTAAAGACAGCACTACCCAAGATAATATTACAAATGATAATAATACATCAGATAATCAAGTTGTAGAAAAACTATATAAACCAAAAAACAGATATGAATTAAAAGAGCTTTTAAAAGATGAAACAATAAAACTGGATACTATTGATGTTAGTTTAATAAAAAACTTATCTTATATATTTAAAGGCACAAATAGAAAAGATTTTAATGGAATAGAAAGCTGGAATGTGCCACAAACTGTTTTACAATATAATACTTTTAAAGGCACACCAATAGAAAAAAATCCACCTTCATGGTATTACGATAATCCACCAAAAATATTATATACACCAGAAGATAAATATGAACTTGAAGAACTTTTAGATAACAGTGAGGAAAGCCCATATCTAGGAAACATTGATGTAAGTAAAATAACAGATTTATCAGATATCAACTTGATAGAATTAGATGGTATTGAATACTGGGATGTATCCAATGTGGAAAATATGGATGGATTTACATTAAGTAATGATAATGTGGAGATAGGGCACTGGGATGTATCCAAAGTAAAGAATATGAATTCTTTATTTCGTGATAATAATAATTTTAATGGAGATATTTCAGACTGGGATGTATCTAATGTGCAATCAATGGATAATATGTTTAATGGAGCAGAATTTTTTAATCAAGATATAAGCCATTGGAATGTATCAAAAGTGCAGTCAATGAATGGTATGTTTGCTAATGCAACAATCTTTAATCAAGATATAGGTAGTTGGGATGTATCAAATGTGCAACTCATGGATAAAATGTTTCTTGGTGCAAAAAATTTTAATCAGAATATAGGCTCATGGAATGTATCTAATGTATATTCAATGGAAAATATGTTTACTAATGCAAAAAACTTTAATCAAGATATAAGTAAATGGAATGTATCACAAGTGTATAATATGACTGGTATGTTTTCAGGAGCAACAAATTTTAATCAGAATATAGGTAAATGGAATGTATCTGCTATATCTTCAATGGAAAATATGTTTTCAGGTGCAGAAAGCTTTAATCAAGATATTAGTAAGTGGGATGTATCAAATGTAAAAACAATGTCTAGTATGTTTTCAGGTGCAAAAAGCTTTAATCAAGATATAAGTAATTGGAATGTATCAAATGTTAAAGATATGAGTGCAATGTTTGCAGATGCAGTAAATTTTAATCAAGATATAAGTAAGTGGGATATATCAAATGTACAGGATATATCATATATGTTTTTTGGAGCAGAAAATTTTAATCAAGATATTAGCAACTGGAATACAGCAAATGTAAAAGTTATGGCAGTGGTTTTTGCATATGCAAAAAAATTTAATCAGCCAGTAGGTAAATGGAATACAGATAATATAACAAATATGAAAGCTGTGTTTTATGAAGCAGAAAGTTTTAATCAAGATTTAAGTAACTGGAATACTGAAAATGTACAATACATGACAGATATGTTTAATGGTGCAAAAGTTTTTAACCAGCCCCTTGAAAAATGGAACACAAAAAATGTAAAAGATATGGCAGGGATGTTTGCAAGAACAGATAGTTTTAATCAAGATATAAGTAAATGGAATACAAAAAATGTAGTAAATATGCATGGAATGTTTGCCCATGCAAAAAGCTTTAATCAAAACATAAGCAAATGGAATATGAAACAGGTAACAGATATTACAAATATGTTTGCCTATGCAGAAAGCTTTAACCAGCCTATAAAAAAATGGAACTTAAAAAATGTAAAAATAATACAAGGGCTTTTACATAATGCAAAAAGTTTTAATCAAGAGCTTCCAAAAATAGATACTGAAAATAATGTGTTATATAATGATATATTTGCAGGCTCTGGTTATACTCTTGAAAAACCAAAATGGTATAATGATAATGGCACAATAGAAATAAAAGATAAACATATGGTAGGTAAAAACCAAGTATATTCTATTTTAGACATTAATGGGTATATGGCTGATAAATACTATAATAATTTAGCTACTATTGATACTCATTATGCAACTGTAAGGATACCACTTGATACAGAAAGAAGGTCATACAAAGGAATATCTACATGGGATATTTCAAACATAAAGGATTTTTCGGGATTTTTTAAAGATTTACCATATTTTAATGAAGATATAAGCTCATGGGACGTATCTCATGTTGAGAATATGAGTGAAATGTTCTCAGGAGCACTGAATTTTAATCAAGATATAAGTAGTTGGAATGTATCAAATGTGGTAAATATGTCATATATGTTTGCAGGAGCAAAAAGTTTTAATCAAAATCTTAACCCATGGGATACATGGCGTGTATATCAGATGGACCACATGTTTGAATATGCATCAAAGTTTAATGGTAAAATTGATAATTGGGATGTATATGGTGTAGGAGATTTTTCTTCTATGTTTTATGGAGCAGCAAGCTTTAATCAAGATTTAAGCAAATGGGCTAGTATTAATGAGTGGACAAGTGAGTTTGGACCAGAAGACAGAAGTGTTGAAGATATGTTTACATACTCACCACTTGAAAATAATCCGCCACAGTGGTATTCCAATATGATTTATGATGAAACTGATGATAAAAAAGAATATGCATTTAATGAAAATACATTAGATAGTCCAGCATGTGAAAAATTATCTGATGCTGGTGAAGATGGCTTTGACCCTGATATGTGGTATGAATATCGCTGTGTGTTTAATGATGATGTTTCAATGGAAAGTGTATATAAAGGTGTGCTAAAAACAATAGCAGATAAAGTAAGCAGAGAGTTGGAACAGAACAATGATTTTCAAAAACAAGAATTTTATAATATAATAAAACAATTACAAAACAAAGAAGAAAATTATTCATTTTCAAAAGATTATGGTTTAAGGTGGTTTGAAATTGGTACTGATTTTGCAGGAGACAGCATAATTATAAGCACAAACGAAGGTCAAGGTGAAGAATCTTATAAATATACCATAAATACATCAGGCAGTAGTATAGTTTTAACTTTTTCATACGATAGTGGATTTTAATTTATAAGCCTTATGCACATACTGGCACTAATTTTTTAATTAGTGCCTTTTTTATTACAAATATATTGTAATAGTGGTTATTTCTTAAAATTATCTTGTAATTTTTAGTAATCTAAACTAAAATTTAAAAAATATTATAAAAGGGAGAATAAATATGGATAAACAAAAAGTCATTCTTCTTATTCTTGATGGCTGGGGTTATAGAACTGATACAGAACACAATGCAGTATTAGAATCAAACCCTGTTAATTTCAAATCACTTATGCAGGATAATAAATGGACATTAATAGATGCTTCAGAAGAACGAGTAGGGCTTCCTGCTGGTCAAATGGGTAATTCTGAAGTGGGGCATACAAATATTGGTGCAGGTAGAATAGTTTTCCAAGACTTGCTTCGCATTACAAATGATATAAATAATGGTGGTGCAAAAGAAAACCCTGTTATTAAAAAGTTTATGGAAGAAACAAAAAATGGCAGCGGCAGGCTTCATCTTTTAGGGCTTATATCAGACGGTGGAGTTCACTCTCACATTGACCATTTTAAAGGTATATGCAAAATAGCAAAAGAATATGGCATAAAAGAAGTATATATCCATGCTTTTACAGACGGCAGGGATACTCCACCAAACAGTGGTTTAGGCTATATTACTGATTTAGATAATTTCTTAAAAGAAAACAATGCTGGTCAAATTTCTGATATTACAGGCAGATTTTATGCAATGGATAGAGATAAACGCTGGGACAGGGTTGAAAAAGCTTGGAACTTACTTAGAAACGGTAAAGGCGAAAGCGAAGCAGCTACACCAGTTGAAGCTATGAAAGCAAGCACAGAAACAGATGAGTTTGTAAAACCTGTAAAAATAGCAGGGGTAGACGGCACTTTAAAAGATGGCGACAGCGTATTTATGATGAACTTTAGGGCAGACAGAGTTAGAGAGCTTGTAAGCATTATGATACAAGATGATTTTGACGGCTTTAATAGAGGTGCAAAACCAAACTTAAATATTATAACTATGACAGAATATGAAAAATCGTTTGGTCTACCAATAGCTTATCCACCTGAAGATTTAGTTAATATATTAGGCGAAGTAATAAGTAACAGCGGCTTAAAACAGTTACGTATTGCAGAAACTGAAAAATATGCCCATGTAACATATTTCTTTAATGGTGGCAGGGAAGAGCCGTTTAATAATGAAGAAAGGGCGTTAATCGCTTCCCCTAGAGATGTGGCAACTTATGATTTAAAACCACAAATGAGCGTTTACGAAGTGGAATCAAAATTTGAAGAACTTTTTAGAAAAGGCGATATTGATGTGGTGATTATGAACTTTGCAAATCCTGATATGGTAGGCCATACTGGTGTAGAAGATGCAGCTACAAAAGCATGTAAAGCAGTTGATGAATGTGTTGGTAAAGTTATGCAGGTAGCCAAAGATATGAATGCTATACTTTTTGTTACAGCAGACCATGGCAATTCAGAGCAAATGTGGGATTATGAAAATAACCAGCCACATACAGCACATACATTAAACCCTGTAGTATTTGCAGTTTACAATTACAGTGGTAATTTAAACGGCAAGCATGGAAAATTAGCAGATATTGCACCAACTATATTACAGGCTTTAAATATAGCCCAGCCAAAAGAAATGACTGGGGAAAGTTTATTAGCATAAATAAAGAAAGCATATATGCTTAAAGAAATATTTTCAGGTAAATGCCCCGTATGCAGCGGGGCGTCTGCTTTAAATGAGCCAGTTTGCTGTAACTGTAGAGAGCATTTAAAACCATATATTCATTTTTGTGGCAAATGCGGTTTTCCACTTACAAAGCAGGGCATTTCCTGTTACAGATGCAGTGGTAAAATCTCAAATCGTATTACAAATATTTACGCATTATATCATTATAATAAATATGCAAGAAGTATTATTTTACAAATGAAGTTTCATTATAATATTAGGCTTAATTACACTTTAAAACACTTAATAAATCTTCCAAATTTTGTTACACAATATGACGGTATTGAAATTGTGCCAAGCCATTTTTTTAGGCGATTGGTTAGGTTTTATCACCCTGCTGATGTAATAGGAAAATATGTGGCATATAAATTAAATGTGCCAGTGCTTCACCATTTAAAAAGAGTTCGTTATACTGCATTTCAATCCCATATTTCAAAAGAAGAAAGATATAAAAATGTGCAAGATGCTTTTTTCTGCAAAAAATATAATGATAATATTAAAAATATATTGTTAATAGATGATGTTTTTACAACAGGAGCAACCATAAACCAGTGTGTAAAAGCACTATATAATGCAGGAGCAAGAAGAATTGATGTGCTTGTTTTTGCAAAGTAATAGGAAAAATTTAACATAAAAAAGTATATAACAATATTATGAATAAGAAAAATACATATTTTCTTATTTTAAAAAACTTGATAACTTATTATTAATGAAGGAAGTTTTATATTATAACATATTAGTTCCCCAATAGGAAAAAATTGCCACCTGCTAGTATAAAACTTCCTTTAACCTTAACTTGCCATAGATTTAAGTGTTACTTCTTTATTTTCCATTGCTTTTTCATATTCTGGGTCAATTTCTAAAGCTTGTTCAAAACATTTAATAGCTTCAGCAAGCTTGCCACATTTATGCATTGCAACACCTTTATTATTATATGTTACAGCAATATATGGGTTTAATTCTATAGCTTTATCATAGTCTATAATTGCTTCTTCATATCTATTCATTTTATTTAAAACAGCAGCTTTTTTAGTATAAACTTCTCTCATATCAGGTTTTAATATGGCAGCAGATTCATAAACTTTAACAGCTTCATCAATTTTACCCATTAAAGCTAAACAGTCAGCTTTGTGCATATAAATAAGTGCAGATGATGGGTTAATTCTTAATGCTCTATCATAAAAAGTAACAGCTTCTAAATATTTATCAACTTTTACTAAAGCATCGCCTTTATATAAAAAAGCTTCTGAATCATATGGGTTCATATATGTAGCTCTAGTAAAATAAGCTATTGCATCATATGGTTTATCAAGCATTAATAATGCTAAACCTTTACCAGTATATGCTCTTGCAAATTTTTTATCCAGCTCTATAGTTCTATCAAAATAAATAATTGATTTATCATATAAACAATGGATAAGTAGTTCTTGTGCAAAATCATAATTTTCTTGAGCTGTTTTTAAATCTTTTTCAACATATTTGTAATTTTTAGTATCTGTAGATATATCTTCAGCTCCATTTTCTACTAAAAATTCTTTAACTTCTTTTGATTTTGCTTGATTTAAAGCAGTTTTACCATCTTTTGATACAGCATTAATATCAGCACCTTTTTGTAATAAAAGTTTACAAAGTTCTAAATTATTGCAAAAAGCAGCAAGCATTAATGGTGATAAACCTTCTGGGCTTTTAATATTAACATCAGCACCTTTATCAACAATCATTTTAACTATTTCAAAACTACCCATTCTAATGGCAATCATTAATGCACTCCAGCCGTTTTCAATTCTGGAATCAGCATCTGCACCATTAAGCAGTAAAAGTTTTACAAGTTGATAATCGTTTTGCTGTACAGCTATTACTAAAGCATTTGCACCGTCTTTTAATGAACGGTTTATATTTATTCTAAATGTCCTGTCAAAAATAATATCTTCTACAAGTTCATAGTTGCTGTCAAGGCAGGCGTTTAAAAACTCTTCATACCTTTCTTCAATACTTAAACCCATAACACACTTCCTTACTAATATTAAATTTAATATTAAATCGAAAAGCAAAAAATATGCCAAATATATTCATAATAATTGTAATTGATTAAGTCAATTATATGTTTATTAATAAATATTATATAAAAATATAAATTAAGGCTAGTCCTGTATTGACATTAATATATTTAAAGTATAGAATAGCATAATTATAGAAAAGCAGTAGGGGAATATTAATGAATACATCTACTATACTAGGCATTATTGTAGGCCTTGCAACACTTATTGGTGGGATTGTTTTAAAAGGTTCTAGTTTATCTGCTCTTGTTAACCCAGCGGCTTTAGTTATTATATTTGTTGGAACATTTGCTGCCCTTTTAAATGCCTTTCCAATGAGCACTATTGCAAAGCTGCCAACATATTTTAAATTGATTTTTACAGCATCTAAACAGCCTAAGGAAGTTGATATTGCAAAAGAGTTTTGTTCTCTAGCTCAAACAGCAAGAAGAGATGGTATTCTTGCCTTAGAAAAAATGGAATTTAAAGAGCCTTTTTTAAAACTTGGAGCTTCTATGCTTGTAGACGGGGTAGACCCTGAAGTTTTAGAAGATGTTATGGAGCAGCATTTAGAAGCTATGGAAGAAAGGCATAGAGTTGGAGCTCAGGTATTTGCTCAGGCAGGTATGTATGCTCCTACATTGGGTGTTATGGGTGCCGTTATTGGTCTTGTTGCAGCACTTGGTAATTTAAATGATATTGAGAAACTAGGCCATTCTATTGCAGCTGCTTTTATAGCAACACTTTTTGGTATTTTTTCTGGTTATGTTTTATGGCACCCATTTTCTAATAAATTAAAACAAATGTCTGCTAAGGAAGTTGAAATAAAAAGAATGATTATATCAGGGATAAAAGCTATACAAAATGGCGAATCAATATATGTTATTCAAGAAAGAATGCTCGCTTTTCTGCAAGAAAAGGATAGAGAAATATTAAGAAAAGAGTGGGAAAAATAATATGTCAAAACGAAATAAAAAAAAGCATGAAGAAGAACATCCTGATGAAACATGGCTTGTCCCGTATTCTGATGTATTAACTCTTCTTCTTGCATTATTTATAGTTTTATTTGCTTCTTCTACCATTGACGCAAAAAAGTTTGAACAAATGATGCAGACTTTTGCAATTGAATTTAATGGCGGTGGTATGCCGGGAATATTAGATGGTGGTGTTAAACCTATTGAGCAGGGTGGCAAATCAGAAAAACAAATAAAAACTGAAGATACAGCAAAACCTGATGATGCAAAATCTGATGATGCAAAATCTGACAGCAATAATCAAGGTAATATAAGGCTTAATTCTATCAAGAAAGTTATTGATACTAATATTGCTAATAATAATATGAAAGGTGCAATTGGCACTCATATAACGGAAGAAGGTGTTGTTATAGAGATTTTAACAACTGCATTATTTGAGACAGGTAGTGCACAACTTACACCTACTGCAAAAGAAATAGCAGCGTTTGTTTCTAAACAAATAGAGCCATATTCACAAAATATTTTAATTGCAGGCCATACTGACAATGAGGCAGTTGCAAGTTCCAGCAGATTTTCAAGTAACTGGGATTTAAGTGCAAAAAGAGCCATTAATTTTATGGAATATATGTTTGAAATTAATCCTAAATTAAACCCTATGAATTTTGGAATAGCAGGATATGCACAATATAAACCATTACTCCCAAACATTACAACATATAATAAGAGGGAAAACAGGCGTATAGAGGTGACTATTTTAAAGGATAGGTAAAAAGAATATATATAAAAGAGATTATCACAAAATAATTTTTTTGCCATTTATTTGTCAGCTAAAATATTATAAAATTCTTTGCTGTACTTTGAATGATAATTGTACTAATTAGTGTGAAGATTTAGTATTTCTGCATACATTTGCTAAAAATATAAAAAAATCTTTCATTTTACTAAATATATCAAAAGTATAGGAAAAAAAGTCATCACTATAAAAATCTTTATTTATAGGCATTTCATCATTAATATAAATAGATTTATATTTTAAAAATTCTGCAGCAGTATGGTTTACTGGCTCTATACCTTTTGGAACATTTTTTAGCTTATCTCCAAGTATATTAAAATAATTTGCCTGCACAGTATTTTTAATATTAATAAGAGTATTCTGATATTTTTTGCTGTTAACCATAAACCTGTATGAAGAAAGTATTTCAGGGCTGAACCTTGCAATACCAACACCTGTATAGTAAAAGGGTGGTTCAATATGCAGATAAAAGCATGGGTTTGAAAGCCTTGAGTTTCCAGACCAAAATATAATACCTAAATGGGTTTTAAATGGTGCTTTGCCCTTATTTATACGAGCGTCTTTATGGATTCTAAAAATTGAGCCGTCTATTTTTGGAGCGTAATTAATATCAGGCACAATAGTTTTTAGTTTTTGACCCATATCCATAATATATTCTTTTGCCTGTGGTATAACTTTTGTATCATAAATATACCTGTTTTCCGCAAACCATTCTTTATTATTATTTTGTTTTAGTGCTTCATAAAAGGATATAGCATCTTTAGTAAAATATATTTTATTCATTATATAACCTGAGAAATATTTAATGTATGTATCATATATAATAATTAAAGATTAACTGCAAGAGGAAATTGAAAATGTAAACTAAACTTAAGAAACCTTAAGTTTAGTTTACTAAAATATGAGAGAGATATTAGTTAACAGGTGCTTGCTGCACAGGAGCCTGTTGAACAGGAGCCTGTTGCATTGGTTGTGCTTGAGGATAAGCACCTGCACCATATTGAGCATTATAAGGTGACTGTATTTTTATGCCTTTTTTTCTAGCATAATCATGCCAGTACATGCAAACTGAATCCCAGTCTACACCAAGCATACATTTATAATAATCTTCCACATAGTCATCATAATCGTCCATAACATAATATGGCACATTATTCATTGGTGGTGGAGGTGGAACTTTGTTCATATTTTGATATACATAATAGTCTTCCCAGTCATCAGCCATAGAAACATCAGCATAAGCAAATGTAAACATTACAGCCATTAATGCAAAAATAAATTTTTTCATTTTCTATTCTCCTTTATTTTGTGGTCTATATAACAGTAAGACGCACGAAATTTTTACTGGTTACATATTTTGAGTAATTTTATCTTTTTTTTTAAATTTTATTGACAACATTCATTTTAAATTATACCATATAACATACTTGAAAAATTAAAACCCTATGAGGTTACAATCGGAGGCAAAAATGGCTGTAAAAGTTGGTATTAATGGTTTTGGACGTATTGGTAGATGCGTTCTTCGTTCTGCATTAGAACACAAATTAGATATTGATTTCGTATCTATTAACGATTTAACAGACCCAAAAACACTTGCTCATTTATTAAAATACGACTCAGTTCACGGCAACTTAAAAAATGAAATCACTTATGGTGAAGACTATATTGCAATTGATGGCAAAAAAATCCAAATTACAAAAGAAAGAGACCCTGAAAATCTTCCATGGGGTAAACTTGGTGTTGAAGTAGTTTTAGAATCAACTGGTCTTTTTACTAAACGCCCAGATGCTGAAAAACACTTAAAAGCAGGCGCTAAAAAAGTTATTATTTCTGCTCCAGCTACTGACCCTGATATAACAGTAGTTTTAGGCGTTAACTTTGATAAATATGACAAAGCAAGCCACAACATTATTTCTAACGCATCTTGCACAACTAACTGTCTTGCACCAGTTGCAAAAGTTATTAATGACAAATTCGGTATAGAACATGGTCTTATGACTACAGTTCACTCATATACAAACGACCAAAGAATATTAGACCTTCCACACAAAGACTTAAGAAGGGCTAGAGCAGCTGCTGTTTCTATGATTCCTACATCAACTGGTGCAGCTAAAGCAGTTGGTTTAGTATTACCAGAATTAAAAGGTAAATTAGACGGTTTTGCTATCCGTGTCCCAACACCAAATGTATCTGTTGTTGACTTAGTATGTAAAGTTAGCAAAAACGTTACAGCAGAAGAAATCAACGCTGCTATTAAAGAAGCTGCAGAAGGCCCATTGAAAGGCATCTTAGGCTACTATGATGAAGAGCTTGTTTCTATTGACTTTAACGGCAACGATAACTCATCTTCATTTGATTCTAAACTTACTAAAGTTATGGAAGGCAACATGGTTAAAGTTATCTCTTGGTATGATAACGAATGGGGTTATTCTACTAGAGCAGCTCAATTACTTACTAAAGTATTATAATCTGATTATAATATACAATTTGCGGGGAGTTTTTTGCTCCCCCATTTTTTTATCATTTCATATACTCAAACTATGGAGCAGAATATGGTTAAAAGCATAAAAGATTTAAATTTAAAAGGTAAAAAAACATTTATCCGTGTAGATTTTAATGTGCCTATAAAAGAAGGTGTTGTAGGTGATGATACACGTATCCAAGAAGCAGCAAAAACTATTAAATATGCTATAGAGCAGGGTGCTCGTGTTGCATTATGCAGCCACCTTGGCAGGCCAAAAGGGGAAAAGAAAATGGAATACTCTTTAAAACCAGTGGCTGATTATATTAATTCTAAAAATATTTTCCCTGTTAAGTTTGTGGAAGACTGCATAGGTGAAAAAGTGGCAGAAGCTGTTAATAACATGAAAGACGGCGAAGTGCTTCTTTTAGAAAATGTTCGTTTTTATAAGGGCGAAGAAAAAAACGAACCAGAATTTGCTAAAGAACTTGCAAAACCATTTGAAGTTTATGTAAACGATGCTTTTGGCACATGCCACAGAAAACATGCTTCAGTTTACGGAGTTGCTGAACTTATTAAAGATAAAGCAGCAGGCTTTTTAGTTGAAAAAGAAGCAAAATATTTTGATAAACTTATTAAAAACCCAGAAAAACCATTAGCAGCTATTATTGGTGGTGCAAAGGTAAGTGATAAAATAGGTGTTATTAAAAGCCTTTTAAAAATAGCAGACGTTATTTTAATTGGTGGTGCTATGGCTTATACTTTCTTAAAATATAAAGGTATATCAACAGGGACGTCTTTAGTGGAAGATGAGCAAATGGATACAGTGCGTGATGTTCTTGCTGAAGCAGAAAAAGCAGGCATTAAAATTATGCTTCCTGTAGACCACATTATTTCTGATAAATTTGGCGGCGAGCCTAAAGTATGTAATGAGCAGGCTATACCTGATGGTTATATGGGGCTCGATATTGGACCAAAATCAAGGCAGGAATATGCTGCAGCTTTAGAGCCTTGCAAAACTGTTTTATGGAATGGCCCTATGGGTGTATTTGAACAGCCAGCTTATGCAGAAGGTACATTCTCTATTGCTAAAAAACTTGCTGATTTAGGTGTTACAGTTATTGTTGGTGGTGGCGATTCTGTTTCTGCTGTTAAAAAAGCAGGGGTGGCTGATAAAATATCCCACATTTCAACAGGCGGCGGTGCATCTTTAGAATATGTAGAATTTGGCACACTGCCTGGTATTGATATTTTAAGATAATTAAAAATATAACTAGAATATATAAAGCCCTTTATCTACAAGTAAAGGGCTTTGACCATTTAAAACGTCATTGATTATTTTTTAATTTAAAATAAGAAATCTTAGCTACATTAAAATTAATCTGTTTAACTAAACTTGGAGCGTGTATCCAAGTTTAGTTACCCTTGTAGCCTAATAAAATGCGGCAAGCATTATTAAGTTGGCAAAAGACTGTCGAAAAAATGTATTTTTTCGACAAGCTAAAGTTCTTTATTTATAAGTAAAGGGCTTTTTTTATAAGGATATAAAGTAATGAAATATAAACCAAAAACATATAGTGAACTTTATGATTTAGTATGGGATTTTAATATTTATTTAGGCGATATAGATACCAGTGAAATTGATGATATGTCTGAATTATTTTTTAACTGTGAAAGAAAAGATTATTCTGGCATAAATTTATGGGATACATCTAATGTTCAAGATATGAATAGTATGTTTTGTTACGCAGAATATTTTAATGAGAATATATCTTCGTGGAATGTATCTAATGTTACAAATATGAGTAGTATGTTTAATGGTGCAAGTAGTTTTAATCAAGATATAAGCTCATGGAATGTATCAAATGTAAAAGATATGTATCGTATGTTTAATGGTGCTGTAAAGTTTAATAAACCTATTGGCTCTTGGAATGTATCTCAGGTTACAAATATGGCAAGTATGTTTCATGGTGCTAAAAAGTTTAATCAGAATATATCTTTATGGGATATTAGTAATGTAGAAGATACAAGTTTTATGTTTTGTGAAGCTTTTAGCTTTAATCAAGATTTATCATTATGGGATACTTCTTCTTTAAATGATGCTCAGCTTATGTTTTATAATGCAAAGAAGTTTAAAGCTGATTTATCCAAGTGGAAAATAAAAAGAGAGTGTTTTATAAATTATATGTTTTATAAAACAAAAATAGAAAAAAAACCACCTTTTTGGTATTGTAATATTGAATATTATAATAATTTAGATGAAAGGACAAAAAATATAAAAGATAAATATATGCCACTTACAAATAGAGAATTACAGGCACTTGTAAATAATGATAATATTTCACTAAAAGATATAGATATAAGTAATATATATGATATGAGTTGTGTTTTTAGAAGTGAAAGAAATGAGTATGAAGGTATAAAATTATGGGATATGAGCCATGTAAAAAATATGCATAAAATGTTTTATTATAATAAATCATTTAATGAAGATATTAGTATGTGGAATGTATCCTGTGTGGAAGATATGTCTGAAATGTTTCATAGTGCTGAAAGTTTTAACCAAGATATATCATCATGGAATGTATCAAGTGTAAAAAATATGTCTTATATGTTTCATTATGCAAAAAGTTTTAATCAAGATTTATCATCATGGAATACATCTAATGTTATAAATATGAGTAGTATGTTTATGTGGGCAAATAATTTTAATGGTGATATTAGCACATGGGATACATCAAATGTCAAAGATATGTGCAGTATGTTTGATGGAGCAAGCAGTTTTAATCAAAATATAAGTAACTGGAATACATCAAATGTAGAAAATATGCATGCAATGTTTTATGATGCTGAAAATTTTAATCAGGATATAAGTGGCTGGGATATATCTAAAGTGAAGAATACATCATTTATGTTTATGAAGGCAAAAAAATTTAGTGCAGATATAAGCAGGTGGAATATATCTAGTGTCGTATATATGACAAGTATGTTTAATAGAACGGAAAATTTTAATTGTGATTTATCCTGCTGGGATATATCACACGTAAAAAGTGTTGCATATATGTTTGCTTATGCATTACTTTTTAATTATGATTTATCATCATGGCATATAAGCAGAGAATGTGCCACAGATAATATGTTTATAGGCTCGCCAATAGATAATAATAAACCATACTGGTATGCAAATATTGAATATTATAATAAGCAAAATGAAAAAACAAAACATATAAAAGATAGGTTTGTTCCACTTAATAAAAATGAGCTACAAGCACTTGTTGGTAATGACAGCATATCGCTAAATGATATAGATATAAGCCATGTATCAGATTTTTCAGAGCTTTTTAAATACAGTGAACGCAGTGATTTTAAAGGTATAGAATTATGGAATGTGGAGCATGTAAAAAATATGAATGAAATGTTTTATGACTGCGATGATTTTAATGGTGATATAAATAACTGGAATATTTCTAATGTGGCAAATATGGAAGATATGTTTGTTGGGGTAGATGAAGAATATATCCCAAAATGGTATAATAGTAAATATAATGGCTTTTTTATTAGAATTAAAACAGAAGAATAAAATATCAGATATTTATTTTTTTAAAAATTTGTAGTAATATATTCTTTTTATAATATGTATTCTTATGATATTAGGAGAATATATGGATAACAAAAATAGAAAATATGCTTATATTCCTACAACTAAAGAAGAACTACATGAGTTATTAGCAGTGACTTATATAGATTTAGCATCTGTTGATATTAGCCATGTAGATGATTTATCATATCTTTTTAAAGATACGAAAAGGACAGTATATAAAGGTATAGAGCACTGGAATGTGAGCCATGTAAAAAATATGGCAGGTATGTTTTCAGGAGCAGAAGAATTTAATGCTGATATTTCTTTATGGGATACATCAAATGTAGAAGATATGTCTTATATGTTTGAAAATGCAAAGAAATTTAACCAAACATTAAACAGATGGAATGTATCTAAAGTTGAGAATATGGCTGGCATGTTTTCTGGTGCAAAAAGATTTAATGGCTACATTGAAGAGTGGGATACGTCTAATGTAGAAAATATGTCTAAAATGTTTTCTGAAGCAGAAAGTTATAACCAAAAATTATTAAAATGGAATGTATCTAATGTAAAAGATATGTCATACATGTTTCATAAAGCTTATGCATTTAACCAGGATTTATCTACATGGAATGTGTCTAATGTGGAAAATATGGCAGGCATGTTTCATATGGCTTTAAATTTTAATAAAAATATATGTACATGGAACACATCAAAAGTAAAAGATATGAATAATATGTTTTATATGGCATTTGAATTTAGGCAGGAAATAGGCTCATGGAATGTATCTAATGTGGAAGATATGAGTTATATGTTTTGTCAGGCTGGGTTATTTGATGCTAATTTATCAAAGTGGAATGTATCAAAGGTAAAGAATATGGCAGGCATGTTTCAGGCAGCTGGTCATTTTAACAGTGATATATCCTCATGGGATACATCAAATGTAACCAATATGTTTTCTATGTTTTATTTTGTGGAGCATTTTAACCAGGATTTATCAAGATGGAATGTATCTAATGTAGAAAATATGGAGGGTATGTTTGCTTTTGCTAAAAGATTTAATAGTAATATTTCCCAATGGGATACATCTAAAGTGCTGAATATGCAGAGAATGTTTTGGTGTGCAGAAAAATTTTCTCAGGATTTAAATGCCTGGAATATAGATATGGTAGATGATATGGCAGATATGTTTTCTGAATGTCCAGTTGAAAAACTGCCACCACTATGGTATCATAAACGATTAGTAAAAAAGAAAATTAACTATGACAAAGTATAAATCTTATAACTAATCAATGCTATTTATTAAATATTAAGGGGAGTTTATTAGATGCATAGAAAATATAAATATTTTCTAGAAAATAATGAAGAACTACAAAAAATTGCACAAAATAATAAAATCAAACTATCAATTATAGTTATCAGCAAAGTATCTGATTTATCAAATATTTTTGAACAAAGCACAAGGAAAAATTTTAAAGGCATAGAGTCATGGAATGTAAGCCATGTTACAAATATGAAATATGTGGTTGCATAATCAAATTTAAAAGAAGATGGTTAGGGGCATATGATATGAAAAAAGTATTTATTTTATTAATTTCAATATTAATCATTGGAATTTATGTTTATAATAAAAAAAATCAAGAAATAAAATATTACCCAGAAACAAGGGACGAATTAAGAGAGTTAGTTACCAATGAAAGCATAAGTTTAGGTGAGATAGATGTTAGTCAAATAACAGATATGTCTCATTTATTTTATAATTGTGACCGTAAAGATTTTTCAGGAATAGAGAAATGGAATGTATCTAATGTGAAAACTATGGAAAATATGTTTTATGATGCATCATTTTTTAATTCTGATATATCATCATGGGATACATCTAATGTGGAAAATATGAACGATATGTTTGCGGAGGCAGTAAGGTTTAATCAGGAAATAGGTTCATGGAATGTATCCAAAGTAGAAAATATGGCTGATATGTTTTTTAATGCAGAAAGTTTTAATCAAGATATAGGAATCTGGAATGTATCTAATGTAAAAACTATGAAAGGTATGTTTCAGGGAGCAAAAAGTTTTAACCGAAACATAGGCTCATGGAATGTATCCAAAGTAGAAGATATGTCTAGTATGTTTGAAGGTGCAGAAAGTTTTAACCAAAATATAAGCTCATGGGACGTATCTAATGTTAGAGAAATGATTAATATGTTTTATGGTGCTAAAAGCTTTAATCAAGATTTATCTGCATGGAATGTAAAAAGTTTGAAAAAATATATCTATATTTTTGATGAAAGCCCGTTATATGCAAACCCACCAGCTTGGTATAAGGAATAATACAAAATAAAAGAGTTATTTTATAAAATTGATTTAAGATGTTGCTTAGATTTTGAAATATTTAGTATTAATGATTTTATTAATATATTTGCATGCAGTGTAAAAAAATAAATATATGAAGAAATAAGATTTACTGTATTTTATTAAATGATGTTGAAATATTCCGTTGGATTTTTCATGTATAGAAAATAATTAAAAAAATTGTAGGGGGTAATATAATGATAAAATACTTTTCTAATATGGTAAAGCACACAATATATGTTGTTTTATTAATAATTGTTGCAGGCTGTAATAATGATAATAAAAAGCAGGAAGTTACTTTACCAGATGAAATCATAAAAGAACGTCAAGATATAGAAAATTATGTTCCTAAAAAAAATATTTCTGAAATAAAAGTGTATAATAATCAATATGTTCCTTATGTTAAAGATGAACTTAAATTATTAGTGGAAGATATTAATATACCACTTTCATATATAAATGTAAGTTTAATAGATGATATGTCCAGACTGTTTGAAGACAGTAAACGTGTTAAGTTTGATGGTATATCATCATGGAATACATCAAAAGTAAAAGATATGTCATATATGTTTTATAATGCGAAAACTTTTAATGAAGATATATCAACATGGGATACTTCTAATGTGGAAAATATGGAAAGCATGTTTTATGGGGTAGTAAAATTTAACAGGGATATAGGCTCTTGGAATGTTTCCAATGTTAAAAATATGAACAATATGTTTTGTAAGGCAAAAAGGTTTAATCAAAATCTAGATAAATGGAATGTATCTAAAGTTACAGATATGAGTTTTATGTTTTATGGAGTTAAATATTTCAATGGTAATATATCAACATGGGATACTTCAAATGTAGAAAATATGTCATTTATGTTTTATAATGCAGTTTCTTTTAACCAAGATATAAGTAAATGGAATACTAGTAATGTAAAAGATATGTCTAAAATGTTTACAGGTGCAGAAAGTTTTAACCAAAATATTTCAAACTGGAATGTATCGCAGGTTAATACAATGTCTAGTATGTTTTCCTATGCTGTAAACTTTAATCAAAACATAAAAAACTGGGACGTTTCTAATGTTAAAAATATGTCATATATGTTTTCTCATGCTGTAAGTTTTAGTGGTGATATAAGCAGCTGGAATTTATCACAAGTAGAAAATATGTCATATATGTTTGCAGGTATTGAAGTAAAATGTGATATAAGCAAGTGGAATGTTGCAAATGTAAATAATATGTCTTATATGTTTGAAAATAGTGATTTTAACCAGGATATATCTTTATGGAATGTTTCTAATGTGGAAAATATGGAAGGAATGTTTAAAGGCAGCTCATTTAATCAGGATATATCATCATGGGATACATCAAATGTTACTAATATGAGCAAAATGTTTTGTAACGCTCTTTATTTTAATCAAAATATAGGCTCATGGAATGTTTCTAATGTTAGCAATATGGCAGACATGTTTGAAGATGCTTTTAAATTTAATCAGGATATATCTTCCTGGAACGTGTCAAAGGTTATAAATTTTACCAGTATGTTTTTTAATGCATCAAATTTTAATCAGGATTTAAGTAAATGGCAGTTAAATGATAAGGCAGAGTTGCATGGTTTGGTATTTAAAGGCAGTAAATTAGAAGGCAGAGAACCGTTATGGTATAAAGATAAAGCAAAAATATCTGAATAAAATATAATAAGGTGAAAATATGAAGAAAATAAAAGAACTGCTTAATAAACAATGGTTTAGAGTGTTATTGATTATTATTTTGCTGACAATAGTTTATGTGGATATTGTAGTTAAAAATAATAAGGAAGAAAGTAATTATGATACATATAGTGTAAGCAGTGAAAGCTATAATGATTCCAACAGTGATTTAATATTGGATATGGAAGAAAATAATAAAACTGCAGAATCTGATATTCAAGAAAATAGTGTTATTATAGATAACAGCAATAAGTCTACATATAAATATACTCCATATACATATGAAGATTTAAAAAAACTGGTTGATAATGAAAGCATAAATCTAGGTGATATTGATGTAAGCAATATTACAGATATGCACAGTCTTTTTGCATATTCTAGTAGAAAATCATATGCTGGTATTTCATCATGGAATGTATCAAATGTGTTTAATATGAGTGGAATGTTTTTAAGGGCGAAAACTTTTAATGAAGATATATCATCATGGGATACTTCCAGTGTGGAAAATATGAATGGTATGTTTAGTGGAGCAGAATCTTTTAATCAAGATATATCTAAATGGAACACATTTTATGTTGAAGATATGGCTTCTATGTTTGCTAATGCAAAAAGCTTTAATCAAGATATTAGTAAGTGGAACGTATCAAATGTAGACGATATGACCAATATGTTTTATGGTGCATCAAGCTTTAATCAAGATTTATCTGCATGGAATGTAAAAAGTTTGAAAGAATATATTTATATTTTTGATGAAAGCCCGTTATATGCAAACCCACCAGCTTGGTATAAGGAATAATACAAAATAAAAGAGTTATTTTATAAAATTTATTTAAGATGCTGCTTATGTTTCTAAATATTTAGTATTAATGATTTTATTAATTATTTGCAGCAGTAAAATATGTAAGCAAATATAATAACAGCAGCATTAAAAATAATTTAGTATTATATATGGAATAACTTAATAAATATGATAACTCTACTAAAAATCACTATAAAAATGTTATATTTTTTAGACATTGTATAGGCTTTCAAAAAACTTTATAATAATTTTTTTCAATATGTTATAACATATTGAAAAATAGAAACATTTTCAAATGTAAAAGAAAAATAAATTAAATACTTTTTGCTGTCTTTTGAATGTGTTTTAATCTTGACACTTTATAATAATACTGATAAAGTATATTTATAGCAAAAATACATTTTATTCTTAATGTATTATACAGGGTATCCTGTAAATCTTATAAAGGGAGCATGGCTAATGATTTCTATTGAATTAGATACTACTCTGTTTATTCAACTTTTCCTTCTTATCATAGTTATTATTATGGCTAAGTTTTTATATTTAAACCCAGTTAATAAGACTATTAATGCCAGGAATGAGAAAATAAACGGCCTTAAATCTACAGCAGATAGCCAGCTGCAGTCAGTGGAAGATTCCAAAAAAGCTTATGAAGAACAGTTACTTGCAGTTAAAGCAGAAATGTCTGCATACCAAGTTAAAATGCAAGATGAGGCTTCAAAAGAGGTGGACGCTATTATTTCAGCTGCTAAAGCAGAAATAGCAAAAACTACAGATTCAGCTCGTGCTGAATTAAATAAATCTCGCGAAGAAGCAAGAGCTGCACTTCAAAAAGAAGTTGGCGATATTAGTGAGATGATATACAAAACAGTATCTGGTAATATTGCTTAAGGGGTGCATCTGTGAAAAGAATAATTTTATTATTTTTAATACTAACTTTTCCATTATATGCTTTTGCAGCAGGTGGTGAGCTAGACTGGAAAACTTTTGGCTACCGTGTTGCAATGTTTGTTGTATTTGCTATTCTTTTATATTTACTAGCAGCAAAACCTGTTAGAAATATTCTTACTAAAAAAACAGAAGAAATCAAAGCCGCATTAGCTGAAGCAGAACTTGCAAAAGAAGAGGCAGCTAAAAAAGTAAAAGAATATGAAGCTAAAATGCAGCAGTTGCAAAAAGAACTAGAACTTATGAAAGAAAATGCAAAACGCACTGCTGAGGCAGAACGTGAAAGCATGGTAGCTGATGCTAAAAAACATGTGGAACAAATGAAACAATTTGCACTTAATATGATAGAATCAGAAAAAGAACGTGCAATACAAGAACTTCACCATGAGGCTGTAGAGCTTGCAACAAGTCAGGCAGAAGCAAAACTTATAAAAGAAATAAGTGGCGATAAAGCTGCTAAAATATTAGATGAATACGTTAAGCGTATCGGGGAGTAGCAAGTGAGTAATAATACTATTGCAAGACGTTACGCAGGAGCGTTTTTCGCTCATATTAATGCAAACCATTCAAGCAGTGCTGCTAAAATATGGGAAGAACTTTCTTCTTTAGCTTCCCTATACCACACAAGCACTGACTTTACTAATGTGGTGAAAAACCCTACTATATCTCAAGAAGATAAGTATGCTATTTTCGAAAGCCTTAAAAAATCTGGTAAAATCAGTGAAGAGCTTTTTAAATTTATAGCAGTCTTAATTGAAAAAAAACGTCTTATTTTAATTGCAGATATTGATAAGGCTGTTAAAAAGCTTATTATGGAAGCTGAAAACAAAGTGGAAGCAGAAGCAGTTTTTGCAAGCAGTGCGAAAGATGACGTTAAAAAAGAGCTTGTTAAACGTTTAGAATATTTAACAGGTAAAAAAGTTATATTACAAGAAAAGGTTGACCCGTCTGTTATTGGCGGCGTGAAAGTGAAGCTTGGCAGCAAATTATTTGATGCCACTATTAAAGGTCAGTTAGACAAATTAAAAGCTTCATTAATGTAAAATTTATAAAACCTTGCCTTTTAAAGGTTTAAGGAAAAGAATATATATTTCAAGGAGCATGGCTTTATGCACATAAAAGCGGAAGAAATAAGCCAGATCATACGCGACCAAATCAAAGATTTTGATAAAAAGGTTGCTATGGAGGAAGTTGGCACCGTAATCAGCGCAGGTGATGGTATTGCAAAGGTTTACGGGCTTGACAATGTTATGGCTGGGGAATTAGTAGAATTTCCTGGTGGTATTTTTGGTATGACATTGAACTTAGAAGAGGACAATGTAGGTGTTGTTATTATGGGTGATTACCTTTCTATTAAAGAAGGTGATACTGTAAAACGCACAGGTAAAATCGCATCAGTGCCTGTTGGTGAAGAGCTTGTGGGCAGGGTTGTTAACTCACTTGGTCAACCAATTGATGGTAAAGGCCCTATTAATGCTAAAAAAACTGATGTTATCGAAAAAGTGGCTCCCGGTATCGTTTTAAGAAAACCAGTTCATGAGCCAGTTCAAACAGGTATTAAAGCAATTGACTCTATGATACCTATAGGCAGAGGTCAAAGGGAGCTTATTATTGGCGACCGTCAAACTGGTAAAACTGCCATAGCACTTGATACTATTATCAACCAAAAAGGCCAAAACATGATTTGTGTTTATGTGGCAATTGGTCAAAAACGTTCAACTGTTGCACAAGTTGTTCAAACATTAGAAGAACATGGTGCAATGGATTATACAATAGTGGTTGCAGCAACAGCATCTGACCCAGCTCCATTACAATTTATTGCCCCTCTTGCAGGCTGCACAATGGGTGAATATTTTAGAGATAATGGTAAACATGCTTTATTAATCTATGATGATTTATCTAAACATGCAACAGCATACAGGCAAATGTCATTATTACTTCGCCGCCCACCTGGCCGTGAAGCTTACCCTGGTGATGTATTCTACTTACACTCTAGGTTATTAGAAAGGGCAGCTAAATTAAATGATGAATTAGGTGCAGGTTCTTTAACAGCATTACCAATTATTGAAACACAAGCAGGTGATGTTTCTGCATATATCCCTACTAACGTAATTTCTATTACAGACGGGCAGATATTCTTAGAGACTGACCTTTTTAACTCAGGTTTCCGTCCAGCAGTTAACGCAGGTATTTCTGTATCTCGTGTTGGTGGTTCTGCTCAGATTAAAGCTATGAAACAAGTTGCAGGTAAACTTCGTCTTGAACTTGCTCAATACAGAGAAATGGCAGCATTTGCTCAGTTTGGCAGTGATTTAGACCCTGCTACGCAAAAACAGCTTACTCGTGGAAGCCGTTTAATGGAACTTTTAAAACAAAATAAAAATAAACCATTCCCAGTTGAAGAACAAGTTGCAGTTATTTTTGCAGCAATTAATGGGTATCTTGATGATATAGAAGTGAAAGATGTTAGAAAATTTGAAGCTGACTATCTTGCATATCTTAAATCAAGTGGTTTAGGTATATTAGAAGAAATTGTTGAGAAGAAAGCTATTTCTGATGATTTAACAGCTAAAATGAAATCAGCTTTAGATACTTTTAAAAAGCAGTTTACTGCATAAAATTAGCTGATTAAATTATTTAGTGTATGCTCACTGATAATTTTTAGGAGATTAGGAGCTTTTAATGGCTAGTGCACGCGATATTAAACGAAAAATAAATTCTGTAAGTAATACGCAAAAGATAACTAAAACCATGAAAATGGTTTCAGCTGCTAAAATGCGTAAGGCAGTAGAGGCTATGCAGTCTGCTCGCCCATATTCTGCTAAACTTGCAGAATTAATACAAGAACTTTCTAACCGTGCAGGAGGCAGTTCAGACCACGCTTTCTTTGAAGCAAAAGAAGAAGTTAAAACAATTTATTTAGTTGTGGTAACTAGTGATAAAGGTTTATGTGGTGCTTTTAACTCAAATGTTTTAAAGGCAGCACAAAACTTTGTAAAAGAAAATAAAGGCAAAACTATTAAAATTATGCCTATTGGCAAACGTGCTTTTGATTTTTTTGCTAAACGTGGTTTTGAAATTGTTGAAAAGTGGGTAGGCTTTGGGGGTAAATATACCTTTAATGATGCCATCAACGTGGGTAAACTTGTAGCAAAATCATTTATTAATGGTGGTGCTGATGAAGTTCACCTAATATATAATGAATTTAAATCCACTTCTTCCCAAGTAGTTAGAAGTAAAAAATTATTACCTCTTGCCATTGAGGGTGGTTCAGAACCAAAATATCCAGATTTTGAATATGAACCAGATGTTAGTGAATTATTAAATAATTTACTTCCTCAATTTATAAACACAAGTATATTCCAAAGTATGCTTGAGTCTGTGGCAGGGGAACACGGTGCAAGAATGGTTGCTATGGATAATGCAACTAGAAGTGCCGGCGAAATGATTAAAAAGCTTGTCTTAAATTACAATAAAACAAGGCAGGCAGCTATTACTACAGAACTGTTAGACATTGTCAACGGTGCTGAAGCATTAAAATAATTAGGAGAACATTCATGGCAGAAAATACAGGCAAAATCATTCAGATTATTGGACCTGTTGTAGACGTTCAATTTGCTTCTGGCAAACTTCCAGAAATCTACAACGCTCTTGTAATTGAAGATAAAGCACAAAAACGTAATGTTATATGTGAAGTAGCACAGCACCTTGGTGAAGATACAGTTCGTGCTGTTGCAATGGCTTCTACTGATGGTTTAGTTAGAGGTATGGAAGTATCAAACACTGGTAAACCAATATCTGTTCCAGTGGGTAAAGAAGTTCTTGGCCGTATCTTAAACGTTGTTGGTGAACCTGTGGATAACAGAGGACCAGTTAACGCTAAAGCTACAAGAGCTATCCACCAGCCTACACCAGCATTAGAAGACCAAGAAACTAGTGTTGCAATATTAGAAACTGGTATTAAAGTTATTGACTTACTTGAACCATACACAAAAGGTGGTAAAACTGGTCTTTTCGGTGGTGCAGGTGTTGGTAAAACAGTTATCATTATGGAGCTTATCCACAATATTGCACATGGTCATGGTGGTTACTCAGTATTTGCTGGGGTTGGTGAAAGAACTCGTGAAGGTAACGACCTTTTCCTAGAAATGACAGAATCAAACGTTATTGATAAAGTATCACTTGTATATGGTCAAATGAACGAATCTCCGGGTGCTCGTATGAGAGTTGCTCTTTCTGCACTTTCTATTGCTGAGCATTTTAGAGATGAAGGTCAGGACGTGTTATTATTCGTTGATAATATCTTCCGTTTCTCACAAGCAGGTAGTGAAGTTTCTGCACTTTTAGGGCGTATGCCATCTGCCGTTGGTTATCAGCCAACATTAGGAACAGAAATGGGTGAATTACAAGAACGTATTACATCAACTAAAAAAGGTTCTATTACGTCAGTTCAAGCAGTATATGTTCCTGCAGACGACTTAACAGACCCAGCACCAGCAACAACATTTGCTCACCTTGATGCAAAAACAGTTCTTTCTCGTGCTATTGCTGAAATTGGTATCTACCCAGCAGTTGACCCGCTTGATTCTACATCAAGAATATTAGACCCTGCATATGTAGGTGAAGAACACTATAATGTGGCTCGTGGCGTTCAAGCAGTGCTACAACGCTATAAAGAGCTTCAAGATATTATTGCTATCTTAGGTATGGAAGAATTATCAGATGATGATAAATTAACAGTTGCTCGTGCAAGAAAAATCCAAAGATTTTTATCACAACCATTCCATGTTGCAGAACAGTTTACTGGTGCACCGGGTAAATATGTATCATTAAAAGATACTATTGCAGGCTTTAAAATGATACTTGAAGGTAAATGTGATGATATACCTGAGCAGTTATTCCTTATGAAAGGTGGTATAGATGAAGTTTTAGCTGCTTACGAGCAATCTAAACAAGGATAATATTATGGCTGATAAATTGTTTCTTGAACTTGTTTCACCTGAAAAATTACTTGTTTCATCAGATGTAGATAATGTATTTGCAGCAGGAGCAGGTGGTGCATTTGGTTTATACCCAGACCACTCTCCATTTTGCACAGCCTTAGTGCCATGTGTGCTTACCTATGCAATAGGACAAGAAACATACAAGGTCATAGTATCTAAAGGGTTTCTTGAAGTGGCTGATAATAAAGTAAACGTTTTAGCAGAAAAAGCAGTATTCGTAAAAGATATTGATAAAGCAAAATATCAAAGTGCTTTTGATGCTCTTACTTCCGAACTAAATGCTGAAATAAGCGAGGAAGAGCGTTTAGAAAAAGAGGCTGATTTAAAATTCTACGAATTAGCACTAAATAATTAATATTTGAAAATATTAAATATATAAAAGGGTGTATTTTGAGGCGAACCCAAATTTTTGGACAAATAAATGTGTTCGCCTCATTTTTATACACCCTTTTTTATAAGGAAAAGGGTGTGAAAAAAGTTTATTTTTTAAATGTATTATTAGTTTTATTGATAATTTTGAGTTTAGCAGGTTGTAAGAAAAATTATAAACCAGAAACAAAGGAAGAATTAAAAGCATTAGTAGATAATAAAAGTATAAGTTTAGGTGATATTGATACAAGTAAAATAACAGATATGTCAGAATTATTTATGGAAAGCTTGCGTGAT